>JBPCKA010000068.1:0-3853 GCA_051004735.1 Euzebya sp. | reverse complement strand
TCTGGGGCTCGCGTGGACCGTCGCGCGGCACACGCTGATTTGTGACTATGTCTTTGGTGGGCCCGATGCACGCGCCCCACTGGCGGTTCGACCAGCGGCGCCATCTCCCTGCACCGGGAACGGCATGTGGCCCTCAGGCCACGATCGCGGAGTGTAGCAAAAGGGCGCGCGGGCCGCAATTGGATGCATCCAGTACGGCCGTTACACCCAGCGGGGTCGAGTAGCCCGCTACCGCCTCAATCCGCGCCGGGCCGCTTCACCGCCTCAATCACACGGCCGAACCACCCGTGGCGGTCGAGTGCGGGATGGTGCGCACACGCAACTTGAGGGCGAGAGCAGCCTCGAGCACCCGCCGCACGGAGGGCCCAGGCGCGCCCGGCATGGTGATCAGCAAGGTCTGTGCGCCCGTCGCCTCCACGGCCCGTGGCAGGGCGCCGACATCGCCGAAGACGGGCGGACTCGCGATGACGCTGCCGATCAGGCTGAGATCGTCGTCAAGGAAGCCGACCGGGGTGAGGCCCGAGTCCGGATCTCGACGTGCCGACCGGGCCATGAGGACCCCAGCGCGACCTGCACCGTAGAGGAGTGTCGGGTTGGCGTCGGCGCCAGGACGCGTCTGGCTCGATGGCCTATCCCAGACCGCTCGGAGGGCGACCCGGAGGCCCCCGAACACCATCGCAGACATGCCGGCTTCGAGGATCCAGAACGATGGGGGAGACCTTGTGCCCAGGCCGCATTGAGGAGGCCGGTGATCCCGTAGAACATCCGAAAGGTCGCGCCTGAGCCAAAGGCGACAGCGGTCAGGATGATCAGGACGTCGGGCAGGCTGGCGTAGCGCCAGGAGCGGTAGGACAGGCCGAACGAGATGTTGCTGAAGGCGCGCAGGACGAGCAGCATCGCGAGGGCTGGCCACCAGGGGACCACCAGGGCCAGCTCCGGGATTCGCTCGAAACGCAGACCGATCGCCAGGTAGGAGATGGCTACCACGGCAAGCATGTCAAGGACGAAGAGGTGCCGGCCCCGAATCCGGGCTACGAACGGCACGGTCGCCTGGCTGTGGACGGGGAAATCTGCGTCGTCGCGGGCCAACCCGTTCAAGTCTCACCCATAGTGCATAGGGTGAGGCCCACGACGAGCAGCATCGTTCGGGCGAGGTCTCGTGCCTCGGCCCACCGCTTGCCGGGCACGTACAGATGCCATGCCGGTGGTGCGTCTTGTGGTGGGGACATCAGTCGACGGTCGCACGACCACCACGAACGGTCAGGCCGAGGCGTCCAGCAAGCCGCCTCTTCCAGGAAGCCGCCCGCTGCACCATGTGTTTACATCAACTCCCCGATGCCGGGTGACGGCACCATCTGTCCGACGCGGTGGCGCTCGTACCACTCGGTCGTCCGGTGCAGTCCATCCCGGAAGCTGATAGTCGCCTCGAAGCCGAAGCGTTCGCGGGCCCTGCTGGTATCCAACGCCCTCCGCGGCTGCCCGTCAGGCTTGGTCGCATCCCAGCGCAGATCGCCTCCGTACTGAGTAAGGTCCTTGATGACCTCCACGAGCTCCTTGATGGTGATCTCGTGACCGACGCCCAGATTGACTGGTTCAGCGTCGTTGTACCGCTCGGCAGCCAGCGCAATTCCTCGTGCCGCGTCATCCACGTAGAGGAACTCCCGGCTTGCCGCGCCCGTGCCCCAGATTTCGACCAAAGGCTCGCCAGCCTCGCGTGCATCGACGCACTTCTTGACCAGCGCTGGGATGACGTGGGACGAAGCCGGATTGAAGTTGTCACCGGGCCCATAGAGGTTCACCGGGATCAGGTAGATTGCGTTGAAGCCGTACTGCTGCCGGTAGGCCTGCGACTGGACGAGCAGCATCTTCTTGGCCAGGCCGTAGGGCGCGTTGGTCTCCTCCGGGTAGCCATTCCAGAGGTCTTCCTCCCTGAACGGTACCGGCGTGAACTTGGGGTAGCAGCATACGCTCCCGACCGTCACGAACTTCTTGACGCCGGTCAGCCGGGACTGCTCCATCAGTTGGATGCCCATGATCGCGTTGTCGTAGAAGAAGCGGCCGGGGTTCTCGCGGTTGGCGCCGATGCCGCCGACGACCGCTGCCAGATGGATGACCAGGTCCGGGCGGCTGTCCGCCAGGGCCCGCACCACGCCCTCATGCGTGCGCAGATCGTAGTCAGCGCCCCTCGGCACGAAGATGTCCCGAGCGCCGCGTTCGCTCAGCTGCGCAACGACCTGCTTGCCAAGGAAACCGGCTCCCCCAGTGACCATCACCCGCGTCGTGGGCCAGTCGATATCTGTCATGCGTTCAGGCGATGTCCGCGACGGCTGGCTTGCGGACTGTGACGTCGTTGACACCCGCATCGCGCAAGTCGGCCTCGAGCATCAGGGCCACCAAGTCCCGGAAGCTGGTCTTCGGCCGCCATCCGAGGACGCGCGCCGCCTTGCCCGCGTTGCCCTGCAACTCGTCTACCTCGTTCGGGCGTGTGTACTGGGGATCGAATGCCACGTAATCCTGCCAGTTAAGCCCCGCCAGCGAGAACGCGGCCTCGACGAATTCTCGCACGGTGTGCATCTCGCCGGTGGCGACTACGAAATCATCAGGCGTGGGCTGCTGGAGCATGCTCCACATCGCTTCGACGTACTCCTTGGCATAGCCCCAATCGCGCTTGGAGTCGAGATTGCCAAGGTAGAGTTTGTCCGCTTTCCCGGCGAGGATCGCGGCCACCCCACGGGTGACCTTGCGCGTCACGAACGTCGGCCCGCGCCTTGGCGATTCGTGGTTGAACAGGATACCGTTGCAGGCGAAGACGTCATACCCCTCGCGATACTGAACTGTCAGCCAATGGGCGAAGACCTTCGCCGCGGCGTACGGGCTGCGAGGCCGAAATGGGGTCGATTCGTCCTGCGGCGACTCGACGACCTGGCCGTACATCTCGCTGCTGCTGGCCTGATACATCCGGATCGGCCAGTCGGCGTAGCGGACAGCCTCGAGCAGGCGCAGGGTGCCCATCGCCACGGCATCCGCCGTGTATTCGGGCTGCTCGAAGCTGACCTTGACGTGACTCTGGGCGGCCAAGTTATAGACCTCGTCAGGCCTCACCTGGCGCAGAATGTGACCCAGTGACGACGCGTCGAGCAGATCGCCGTGGTGCAGAAAGAAGCGAGTGTCCGGGTTGTCGCGGGGGTCGGTGTACAGGTGGTCGATCCGGCTCGTGGCGAAGTTACTCGAGCGGCGGATGACTCCGTGGACCTCGTAACCCTTCTCCAAGAGGAGCTCCGCCAGGTACGAACCGTCCTGACCGGTTATGCCCGTGATCAGCGCGCGTTTGGTGAAGTCCCTCTCCAACTCGTCGACCACGAAATTATCGCCCCTTTAATCGGATCACAGCGGGCAACGTCCGGCGCCCTCCTCTCCCGTCTAGGCGCACGCCCGTGTCGGACAGCGCCTGATCCGGTTGGTGACTGACGGTGATCCTAGATACCAACCGACCTGCTGTAAACCTCTGTCCGTCGACTGCCGGTTACCCCTTGCGCGTTTATCCGTCATGAGTGGGTAGATCCGACACGCCGGCGCGGGAGACGACACAATCCGTGGCCCGTGGCAGAACCATGCGTCGCCATCTGCCGCAAATGGCGCAAGCTGAAGCGGCTGGTCGCTAGGCGGGAGTCTGCTCCGCCTCGTCGAGCGAGGCGACCTCTTCGAGCGCAGGCACTTCGTCGTCCCCGTCGTTGGCCTCGTCGGCATCCAGGAAGGGGTTGGCCGACAGGCCGGCGCCATCGCCGTCCGCGGCTCCCTGCTCGCCGAGCAACGGGTTGTACTCGCCGCTCGCCGCGGCCTCGGCCTCGGCGCG
>JBPCKA010000067.1:0-11318 GCA_051004735.1 Euzebya sp. | reverse complement strand
TGCTTGGGTGTCTGCGCCGCTGCGGGTTGGTGCGCTAGGGTGCGACCGCCAACATACCCGCGTAGGCCCCCGCCCGCGCCCGAAAACGACCGGCACGTCGCAGGCGCGACAGGGCCCGGTCTGCCTCGGAAGTTGGGACTGGGACTGCACGGGGACGGGGCGGGGACCCTCCCATTGACACCTCAGCGGTCGTCGTCATCGATCCTCCCGCTGAAGCGGGCTCCCAGAGCGGCCGCACTGACCACGCCCGCCACCAGCGCCGTCAGCTGAACTGCACCAGGGTTTCGGGGGATCCCCGCGGTGTGCAGCAGGAACAGGATGGTGAGGGTCAGGACCGGCGCAGCCGGCGCTGCCAGCATTCCCGCCGTCCGGCGATCGGGTTGCTGGCCGACCCGCAGGCCAAGCCAGGCACCGATCAGGCCGCACAGAGGTAGCAGCAGTACCAGGATCGCGACGGCAACGCTGACACCGGTTGGCCGCAGCGGTGAGGTGGCCAGGCCCGCGACAGCAATGGCGGACACCGGCAACGCCCCAGCGGCCGCCCATCCCGCCCGATTCACTGACCGGTGTAGCGACCAGGACGTCGCTGCACGAAGGACTGCAAGCCCTCGGCCGCATCCTGCGACGTCATGATCGCCTGCAGCGAGGAACGCATGTCGGCAACGGCTGCCTCCATGCCGACGTCACGGGCCAACCGTGCCTGCCGCAGGGTGGCCTGGACACCCAGCGGTGCCTGTGCAGCGATCAGCTGTGCGATCTCGGTGGCACGCTGGTGCTGCTGGCCGGCGGGAACAACCTCCTGGGCCAGCCCGATCCGGTGGGCCTGCTCGGCACCGAACTCCTCGGCTGTCAGCAGGAACCGCATCGCATTACCCCAACCCAGTTGTGCCGCGGCGCGGACGGTGGCGCCACCGAAGGGGACAATTCCCCGGGCGATCTCCAGTTGGGCGAAGCGAACATCGTCGGCGGCAACGACGATGTCGGCCGCCAGAGCCAACTCGATGGTCAGGGTGAAGGCAAGGCCCTGGATGGCCATCACCACCGGCTTGGCGCACGCGGGACCCCACACCCCGTACGGGTCGGTCATGCCCTCGGGCACGAACGGCTCGCCGGCAGCGACGGCGGGTCCGACGTCGGCAAGGTCAAGACCGGCGGAGAAATGATCCCCCTCCGCGAACAACACGCCGACTCGCAGGTCTGGGGAGGTGGACAGCCGGTCATAGGCCTGGGCCAACGCGGTGTTCATGCCCCGATCGAACGCATTTCGCTTCTCGGGTCGGTTGACCCCGATCTGTAGCACGTGCCCCTCGACATGGGTGGTGATGTTCTCAGCGGGCATGCGCGCGTCCTTGCTCGTCCGTCAATGGGTGATGTCACAGGGGCCACCTAGACTCGGTCATCCTATGACGCAGCCTGTAGATGGCCGTTTTCAGATCGTCAGCGATTACCAGCCGGCGGGCGACCAGCCCCGCGCGATAACTGGGGTCGCCCAGGCCATGGCGCGGGGCGAGGAGGACGTCTGCCTGCTGGGCGTGACCGGGTCGGGCAAGACCTTCACGATGGCCAACATCATCGCCGAGGTGCAGCGCCCGACCCTGGTGATGGCGCCGAACAAGACGTTGGCGGCGCAACTGGCCAACGAGTTTCGGGAGTTCTTCCCGCACAACGCGGTCGAGTACTTCGTCAGCTACTACGACTACTACCAACCCGAGGCCTACGTCCCCTCCTCCGATACCTACATCGAGAAGGACTCGTCGATCAACGATGAGATCGAGCGGTTGCGGCATGAGGCAACGATGACGCTGATGACGCGTCGCGACGTGCTGATCGTGGCGTCGGTCTCGTGCATCTACGGACTGGGCTCGCCCGAGCAGTACGAGAAACACCATCTGATGTTGACCGAAGGTCAGCAGGTGGATCTGGACGCGGTCATCAGACGCCTGGTCGGTCTGCAGTACGAGCGCAACGAGTTGAACTTCATCCGGGGCAAGTTCCGGGTGCGCGGTGACACTCTTGAGATCTTCCCCTCAGATGGTGAGACGGCGTGGAGGCTTGAGTTCTTCGGCGATACCGTCGACCGCATCACCCGGCTGGCACCGCTGACCGGCGAACTCATCGGCGAGTTCGACCGGGTCAACATCTTCCCCAACAGCCACTACATCACCGGTGGCGAAAACCTTCAGCGGGCCGTGGGCACGATCCAGGAGGAACTCGTCCACCGACTGGAGGAGTTGGAGTCGCAAAACAAGCTGCTTGAAGCCCAGCGTCTGCGGATGCGCACCAACTATGACCTTGAGATGTTGCGGGAGATCGGGATGTGCTCGGGGATCGAGAACTACTCCCGACATCTGGACGGCCGTACGCCGGGCGAGACGCCCTACACCCTGATCGACTACTTCCCCGACGACTTTCTGCTGATCGCCGACGAGTCACACGTGACCATCCCGCAGATCGGCGGCATGTATGAGGGGGACCGGTCCCGCAAGGACACGCTGGTCGCACACGGGTTCCGCCTGCCCAGTGCCCTGGATAACCGACCCCTGAAGTTCGAGGAGTTCCGTAAGAAGGTCCGGCAGACCATCCACGTCTCGGCCACACCGGGCCCGTTCGAACGCCGGGTCAGTTCAACGATCGTCGAACAACTCATCCGTCCGACAGGCCTGATCGACCCCGAGGTCCAACTGCGTCCAACGAAGGGACAGATCGACGACCTCATCACCGAGATCCGGGCGCATGCGGAGCGTGACGAGCGCGTCCTGGTGACCACGCTGACCAAGAAGATGAGCGAGGACCTGACCGACTACCTGTTGGAGGCCGGACTGAAGGTGCGGTATCTGCACTCAGAGATCAACACTGTGGAACGGGTCGAGATCCTACGCGATCTACGTCTGGGCCACTTCGACGCCCTGATCGGCATCAACCTGCTACGGGAGGGGTTGGACCTGCCCGAGGTGGCACTGGTCGCGATCCTCGATGCGGACAAGGAAGGCTTCCTGCGGTCACAGACCTCCCTGGTGCAAACCATCGGCCGCGCGGCACGAAACATCAACGGCACCGTGGTCATGTACGCGGACAACATCACCGACTCCATGCGGTTTGCGATCAGCGAGACCAACCGTCGGCGCGAACTACAGATGAAGTTCAACACCGAGAACGGCATCGACCCCCAGACCATCCGCAAGCGCGTGGGTGACATCATCCAGATGGCAAGGGCCGCAGAGGCGGGGATGCCCTACCAGGCCGCGGATCCGTCGCGACGTGAGGGCCGCGGGGGACTTGAATTCCCAGACTTCAGTGACCTGCCGTCTGATGAACTGGCGACCCTGATCCAGACGCTGTCCGATGAGATGCACCAGGCGGCAGCCGATCTGCGCTTCGAGTACGCCGCCAGGCTCCGTGACGAGATCAGCGAATTGAAGCGTGAACTGCGAGGCATGACCGCAGCCACCTGAGCGTGATAATGCGCTCACACAGCGTGAGCAACTCAGGGTCTGGTCCGCACCGGCCGATGCCAACCAGACGTCTCTGCCATTGTGAAGAAGTAGTCACCCGCAACCGGTTGAGCTGTGTCCCGATGATGATCCCATCACCAATGACACCGGCCAGGACGGCGGGTCCTCCGAGTCGTAGGGCTGGGGGTTCCTGCTGGCTCAGCGAATCGCCGTGCCATAGCAGATGATCTCAGCGGCGTCGTTGGCAACCGTTGAGGTCAGGTATCGCACGTTGATGACGGTTTGGGCCCCCAGTCGGCTGGCCTCCTCGACCATCCGCAGACGGGCTTCCCGGCGCCCACGATCCATGACCCGGCGGTAGGTCTTGATCTCTCCGCCGACCAGGTTTCGCAGGCCGGCAAGGAATCGCTTGAAGTAGTCGGTGGCCACCACGACATTGCCGCTGACCAACGTGCCGGCAGTGGCCGACATCCCTGGTGGCAGCCGGCGAAGATTGGTGACGAGGACGTGGGCCATGGCCGCCTCCCGCTGGGTCAACTCTCGTAGGTGACGTTGCTCCAGAATCGTGCCGATGACGTAGCCGACCAGCAACAGGGACAGGGGAACGCCGACCCGCAGGACCAGATCCAGCATGGGCTCAGGTGTTCCACTGCGGCTGCTCAGGCGGCAACCCCTGCGGTGGAGGACCGCTGTCCGGCTGGACCGTGACCGCAGTCCCGTAGGCATACAACTCGGCCGCTCCGCCAGCTACCTGGCTGGTGGTGAAACGGACGTTGACCACGGCGTTGGCGCCGAGTTGCTGTGCCTGATCGACCATTCGGTGCACGGCTTGTGTGCGGGCTTCGGTCATCAGCTCGGTGTAGGCCTTGAGCTCCCCACCGACCAGGTTCTTCAGGCCGGCCCCGATGTCGCGACCGATGTTCTTGGCACGGATGGTGTTGCCCTGCACCAAACCGCGCAGTGCCACGATCGAATGCCCGGGAATCGTTTCGGTGTTGACGAGAATCATGTGGTGCGTCTCTCGTATGTGTGTCGGTGGGTGCACCCGGTGGGTGTACCCACCGACACACCAAAGGGTGTCCTCATGCGCTCTGTCTCCTGGGGGCTGGCGCCCCCAGACCCCCCGTGAGCGCATTGCGGTCCAGTGGTGTCCTCATGCGCTCTGCAACCGGTCTGCGTCGATGGCGTACAGATCCTCAGCGCCGGCGGTGACCGCGTCCAGCAGACCGTGAACGGTCGGCAGGATGTTGCCGCAGTAGAACCGGGCAGTGGTGAGCTTGTCGGCGTAGAAGGGGTCGTCCTCGCCCTCATCAATCTTGTCCTTTGCGGCGATGGCACCGACCGCCGTCAGATAGCCGGCCACGGTCGTGGCGAACATGCGCAGGAATGGCGTTGCCCCACCGAATGTTGCCGCGAAGTCGGTGCGGTTGGCGGTCAGCCAGGTGACGGCCTCCTCCAGCGTGTCGAGGGATCTGGAGAGTTGGCTTCCCATGGTTCCGAAGGCCTCATCCATCAGTGACGCGGACAGTTCCCTCATGTGGCCGATGAAGCCCTTGACGAACGCCCCGCCGTCCATCGGGAGCTTGCGGCCCAGCAGGTCCATCGCCTGGATGCCGTTGGTGCCCTCATAGATCGGGGCGATGCGGGAGTCGCGGAAGTGGCGTGCGACGCCGGTTTCCTCGACGTAGCCCATGCCGCCGAAGACTTGGATGGCGATCGAGGTCAACTCAACCCCCAGGTCGGTGGACCAGGCCTTGGACAGTGGGGTGAGCAAGTCTGCCAATTTCCGCTCGTACTCGGCTTTGTCGAGGTCAGGGGAGTGGTGGGCGAAGTCGATCGCGGCGGCGTTGCGGTAGGTCAGTGCCCGCATCGCCTCGATCTGGGATCGCATGGTCAGCAACATTCGTCGCACGTCGGGGTGGGACACGATGCGTGACTGGCCGGCGCTCAGGTCCTCGTCCTCGGGTGCTTTGCCCTGGCGGCGCTCGATCGCATAGTCCACGGCGTCCTGATAGGCCCGGTCGGCGATGGCGAGGCCCTGAACCCCGACTCCCAGACGGGCGTCGTTCATCATGGTGAACATCTGACGCATGCCCTTGTTGGGCTCACCGATCAGGTAGCCCACGGCGTGGTCGTACTCCATGACACAGGTGGGAGAGGCGTGGATGCCCAACTTTCCCTCGATGGAGACGACCTGGACGGCATTGCGCTGTCCCAAGGACCCGTCGTCGTTGACGAGGTGCTTGGGGACCAGGAACAGCGAGATACCACTCGTGCCCGCGGGTGCGTCAGGCAGGCGGGCCAGCACCAGGTGGCAGATGTTCTCGGTCAGGTCGTGCTCGCCCCAGGTGATCCAGATTTTGGTCCCCGTCACCGCATAGGTGCCGTCGGAGTTCGGTTCGGCGTTGGTTCTCAGGGCGCCGACATCCGAGCCGGCCTGTGGTTCGGACAGGTTCATGGTCCCCGTCCATTCGCCGGTCACCATCTTGGGCAAGAAGGTCTGCTGCAGGTAGTCATCACCATGGGCCAGCAGGTCAACGACTGCCCCGGTCGTCAGCATCGGCGCCAGACTGAAGGCCATGTTCGCTGCGGTGAACATCTCCTTGGCCGCTGTGGCGACCGCCAGAGGGAAGTTTCCGCCTCCGAATTCCTCGGGGAACTGCAGGGCGCCCCACCCCGACTGCACGTAGGACTTGTAGGCCCCTTTGAAGGAATCTGGGGTCACCACCTCACCATCCCGCAGGACCGTGTGCTGGGTGTCACCGTCGACGTTGGTCGGAGCCATCACCTCGGTGCAGAAACGCCGACATTCGCTGAGCAGACCTTCGACCAGTTCGGGGTCGGCATGGGCGAAATCCTGCATGGCGTGGATGTCATCCAGACCGGCCACGTGCTCCAGAACGAACATCATGTCCTTGACGGGGGCGCGGTAGGTCATGGCGGTCTCTTCCTGTGGTGTTGAGGCGGTGCTGTAAAGGCGGGGTTGTTGAGGCGGGCGGCTGGGGGCTGAGGCTACCCACTGACCGCGGTGGGGCACCATTTCCTGGCTGCGTCAGCCACCTGATTGCAGGGCAGCCAGCAGTCCTGCTGCACCGGCTGTCACGATCTGGACCACCTCATCGAACCCCTCGGGACCACCGTAGTAGGGGTCAGGGACGTCGCGTCCCGGTGTGTCGGTGTAGTCGCGCAGCAGCACGACCTTCTCCCGAGACGCCGGTGTGGGAGCAGCAGAACGCAGTTCGTTCAGGTTGTCAGCGTCCATGGCAACGATCAGATCGAAACGGTCGAAGTCGATTGCGGTGACCTGTCTCGCAATGGAGGTCAAGGTCAATCCGGCTGCCGTGGCCGCGGCATGCATCCGAGGGTCGGCTGGCTTGCCCAGGTGGTAGGCGGCGGTTCCCGCCGAATCGACCTCAAGAGGGATACCGGCTTGTTCAGCCGCATGGCGCAGGGCGGCCTCGGCCACGGGTGAGCGGCAGATGTTTCCCAGGCACACCATCAGGATCTTCGTGGCGACTCCAACTGTTGGATGACCGAATTGAAAGATGGACACGATAGCGGTCACATGAGCCTGCGATCGCTGGACATATGCGCTATGGGTTACGTACGTAACTATTACGAGTGCATCGCATGCTGTGAACGATTCGATGTCGCAGTTGACGTCTCCGACGACCATCGAGTGGTGCTGGTGGAGGAATGGGCCGATGAGACCTCATTCCGCGCCTATCGGGATTCTGACCTCGTAGTAGGCCGAGTCCGGCGGGCCGTCGACCAGGGGCATAAGCACGGTGCCCGCCTGTGTGAAGTAGACCCTGGATCGCCTGGACACCAGGATGCGCCTCCTGCTGGGCCCCGACGGCCAGGCCCCGTTTAGCCGCCTTTGGCCACCACGGTCAGCAACTCGTAGGTCGCGACCTCCTCGCCCTTCTGGTTGGTGATCCGGGTGTCCCACTTGACCTCGCCGTAGGGCTGGTCGGTGCGCGGACTCTTCTGCTTCACGGTCAGGGTCACCGTCATCTCATCACCCGGGTAGACCGGCACACCGAAGTGCAGGTCGTTCAGTCCCTGGTTGGCCAGGAGTGGCCCCTTGGGCGCATACACGAACATCCCCGCGGCGTAGGACAGCAGCAGGTAGCCGTGAGCGACGCGCCCCTCGAAGAAGGGATGGTCGGCAACCGCCTGTGCATCCATGTGGGCATAGAAATGATCGCCCGTCGACTGCGCGAAGGCTTCGATGTCCTCCAGGGTGACCGGGCGAGGACCGACCACGACCTGGTCGCCGATCTGGATCTGCTCCAGGTGCTTTGCCATGGGGTGGATCTCGGTGATGAGTGAGTCCGCGCCGGGCAGCCAGGTCTGTGTCGCGGCGGTGATCAGTGCAGGAGGGCCCTGCAGAGCCGTGCGCTGCATGAAGTGCAGCACCCCTCGGACCCCACCCAACTCCTCGCCCCCACCAGCCCGCCCGGGGCCACCATGGACCATGTTGGGCATGGGGGAGCCATGGCCCGTCTGTGCCTTCGCCACGGCTGCGTTGACCATGTGCACCCGACCGTGATGCGACGCGACCCCGGCTACCACGCGGGCGGCCACTGAACGATCGTTGGTGAACAGCGACCCGACCAGGCTGCCGTCACCGGCATTTGCCAACGCCACCGCCTGGTCCAGCTCTTCAAAGGGGATGATCGTGGTGACAGGTCCGAACGCCTCCACCGTGTGGAGTTCTCGCGCCCACGGGTCACGGGCGCGCAGCACCATCGGGGCCAAGAACGCGCCTTCCTGTGGGTCCCCGCCGTGGGGATCGACCTGCGAGGGGTCGCCCACCACCAGTTCGGCGTGCTTGCGCAGCGTGGCGACCGCCTGACGGACCGAGTCACGCTGGGCCAGCGTCACCACGGGCCCGACCTGGGTGTCCTCGCGCCGAGGGTCGCCGACGATGACACCAGCCAGTGCTTCGACGATGGCCTGACTGACCGCGTCGGCATGCGCCTGTGGGACCAGAACGCGGCGGATGGCGGTGCACCGCTGGCCGGCCTTGGCAGTCAGTTCGGTGACGACCTCCCGGACATACAAATCGAACTCGGCCGTTCCCGGGGTAGCGTCCGGTCCGAGGATTGCGCAGTTCAGCGAGTCCTGCTCGGCGTTGAACGCGGTGCCCTGCTGCAGTATCCGGGGGTGGGATTTCAACGCCTGTGCTGTTGCCGCGGAGCCTGTGAAGGCCACGACATCCTGGCTGGTGACGTGATCAAGCAGTTCGCCGGGATCACCCACGATCAGTTGTAGGGCCCCCGGTGGCAGATGTCCGACCTGGATGATGCGGCGCACGATCGCCGCGGTGAGGTATGCCGTCTGAGGTGCAGGTTTGACGACGGAGGGGACTCCGGCGATCAGCGCCGGTGCCAGTTTCTCAAGCATCCCCCACACCGGAAAGTTGTAGGCGTTGATCTGGATGACGACGCCATGGCGGGGGGAATAGATATGTTGGCCGATGAAGGACCCGTCCCGGCTGAGCACCTCGGGCGGGCCGTCATGGATGAGGTGGCTGTTGGGCAGGCTGCGTCGTGCAGTGGAGGACAGGGCGCGGGCTGTGGCGATCCCGCCCTCGAGGTCGAACTGTCGGTCCCTGAGCGTTGCACCCGTCGCGAAGGACAGTGCAGCGAACTCCTCCCTGTTTGCCATCAGGTCGGCGGCCATCTCCTTCACGGCCACGGCACGCTGGTGCACGGTCATGGCACGCAGGGCCGGACCGCCGACAGTTCTGGCGTGATGCAGGATTCCCTCGAAATCCAGCCCCTTCGAGGACGCGGTGGCCACTACCTCGCCGGTGGCGGCGTCTCGCATGTGGACCTGTTCGCCTGAACCTGGTTGCCACTGCCCCTGTGCATAGCTCTGCAGTTTCATGTCGTCTCGACTCCCTCATGCTGCGCCCACCGCAAGGTGCGCGTTCGGTGGCGATCATTGCACGCGTGCGGGATAGGTTCGGCGCAGATGGCTGTCGGGTCTTGTCCACTGAATGTGGCTCAGCGCCGAACCTCTGAGAAAGTATGAACACATGATCGATCTGACACCCGATCCCGCCTCGCTGGAGGACATCGAGACGGCATCACAGCAGCATCTCCAAGAGCTGCAGTTGGCGCGGATGCGCTCGACTCTGACCCATGCCTATGCCAACGTCAGCCACTATCGACAGGCGTTCGATGACGCTGGTGTCACCCCTGAGGACTGCCACAGTCTGCAGGACCTGTCCCAGTGAGATGCGCCGGGTCGGCGTGGATCCCCGTGCCACCAGCCTGAGGTGGAGATCTTCGGTGCCGAGCCATGGACCCAGTCGATGCGGCAGGAGGTGGAGGAGGCCCTGGACATGCACGCGGTGGACATCTACGGGCTGAGTGAAGTCATCGGTCCGGGCGTCTCACAGGAGTGCGTGAACACCAAGGACGGGCTGCACATCTGGGAGGACCACTTCTACTCCGAGGTGATCGACCCGCAGTCCGGTGAGGTTGTGCCGGACGGTCAGCACGGAGAGTTGGTCTTCACCTCGCTGAGCGGCGGCCATGATCAAGGACCGGATCGGCGTGACGGTTCAGGTCGACGTGCGGGGACAGGGAGGTGTTCCACGTTCCGCCGGCAAGGCGCAACGTCTGGTCGACCAGCGCAAGTAGCGGGAGATGCACATGCAAGGCCATCAGTTGCAGGCATACGCGGCGGTGGTCACGTCCACATGGAGCTGTGCGTGACCGGCAAACTCATGGGCCTGATCAAGATCCTGGCTCTCAAGCGTCAGCGTTGCCCAGCCCACGATCCGCTGCAGATGGCTGGGCAGGCTGGGGAATGGATTGTTCGTGGGCGACCACTGATCGATCGCGTTCTGCAGGACGTCCCAGCGCTGCTGTGGGTCCTGCCAACTGCCGCCCAGGACATCGGCGTCGATGCAGTCATTCGTCGGTGCGGCCTGGACCAAGCCCGCATGGTCCAGCACGGTGGCTGAATCCAGGCCGGGCAGCAATCCCTCTGAGTTCTCTCCGGTGATGATGCCGTCACCAGTGGTGTCGCCATATCCGGGTCCGAACGGTCCGACCACGACGTTGCGCGCTCCCTCGGCAGCCTCCTGTGCCGCCGTGAGGTCGTCCGCCTGCGCCCAGTCCGCCACGTTTGTCTGCAACGCGGTGACCGCTTCCTGGACGTCTGCGGTGTGATCGTCCACGAACGTCTCTGCCACGGAGGGTGCACTCTCCTGATTCACGGGCGGGTTCTGGTTGCAGGCCGTGGCAATCATTCCGCACAGCAGCAGCAGCCAGAGGGTTGAGACGGGTCGCATGTGTCAACCGTAGCCTTCGGCGCCGACCGACCTGCGGATGGGAGCCCCGTACGTGTCCGGTCGTACGACAACGATAGTAGAAATCGCGATTGGACCGCCGCAAAGTCGGACAGTACTGGTGAGCAACGCAGTCACCCCGTGCCCCTCAATCCCCGGAGCGCGGCAATCCCATCCACAGGGATGAGTCTGCTTTCACCCGCCGAACCCCAATAGGAATGGATACATCCTGATGCGCACTACCTTCAAACTTCGCGGCTTCGCGCTGCTGTTCGTCTTCGCCCTGCTGGCTGGCGCCTGCGCCGCGGATGACACCTCATCCAGCTCCGCAACAGATGCCGCGGACCCCACCGACGCGATGGCCGATGAGCCAACCGACGCGATGGCCGATGAGCCAACCGACGCGATGGCCGACGAGCCGACCGACGCGATGGCCGATGAGCCGACCGACGCGATGGCTGATGAGGGCGACTCCTCCACCATCTGTGACACCGACGCCCTGGTCGAAGCCGTCGAAGGCGGCACCGAAGAAGGCACCCTGGCCGGCATGGCCG
>JBPCKA010000066.1:0-3910 GCA_051004735.1 Euzebya sp. | reverse complement strand
GACCATGCCCGCGATGAGGCCGAGGATGGCGCAGGCGCCGAGGGTGCGTAGGACTGGCCACTTGTAGTGAAAGAGGAGGAGTGCGGCGACGAGGGCGATCACCGAGGAGACCGGGTCGATGCTCGCTAGGTCTGGGAGGAGGATCCGCACGGGTCCCCAGGTGGCGGTGTTGACGCGGTCGAACAGGGTGTGGGTGGCGAAGAAGAGGGCGAGGTTGGCGATCACTCCGACGACGGCGGCGAGTACGCCGGTCATCGCAGCGGAGAGGGCGTGGTTGCCGTGGAGTCGTTCGACGTAGGGGGGCACCAGCGAAGACGAACACGAAGCAGGGCACGAAGGTGACCCAGGTAGTGAGCAGTGCCGCGAGGACAGCGGCGATCCACGGGTTGAGGCTGCCGGGGTCGCGGTAGGCGCCGACGAAGGCGACGAACTGGACGACCATGATGAGTGGCCCGGGCGTGGTTTCTGCGAGCGCGAGACCGCGGACCATCTCGCCGGGTGCCAGCCAGCCGTAGACCTCGACGGCCCGTTGCGCGACGTAGGCCAGGACGGCGTAGGCGCCGCCGAAGGTGACCAGTGCGGCGCCGGTGAAGAACAGAGCCTGGTCGGTGTAGATGCTGCGTGTCCCGGTGAGGGTGGCGAAGGCGGCGACCGGTATGCCCCAGGCCAGCAGGCCGACGGCGACCACTTTGAGGGTGCGCGTGCGGGAGGGGCGTTCGTGGTGGAGGACGTGGTCGGGGACCAGCGGTGCGGGGCCGTTGTCCTCTCCGTTTCCCTGCGCGATGTGCAGCGTGTGGGGCGCCCATCGGCCGAGCCCCCACCCGATGGCGGCGGCCGCGGCCACGACAGCCGGGAACGGGACTGCGAGGACCGCGAGTGCTAAGAACGCCACGATGGCGAGTGTGATCAGGGCGGGATGGCCGAGCGCACGGCCGCTGACGCGGACGACGGCCTGAACGACGATGGCCAACACCGCGGGGGCGAGTCCTGCGAAGAGTGCCTCGAGGAGTGTGGAGTCACCCGCGGCGACGTAGGCCGCGGACAGGCCGAGGAGGGCGACGATGCCGGGGAGGACGAACAGTGTGCCGGCGACCAGACCGCCCTTGAGGCCGTTGAGGAGCCAGCCGACGTAGATCGCGAGCTGTTGCGCCTCAGGGCCGGGGAGCAGCGTGCAGTAGGACAGTGCGTGCAGGAACCGCTTCTGGCCGATCCAGCGCTTCTCGTCCACCAGAGTGCGTTGCATGACCGCGATCTGTCCGGCCGGGCCGCCGAAGGTCTGCAGCGAGATGGCGAACCAGGTGCGCACCGCCTCGGGGAACGGGACCACGTCGCGCCTAGCCTCGCGGGTGTCGCCGAAGTCCGGGTCAGGCGCCGGGTTCGGGGCGGGGTCGGTCGGGTCCACCCCTTCGGGGGGCTCAGGCGGGTTGGCGGCGGTCATGACGGTGCTCCAGCAGCAGGCGGACGATGCGCCGCCGCGCCGGTTCGGTCTTGTGTCCCCCGGAACAGCGGCGCGGGTGTCAGTGGGGCCTCCAGGCTTCCTCGTCGCGGGTACGTGCCCGGACGGGCTCGGGCAGCGACCGGTCGGCGAGGTGTCGGATGGTGACCGCCTCGAAGACCTCTCTGAGGGCACTGCGGGCAGCGATCCAGACGGGCTGGAGCACCTGGGCGTTCTCGTTGTAAGTAACGGCTTCCGGTCGGAGTCCGTACACACTGACCAGCGGTCCGTCGATGGCGCGGCTCACGTCGGCCACCGTGATCTCCTCCGGGTTGCGTCCCAGGCGCCATCCCCCCGACTGGCCCCGCAGGCTTACCACGACGCCTGCGCGGCGGAGGTCGGCGAGGATCGCCTGGAGGAACCCGTGGGGGATGTCTTGTCGTCGGCCGAGCTCCTCTGCGCTCACTGTCCAGGCTGCCGCGGTGGTCGTGAGCTCGATCAGCGCCCGCAGCGCGTAGTCGGACTTGGTGGAGACTCGCATGCAGCGAGTTTGTCAGATTCATCGACTTACTCGTTGACGTATGCACGTGTCAGTCGATGCTTCCGGGCTGTCATGCCGGCAGCATCGCCAGCTCTTCGTCCAGGGTGCGGGCACGGCGCTCCTGACGCACCGCCCACACGATCAGGGCCACCCAGACCACCGCCAGCACCAGTGCCGTCACCGCGACTGCGACGCCCGGTGCGCCGAGTGACCCGAGCACGGTCTGGCTGTTGGTGACCAGGATCAACCCGCCGGCTGCCACGCCCAGCACGCGCGCCGGGAGATGCTTTACGAGCCAGGCGGCCAGCGGAGCGGCGACCACGCCACCAGCGAGCAGCGCGACAACGAAGCCGACGTTGATGCCGGCACTGCCCAGCGCCATCAGGAACCCGAGGGAGCCGCCGAGCGCGACAACGAACTCCGAAGCCGAGATGGAGCCGACCACCTTGCGGGGCGAGAGCCTGCCAGAGGACAGCAGCGAGGTCGTTCCAACCGGGCCCCAGCCGCCTCCGCCGATGGCGTCGAGGGTGCCACCGACCAGACCCACTGGCATGAGGAACGCGGCGGAGAGTTTGCCCTTGAACTCAGCCCGACGGCCCCCGAGGACGAGGAAACGCCAGATCACGTACACGCCGAGACAGAACAGGAGCCCGCCCACCCAGGGCTTGGCAACCTCGGCTGAGAGGCTGACCAGGAAGTGGGCACCGAAGAAAGCACCCACACCCCCCGGCACCGCCAAGATCCCGACCGTGCGCCAGTCCACGTTGCCCATCTTGTGGTGGCAGAAGCCCGAGATCAGCGTGGTGCCGACCTCGGCGAAGTGGATGGAGGCCGAGGCCAACGCGGGTGCGATCCCAGCCGCGATCAGCAACGTCGACGACGTCACCCCGAAGCCCATGCCCAAAGAGCCATCGACCAACTGTGCGACCAGACCCACCACGCCAAGGATGATCAGGTTCCGCATCTCGTTCTCCCACCATCTGCACCCATACGGGATCATGTCGAGTGACTTACTATGTCTAGCGAGACAGTAGACTATGCCTTGCGGCCGGGCAAGTACCCCTTGTCAGCGTGTCGACACCCAATCTCGAGTACGCGCGGAGGTGCGCCGAACGCCAGGCGGAGCAAACGCGGCATGGCTCAGCGCGGGTCACCTGGCGCTGACGCACTACGCCTTCTCAGCATCCTTCTGAGCAGGACGAATCTCCCGCTCATCGGCATCTCCGGCTGTCTGAGCAGGCGCGCCGCCAACGTCCGACTCTCGGCAGATCCGGTCGAGCCTCGGCAGATCCGCTCGATCGCGAGCGTAGCCCTATCTGGGCGGTAGGACGCACTTGCGCGGGCGAAAATGACACGCCGCAACTCGGCCGGGTCGTACGTTGGGGGGCCGCGTCCGCAGGGGCCACTGTCCCGTCTCATGGCGTGAGGCAGGCCCCGGATAGGAACACTCGGAGCCGCTACGCCAAGTGGAGGCCCGCGATGCGTTGCCGTCCGGAAGCACCGTCCTGAGAGCGGCTAGGGTGACCCGGTCCGTTCGTCCTGGTTGTCAAGGAGGCCATCGTGGCTCAGCGTGTTCAGACTCTCATCGTTTCTGACCTCAGTGGGGAGGAACTTGGAGGCGGCGGGGAGACCCACACCTTCACCTACCGAGGCGTCGACTACGAGATCGACGTGAGCCCAGACGAGTCGGCTGAATTCGATGAGGTGATGGCCAAGTACATCCAGCACGGCCGGCGAGTCGGCGGACGGAGCCAGACTCGGGCAGGCAAGACGCCCGGAAAGGGCAAAGAGGAACTCGATGCCATCAGGTCATGGGCGCGCGAGAACGGTCACCAGGTCAGTGACCGGGGACGAATCAGCAAGAAGGTGCAAGACGCCTACACCGCCGCGCACTGAACAGCCAAGTCGCCCAGCCGGTGCTCCCAGCGCCCGGG
>JBPCKA010000065.1:0-106188 GCA_051004735.1 Euzebya sp. | reverse complement strand
AGTCATCCATCCACAATCCCGGCATGAAGTGAAACGTCATGCCGGGCTTCAGGATCGAGGTGTCGCTGGTGCGGAGGCTGATGGTCCTCTCGCCCCAGTCGGGTGGGTAGCTGATCCCGATCGGGTACCCGCAGCGAGCCTCCCGCTCGATGCCCGCGCGACTGAGGGGCACGTTCAGCGCGGCCGCGATGTCGCACGCCCGATTGCCGGCGCGTGCAGCCTCGAGGCCCGCTTCCAACCCCTCAAGCAGCGCCCCCTCAGCCCGTCGCAGGGCCTGGGGTGGGGTTCCCAGGTAGACCGAGCGCGACAGCGGGGTGTGGTAGCGGCGGTAGCAGCCGGCGACCTCGAAGAATGTGCCGGTCCCCAACTCGAAGGGCCGGTCGTCCCAGGTCAGGTGAGGGGCGGCGGCGTCGGTGCCGCTGGGCAGCAACGGCACGATGGCGGGGTAATCGCCGCCGAAACCGTCGGGGCCACCGATCCCATCGATTCCGGTGGCCATGATCTCTGCGACCAGAGCGCTCTTGCGCAGGCCCGGCTTGACACGGTCACGGATCACCCGGTGCATCCGTTCGACGATGCGCGCCGCGCGCCGCATGTAGGCGATCTCCTGGGCGGACTTGATCCCGCGCTGCCAGTTGACCAGTCCCGTCGCGTCGCTGAACGTCGCACCGGGAAGGCCGGCGGTCAGATGCTGGTGTGCTGCCGCGGAGTAGTAGTAGTTGTCCAGTTCCACCCCGACGTGGGCGGTGGCATAACCACGTTCGACCAGCAGTTGTGCCAGGTGGCTGTGGGGATGCCGCTCGCGGGTCTGCACGTAGCTGTCGGGATAGCCCACGATGTGGTCGTGGGCCATGTGCACGGTCCGTTTCGCGCCGTTGGCGTCCTGCGACCGTCCCCACCACAGGGGTGGGTTCTCCAGGCTGACCACGACCGCCTGGTGGGTGTAGAAGGACCAGCCGTCGTAACCGGTCAGCCATGACATGTTTGAGGGATCGGTGGCGATCAGCACCGTCAGACCCTGAGCGTCCATTTGCGTTCGGACCTTGGACAGGCGGTCGGTGTACTCCTCGATGGTGAACGGCAGGTCGGTCACGGTGGGGTTGGCCTTGGCGGGGTTGGCCTTGACGGACTCAGCGCTCAATGGTTGAGGACCGCCTTCAGGAAGCTCTGGGTACGGGGATGCTGCGGAGCTTTGAGGACCTGTGATGGCGGGCCGTCCTCGATGACGCTGCCCTGATCAAACATCAGGACGCGGTCTGCCATCTCGCTGGCAAAGCCCATCTCGTGGGTCACCAGCATCATCGTCATGGCGCCAGACTGGGCCAGGTCGCGCAGGACGCCCAGCACCTCGCCGACCAGTTCGGGGTCCAGGGCCGAGGTGACCTCATCAAACAGCATGACCCTGGGTTCCAAGGCCAGGGACCGGGCGATGGCGACGCGCTGCTTCTGCCCGCCGGACAGGGACCCGGGGTGCTGGTTGGGTCTGTCTCCCATGCCCACGGACTTCAGCAGGGTCAGGGCACGGTCGTGTGCCTCTTCCTTGGACAACCCCAGCACCTTCATGGGCGCAAGCATCACGTTTTCCACCGCGCTCATGTGGGGGAACAGGTTGAAGTGCTGGAACACCATGCCGACAGAGGAGCGGACGGACCGGATGTGTTTCTCGCCGGCGGGGATCAGTTGATCTGACTTCTGTTCGTGGTACAGGTGCTGTCCGTCGATCTCTACGGTCCCTGAATCGGGACGTTCGAGGGTCATGACGACGCGGAGGATCGTGGTTTTGCCCGATCCGCTGGGGCCGATGATGACGACTTTCTCGCCGGCGGCGACGTCAAGGTCCAACTCGCGCAGGACATGGTTGTCGCCAAAGGACAGGCTGACCTGGCGCATGCGGACCGGGGCAGCCTGCGCGGTGGTCTGCGTCGGGGGGTCAAGCTGACTCATAGCCGTATCGTTTCTCCAGATACCGAACGAACATGGATGCGGGCACGCTGACCGCCAAGAACAGCAGGCCGGCCACGGTGAATGGTTCAACGAAGTTGAACGTGCGTGCCCCGATGGCGTTGGCCACGAACAGCACGCCGATCACGCTGATGGTCGAGCCCAGCGGGGCATCTTTGAACATGGCGACGAAGAAGTTTCCGAGCGCTGGCAGGACCTTGGGGATCGCCTGGGGCAGGATGACCCGCGTCCAGGTGGTCCACGGCGCCATGTTCAGCGCGACGGTGGCTTCCCACTGCCCCTTGTCGACCGCGTCGATGCCCGCGCGGTAGGCCTCGGAGGCGTAGGTGGCGTAGTGCACACCCAGACCCAGGACCAGGGTGGTCACCGGGGACATGACGATCCCCAGGCTGGGTAACGCGAAGAACATGAAGAAAAGTTGGATCAGCAGCGGTGTTGAACGGATGAACTCGATGAAGGCCGTAACGGGCCAGCTGATCAGTTTGATCTCGGAGCGACGGGCGATGGCCAGGACCAGCCCCAGGGTCATGGCGATCGAGATGCCACCCAGCGTGGACCTCACGATGCTGAGCATGCCACGCCACAACTCCGGCAGGATCTGCAGTGCGAACTCGCTGTCCCACCCCTCCATCAGCGCGGCACTGCAGTGGCCTTGGCCATGTCAGACACCTTGGGCGCTTTGCCCTCGCCAAAACTGGCCGCCGACCGCCGCTCGGCCCAGCGGAACGCAAGGATCAGCAGTTGGGCCAGGATGAAGTACATGATCAGGACGTTGAGGTACAGCACGGGGGTGCCCTCACCGATCGCGCTGACCCGCAACTTCTGCGCCTCAAACGCCAGATCGGACAGGGTGATCAGCGACACCAGTGCGGTGCCCTTGAGAATTTCGATCACCAGGTTGCCGAAGGGAGGCAGGATGATGGGGATCGCCTGGGGGATGATGACGTGGCGCAGCCGTTGTGTGGGGGTCAGGTTCAGTGCGACCGTCGCCTCTGACTGCCCCCGGGGCACGGCCTGAACGGCGCCACGAACGATCTCTGCGCCATAGGCACCCATGTTGATGCCCAGCGCTAGGATCCCCGACGTCATCGCCGACCAGCCGTCCAGGTCGAACAGGATCGGGAAGGCGAAGAACATCCAGAACAGCAGGATGATCGCGCTGACACCGCGGGCGAACTCGATGTAGACCAGCGCGGCCACCCGTACCCAACGGCGGGTGGACAGCCGCGCGATCCCGAACAGGAAGGACAAGACCGTCCCCAGCACGACGGCACCGGTCAGCACCTGCAGCGTCACGACGGTCCCCTCCAGCAGTCGCTGGTAGGCGGAGGGGTTGAGTAACAGCGTGTCCATTACAGTGCCTGTCCGCGGGGACTACTCGCCGGTCAGGTCAGCGACCGTCAGACCAGCGGCGGTCTCGACGTCGGCGGTACTAAAGCCGAAGCTGGTGACAATCTCCTCCACCGTTCCGTCGGCCTGCCGTTCCTTGAGCACCTCATTGAACGCGTCACGCAGTTCCTGGTCGCTGAAGCCAAAGCCACCGCAGCCGATCTGCTCGACGCCGTCGATGACGGGGAAGAAGGACTCGGTGGCCTCCATGCCCGACCGCGTGTCGGTCTGGGTGTTCACCGTCAACGAGGTGCCGCTGACCGCGTCAACCCGGCCTGCCGACAGGGCGTCGTATTGGGCATTGACGTCTGAGTAGCGGTCAATCTGGTCCTCGGGAACCCCCGAGTCCACGGCGTAGCCCTCATCCACCGCGCCGGACAGGACCGCCACCTTGGCCCCGCTGTCGATGATTGACTGGAAGTCGCTGATGTCCATCGGATTGCCGTCAGCCACCGCGAAGGAGTTGGACACGCAGTAGTCGGGGTCGGAGAAGATGATCTGTTGCGCCCGTTCGGCGTTGATGAACATGCCTGCGGCGATCATGTCGAAGCGGTCGGCCTGCAAACCCGGGATCAGCGCACCGAAGTCCACGATGACTGCTTCGACAGAGGTGATCCCAAGCTCCTCAAGAACCACTCGTGCCACCTCTGGCGCCTCGCCCGTGACGTCACCGTTCTCGTCTTCAAACCCGTAGGGCACCTCGTTGGCAATGCCGATGCGGATCGAGCCGGATTCCTGCAATTCACCCAGCAGCCCCTCGCCCGCCGGCGCGTCACTCTCGGCAACAGGACCATCGTCTGCGGACGCGGTTGGATCGTCTGCGGACGCGGTTGCCTGGTCGGCGTCACCTGCCGCGGTGTCGGGATCGGTGTCGTCGGTGGCGCAGCCTGCGGCCAGCAGGGCCAAGCCGATCAGTACCGAAAAGGCTCTCAGCCACCTCGTGTCGGTTCGAAATCCGATCATCATTTCGCCTCTCAGTGGTCTGCCTGTGGTGTCGGGTACAAAGGTGACCCTAGAACTGTTCACTAGCTGTGTCCAGGCTGTATGCAATCGTGGGTGGGGTACCGTTGGGCCCATCATGGCCATCCTCGACACGCCTTCGGATCCTTCGCCAACGGCGAAACCGACGATCGAACAGATCTACCGAGACCTCCGTGAACGGATCTGCCTGCTCGACATCCAGCCCGGTGCCCACCTCACCGAGACATCACTGGCGACGGACTACGGCGTCAGCCGGACGCCAATCCGGCAGGTCCTGGACCGCCTGCAACACGAGCGGCTGGTGGTGCAGCGACCCGGGGCCGGTACGTCCGTGGCGGTCATCGATAGCAAGGAGATCCGCGATGTCTGGGCGGTGCGGTTAAAGGTCGCCGAGCTGATGGGCGACTTCGTGCGATTGCCAGCTCCCCCGTGGGTCAGCTCGCGGCTTCAGGGGATCCGCGCGGAGCTGGAACCGATCCGTGTCTCGCGTGACCCGCGGGCGCTGGGACAGCTGTACAACCGGTATCACGAAGTGATTCTTGAGCTGGTTGCCAATGAGACCCTGCGCCGAATCCACGACGAGCTGTACCACCGGACCGCACGGGTCTGGCTTCAGTTCCTGCCCGAGATGGATATCGACGCCGAGATCGAGCTGATGGCCGAGGAGATCGACAGCACGGCGCTGGCCGTTGAGGAATCAAACGCACGGCGGTTGGCAGAGGTCCGCTGCAAGCACATGCGGATGCTGTTGGACCGCTTCAACGAGCACGTCGCCCGGCCGCTGGGTTAGTTAGAGGCGCGGGAACACGCGAATGTGCACTCGGGACCCTGAGGGCTCATCTCGACCAGGACTCCTCCGACCAGTTCGACACGGGTGCCCTCAAAGACGCCGAGCTGGATCAGCTGGTGGTACTCCTGCACCCGAAGGGGTCGGAACTCCTCGGGGAGAGTGGTGTTCGGGGGTGAGACAAAGCCCCGGCTCGCGGCCCACGAGTGCCCAAACGCCACGGATTGACCAGGGAGTCCGTCGCAGCTCCGCCTGGTCCTGGTCAATGTGTGCGTTGGGCCCGACGTGCGGTCCGATGACCAGGGCAAATACGGTATGTGGGGCCATGTGACAGACCGTCCTGTTCAATCTGTGCGAAACCAGTGCATCGCCATGCGAAATCAGCGCGTCGTGGATTGCAAGCGGATTGCAAGTCGTTCCTCAGGAGACGGTGAACGACTCACCCGCAACCACGACGACGTCGCCCCGGACGAGCTTTCGTCCCCGCCGTACCTCGATATCGCCGTTGACCTGGACCTCCTCCTGCACCAACAGGGCCTTGGCAGCCCCGCCGGCCTCAATGACGTTGGCCAACTTGAGGAACTGGCCCAGCGTGATCGTGTCGCCGGAGATGGACGTCGAGGTCATGCGGGCCAGTCTGCCCGAACCTGTGCAGCCCACAGATCGACCGTTGGTCATCAGGGGGGTGGTGAGTCCAACAGGTTGGACAGCAGGGCAGTCAGCCGCCGGGTTGCCTGCAACGTGGGACCCAGCAGGATGTGCTCGCCGGCGGCGTGCGCCCCATCTCCCACGGCGCCCAGACCGTCAAGGGTGGGGATGCCCATCGCGGCGGTGAAGTTGCCGTCTGAGCCGCCGCCCACGGTCACTGCTTCGGGAAGAGTGGAACCGAGCGGCGCGGCGACCGCGCGGTAGCGGTCAAGAAGCGTCGCCGACATGGCTTCCTCCAGCGGCGGCCGCATGCCGTTGTCGATGACCTGAATCCGCGCTCCGCGCAAGGTCGGCGCCAAGGCGTGCAACCCGGTGTGAACTCGTTGTATCTCCCGCACGTTCTCAGCCCGCAGATCGATCAAGAGGCGCGCCTGGGCAGGCACGGTGTTCATGGTGGTACCCGCCGTGGCCACGGTGGGTGTCACCGTCGTCCCCAGCCCGGGTTTGGCCAGGGCCAGGACCTGGCCAATCAGATGGGACAGTTCCACCAGGGCGTTGATCCCCTTCTCAGGCTCCAACCCCGCGTGGGCGGCACGTCCGGTGATCACCACCTCAAATGAGCCCACTCCCTTGCGACCCTTCTTGACCGCCCCACCAGGACCCGCAGGTTCCAAGACCAAAACGGCGTCGGCGTCGCGTGCCACTCGCTGGATCAGGTCTTGTGAGGTGACCGATCCCACTTCCTCATCAGTGGTCACCAGTAGCGCCACCCCCGCCGGCCCCCCAAGCTGAGCCATGGCGTACAGCCCCATCACCAGGCCGGCCTTCATGTCGAACACACCCGGCCCACTGACGTTGTCGCCCTGGACGGCCAGGGGCCAATGCTCCAGGGTGCCCGTCGGCCACACCGTGTCGATGTGACCCAGCAGCAAGACACGGGCGGTACCGACGGCCGGTAGGTACAGATGGGGCCGCCCCTGCTCACGAACGATCTGCGCGGACCGCCCGACATGTCGTTGGACCAGAGTGCCTAGGACCACCAAGGCCCGCTCGCAGCCGGCCTCATCGGCGGTGCTCGACTCGACCTCGACAAGTGCTCCCAGGTCGGTGAGGAAGTCCAGTTCGGTCATGGGGTCAACGTCACCTGCTGCACGCAGACCGCTTCCACCGCCTCCGCATCCACCTCAAAGCCCATCCCTGGCTGTGTCGGTACCTCTAGGTGCCCTTGGATCATTCGGCGTGGGTCGGTGACGATGTCGGTGGCATAGAACCGATCGAACCCCGAGTTGTCGCCGACCAGGGTGAAGCCGTCCATCGCGGCCAATGCGGCGTTGGCCGCGCGGCCGATACCGGTTTCCACCATGCCGCCGCACCATACGGGCACCCCGTGGGCCACACACAGGTCGTGGATCTCGCGGGCGTGCAGATACCCTCCAACCCGTCCCGGCTTGATGTTGACGATGTCGACGGCCCGCAGACGGATCGCGTCGGCGACGACCTGGGCCGACACGGCGGACTCGTCCAGGCACACCGGCGTGGTGATCTGGCGTGCGAGGTCGGCGTGGGCCAGGATCATCTCCTCGGGAAAGGGTTGTTCGATCAGCAACAGGTCGAACTCGTCCAGCCGGCGCAGCAGGCCCACGTCGCCGGCCCGGTAGGCGGAGTTGGCGTCGACCTGCAAGGGGACCTGCTCGCCGAAGGCCTCGCGGACGGCCTTGACCGGTTCGAGGTCCCAACCCGGTTCGATCTTCAGCTTGATCCGCTGATAGCCCTGTTCCAGGTAGCCCTCCACCTGGTCCAGCAGGGCGGGGATGGTGTCGTGTATCCCGACCGACACTCCGCAGGGAATGGTGGTTCGGGAGGCACCCAGGAACGCTGCAAAGGACTGGCCGATCACCCGTAGATGTGCGTCCAGGAGCGCCGCCTCGACCCCGGCCTTTGACATGCGATGTCCCTGGACCGGTGCCAGGACTCGGGATACGTCGTGGGGACCGAGGTCGCCATGGGCGAACAGTCGGGGTGCCAGGTGAGCGGTGATTAGCGGGATGACCAGATCAGTGCTCTCCGAGGAGTACAAAGGCCAGGGCATGGTGACGATCTCGCCCCACCCCTCACCCTCATCGGTCACGGCCTTGACAAGGACGGTGTCGCGGCTGGTCTGGGTGCCAAATGACGTCCGGAACGGACTGACCAGCGGGATGTTGACCCGGTGGAGGTGCAGAGCCTGCAGTTTCATGGAGCACCCGCGGGGCCGTGGGTGGCTGTGCGTGTCAGCAGGTAATACCCGTCTCGCGTCATCCCGGTGGCCTGGTAACCGGCGGCCATCAGTGGGATGAGGTGGTCGCGGACGGCCCTCCTCCAACGATGCGCTAGCGAGGGGTTTCTGCGCCGCAGCCGCAGAATGTCGGCCGGGGCGGCAATGGCAAGAACCTCGTGAGGTGATCCATTGACATCCGTCGCCACCGGTTCCCCTGCGGTGTCACGATCCAGGACCACGATCGGGGGGTCAGCCGGAAGGGCCGGCCGTGTGGGTGCCCGAGTCGCGCCCACGTCCCACCGGGCCAGCAGTCGGTCTGACCCCTGTCCCGCGTTGATGCCGTCGGCCATCTCTCCGTAGTGGTCAGTCAGATAGGCCGTTCCGATGGCCCCCAACTTGGCTAGGTTGAAGTAGGCGTTGCGGGCAATGAGCGGATCAAATGTCCAGCTGATCGTGTTGACTCCGTGCTGTTGACACCACTGCCGCTGGTGCAACTTCAACGCATAGCCGATGCCCCTGTCGGCGCCCAGGACCCCGGTGATATGGCTGTGGAGAGTCATCACGGGATCGTCTGCCTGGTGGCTGGTTCCCAGGAAGGCCACCGATGCCCCCCGCATCTCATCCTCGACGAAGGCCCCGCTCACGTACCCGCCGCCGAACTGGATCGCCCGGATCAGATTTGAGGGCATCACCGCGCGGGCCTGCCAGACTTGGTCGAAGAGATCGGCGGCGAGGGCGATCGTGCCCATGTCCTCAAGGAGGGCGATGACGCACCCGGCAGCGGCGGCCGCCGAACTGGCGACTGAGGTGGTGGCGTCGGGACGCGGGTCCATGTCAATCCGCAGTCTGCCCCGGCCACACACATTGACCACGGCCGACCATTGCCGTGCTCCGGATTGTGTTCAATGTGTGAGGGGAGGGAGGCGGGCAGTTGACGACCCGAGGGGGTCGGCGCGAGGATCGGCCACCGCCGTCTGAACCATCGTTTGAGGAGCTGCCATGGCCGTCAGTCCTATTCCCGCGAACATGCGAAGTGTGACCTCGTCGCTGGTGCTCAACGACTGCGCCGCGGCGATTGACTGGTATGTCAAGGTGTTCGGAGCTGAGGAGATCACCCCTCGCATGACCGGTCCCGATGGCAAGGTCGGGCACGCCGAACTGCGGATCGGTGACACCGTGTTCATGATGGGCGACGAGTGGCCTGGCGGTCCGACTCCCTCTCCCGCCACGCTGGGTGGAACAGCCGTGGCGCTGTTCATCTACTCGGCCGATGCCGACCAGATCTGGCAACGCGCGATGGACAACGGGGCCGAAGAGTTGTTCCCCTACGAGTTGCAGTTCTATGGGGACAAGGGCGGACGTATTCGTGATCCCTTCGGCCACCAGTGGGGGATCGGGATCCATGTCGAGGACGTCTCGGATGAGGAGATGGCCAAGCGGATGGCGTCCTTCTACGACGAGCAGTAATGACGAAATCCACGTTCGCCCACCTGGGGAGGCGACAAGGGGATGGTGTACTTCTACGTGGGCCAACCGGTCAGCCACACTGCCTGCATCGGCTACTGCATCCGCGGCCGCAACTACGACCTGGATCAGCCCGACAGCGTCCTACAGGGGGTTCGAGGACACGAACTTCTCTCAGGACCAGCCAGTGGTGGAGTCCCAACGACCGGCGCGAGATAACGGGGCCACCGTCGCCTGGTAGGCGTTCTAGTCTCTTATCGCAGCGGTCCCGTACATTGCACAGCCGTTGCGGACCGGCCGGGCAGTCAGCCCAGCAAGGCCGCCCCGACTGATCGGCTATGAGTTGACTGCATTGCGCAATTGCTTCCTCGTTGTCCTTGTCGTACTCGCTACCGCCTGTTCGGGCTCCGTCAGCATCGGTGGGCTGAGCGAATAGGCTCTGCTTGATGAGATCGCCGCGACCGCCGATGAGGCAGGGCCGGAGGGCTCACCCTGGGAGGCCTCCTGCGATGACTTCCCCGAGGACCCGGAATCCGGCGACACTTTCACGTGCGCGGTGACCGCCAACGACGGCAGCGAATTCCCGGTCTCGGTCACGATTGATGACAAAGGCGGTGCGAACTTCACCATCGGTGGGTAGTCCACAACCACGCGGTTACCCGGGAGCGATGACCGACCAGCCAGGCCAGCCACGGTCAGACCGGGGGCCCTCACCCATCATCTTGGTTGCAGTGTTGGTCGTGCTGATGATTGTCCTCACGGTCGTGGCGGCCGGAGTTGCACGGAGCGTTGTTGGTCGGGCGGCGCGCGAACGACTGGACCCGCGATCAGCAGCCGCCTGGAGGCAATCGATCGACGCCTGCAGACCTACACCGAGTCGATCTTCGGTGGCCGCCGCCTGTTCGCGGCCGGCCCCGTCAGTCGGTCTGAGTACAGACGGTTCGTGGCGCCCCTGGGAGTGGAGTACGCCGCTTTTCGGATGGTCGCCCATCGGTTCGTTCGGTGAGCGGGCCGGTCAGGGTGACCCAGTGGCCGTCGAGCAGGGCATCAAGTATCTGGTTCCTGGTTGCCCTCCCAGGCGTGGTCGGCGCATCCTCGGGGCCCGAAAGGCTGTCCAGGAGGCCGGGGACATCCAAGAGGCCGGGGGGACACCAGGCAAACCGGGGCCGTCAGCCCCGCGGGCAATCAGGGGCTGGTCAGTATCAACCGGCGCCCTCGAAGCGAACGGTCACGTCCGTGAACCCAAGCGCCTCCATCAGCGCACTGAGCGTCGCGCCGGTGTTCTGTTGTGCCCGGGCGCGTAGGTCACTGTCAACCGCTGCCTCGGCGAGTTGCTCGGTGGCCTGCTGGTAAAGCTCCTGATCGTCAGGCGTGTCCCCCGTGAGCAGAGACTCAAGTTGGTTCACCACGCCCCGGTCGCGGTCATAGACATAGCTTGCGTCGGGGTCGATCCGTGGGTCGGTCAACTGCGCCGTCGGCAGGATCAGCGTCACCGACATGCCGTCTGCCGACACCCGCACGTTGTCACCGGACAATCCGCCGAAATCCACCGCCGCATCCACCGTGCCAGCGGCCACGAACAGGCTCCGCTCACCTATCAGGAGTGAGGGAACGAAGCGGATGTCGTTCTCGATATCGACGATGACGGAGTACTCACCCGACGCGGCTCGGAACTCTGCCAGGTCCCGTACCGCCTGGAGCACCGCTGGTCCGCTGCGGTCGATCGTGTCACTGCCGAACGGCAACTCGACGAGGTCCTCCACGAACGAGCGCCCGGCCAACCCGCCGACAAACGCGACCGTAATCAGGACGAGGACGACGATCACGCCAAGCACCCTCCGCCCCGTCGAGGGCTTCGCCTGCGCCTGCTCGGTGTCCGTCATGCCGTCGGCTCGAAATCGAAGGACGGTTTGTCGCCGAACTGCTCCAGCTCGACTGCGTCGGCGTCCTCACTGCCGTCAAGGGTATCGGGGTGTGGGAGGTTCGGGATGCCCAGCAGGATCGTGGTCTGTCGGGCGTCCAGGACGACCTCGCGCGCCTCGAGTTGATCGATGCGGGCACTGAACGTCCCCGACTCCTCGATCAACGCCGGGCGCTCCTCGGGGGTGGCCTGACCGATGCGCCGACCGAACTGCTTCTGTTCAGCCCGTAGGTCCTGTGCCCCGGTCATGACGGCCCGCCGCGGCTCGTCGATCTCACGCAGGCTGTCGACGGTCTCGGCGCTGACCCCACGGCGGGCCAGGCGGGGCACGGAAGGCGTCTGGGTCGGCGCGGAGCGCCTTATGTCGATCATGGGCGTCAGAGGGTAGCGCATGGACGTATGACACACGCCGGGTCCATGAGGGCCCGGCGTGTGCAGTGGCGGTCAGCCGACGATTCGGCCCGCAGCGATGACGGTCAGTTGCCAGCAGCGGGAGGCGCTGACGGCCTCACACGCGATCGGGTTGACGAAGGAGGCACAGACGACCGCCGGACCGCCGTCCAGCAGGTTGTCGGCAAGCCCATCGGTCAGGAAGGCCAGGGTCTCCGCCGGGATCGTCGGCCCATCGGTCAGCAGGACCGGGGCAGTGCTTTTGGCGCTGCGACCGGCTTCAAGGGGTCCCGCACGTCAGAGGGCGAGGCATGGACGCCGTCCTGGGCTGGAAACGACGTCCTCAGGGTGCCCAACAGTCACCGAGTAACACCTACCCGCGCTGGGTCTACCCGCGGTTACTCGTCCGGTTGGGATTCCAGCAGAAAGATCGGGATCACCCGTTCGGTGCCCTCTTGGTACTCCGCGTAGTTGGGGAAGGCCTCCACGCAGCGTTGCCACCACTCGTCTCGCTCTGTCCCAGTGAGCTCGCGGGCCACCGCGTCCCATTCCGCGGTCCCGTCCTGAACCGTGATCCGGGGATTGGCCAGGAGGTTGGCGTACCACTGTGGATTGTCGGGGGCACCAGCCTTGCTGGCCACGGCGACATACTCCCCGTCGTGTTCCACCCGCATGACCGGAACGCGCCGCAGTTTGCCCGACTCCGCGCCCAGCATGCTCATCAAGATCACAGGCCGTCCCATGATGTCAACGGACTCCGTGGTGCCGGACTGCAAGATCGTCTCGACCTGGTCCCTGACCCATTGCGAGGCGCTGGGGACGTACTCACCTGTGACAGTCATGCCGCCATGACACCAGTTTTGGCGCGAATGGCAAGAGGAAATGCGCAGCCGTCTTTGCACGGGTTGGCCCGACTGGGGTGGGGCACGGCGGCAATAGGGGTATGTCAGGATGCGGGCGTGGCAGATGACTCTTTGAGAAGCGTGTCCTTGGAACGACTGGAGACCGGCGTGTACCGGGCGTCAAATCCCCGCGGAGGCACGATCGACTTCGGCAGCAACGCGGGCGAGGGCTTCACCCCGGTTGAGTTGTTGCTGGCGGCCATCGGCGGCTGCTCGGCCGTTGACGTGGATGTCGTGACTTCTCGTCGGGCCGAGCCGGACACGTTCCATGTGGCCGTCCAAGCCACCTATGTTCGCGACGGTGATGGCAATCGGTTGCAGGACATCGCCATGCGTTTCGAGGTGACCTTTCCACCGGGGCAGGACGGCGACAGGGCCCGGGCGATCATGCCGCAGGCGGCGCGGACATCCCATGACCGCACCTGCACGGTCAGCCGGACGATCGAAGCCGGAACGCCCGTCCACGTCACCGTGGCCGACGCTGACTAACCCTGGTGGGTGCCCGGGTTTGGGGGCGTCGGGCGGCAGAAAACCCGGGCACCCAGCTGCGTGGCGTGGTGGGTGCCCGGGTTTTGGGGCGTGTGGCGACGGGGAACCCGGGTACCGCCGGCGTTGCCAGGCCTATCCGCTGAACCCAAGCCAGGCCCGGCAGGTCATCAACGCCAGAGTCGAAGCGTCCGATGTCGCCGGTGTGCAGCCAGCCGTCATCGTCGAAGGTCTCCGCGCTCCGTTCGGGGTCCTTGAAGTACCCGCGGCTGACGCTCGGTCCGCGGCACAGAACCTCGCCGTCATCGGCCAGGACGACCTCGGTTCCGGGATAGGGCCGCCCGACCGTGCCCTGCTTGACCATGAACGGATCCCAGGTCATGCCACCGGTGTTCTCACTCATCCCATAGATCTCGCTGAAGGCGACACCGATCCCGCGGAAGAAGTCGAACACGTGGGTTGGTAGGGGGGCTGCGCCACTGAAGCCGTAGCGCAGCTGGTCCAGGCCCAGCTTCTGACGGATCGGTGCGAAGACGGCAGCGTCGATGCCTGCATGGGTTTGGGCCAACTCCGCGGGCACGTCCTGCCCCGCAGCTTTCAAGGAGGCCACCTGCTGTCCCAACGCCAGCGCCTGCTCGAACCCTGCGACCTTGTCGGGCCCCTGCGCTGCGACGCCGGCCATGACCGCCGAACGCAACTTATCCCACACCCGTGGTGGCCCGAACAACGCCTGTGGTCGGACGGGGCCCAGGTAGGTGGCCACGGTGGTCGGGTCTGGCACGCAGGTGACGATGTTGCGTTGCCACAACCAGCCGTAGTGGCTGACCATCCGCTCGGCGATGTGTGCCATCGGCAGGTAGCTCAGGCCACGGAGGTTCACCGCCTCTTCCCGCCCGACCAGCACGGTGTAGCTCTCCGCTGCCGCAGCGATATTGCGGTGGTCAAGCATGACGCCCTTGGGCGTGCCGGTGGTGCCCGAGGTGTACATCAGGGCGACCAAGTCATCGGGCTGGGAGGCAGCAGCCGCTGCATGGGCGTCGACCGGCTGAGCGCTCAGCATGTCGCTGAACAGGGTCACGTCATCGGGTCGCAGGTTATCGGGGTCATCCACCACGACGACGTGGTCCAGCAATGGCAGTTGGCCACGGACCTTCAGGACCCGTTCCAGGAACTCGATGTTGTCACAGATCACCGATTTGGCCTCCATGTGACCCAGCAGGAACTCGATCTGCTCGGGTGCCGAGGAGTTGTAGATGCTGACCGACTTGGCGCGACACAGCAGCCCACCCAGGTCAGCGGGATGGAACTCCGGGCGATTGCTCACGAACCCCGATCACCCGCCCCTGGATCCGTTCATCGAGTTCGGCCGGCGTCATCGTCGCTGCTCACCTTAGCCTCGATCCACCGATCGGGGATGTGTCTGCAGGGCTGTGACGATTCCGATGGTGTGGGCGGGGTGATGGTCGCCGAGCCGCTTGGGATGGCCCCCGCCGGGGTGGTTTGGGCGTGGGTTGGCCGCCGGGCGGGGTTCCGGTGTGGCGGGTGTGGGGTCGTGGCGGACGGAGGGGAGGCGTGGTGGTCAGGTGGGTGCGGGGATCGCGGTGATCGTTGTCAGCGCGGCGGCTAGCCGGTCTTGCCAGGGCCAGTTGGTCGGGGCGCGCAACCATCGTCGGCGGCCAGAGGCAACAAGTCGGGCGGGCATGGCGATCAGCTTGCGACGCAGACTGCCGACGGTGGCGGGTTGGAAGTCAGGTCCGGCGGCGGCGAGGGTCCAGCGGCCCAGGTTGTGGGCCAGCGCGGCGAGGGTGACCCAGGCGGCGTTGGCCGCAAACTTGCCTGATGGGCAGTGGGCCAGCGGGCCGTCTTTGAGGTCTCTGATGACCAGCTCGACTTGAGCGTGGGCACGGTGGTCGGCCTCCAGTTCCAGCATCTCCCCGGTGCGGTCGGTGACCATGGCGTGGTAGTCAAAGACCACGTCCAGGGCGAGCTGGGAGCCGGGGGTGGGCCGCACCCTGCGCACGATCAACCGGACGTCCATGGCCTGTTTGCCGCTGAAGCAGGTATAGGGCACCTCAGCGACATCAGCACCACCCTCGATCCAGTACGGGATCGGCGTCCACCCGTCCTCGGGGATCGCCGCGATCGCCTTACGCAGCCTGGCGTTGGACCGTATCGTGACTGAGAATCTGACGTCGGTGTTGCGACAGGCCCACAGCACCGTCTTGGCGTAAAACGCCGAGTCTGCCCGTAACGTCAGCTGCCCGGTGGCACCGGCGTCGCGGACCCGGCTGATCGTTTCTGCCACGAAGGTGCCTGCGCCGCGGGCCGACCCGGCGTTGCCGCCTCGCATGCGGGTGTGGGCCACCTCCCCGGTTGCTGCCACCGTGGCGATCAGCGGGTGGTAGCCCCGCACTTTGGTATAGCCGAACCGACAGCCCTGTTTGGCTGGCCCGTAGGCCGGACAGATGCTTGAGTCGACATCGATCATCAACGGTCCGGTGAGGTCTGGGGGTCCAAGCCCCGCCGCCCACGCCCGCACCATGATCTGGCGGGTGACGGCGTCGAGTTCGCGCACGTTTGACCACTTGAAGGCCCGCAGCCACGTCCCGATCGTTGAGGGGGCGCGGAGGTCATCAAACAGTTCGGGTGTGGCACCGGCGCGGAGCACGTCGAGGTCATCGATGCAGTCCGCCCCGGCCAGCATGCCGCCCAGCACGGTGATGACCTTGGCGCCGGAGTTGGCCGCCCCAGGCCGGTCGCGGTCCAACCGGAGGCGTTCGGTGACGGTTTCGGCGATGCCAAGACGTTGGGCCAACAGCGCTGGGGCGAGAAGGCCGGCGTTGGCCACCAGATTGTCCTCGTCAAAGGTCATGGCGACGGCGGCAAGGTTGTGTAATGCTTTCACCTGGAAGGTGCCCTTCTGAACTGGACTGTGTGACGACGTTGAACACCGTCATTGTCCCAGGTCAGGGGGCACTTCCGTTGTAACCCTCCCCGTCTGTCAAACCGCGATCATCGGTGGATCCAGGCTTAGAACCAGATTGGCCCGCCCGGCAGGACTACCATGCAGCTTCGATGCCACACCTGGGGATGAACGACCTGCGCGCCGAGTTCGATCACGAGGTGTGCTACCTCAACACCGCCACCTACGGCCTGCCCCCACGACGAAGCTGGCAGGTGCTCCAGCAGGCCCAGGCGGAGTGGCGTGCGGGCACCGCCGATGCGGTTGGGTATGACACCCCGGTGGGAATCGCCAGGGCGTCCTATGCCCGGCTGGTCGGTGTGGAGCCGGCCACCGTTGCGATTGGCAGCCAGGCGTCGGCCTGCGCCGGCATCGTGGCGGCCAGCCTCCCCGACGATGCCCAGGTGCTGGTGGCGACGGGCGACTTCACCAGCATCCTGTTCCCCTTCCACGCCCAAGCCCACCGGGGTGTCACCGTGCGCGAGGTGCCCTTGGACGATCTGGTCCAGGCCGTTGAAGAAGAGGTGAGCCTGGTTTCGGTCTCAGCAGTCCAGTCCTCCGACGGACGGGTTGTGGACCTGGCAGCACTTCATGCCGCCTGCCAGGAACACCGGACACAGATCCTGCTCGACCTGACCCAGGCCGCCGGCTGGCTGCCGGTTGATGCCAGCCTGTTCGACTACACGGTGTGCTCGGGCTACAAGTGGCTGTTGGCTCCGCGGGGCACGGCGTTCCTGACCGTCCGCCCCGATCGTCAGGATGGGCTGGTGCCTCATGCGGCCGGGTGGTATGCCGGGGACAACCCGTGGACCAGCATCTATGGCGGACCGCTGCGCCTGGCGCGCGATGCCAGGCGTTTCGACGTGTCGCCGGCCTGGCTGTCATGGGTGGCGGCTGCCCCCGCGGTCACGATGTTGGCCGACGTCGGCGCGGAGGCGTTGCAACGACATTCCGTCGGACTGGCCAACGACTTTCGTATTGCGGTCGGGTTGGCGCCGGGCAACTCGGCCATCGTCTCGCTGGCGGTGTCGGAGGGAACAACCCAGGCGCTGGCTGGGGCACAGGTGATCGCTGCGATCCGCGACGGTCGCCTGCGCCTTTCCTTCCACGTCTCCACCGACGCAGGCGATGTCGACCGAGCGGTTGATGTCCTGGCCCAGCGGATCCTTGCATGACCCACATCCAGCCGACCCCGACGGCGATCGCGGCCAACCTTGACCTGATCCGCCCCTACATCCGACATACGCCGGTGCTTGAGTTGCGTCACGAACGCCTGGCAAACCCGGTGGTGTGCAAGTTGGAATACCTCCAACACGCCGGCTCGTTCAAGCCGCGGGGCGCGTTCACCAACCTGCTCACCCGCCCGGTTCCCTCCGCGGGTGTCGTCGCGGCATCCGGCGGCAATCACGGGGCGGCTGTCGCCTACGCCGCAGGGGTGCTTGGTCATCAGGCGCAGGTGTTCGTTCCCTCATCCAGCAGTGCGGCCAAAGTCGCAGTCATTCGCGCGCACGGGGCACAGGTGCACATCGGCGGTGAGCACTACACCGACGCCCTTGCGGCATCCCGGGAGTGGGCGGCGGACACGGGCGCTCTGACCGTGCACGCCTTTGACGCCCCCCAGACGATTCTGGGACAGGGTTCGGTCGGCATCGAGCTGATCCAGCAGGCGCCCCGAATCGACACGGTGCTGGTCGCCGTCGGAGGGGGTGGGTTGATCGGCGGAATTGCTGCGGCACTGACCGATGATGTCCGGGTGATCGGCGTGGAACCCGCATCGTGTCCGACGCTTCAGGCTGCGATGGCGGCGGGGTATCCCGTGGACGTCGGGGTGGGAGGTGTGGCCGCCGATTCACTGGGGGCCCGGCGACTGGGCCGATTGGTCTGGCCCTTGGTTCAGCGCTATGTCGATGACAGCGTCGTCGTTGCCGATGAGGACATCATCGCGACTCAGCAGTGGCTGTGGCAGACCGCGCGGATCGTCGTTGAGCCCGGGGGAGCAGCAGCGATGGCGGCACTGCACTGCGGCGCCTACCAGCCCACCGCCGATGAAGCCGTCGCGGTTGTGCTGTGCGGTGCCAACACCGACCGGCTTCCCTCCGGATCGCCCGGACGGATGAGCCCCGACCGATAGTGGTATCGCACAATGGTTGTGAGGGACTACTATCTGGCGAATGGTTCTCCTCCGCCGGCCCGCATCGTTGGGTCGCTACCCCTCCTACCTGGCCACTCAGTTCTCCAAGGCATCACAACGACTGCTCCAGGAACGACTGGACATCCACGGTCTACGACTGCACCACTTTGCCGTCCTGGCCGCGATGGCCGACCTGGGACCCAGTTGTCAGCAGGAACTGTGCGACTGCCTTGATGTCGACAAGAGCCTGATGGTTGGTTTGGTCGATGACCTGGAGGAACGTCGCTACCTGACACGGGAACGTGACCCGCAGGATCGCCGGCGGTACCGGGTCGCGATCACCGACGCGGGCAGGGCCATGCTGGCCAACCTCCATGACGCCGAACGTGACTGCCAGGAGGCGCTGTTGGAACCGCTGGACCACTCCCAACGGTCGGTGCTGGTCAGCCTGTTGGAGAGCGTGGTGGCCAACGCCGATGCCCTCCGTTTGGCAACGCCCGCGGAGGTGTCGGCGTGAGCCCTGCCGCCCCCCCTCGTATCGGGGACCGCGAGCGGACCCTGTTGTTGGCAATGTCGATGGCTGTCGTCGCCCTGGGCATCGACCTGCTGCTTCCGGCATTCGCCGACGTCCGTGCCGACCTGGGCCTTCCCGCTGATTCCACTGCCGTGGCGGGACTGATCACGGCCTACTTCATCGGGATGGCCCTGGGCCAACCACTGTACGGACCGTTGTCTGACCAATGGGGGCGCAAACCCCTGCTGTATGCCTCCTATGTGGTGTATGCGGTCGGAGCGTTGCTGTCCGCGGTGGCTCCGACCTTGCCCCTGCTGCTGGTCAGTCGCTTCATCTGGGGCCTGGGCGGCGCCGGCCCCCGGGTGCTGACCATCGCGATCGTCCGTGACCGCTACGAGGGCGAGAACATGTCACGGGCGATGTCGCTGATCATGTCGATCTTCATCCTGGTACCGGTGGTTGCCCCAACGGTTGGTGCCATCGGTGTGTCGCTGGGATCATGGCGTTGGCTGGCTGTGGGGTGCACGGTGGCTGCCCTGGCGATGATGTTGTGGACCACCCGCCTGGCGGAATCGTTGGCCCCCGAACATCGCCGGCAGGCATCGGTCACCGCGGTGGGCCAGGCAGCCCGGATGGTGCTGAGCAATCCTCAGACCGTGTTGATGATGACCGCCATGACCTTCCTGTATGGCTCCTTCACGTCATATCTGGCGTCCAGCGAGCTGATCATCTCCGAGGTGTTCGACCAGGCCGGAGCCTTCCCCGTGATCTTCGGCGGGGTCGCGCTGTTCATGGGCGGGGCGATGCTGGTCAACGCCCGTGTGGTGCGTCAGGTCGGTGCCCGTCGCCTGGCCGGACGGGCCATGGCCGCCTACGTCGTCGCGTCTGCGGCAATGGTCGTCATCTCCTTCGCCACTGACGGTCTGCCGCCGCTGTGGGTCTTCCTGCTTCCCCTTGCGGTTGCTTTGGGTGGTCACGCGATCCTGATCCCGAACCTGAACGCGTTGGCGATGGCCCCGATGGGAAACGTCGCCGGCATGGCCTCGGCCATCATCGGTGCGCTGCAGATCGCCGTCGGAGCGATGCTCGGTGCGGTGTTGGACCGACTGTTCGACGGAACCGTCATGCCATTGTCGTTGGGGTTCCTGGGAATCGGTCTGGTTGCCACGGCCCTGTTCAGCTGGGCCGGGCGGCAGATCAAGGTCCAACCTGTGGTGGTGGACGCCCAGACGTCGGGCGAGCTGACGTTGACCGCACAGTCCAATGCGATCGGCTGATGGACCGCTGTGCCGATGCCGAGGTGGCCCGGATCATGAGGTGATGGGGGTGAGGAGAACCGATGATCTATGACGTCGCCATCATCGGCGCGGGCGTGCACGGTGCCGCTGCCGCCTTCCACCTGGCCACCATGGGTGTGCGCACGGTGGTGGTCGAGCGGGACGCACCCGCGCAGGGACCCACCGGCCGCTCAAGCGCGGTGTGTCGTGCCTACTACACCAACCCGTTCCTGGCCCGGGTGGCACGCGAGTCGCTGCAGTTCTTTAAGCGCTTCGACCAGGAAACCAACGGCGGGGATGCCGGCTTTTGTCCTACCGGTGCACTGTTCCTTCACCCCGAGAGCGATCTTGAGCAGTTGCGTCAGGCAACGACGTACCTCAACAGCATCGGGACCCGAACCGAACTGCTGGACCGCGAGCAACTGGCGGCGCGGTTTCCGGCGGTGAGCCTGGCTGGGGTGGGCTATGGCAGCTGGGAGCAGGACGCCGGCTATGCCGACCCTGCGGGCACCACGACGGGCCTGATCGGCCGGGCCGTCGAGTTGGGGACAACGTTGCTGAACCGGACAACCGTGACGGCAATCCATTCCTCATCCAGCGGGGTGGTGGTGGCCTGTGACACGGGCGAGGAGGTGCGGGCTGACCGGCTGCTGATCGCCGCCGGCCCGTGGACCGGCCCGTTGGCCGCACAGGTGGGGGCCTCGCTGCCCCTGACCGTCGAGCGACACTTCGTGGCGACCTTCAGGTGGGGTGGGTCGCCGCCCCTGCCCTTCGCGCTTGCCGATGTGGTCGGGGAGTACTACCTGAGGCCAGAGGGACAGGATCAGTTTCTGATGGGCCCACTGGTCCCCGAGCCACAGGTCGACCCTGATACCTTCGATTCCCACCTGGCCCAGGGGGAATCGCTTGGTCTGATCACCCGGGCTGTGAAGCGGGTTCCGCAGCTGGTGGAGGCCCAGCCGACGGGTGGCTGGGCCAGCCTGTATGACGTGTCGCCTGACTGGCAACCGGTCATCGGTCAGATCGCGGACCGCGTGTTCGTCGACGCTGGTACCTCCGGTCACGGGTTCAAGTTGGCGCCGGCATTGGGTCGCCACGTGGCGGGTCTGGTCATGGCACAGGTCATCGACCCCGACATCAGCCAATTTTCGCCCACACGATTCGATGACGGACCGGGCCTTGGTGCGGGCTGGGGCAGCGCCAGGATCCTGGGCTGATCCTGCGAGTTGCCCTTTGGTCCAAGCCGGCTCCGGGACGGTGACGAACACCGCCTGTCCGTACGTCAGGTGCCGAGGGGGACCATGAAACGTAGAAGTCTGATCAGCCATACCCACGTCGATGGCGTCCCGGCGGTCATGCGCCTTGATCCGATCAGTCGTCACGCCACGGTCATGTGGGACGGCTACCTCCACCCCGCAGGGCCACATCACAAGACCGCGCATGTCCCCGGGGTGACCGCCGACGTCCCAGGGTTCACCTGCCGCCTGGGCCGCGTGGTGGCTCTTCCTCCGCCACTTCCGCCGCCCAAACCACCCGGGCGGCTGGCCAAACTGTTTCGCCGGCGCTGACCGCCCCTCAGAGGGGCTGCCAGGCGCAGACCAGGCCTGACACACCCCCCGCAATCGTGCGATGAGCCGGACCCGGTCCCAGGCCGTGGTGCCGGGCGATCCGCGCGGCCAACCGCAGCGTAGGCAGCCCCCGGCACGACAGAACGTGCGCCTCCGGCTGCAGGTCATCCAACATCGCGGGGTCGTGCAGTCCGGTCATCACCGCCCGGTCGAACGCGGCTGCCCGTTGCGGCGCTAGGTCGGGCCTGGGGGGCTTTGTGCCGTGACAGGGGGTCAGGTCAGCGGCAACCACAACCGCCCTCCCGCCCGCGATCAGGGAAGCTAGCGCGACCGCAGCGTCATCCAGGGCCGTTGCCGCAGGGGCGGCTGACAGACCGATCAGCGACACCTCCTCGGCGCCGAACTGATGAGCCAGCATCGCCAGCACCGCAAGGTCGGGCCCGGGATGGGTCAGGACCGCTGGGTCACGCACGCCGGACGGGGCAACCGATGCCCGCAGATCAGCACGGCCAAGACCCCCCAGATGCACCACCTGATCGGGCGCCACCACCTGTACAACGCCGGACGGCTCGGTCACCGCCGGGTCAACGGCTACCACCACCACGTGAGCGTCACAGCCTTCACCAGGCATGACGGCCGCGATCGCGCGGCGCAGTTGCACTACCTCGGGATCGCCTCCGTGTGTCACCCCCTCAAGAACCAGGGCGGAGGAGGGGACTGCACACAACGAGGCGACCACGGACAGCCACGGTAGCCCAGCCCGCTACGTCGACGAACTGGCACCATCTAGGCCATGCTGCTCCGCCTGCGCCACCGCACGATGGACCTGTCCCAGCGAATGGCAGTGATGGCCATCGTCAACCGCACGCCCGATTCCTTCTATGACCAGGGGGCCACCTTCGGGCTGCAGGCCAGCGTGGATCATGCCCTGGCGCAGGTGGCGGAGGGGGCAGACATCGTTGACGTCGGTGGTGTCAAGGCCGGGCCGGGCGAGGCCGTCACGCCGGCACAGGAGATGGAACGGATCATCCCGTTCGTGACAGCCTTTCGGCATCACAGCGACGTCCCGCTCAGCATCGACACGTTCCGGGCCAGCGTCGCCGACGCCGCCCTACAGGCCGGGGCTGACCTGATCAACGACACCTCGGGTCTGTCCGATCCGGACCTTGCTGCCGTCGTCGCCAAGCACGACGCGGCGCTGGTGGTGATGCACTCTGGTGGTGATCTGAGACGGCGTCCCTACCGTCATTCCTATCATCCCGATGTCACCACGGTGGTGTGCGACACCCTGGCGACGCTGGCCCGCACCGCCCAGGACGCCGGGGTGGCGCCTGAGGCCATCGTGGTCGACCCGGGGCACGATTTTCGCAAGAACACGCTGCATTCCCTGGAGTTGACCCGCAACCTGCCGACCCTGGTCGAGTTGGGCTACCCGGTTCTGGTGGCGCTGTCCAACAAGGACTTCATCGGTGAGTCGTTGGACCTGGACCTGGATCAGCGCGTGGCTGCCTCGATCGGTGCGGCTGTCGCCAGCCTGATGCTTGGGGCCCGGCTGGTGCGGGTGCACCAGACAACTGCGACGGTTCGCGCAGTGCGGATGGCCGAGATCATCCTTGGCTGGCGTCCGCCGGTCCACACGATCCGCGGGTTGGGCTGATCGATCACGCCCCGCAGGGTTGGTGGAGGCTGGACGGGCACCTTCGGGCCACCGCTACCAGCCCGATGATGCGGTCGGCGAACGCCTCAGGTGGCTCGACGTACAGCCTGGCAGACAGTGCAAGAGCGGTGCGGCGTAGCTGGCGTCGTGCCACTGGCCCAGGTGCGCCTGTGGATCCTGGCGCAGGGTGTCGGTCAGTTGTGGCAACCACTCATGCCCTCGCCGGTACACCCGCAGAATGCTGGGGCGAATATCCCGAGGGCTCAGATCGGGCGGCAACGGCCACTGTGCGATCTGTGCGGCTGCTGCGGTCAGCGACATCGTCATGCCGCAGCAACCCGACGCTGCCAACCAGCGACGCGGCATTGCGTAGGGCATGGGCATGATCGTTGCGCAAACCGCGACACGTTACACGCCCAGATCACGCCCAGAGCACGCCCAGAGCACGTCCAGATCCGCCAGGAAGTAGGCTGCGCCGCTGTGTCCGCCGCTGTGATGATCGAGGGGTCCGGCCTGACGAAACGCTTCGGCGACTCGGTGGCCGTGGATCACGTGGACTTTCGGATCCACGCCGGTGAGGCCTTCGGGTTCCTAGGGCCGAACGGTGCCGGCAAGACCTCGACCATGCGCATGATCGCCGCCATGAGCCCGGTGACACAAGGCACGTTGAGGGTCCTTGGCCTGGACCCCACGACAGACGGCCCACAGGTGCGGTCCCGGATCGGGATCGTTCCTCAGGACGACAACCTGGACAACGAGTTGACCGTCGTTGAGAACCTGATGTTCTACGGCCGGTTCTTCGGATTGTCGGCCTCCGAGGTGGGCAGTCGGGCCGAGGAACTGCTGCAGTTCGTGGAGTTGTGGGAACGACGTGACTCGTCGGTGCAGACCCTTTCGGGGGGCATGAAGCGTCGGCTGGTGATCGCTCGGGCACTGATCAACCAACCGGAGGTGCTGTTGCTTGATGAGCCAACCACCGGACTTGATCCGCAGGCTCGTCAGCTGGTCTGGGACCGGCTGTACCGTCTGAAGCAGCGCGGCGTCTGCCTGGTGCTGACCACGCATTACATGGACGAGGCTGAACAGCTCTGTGACCGACTGGTCGTCATGGACCAAGGTCGGATAGTTGCCGAGGGGGCACCTCAGGCCCTGATCCAGCGCTACGTCAGCCGTGAGGTCGTCGAGTTGCGTTTCCCGGCAGGCGTCCCCGCTGACGTGAACGCCTTGGAGTCCACCGCCCAACGCATCGAGGTGCTGGCAGACCGGGTGCTGCTGTACACCGATGACGCAGTGGCGACAGCCTCATTCCTCAGCGACTCCGGTTTCGCGGAGGCGCAGGTGCTGACCCGACGCAGCACGCTGGAGGACGTGTTCTTGACATTGGCGGGACGGGCGCTGACCGAATGAGGGGCTCGGTTCGCTTCGCCCGTCACGAGATCCGTCTGTGGCGTCGTAGGTGGTTCGGCAGCCTGGTCACCATGTGCCTTGGCCCAGTGCTCTACCTGGCCAGCATCGGGTTGGGGCTTGGCCGCCTGGTTGAGGGAGGTGGCCGCACCGCCGCCCTGGGGGGCGTCACTTATGCCGCCTTCGCGGGTACCGGCCTGATGGCGGGCAGTGCCATGCAAACCGGCGCGGGGGACATGTCATGGCCGGTGCTGGGCTCGATCAAGTACACGCGAACCTGGCTGGCCGCCGTTGCCACACCGTTGCGGCCCGCCGACCTGTTGGGTGGGAAGGTGGTGGTCCTGATCCTGCGCCTGGCGGTGTCGAGCGCGGTCTTCGCCGGCTCGTTGGCGGTGCTCGGGCTGGTCCCGCCGGCCAGGGCTCTGGCGGCAGTCTTCCCGGCGATCCTGACCGGCGTGGCCATCGGTGTCTGCATGTTCGCCGTGACGGTCAGGGCAAAAACCGACTTCTCGATCAGCGCGGTGTTCCGGTTCGTCGTGACCCCGATCTTCATCGCCAGCGGCACGTTTTTCCCGGTGAGTGAACTGCCACGGGTGGCTCGCGCACTAGCGGTGCTGTCGCCCTTGTGGCATGGGGTGGAGTTGTTGCGTCTCACCGCACTGGGCGTGGCCCCCGCGCTGCCGGTTACTGTCCACATCGCGGTGCTGCTGGGGTGGTTGGCCTTCGGGTTGTTGACCTCGACTGTGTTGTTGACCCGCAGGCTGCAGCCGTGACCCAGACGGGACGACCAGCAGACCTGTATCGCAGTCCGTGGCTGCGGATGGGTCACCTTGCGCCCTACCGTCTGCTGGGTGCGCCGGCCGCGCGCTTCGTGGTCGAGCGCAACCTGCTGCTGTGGCGAGGACAGTGGCTGATCCTCCTCAGCGGGGCGTTCGAGCCGTTGCTGTATCTGCTGGTGCTCGGCGTTGGCGTCGGCGGCCTGGTTGGCCCGATGACCGACTCCTCCGGCCAGGCGATCTCCTACAGCCAGTTCGTGGCTCCGGGACTGTTGGGCTCGGCCGCGATGAACGCGGCGGTGTTTGAGACATTCAACGTGTACTTCAAGATCACCGACCAGTTGTACAAGGCAATGGGTGCCACACCTGCTTCCCCCCGTGACATCGCGACCGGCGAAATCGTCTGGGCAATGCTGCGCACGGCGCTGTATGCCGTGGGCTTCGTGATCGTGATGCTGGTGCTTGGCCTGATCCGTTCGCCCCTGGGTTTGCTGGCTGTGCCGCTTGGTGTCCTGGTCGGCTACACCTTCGCCACCACCACGTTGGTGGCCACCACCTACATGCGGTCGTGGCACGACTTCGACCTGCTGCAGATCGTCGTCGTGCCCCTGTTCTTGTTCTCAGCGACGTTTTACCCCCTGGACATTCTGCCCAGGTGGGCGCAGGCGCTGACCGTCCTGAGCCCCCTGTACCACGGTGTCGAAGCGCTTCGTCAGGTCACCCTTGGCACCCTCAACTGGTCCTTCGGATTCCATCTGCTGGTCCTGCTGGTGATCGGGACGATCGGCCTGTATGCCGGCGTGCGTCGCTTCGAGGTATTGCTGGGCGACTGAGGTCAGCCATCAAGCAGGCCAGCGGGCCCGGTTCCCGCCGAACCGGACCTCCTGCTACGGACCGACCGGTTGGTCTGGACAAGTCCGTGACTTGAAACCCTCCGCCCCCTGAATAGGGCTTCGACAAGAAGTGTGCACAAGCCCAGACCTGCAGCCAATCGTCACTTTTGACTATCTCTACCCGATCCTTTGGTGCCATTCCGGGACAATGTGTTCAGTAAACCTAGTGTTGCGGGCGCACATCGACGCACTTCAGGTCTTCTCCGATGATGTGAAGCGTTTGGTGGCAGACGCTGTGGTGGAACGTGAGGCCGAAGAAGTGGTCGACGCGGTGGCTCAACCGGTAGACACCGTCACCGCGCAGCCAGGGCGTGCGGCTACACTGCCAGCCCCATAGCCAATTGGTGGTTGCCGGGCCGATCCAGCCCACGTCGGCACCACCGCTGTCATCCTGAGGTCTGATTCGATGGTGAAACGATCACTTGCTGTGCTGATGCTGGCTGGGATCTTGCTGGTCGGCTCATTGGTGAGCGTGGCCGGAGCGACCGAAGCCGAAGGTGGCGAGTACGTCGAGTACGAACAGATTGTCGAGAACTCCACTGACGCAGGTGCGGAGTTCTTGCCCGCGGAGTATGACATCCCTGGCTTCTTCGATTGGATCATCATCCCGCTGGTCGGAGTCGGCGTGCTCGTCACCGCTGGGCTGCTCGGGTACTACCTGATCGCCCAGCCGCGTTTCGCCCGCGAGGCCGAAGAGCGATCGAAGCGCTGAACTCCTCACCCAGCCCCCAGCCGAACCGGTCGACCTTGGCCGACTGGGCTCTGGCCGAGCGGGTCGGGCGATGGGTGGCCGGGCTGTCCGCGGTTCCCGCCACCGGCCAGGATGTCGCTCGTCTACGGGGTTTGGTGGCCGCCGCGGTCAAGCTAGCCGATGCTCCCAGCCGCCGGGTCACCGGGTTGGGTGAGGACCTGGCTCCGGCGTCCGCACGCGTGGTCAGCAGAGGGGAGTGGATCGCCGCGAACCTGGACTCGATGCGGTTTCTGACCGACCCGCACGCAGAAGCCCTGTTGTCGCGGGCCACGTTCCCACCGCAGGCATCCCGCAAGGCTGTCGGGGTCCAGGTCGGCATGATCTTCGGCTATCTCTCAACCCGGGTTCTGGGTCAGTACGAGGTGTTCCTGCCAGGGGGCCAGACGCCCGGCAGGTTGACGTTGGTCGGTCCCAACCTGCTGCAGATCGAACGCGACCTGACCGCGGAAACCGACATCCAGGCCAGCGAACTGATACTCGGCGTGGTGCTTCACGAGTTGGGCCATCGCCTTCAGTTCGAGGGCGTGCCGTGGCTGCGCCCCCATCTGCGTTCGATCATGGACGACTATCTGGCCCGCTCTCAGATCGATCCCGATCGGATCCGCAAGGGACTGGCAGGCCTGCGGGGCAAGATCATCAGCGGACAGATCGACCTGCGTGATCTGATGGAGGCGTTCCTGACACCCGAGCAGACCAGCCGACTGGAACAAGCCCAGTCGGTCATGTCGCTGCTGGAGGGTCACGGCAACGTGGTGATGGACTGGGGCGCAGAGGTGTTGGCCGATGAGGGCGTCGATCCGGCACGAGTGCGGCAGGCCCTCAATCGGCGCCGCAACAGCGCTGGCGGGCCCGCAAAGCTCTTGGCCAAGGCCCTTGGCATGGGCATGAAGGCCGAACAATATGCAGTGGGTGAGTCCTTCATCGGCGATGTGGCATCGCGCCACGGACGTGACATGTTCAACCGGGTGTGGGACGATCCCGACAACATCCCGACCACCGACGAACTGACGGATCCAGACGCATGGGCGGCCCGGATCACGCGCGCGGCCTGACCGGACCCGACGGTCTTTGGGCATCGGCCACCCCGGTGCGCCAGGTTCTTGACGGGCTGCTACCGCTGGGCCAGCGGGTGCTGGTCGCCGTGTCAGGGGGTCCTGATTCGGTTGCCCTGCTGCATCTGATCACACGTGCCCGGCCCGACCTGCTCCTGATCGTCGGCCACGTCCGCCACGGACTGCGTGACGATGCGGCAGACGCCGACGCCGCCCGGGCGGGTGCAACGGCGGTCGGTGCCGACATCCTGCTGCGCTCCGTCACCATGGCCCGGGGCGAGGGCCCCGAGGACACCGCCCGGCAGGCCCGGTACGCGGCCCTGGCCGACATGGCACAGGCGGCCGGGACCGACACCGTGCTGCTGGGACACACCGCCGATGATCAGGCCGAGACGGTCCTGTTGCGGATCGCTCGAGGCACCGGCATCGACGGTCTGGCCGGGATGGCGGTGGACACCGCCGGTGCCCATGGACTGCGTCTGCTGCGTCCGCTACTGGGTCTGCGTCGCGGTGAGGTCCGCAGTGGCGTGACCCATCTTCCTCACGTTCAGGATCCCAGCAACGACGACCCGGACCAACGCCGGGCGCGGGCCCGTCGCCAGGCCCTGCCCGCGCTGGGGCGGCTGCGTCCCGACCAGGGCGATCCCGTGCCGGCGCTGTGCCGACTGGCAGACCTGGCCCGCGACCAGGTGACTGCCATGGCGCAACTGACACAGGTCTTCGACGTGGGTCGGTATGGACCGGCCGTCGTGGTGTCACGACACGCGGCGGGGCTGCCCGAGCACTCCGCCTGGCAGGCCATGGCATTGCGGTCGGCATGGAAGCTATTGCCAGCGGGAGGACCACCACCGCCGGCACAGCTCATTGCACGTGCGCTGGTACTGCGCCACGGCCAGCGGCTGGACGGCCCCGGCGCCGTGACGGTGACCGCGTCCGCCCATGGCTGGGTGGTGTGCCCGGCTGATCCAGCCGAACTGCCGACCCGGTCGTTGAGGGTGGGCGGTTCGGTGAGCATTCCCGAGCACGACATGGTGGTGCATTGTCGGCAAGCCCGGGCTGGGGACCAGACCGACGTTGCCGCACAGCCGCACAAGCCCACACCCGCTCTCAGGCAATGGCTGCACGGCGCTGACTGGTCAGTCGAGGTCCCCTGGTCCGCTGGACCGTTGAGCGTGGCCGGCCGGGATCGGCGAGGCACGCGGGACGCACGGTCATTGCTGCAGGCTCTACCGGCCGGGCTGCGACACCTGGTCCCGCTGCTGCGTGATGCCGACGGCACCCTGCTGGCCGTCGCAGACCGGGCCCTTGTGCCGGTCCAACCGGGGGACAGGTGTCTGCGCATCACAGCCGAATCCGTGTCCTGTTGAGCAGTCGGTTACCCTGCCTGGCATGACCTCGCACGCCGAGCCCAACCACCCCGACATCGAGAAGATCCTCATCACCTCGGCACAGATCCAGGACCGGCTGGCCGTGATGGGCAAGGAGGTCAGCGAACACTACGCCGGCAAGGACCTGGTCGTCGCAGCCGTGCTCAAAGGCGCGTTTGTGGTCCTGGCGGACTTCGCCAGACATCTGAGCACCGACACGGTGTTTGACTTCATGGCCGTCTCCTCCTATGGCGCCTCGACAAAGAGCAGCGGGGTCGTGCGGATCCTCAAAGATCTGGATGTCGAGATCCAGGGTCGACACCTGTTGATCGTTGAGGACATCATCGACTCGGGCCTGACCCTGTCCTACCTGCTGAAGAACCTGAAAGCCCGTAACCCCGCATCAATTGAGATCATGGCCCTGCTGATCAAGCCAGAGCAGTTGCAGGTCGACCTGCCCGTCCGCTGGACCGGCTTCGAGGTCCCCGGTGAGTTCGTGGTGGGCTACGGGTTGGACTATTCCGAGCGCTATCGCACCCTGCCCTACATCGGCACCCTCCGGCCCGAGGTCTACTCCTGAGCTGAGGAGAGGTCCGCCTACAGGACCGGTAAAGCGTCCGGGCCGCAGACTCATGCATCCAGGGGCGCTGGTAGCATCTGAGCGCAGGCGCAGCCCGCGAATGCGTGGCTGCAACGCGTAGCGCGAGGACCGCCTCAAATGAACCTGCAGCGTTTCCTGCGAGGGCCCGTCATCTGGATCACCCTCCTTCTTGTCCTGGCAGTGGTGCTGGTGACCACCCTGGGCACCACTGATGAGACCGAGCAACTGACCTACGGGGAATTCATCCAGCGTCTGGATGCCGGGCAGATCGAATCGGTCACGATCCTGTCGCGGGCCAACCGACTTGAGGGTGACCTGGCAGACAGCGCAGCGACCTACACCGCCCCCTATGACCCCGTCATCAATCGTGAACAGCTGGCCACCGTGTTGACCGAAGCACGCCTGGAACCGGACCAGTACGACGCCGATTCGCAGGACCAGAACGCCTTGGTGTCGTTGCTGATCAACATTGTCCCCTTTGCACTGATCTTCATCCTGTTCTTCTTCCTGATGAGCCAGATGCAGGGGGGTGGCCGAGGCATCATGAGCTTTGGACGGGCCAAGCCCAAGCAGATCTCAAAGGATCAGCCCAAGGTCACCTTCGAGGACATCGCCGGGGCCGATGAGGCCGTCGAGGAATTGCGCGAGATCAAGGACTTCCTGGCCAACCCGACCAAGTTTCAGGCGATCGGTGCGAAAATCCCCAAGGGCGTCCTGCTGTTCGGCCCGCCGGGAACAGGAAAGACCCTGCTGGCCAGGGCGGTGGCAGGCGAGGCAGGCGTCCCGTTTTTCTCAATCTCGGGTTCAGACTTCGTCGAGATGTTCGTCGGCGTCGGCGCCAGTCGGGTCCGCGACCTGTTCGAGCAGGCGAAGTCCAACGCCCCGGCGATCATCTTCGTCGACGAGATCGACGCCGTGGGCCGTCATCGCGGAGCCGGGATGGGCGGCGGGCACGACGAACGCGAGCAGACCCTCAACCAGCTTTTGGTCGAAATGGACGGCTTCGACGTCCGGACCGGCGTCATCCTCATCGCGGCCACCAACCGGCCAGACATCCTGGACCCCGCCTTGCTGCGCCCCGGTCGGTTCGACCGGCAGATCGTGGTGGACCGCCCAGACATCGAGGGCCGCAAGTCGATCCTGAAGGTGCATGCGCGTGGCAAGCCGTTGGCTCCCGATGGCGACCTGGAGGTGCTGGCCCGTCGCACCCCCGGGTTCACCGGTGCGGACCTTGCCAACCTGATCAACGAAGCTGCGCTGCTGGCGGCGCGTCGGGGGATGGCCGAGATCACCATGGCCTCCATGGAGGACGCCATCGATCGCGTCATCGCCGGCCCGGAACGGCGGACCCGTCGGATGGATGAGGAGGAGAAGCGCCTGATCGCCTACCACGAGAGCGGTCACACCATCGTCGGGCATGCATTGCCGCACGCCGACCCGATCCACAAGGTGTCGATCGTCGCCCGCGGTCAGGCGCTGGGATGGACATTGGCGCTGCCCACCCGCGACAAGTACCTGGTCAGCCGGGGTGAACTGATCGACCGGCTGGCGATGATGCTGGGGGGGCGTGTTGCCGAGGAGCTGACCATCGGTGATTACACCACCGGTGCCAGCGACGACATCGCCAAGGCCACCGCCACCGCCCGCGAGATGGTCACCCAGTACGGGATGAGCGAAAAGCTCGGGCCCGTGGCCTATGGGGAGAAAGATGCCCAGCCGTTCATGGGCAAGGACACCGGGCACCAGTCGAACTACTCCGCGGACGTCGCCACCACCATCGACAGCGAGATCCGGGCACTGATCGATGAGGCACACGATGAGGCCTTGGAGATCCTGGTGGCCAACCGTCCGGTCATCGAGGAGTTGGCCGATGCGCTGATCGAGCATGAGACCATCGAGAAAGAGGCTTTGACGGCGATTCTCGACAAGGTCGTGTCGCGGCCGTCCCGCAAGATCGCCCCGCTGATGCACACGCAGCCGTCGGGGTTGGATTCAGCAGCCGTCATCGATGCGCTGCGGCGGTCCCAGGGTGAAATCGGTGGCCCGTTGGGACGCATCCACGCCAGCCGGGCGCACGAGGAGTAGTCGTGGACACCGGATCCTCCCGCGGCTTTAATCACCACAAGATCCGCCAGGGCGTACGGCTGTTGTTCGAGGGCCTGGGGATGGACCCGGATGACCCGAAGATCATCGACACACCGGATCGTGTCGCCAGGATGTATGACGAGATCTTCGCCGGCCTGCTGGTGAATCCGGCGGATGTGGTTGATGCCGTGTTCGACGAAGGTCACGATGAGATCGTCATCGTGCGCGATATCCCCTTCGCCTCAGTATGCGAGCATCATCTGGTCCCGTTCGTCGGCCGCGCACACGTCGGGTACCTGCCCGCCAGGAACGGGTATGTCACTGGCCTGTCCAAGCTTGCCCGTCTGGTTGACGTGGTTGCGAAACGTCCCAATCTGCAGGAACGGATCACTGCGGAGGTGGCTGACACCCTGGAGAAGGTGCTGCAACCACGTGGGGTCATCGTGCAGATCGAGGCCGAGCACTTCTGCATGACCATGAGAGGGGTGCGCAAGCCCGGAGCGGTGACCGTGACCTCTGCGGTGCGCGGGTGCATGCGCGAGGACGCGAGGACCCGTGCCGAAGCGATGATGCTCATCAGTGGATCACGCGGATGGCCACACGGCGGATGACCCCTCCGCGCCACACGGGGCATTGGGTAGGCTGCAAATCATGGGTGGAGCACCGCTGGTCCGAATCGTTGACGCGAGCCTAGGCAGCGACGCTCAGGTGAAATTGGTCGTCAGTCGTGTCTCCAAACCCGACAAGCTGCGGTCAGCCTGGTCATCATCGGGGGCAACGATCGAACAGGTCGCCGACAGAATCCACGCCACGACCACGGTGGAGGCGTTGGCCCGGGCGGCCGGACGGTCCCTGGAACGTGATGAGGCCAAGACACTGGACCGCTGCCTACGACAGTCAGTGACGGCGTGGGGAGGGGGTGTGCCACAGGTGACGGCGCGCGGTCGGGCGCTGCCCACGAACAAACGACCCCTGATCATGGGCATCGTCAACATCACTCCCGACTCCTTCTCTGACGGGGGTGCGCTGTATCCCGAGGGTCATCCCGGCACAGCGATCGACCACGCCCGGGCCTTGGTGGCCGCCGGTGCGGATGTGGTGGACGTGGGCGGGGAGAGCACCCGGCCCGGTGCCGAAGAGATCGCCGCCGATGAAGAACTGACTCGCACCATGGCCGTCATCCGCGCCCTGGTCAGCGACGGGGTCTGCGTCTCCATCGACACGCGCAAACCAGACGTCGCGCTGGCCGCGCTGAAAGAGGGTGCCGCGATTGTCAACGACGTCAGCGGGGCGGCGAACTCCGACGTGATCGTCCACGCCGCCAAGAACGGGGCGGCGTACGTCCTGATGCACGTCAAGGGCACGCCAGCCGACATGGTGCAGCACTGCACCTATGACGACGTGGTGGCCGAGGTCTTTGAGTTCCTGGTCGATGGACTGCAACGCTGCGAGGACCTGGGTCTGTCCCGGGACCAGGTGGTGGTCGACCCGGGGATCGGCTTCGCCAAGACCGCAGAGCAGAGCCTGGCCCTGCTTCGCGCGGTCCGACAGTTCCGCTGTCTTGGCCGACCGGTCCTGATCGGAGCATCGCGCAAAAGCTTCCTGTCCGTGGCCGCAGGCATCGAGGGGGTCGACAACCGGCTGCCCGGCAGTCTGGCAGCGGCAGCCCTGGCGGCGGCGGACGGTGCCGCATTCCTCCGGGTTCACGACGTGGCGCAGACCGTTCAGGCCGTCCGCACCGCTCGTTCAATCGCTACCGGTCAATCGGACTGGACGCCGATCTCGGGTTAGCGGCGGGTCTCTGCGCCGACCGTTGGTGGCTGGTCTAGCGCCAGGATGGCTCCTCCGTCGGTGACCACGACCTCGGCGGTATCCTCGCCCGACACGGTGGCACGCTGGGCCCGCGAGGTGATGTAGGCCCCGGCGATCACCAGGCCCGTACCGACCAATGCCAGGCCAGCGACCGTTTCACCGCGCAGCAGCACTCCCAGGGCAATGGCGACGATTGGTACCAGATAGATCGCGATTGATCCCCTGGCCGCTCCGACCCGTCCTGCCAGGGTGGCCATCATGGCAAGTGCGATCCCGGTTCCGAGGATCCCCAAAGCCGACACCGCAGCGATTGAGTCCCAACCGAAGGTTGCGCTGGGCAGGCCAGCGGCTGCGAAGGGCAGGGTGAACAGGGTGCCGACCAGTTGGGCGCGAAGCATCACCGGCAGCGATCCGTAGCGTCGTTGCAGCGGAACCGCAAGGTTCAATGACACGCCGTAGAACACGGTTGCCAGGACGATCATCCCCGCGCCAAGCGCCGTTGATCCCTGAGTGTCAAGCGTCGGCAGGCTGATCAGCACAATCCCCACGAATCCGGCTGCCAGTCCGGCCAGGACTCCACGCGGTGGCAGTCGCCTGGCGACCAACGTTGCCACCAGGGCAGCCCACAGCGGGACACCGCCGTTCAACATTCCCGCCAGCGAGGAGTCGATCCACTGCTGAGCCAAGGGGAACAGCAGGAACGGAATACCCATCCACAGCAGGCCCAGGAGGGCCAGACCAGACCATGCCTTCCGTTCGACCCGGCGACGTGACGAGGGGACCAGGGCCAGCGCCCCCGTGCCTAGAGCCAGACGGAGGAAGGCGATCTGCGCAGGGGTGAAGTGATCCAGTCCGATCTCGATGAACAGAAATGAGGACCCCCAGATGAGCGCAAGGGTCACCAGCAGACCCCAGTCGCCCGGAGTGAAGGAATCCAGTTCACGGTCGGTCATGGGCGCCATGATGTCAGCCCATCCCGGTCCACATTGGAGACCACAGGACATGGCTGTCTACGGTGGTACCCATGGGAAAGCACGACATTGATCGCACCGCACATCCCTATAGCCCCGACAAACTCCCACACAAGCCCGAAGTCGGGGTTGAGGGGTTCTTCGCCCTCGACATGCGCAGCGGGCGGGTCACGGCGGTCGAGGAGTTCCCCGAAGCACGCAAGGCGGCATGGAAGCTGACGGTGGACTTTGGGCCGGTCATCGGTGCGCTGCGAACCAGTGCACAGATCACGAACTATTCAGCGCAGGAGCTGCTGGGACGCACGGTCGTGGGCGCGGTGAACCTGGGTCGAAAGAAGATTGCGGGATTCACCAGCGAGTTCCTGATCCTGGGCGCACTGGAGGCGGATGGGACCGTGCGGTTGTTGGAACTGCCAGATGACGTGCAACCGGGTGCACCGATCGCCTGAGCGGGCGTGTCGGGGCCGTGGGCCGCCACTACTGTCTTAGCTCACATGACAACTGACCTGATCGAGATCTGTGGGCTTCGGGTCTTTGGCTATCACGGGGTGCTTGAGTCGGAGAAGCGGGACGGTCAGATCTTCGTCCTGGACATCACCTTGGAGACCGACCTCGCAGCAGCGGCCGTCAGCGATGACCTGGCCGACACCATCGATTACGGCGCGCTGGGCGAACTAATCGCGGCAGAGGTCGCCGCCACCCGTTTCGACCTGATCGAGCGCCTGGCCGGCCACGTGGCAGACCTGGTGATGGCCGATCGGCGTGTCCTGTCCGCCGAGGTCCGGGTCGCCAAGCCCGAGGTTGCGCTTGCGGTCCAGGTGGACCACGTGGCTGTGCGGCTACGGCGCAGCCGATGATCCGAGGCCCCGCGGGGTTCGTGCGGCGCGCGATACAACTTCGTCAACCGCCGGCGGGTCAAGAGACGGCCTTCCTGGGCCTGGGGGGCAACATCGGGGACCGACTGCATTACCTCAACCGTGCTGTGGCCCTGTTGCACCGCCATCCACGCATCACCGTTGCGGACATCTCCAGCGTGTATGAGACCGCGCCGGTCGGCCCGGCCGAGGAGCCCTTCTACAACATCGCGGTTCGCATCGGGACAGATCTGGCCCCACTTCCCCTGCTGCGGGCCTGCCAGCGTGTCGAGGCGACCCTGGGGCGCGTCCGGACCATGACCTGGGGCCCGCGGACGATCGACGTGGACGTGCTGCTCTACGGTGACCGCGTGCTCGACACCGACGTCCTGAGCATTCCGCACGCCGAACTGACCGCCCGTCCCTTTGCCCTGGTGCCGCTGATGGAGGTGGCACCAGGGTGGCGTTTGCCCGACGGACGGACCCTGGGCACGGTGATTGCCGGACTGGTCCCGATAGAGGGAGTGAGTGCCATTGGTAGACAGGTGTCACTGGACCCACTGCCGACGGGTCCGCCGTCCGTAGGGGGTCTGCAGCCGTGAGCAGCGTGGCGGTGATCGGCCCTGGACGAGTGGGAACAGCCGTTGCCCTGGGGTTGGCTGATGCGGGCTATGACATCGCGGCTGTGGCTGGCACCGGCGAGGAGTCGGCTTCCCTGGCCGAGTTTGGGCGGTTGGTGTCCTCCGCCACCGCCACCACCGTCGCCGCTGGCGTCCTTCACGCTGATCTGGTGGTGGTCAGCACACCCGATGCCATGATCGGCCAGGTGGCGCGGGTCGCCGCCGCGGCGGATGCCGTGCACCTTGGGCAGCGTTGGATCCATACCGCTGGAGGCGTGGGGCTTGATCCCCTGAGCATCGTGCGGGCGGCAGGCGCGAGCATCGCCGCATGCCACCCGGCCATGACCTTCCCGGATCCGGTGTCGGGCTGGCACAACCTGCCGGGTTCCTCCTGGGCGGTCACCGCTGAGGAGTCGGACCTGGACTGGGCCCGACTGCTGATCCTTGACCTGCGTGGATCGCCGGTGACGGTCCCGGCCGGGTCACGCACGCTGTATCACGCCGGCCTGTCGGTGGGCAGCAACGCCACCACCGCGGTGGCAAGCCTTGCCCGCGACCTGCTGCTGGGTGCGGGGATCGAGGACCCCTCGGCCTTCCTGCTGCCATTGGTGACCGCATCCGCCCAGGGTGGTGCCGTACGCGGCGTCCAAGCCTTGACAGGGCCGATCAGCCGGGGGGAGGACTCAACGGTGCGGGGACATCTGGAGGAGTTGCGCACCAGTTTCCCCGAGGCCGTGCAGGCCTACGTGGCCCTGGGCGAGCTGATCCTGGCCCAGGCGATCCGCGCCGGACTGAGCCCAGAACGTGCGCAAGCAGTCCGAGCGGTGTTGGATCACGTGGCCACCCAGTAGCCGATCCCGCACCCAAAATGGCCGGGCGTTCGCCACATTGCGGCACATCTCATATTGTCTGTGATCCTGACGTCTGTGATCAGGCCAAGATCACTGGGTCAATCGCCAGGGACGTCGTGTGAGAAGGGATGATCGTGCGTAACCAGAGACCGGGTATCGCCAGACTTCTGACCGGGGCGGTGCTGCTAGTGATGCTGAGCGCCGGCTGTCAGGTCAGGGTCGACGCCGATGTCGATCTGCGATCCGATGACACCGCCACCGTCGACCTCACGTTGGGCATCAAGCTTGACGAGAACCTTCCGCCAGAGGCCACACAGGGTGCGGACACCGAGCAACTGACTCCGGAGTCTGCCATGGAGGGGATCGACGAGTCGGCGCAGATGTGTGGGTTCGACCCGTCCATGGCGTCCGCCGAGCCCTACGACTCCGATGGGTTCATGGGCGCCAGCCTGCGCCTTGAGGGGGTGTCACTGGACGCCGTGAACTGCTTCTTCACCGATCCCACCAACAATGGTTTGTTTGAATCCTTCAGCATCGTTCGTGAGGGTGATGACTTTGTGTTTCAGGCCGTGGTCCCCAACGTGGCCGCCTCGCTGACCCAGGGCCTGGGCGGTCAGAAGGGCCCGGGCGGTCAGAAACGTGAGGTGGCCCAGGAGAGCACCGAGGACCTGCAGGACGCACTGGATCAACTTGACCAGGAATTGGGCAACGAGTTGGACGCCTTCGGTTCGGGGTTCGCCGAGGCGCTGGCCAATCCCGAGGGTCTGCTGGACCTGACGCTGCGCATGACCTTCCCGGGTGAGGTGAGCGAGAACAACGCCACGCGGATCGAGGGCACAACGGCGATCTGGGAGTTGGACGGCAACGGCGGCGCGTTGATGGCACGAGGCGACGCCACCGGCGGAGGTGGGTTCGCCGGCCTCCTGGTGTGGCTGCTGATCGGCCTGGTCGTCCTGCTGGTCATCGGGTTGATCATTTTCCTGATCTCTCGCAGCCGCAAGTCCTCTGCTTCTCGAGTGCCGGGCTATCCGCCGGGCAACTACCCCCCGGCTGGTGCTCCCGGTGCTCCCGGTGCCCCCGGTGCCCCTGGTGCCCCTGGCGCCTATGGCCCACCTCCCGGCGCACCGTCGGGCCCCGGTACCTGGGCAGGCGCACCTGCACAGCCGACTCAACCGGGCGCGCCCGCTGGGGCATGGGGCGCTCAGCCTGCTGCCCAGCCGACCCCCGCCGCCGATTGGTGGGACCAGCCGGCGCAGGCCCAGCCTGAACAACCAGCAGGCGGGCCAAATGACCCCGGACAGCCGCCCACACCTGCGACGCCCGAACCCGGCGGTCCCAACCCCGATGCCACCAGAACCTTCCGTCCACAGGACCTGCAGCGTCCCGACAACCCACCTCAGCAGTAGCGTTGACCGCGCAAGTTGAAGTGGCTCGGAACGTCTCGCAGATCCGGGCCGCGGTTCGACGTCACCGATCCGAGGGTGACTCGATCGCGCTGGTCCCGACCATGGGCGCACTGCACGCCGGCCACCTCTCGCTGGTGACAGCCGCCAGGCAGGACTGTGAGGTCGTCGTGGTCTCGATCTTCGTCAACCCCCTGCAGTTCGCGCCGGATGAGGATCTGGCGGCCTATCCGCGCACATTGGCCGCCGATCTGGAACTGCTGCAGGAACATGGGGTGGAGGTGGTGTTCCAACCCGACCCGAATGACTTCACCCCCTCTGACGGTCTGACCACCGTTCATGTCGACCGGCTCACCGCGGGTCTTGAGGCGTCCACTCGACCGGCTCATTTCGACGGTGTCACCACCATCGTGACCAAGCTGTTCAACGCCGTCCAGCCGGATCGTGCGTACTTCGGCGCAAAGGACTTCCAACAGCAGGCGATCATCCGCCGCATGGTCGATGACTTGAGCATGCCGGTGCAGGTCGTGACCTGTCCGTTGATCCGCGAACCCGACGGGCTGGCCCTGTCCAGTCGCAACGCCTATCTGACCGGCGAACAACGTCGGTCCGCACTGGCCCTGTCAGCGGCTCTCACGCGGCTGCGGGACTTCTGGGATGGCGACGCAGAGTCGGGACGCGACCTACTCGTGGCTACACTCACCGCCGCCCCCGGCGTTCGTCTGGACTACGCGGAGATCATCGATCCGGTGACCCTGCACCCGCTGAGTGGCACCGTTGGTGGCGCGGCACAGGCGGTCGTCGCCGCCTATGTCGGCACCACCCGGCTGATTGACAACATCGCCCTACCACAAGTTGAACTGAGATGACCACCGCACGACAGCCGGCCCTGGTGCCGTTGGACCAGGTCGTCGCCACGGCATTGGCGGAGGATCTGGGACCGGGCGGTGACGCCCGAAACGACGTGACCGCGATGGCGACCATCCCACCCGACGCCATGGCAACGGCGGCGTTCGTCCCGCGTCAGGATGGGCGCGTGGCCGGACTTGCAGCCATCGTGCAGACCTATGCCCAGGTCGATTCCCAGGTCAAGGTGTTCCTGCAGGCCGCCGACGGTGACCGTGCGGTGACGGGCCAGGCGGTGGCCATCATCAACGGTCCGGCACGGTCGGTGCTGGCCGGGGAACGGACGGCCTTGAACCTCCTCACTCATCTGTGTGGGATTGCCACCGCCACGGCCCTGCTGGTGCAGGCGGTCGGGACCCACGACTGCGTGGTCCGCGACACCCGCAAGACCTTGCCCGGCCTTCGTGCGGTGGAAAAGGCCGCGGTCATCGCCGGCGGCGGCGCCAATCACCGGATGTCATTGGTCGATGAGTTACTGGTCAAGGACAACCATGTCGCCGCGGCTGGCGGGATGGCACAAGCCGTCAGCGCTGCGCTGGCCGCCGCCGACGGGCTGCCGGTGCAGATCGAGGTGGACTCCCTGGACCAACTCGACGTGGTGCTGGCCGCCGGGGCCACCAGGGTGCTGCTGGACAACTTCTCCCTGGCCGACACGCGCCAGGGGGTGCTGGCGTGCCGGTCAGTCGACCGTGAGGTCTTTGTGGAAGCAAGCGGCGGCATCACGCTTGACACCGTCGCTGACGTCGCCGCCACCGGCGTGGACGCGGTCGCGGTTGGGGCCTTGACCCATTCCTCGGGGGCACTGGACATCGGCCTTGACATCAGGCTGCACGGCAGCCAGCCCGGCATCGCGGACGTCACCACCGCTGAGTTTGGCGGGCAGACCTGATGCTATTGGCCGTCGATGTCGGCAACAGCACCACTGTCATCGGTGTGTATGAGGGCACCGACCTGGTCGAACACTGGCGCGTGTCGACCGAGGCAGAGCGGACCGCGGATGAGTGGGCGCTGCTGTTCCAGGGCTTCATGGCCTTCCAGAACCTGTCGTTTTCGAAGAACGTGCACGGCGTCGTGCTGAGCTCGGTCGTGCCGATTGTGACCGAGCGCCTGGAGGAGATGACCCACCGGTATTTCCACTTCCCGCCGGTGGTGGTACGACCGGGGACCCGCACCGGGTTTGCGATCAACATGGACAACCCTCGTGAGGTCGGCGCTGACCGCCTGGTCAACGCCATCGCGGCACACGCACGATTCGGAGGGCCCGGGATCGTCGTCGACTTCGGCACCTCAACAAACTTCGACGTCTACACCGCCAAGGGGGAGTTCGTCGGGGGGGCCATCGCCCCGGGGGTCATGATGTCGATGGAGGCGCTCAGCGCCCGCGGTGCTCAACTTCCCAAGTTCGAGTTACGGGCGCCGCGGTCCGCGATCGGTCGCAACACCATCGAGGCCATGCAGTCTGGCGCGGTGTACGGCTTTGCCGGTCAGGTTGACCGGATCGTGGAACAGATCACCGACTCGTTGATCACCACCGGCCATGACAAACCAATTGTCGTCGCAACGGGCGGTCTGGCCTCGGCCATTGTGGATGAGTGTCACACCATCACCCACTACGAACCCTGGCTGACCCTGGACGGCCTTCGCCTGATCTGGGATCGCAACACCGACTGATTCCTTACAAGAGGACTTCATGACGACGCGCCCGGAGGTCCAAAGTGGCTACTGTCGGCGTCGTGAGCCAATCACCGCGATATCCCGATTCACCGCCGACATGGGGACAGGGGCCGGCACCGTCCTGGTCCGGCGCGACGTCCCCGCCTACGTCGCGATCCCCGGGGGGACGTCGAGCGGCGCTGATCTTGACGTTGATCATCCTGGTGATTGCCCTGGCGGCTGCCGGAACCGTTGCGGCGGTCCAGACCAGCCGTCTGCAGGACGCCCAGGCGCAGGTGTCGGCGCTGGAGCAGCAGTCAGCCGACGACGCCAGCCAGATCGCCGACCTTCAGCAGCAGTTGGATCAGGCTGCCACGACCGACTCGCCGCCTGGCGGTCTTGAGGACCTGCTGGGCGGGAGTGGGCTGGAGGACTTGCTGGGTGAGGGTGGTCTTGAGGACCTGTTCGGTGAGGGTGGTCTTGAGGACCTTTTCGGGGGCGGCGGACTGGGTGATGTCCTGGGCGGCTTGGGCGACGCCCCTGATATCGCTGGGTGCACGACCGACGTTGTCGATCTGCCGGATGTGTCTGGGACCACGCTCCAGCAGCAGTTCGATCAGGCGAGTGATGCCGTGCAGCAACTGCGTGGCGAGACCTTTCCTCAGCCGATCACGCCGACGATCAAGACCGATGAGGAGATCCGGTCCTTCTTCGCCGAGGAGATCGCGGACAGTTATCCGGCCGACACCGCAGAGGAGGACCGTCGGATCCTAGCGGCGTTGCAGGCCGCGCCTGCCGACATCGACCTGGTCCAAACTCAGATCCAATTGCTGGGCGACCAGGTGGCAGGGTACTACGACGACGAGACCAGGGAACTGGTCGTCAGGGCCGCCGACGCCGATGAGGCCCTTGGCGGCGTGGGACTGATCGTCTTGGCCCACGAGCTTGAGCACGCGTTGACCGACGCCACCGTCGGGCTGCCTGACCTGGACGGGTTCGGAGCAGACGAGGACGGCGCCATCGCGGCGTTGTCGGTGGTTGAGGGCAGTGCAGTGGCCCTGCAGACCCAGTTTCAGTTGTCCGCGCTGGACCCCCTTGGTCTGTTGAGCGATCCGGGCGCGTTGGCCGGCGATCAGGGGCTGGACCAAGTCCCCTACTTTCTGGCACAAAGTCTGATCTTTCCCTACTTCGTCGGTCCCGGTTACGTCTGCGGGCTGTACTCCGAGGGTGGTTGGCCGGCCGTTGATCAGGCAATTGCCGACCCTCCCACGACCACTCATGCCCTGATGTTTCCCGGCACGACGACGGCCCTCCAGCCACTGCCCTCGTTGCAGGGACCGCAAGGATATGAGGCGCACGACAGCCGGACGTTCGGCGCAGCGCCGCTGAGCTGGTTGTTCGGGGCACCTGGGCAGGACCAGTCGCAGGCGCTGGCCGACCCGGTCGCTGCGACGCAGGGGTGGCAGGGCGGTCAGCTGTCGCTGTGGACCTCAGGTGAGAACTCCGCGGTTGCGCTGACCCTCGCCGGCGCCGACCTGTGTGAGCCCGTGACCCAATGGTGGCAGGCCGCATCGGGTGGTGAGACCGGGCAGGTCAACGGTGATGAGCAGCTGGTGCAGGCCAGCGACGAGGGGACCTGGGGTGTGGTGTCCTGTGCCGGGCAGGACATCAGGGTTGGGATCGGTCCGAGCCCCGAGGTGGCCCGGAGTGCCATCGCCTGATTCTATGTAACCGTGATCACCAGGTTGCTGTTGCGGCGGCTGCTGCAGAGCGTGCTGGTCTTCCTGGGCGCCACGTTCATCGTGTACTGCATGGTGTGGCTGCTGCCGGGCGATGAGATCCGCGCATTGTTCGGCTTCCAGCGTCCGGACGCTGCCACCGTGGCTGAGCTTCGGGCGGCCTACCACCTGGACGAACCCTTCCTCCAGCAGTACGGCCGCTACCTCCTGGATTTCCTGCAGGGCGACATGGGGCCCTTCTACAGCACCAACGTCTTCGGAGATCTGGTGCAACGGGATGTCGTCAACAGGATCGTGCTGGATTCACTGCCGCGCACCCTGCGTATCGTGTCGGTCTCGATTGTGATCCAGTTGCTGGTGGCCATTCCGGGTGGTGTGGCCCTGGGCCGTCGGCATGGCACCGGGGGTGACCGTGGCGTTTTGGTGATGGGCGTCATTGGCGTCGCCATCCCCGGCTTCGTCTTCGCCGCGATCGTTCGTCCCTTCGCGGTGGACATCTTCGGGGGGTCCTTCCTGGAGGCCCAGGGGTGGACCCGGGCAGTGCTGCCCGGGCTGGTCGCCGCCATCGTGCCCGCGGCGCTGATCACCCGTGTCCTGCGACTGCGAGCACAGGAACTGGCGCACGAACCCTGGGTCACCACGATGCGTGGTTGTGGAATCAAGGAGGATCGGATTGCCTGGTGGTACGGCGGGCGCCAGGTCTTGATCACCGGTGTGACACTGGTCGCCGCCGAGATCGGTCCGACGCTTGCCGGGCTGTTGGTGGTCGAACAGGTCTTTCAGATCCGAGGACTGGGCAGTGTGCTGTTGGCGGCGGCGCGCAACCAGCAGGGACCGTTGGTCACCGGAGCGGTCACCAGCTTCATCGCCGTCACGGTGATCGCCACCCTGATCGCCGATGTCCTGGTCCTGATGCTGGATCCGCGCCTGTCCCATACCCTGCCTCGCGATGACTGACAATCCCGCAGACCCGCCCGAATCAGCTCTCGATTCTGACAAGGATTCTGACAAGGATTCTGACCACGATGACGGGCACCTGGCCGAACTGATGGCCCAGCGCGTCCAGACCGTGGCCGGGTGGCGGGAGGAGGGCATCGAGCCCTACCCGGTGGGCGTACAGGTCACCGCGACCCTCAAAGATCTGGTCGAGGACTATGACGGCCGCCTGGAGCCCGGTGAGGAGACCGACCACGCCGTGAGCGTGGCGGGCCGCATCGTCATGTTTCGTGCCCTGGGCAAGCTGGCCTTCCTGGTCCTGCGCGAACGAGGGGTCGACCTGCAGGTGATGGTCTCGCTGGCAGTGGCGGGTGAGGACCAGATGCGAGCCGTTGAACGGTTGGACACCGGCGACTGGGTCTGCGTCAGCGGTCACATGATCCGTTCCCGCCGGGGTGAGCTGAGCGTCATGGCCCAAACGGTGGTGATTATCGGCAAGGCCATCCGGCCGCTGCCGGACAAGTGGCATGGCCTGAGCGACACCGACACCCGCTACCGCCAGCGGTATGTCGATCTGATCGTGAACGCGGACACGCGGCGGACCTTCGCGATCCGGGCCGCCACCATGAAGGCCCTGCGTGATGAGTTGACCGACCGGGACTACGTCGAGGTGGAGACACCGTTGTTACACCCGATCCCGGGCGGGGCGGTGGCAAAGCCCTTCATCACCCACCACAACGCCCTGGACCTTGACCTGTACCTGCGCATCGCTCCCGAGCTGTACCTGAAGCGGCTGATCGTCGGTGGGATGGACCGGGTCTATGAGTTGGGCCGGGTGTTTCGCAACGAGGGACTGAGCACGCGTCACAACCCCGAGTTCACCATGCTTGAGACCTACCAGGCCTATGCCGACCACGAGGGCATCATGGCGCTGACCCGGGCCTTGATCCAGCGGGGGGCGCGTGAGGCGACGGGCGGTGAGGTGGTGAGCTTCGCGGGGCGCGACATCGACCTGTCCGGAGAGTTCCAACGACGGACGTTGTTGGAACTGGCCCGAGAAGGCACTGGGGTGGCCGACCTGGGCTATGACAGCGATCTGGCGATGGTGCGGTCGCTCTGTGACACCCACTCGGTGCACTGGCGAGACGACCACGGCGTGCAGAAGCTGATCGTTGAGCTGTATGAAAAGCTGGTCGAGCACTCCCTGTGGCAGCCCACCTTCGTCACCGAGCATCCCATCGAGACCAGCCCCCTGGCCCACATCCATCGAGACAAGCCGTTCGTCACCGAGCGCTTCGAGTTGGTCGTCGCCGGCCGAGAACTTGCCAACGGCTTCAGCGAACTGAGCGATCCTGCTGACCAGCGCGAACGCTTCCAGGCACAGGCCCGCGCCGGGGCTGCTGGCGATGACGAGGCGATGGTCGTCGACGAGGACTATCTGCGGGCGCTGGAGTATGGCCTGCCACCCACTGGTGGCCTTGGCATCGGTGTCGACCGGTTCGTGATGCTGCTGGCCGGGGTGGAGTCCATCCGAGATGTGATCCTGTTCCCCACGTTGCGTCCCGAATCGCAGATCTGAACGTTCACCCACGCCTGTCAGCTGGAGCGTCCCCGACGGCCCTTGAGTCGTTCCATCTCGCGACGGTCGCGTTTGGTGGGACGTCCGGTGCCGGCATCTCGGACCCCCTCCAACAGGTGGGTGATGTCTCGTGAGGGGGGTGCGGGGGAGTGATCTGTGTAGCAGGTCACCGCAACCGGCGCGCCGACGCGCGTCTGGATCAGCTCAACCACCCGGATCCTGCGGGGCCAGTCACCCACCCGTGCGTCCACCTCGTCGCCGATGCGCACCACCGCTGAGGGCTTGACGCGGTCGCCATTGACCCGGACATGGCCGGCACGGCAGGCCTGGCCTGCGGCGGTCCGGGTCTTGTACAGCCGGATCGACCACAACCACTTGTCCACTCGCACCGATTCCACGCTGCCCCAGTCTGGCATGGATGGCGTGGCGTTGTCCTGCCCGACGTTGCGAGCGCCGGTAAGTTGGGGTCTGACAAACGCAGGCACCGTTGGGCTCCGCCCACCTTTGCTACGCTCAGATTCTGTTGGCCGCCCGTCGAAGGGGGCAAGTACGTGTTCGAACGCTTCACCGACCGAGCCAGGCGAGTCGTGGTTCTCGCCCAAGAAGAAGCTCGCATGCTCAACCACAACTACATCGGGACCGAGCACATCCTGCTCGGGCTGATCCATGAGGGCGAAGGGGTCGCTGCCAAGGCGCTCGAATCCCTGGGCATCTCCCTGGAGGGGGTGCGCGAGCAGGTCGAGGAGATCATCGGCCAGGGCCAGACCGCGCCTGCCGGCCACATCCCCTTCACGCCCCGTGCGAAGAAGGTTCTTGAGCTGAGCCTGCGCGAGGCACTGCAACTGGGCCACAACTACATCGGGACCGAGCACATCCTGCTGGGTTTGATCCGTGAGGGCGAGGGCGTGGCTGCCCAGGTCCTGCAGAAGCTGGGCGCTGATCTGAACCGTGTCCGGCAGCAGGTCATCCAGTTGCTCAGCGGATATGCCGGGGGCGAGGCGGGATCGGGTTCCTCCAGTTCGGGTTCCAAGGCGGGTGTCTCGGGCGGGTCCGGGGAAGGCGAGTCCAAGGGCTCGGCCGTGCTGGACCAGTTCGGTCGCAACCTGACCCAGCACGCCCGCGAGGGCAAGCTTGACCCGGTCATCGGTCGTAAACGTGAGATCGAGCGGGTCATGCAGGTGCTCAGCCGGCGGACCAAGAACAACCCGGTGCTGATCGGTGAGCCGGGCGTCGGCAAGACGGCAATTGTCGAGGGCCTGGCCCAGATGATCGTGAACGGCAACATTCCCGAGACGCTGAAGGACAAGCAGCTCTACACCCTGGACCTTGGCGCCCTGGTGGCCGGTTCGAGGTATCGCGGTGACTTCGAGGAACGCCTGAAGAAGGTGCTGAAGGAGATCACCACCCGCGGCGACATCATCTTGTTCATCGATGAGTTGCACACGCTGGTCGGTGCAGGTGCCGCCGAAGGTGCCATTGACGCCGCAAGCATCCTGAAGCCGATGCTGGCCCGTGGTGAATTGCAGACCATCGGTGCCACCACGATCGATGAGTACCGCAAGTACCTGGAGAAGGACGCGGCCCTTGAGCGGCGTTTCCAGCCCATCACCGTTGAGCAGCCCTCGATCGCCCACACCATCGAGATTCTGAAAGGCCTGCGCGATAGGTATGAGGCCCACCACCGGGTCACCATTACCGATGACGCGCTGGTCGCAGCCGCGAACCTGGCCGACCGCTACATCGCCGACCGGTTCCTGCCGGACAAGGCCATCGACCTGATCGATGAGGCCGGCTCACGTCTTCGCATCCGTCGGCTGACCGCGCCACCGGACCTTCAGGACCTGGAGGACGAGGCGAACAAGGTCCGAAAGCAGAAGGAACAGGCGATCGACGACCAGGACTTCGAGAAGGCTGCGCGCCTGCGGGACGAGGAGAAGAAACTCCTGGAACGCCGCGCCGAGCGCGAGAAGGAATGGAAGTCCTCAGGCCTGGACACGGTGTTGACGCTGGATGAGGAGGACATCGCCGAGGTGCTGTCCAACTGGACCGGCATCCCGGTGTTCAAGCTGACCGAGGAGGAGACGCAGAAGCTGCTTCGCATGGAGCTGGAACTGCATAGGCGGATCATCGGGCAGGAGGAGGCTATCGCGGCCGTCTCCAAGTCCATCCGTCGCACACGGTCAGGACTGAAGGACCCCAAGCGTCCGGCCGGTTCGTTCATCTTCCTGGGCCCATCGGGCGTCGGGAAGACCGAGTTGGCTAAGACCCTGGCCGAGTTCCTGTTCGGGGACGAGGACGCGCTGATCCACCTCGACATGAGCGAGTACATGGAGAAGCACACGGTCAGCCGTCTGATCGGCTCGCCCCCGGGCTACGTGGGATACGAAGAGGGCGGACAGCTGACCGAGGCGGTACGCCGCCGGCCCTTCAGTGTGGTGCTGTTCGACGAGGTCGAAAAGGCCCACCCTGATGTGTTCAACAGCCTGCTGCAGATTCTGGAGGACGGTCGTCTGACCGACAGCCAGGGCAAGACGGTCGACTTCAAGAACACCGTGCTGATCATGACGTCCAACCTGGGAACCCGTGAGTTGGGCAAGGCCCAGACCGGGTTCGGTGTGACGGACGAATCCAGCCACTACGAGCGGATGAAGTCACAGGTCGACGACGAGCTGAAGCGCCACTTCCGCCCCGAGTTCCTGAACCGCATCGATGAGGTCATCGTCTTCCACCCCCTGACGCAGGACCAGGTCACCGAGATCGTTGACCTGATGATGAAGCGGGTGAAAGAGCAGCTGAAGTCAAAGGCTCTGGACCTGGAGTTGACCGATGACGCCAAGGTCTGGCTGTCCAAGAAGGGGTATGACCCGGCGCTTGGGGCGCGTCCACTGCGCCGCACCATCCAGCGCGAGATCGAGGACTCCCTGAGCGAAAAGCTGCTGTTCGGTGAGTTCAGTGCCAACCAGCTGATCGTGGTCGACATCGAGGATGACGCGGTGGTCTTCCGGGCCGTCGACGCTCCCGAGGTCCCCCCGATGGAGTTGGCCGGCGCCACCGAGGCCGACGACTAGACCTCGCTCACCCCTCACCCCTCACCCCTCACCCCTCACCCATCCCACCCGGCCCACCCAGGCCCACCAGGCCCAACCCTCAGATCTGACCTTTGCGGCTGATTACGCCCATCAACCCTCAGATCTGAGGTCTGGCCGGCGCCGGACCAAGCCTCAGATCTGAGTGATCGTCGGGTTTACCGGCCCGAACCCTCAGATCTGAGGATTGGTGTGGGAGTGGTGGGGGTGGGGGTGGCGGTGGGGGTGGGGGTGGCGGAGAGGCGTGAACGCCGGACCCTGACCGCGCGGCCCAGTGCCAGGCTGCCGGCTGCCCACACGGCCACAGCCAGCCACAACCAGACCTGGTTGTCACCGAACAGGCGGTGGGACAGGCTGTCGCCACCGAGGTTCGGCGGGGCCATGAATGCGGCCAGTTGAGGAACGGTGGTCAGTGAGTCTGGGACGCCCGCATTACTCAACTCGGCGCAGGCAACCTTGTTGCCGTCGGGATCGTGGATCACCACCGAGCGGGCCTGGTTCCCGGCGATCGCGAAGGCGGTGGCGCTGCCATGTCCGACACCTTCCGCATCGGAGGTGAAGCGCGGGTGGATCTCGTTGGGGGGCATGACCGGCCCGCCGGGGGTGAACTGGAAGTGGTCACCGCCGCGATCAGCGCATGAGCCGACGTGGACGTGGACCGGCGCGAAAGTGTTGGCTGGCATGCCACTGACCAGCACTTCCACCTCTGTTGTGCCGTGCAGGGTTCGCACCATCGTCGCGGTGCCAGCGACGTTGCGGTACGCCTCGGGGATGTCGGGCAACGGGGCAAAGGTCGCGACGCTGCGATAGTTGCCGCTGCTGCGGTCCCCACGCACGTCGCCTTCCACCCCTCCGGTGGCGGTCACCAGGTCGCTGATGACCGTGTCGGACAACGCGGCGGTCCCGCCCACGATACGGACGTTCTCCACGACGTCGGCCAGACCTTCGAACATGGCGGTGGCGTCGGGGCCCAGGCCGTCACGGGGAACCTGCAGCATCACGCTCTCATCAACCGCAGCGGCTGCGGCGGCGCCCAGGGCATCCGGCCAGTTCTCAACGGTGGTGACATAGAAGTCGGTGTCGTCCTGACCCATCTCGATGCCGAGTTGGGCCATCATCACGCTGGTCTCAAGGGCATCGGCGCCAGCGGTCCGCTCGACATCATTGATGTCAGGGTTGATGGTGCTCAACGAGTCCATCAGACCCTGGCTCAGGGCCGAGCCGACCAGTCGGATGTCACGGGTCAGTCCCGCCTCGAGGAACGTCCGCAGGCTGGGTGCGACCTGGTCAGCCGGGCTCAGCAGCACCGGACGACCCACCAGGGCGCCGACAGCAGAGGCTGCGAGGGCGCTGGCGAAGTCCTCCCCCTCAACCATAAAGGCATTTCCGCTGCCGATGGCCTCGGCGATCAGCACCGCGGTCTGGAAGCGGTCACCGCCGCCGATGCGCGTCAGGTCGGTGATGCCGGCGGCACGCAGGTCAGTGTCAACCTGGTCGCTCAACGCCGCTGTGCCACCCAGCAGGATGGCCCTGGTGGCGCCCAGCCGCTGGATCTCCGCTGCCACCCGAGGGTCCAGACCGGCTGAGGGGGTAATCAGCAGGGGGGCCTCGACGTGTGCGGCCAAGGGAGCGCCGGCCAGTGCGTCGGCGAACTTCTCAGAGGTGGCGATGACCACGGTCTGACTGGCACGGGGGAATGCCTCAGCAGACACCAACAGCGCTGTCTGGATGCGCTCGGCGCCACCGATTCGTTGGATCGTCGGGCCTGCGGGGTTGCGGCCGGCCGGTGGGGTGGGTGTGGAGAGCCAGTTGCACCCGACCGGCTCGGGATCGTTGTCGCGGCTGTACTGGGCGCATCCCGCAGCGGCGGCGATACCGGGCCCCGGGGTGAACGGCGCCCGGTTGTCGCAGTCCGATGGAAGGGGGATTCCAGGCACCTGGAAGATGCCCGAGCCGTCACCGACCGCCGAGCTGGGCTCACCCCCGGGTGCGGTGTTGCCACTCCAGCAGTTCCCCTCACCCTCTCCGTCCCAGACCATGTCTGTTCCATTGGGCTGGGCCACACCGTTGATGTTGGTGCCGTAGTCGTTTGTGCGCCAGGTGTTGAGGTTGGAGGTGTCGAACTGGATCAGCAAGTCCTCGGGGCCGTCCTCACCTCGCAACGCGGCGGGCACGAAGAACTGGAAGCTGCCGTTGCGCCAGTTGTCATAGATCCGGTTGTTCTCAAACAGGTTGGCGTTTCCGCCGGCCAGGACGATGCCGGTGCCGACCGGCAGGGGAACGACCGGGCAGACCGCACCTTCGTCGTAGTCCCGGTCGGAGAACGGTCCGGTGCAACGCCCCTGGTTCAGGTAGCGGTCGTAGTAGCCGCTGTTGTTGGAATGGATGATGTTGTCGTGAACGTAGGCGTGGTCCTGCGGCAGGCCGGGATGATCGGGGAACAGTGAGTCGGTCGCAAAGCCCGTGACGTTGTGGTCGAACTCGTTGTGATGTGTCTCAACCGAGTTGCCGGCCGTCCCTGAATACCCCAGCGTGTTGTGGTGACCACGGCAGCCGCGGATCTCGGTGCCCAGCCGCAGATCCTCATTGTCATCAAACAGCCCGGCATCCTGGTTCAGGTCCGTGGCCGACCCCGGGTAGATGGCAGAGTCGCCGTTGCCATAGCCCTCGCAGTTCTGGTACAGGCCATGGTCCACGGCGAAGGAGAGGAAGCCGTACTCGTCGTTCCAACGGGTGACCACTTCGTCGAAGGCAAACCCGTCGGACTCAAGGATGTACACGGCGTTGAACTCAAACCGCTGGACGGTGAAGTTGCGCAGGTACAGACCGTCGGCTCTGTCTGCCCTGATCCCGTTCAACTGCGAATAGTCCCCGTCGACGACGGTGTCCATGGGTGAGGCGCCGGTGCCCTCGATCTGCAGATCGCAGAAGTTGTTGTCGCAACGGCCATCACCGTCGTCATCGCCCAGGATCGGGATCAGGTTCTGCAGGTAGGGGCACTGCACCTGCTCCTCATAGGTGAGGATGATGGAACCGGGCGCGTTGTTCCCCTCGTCGGTGGAGGGGTCGTCCTGCATCGGGGGAAGTGGGACCGCGCCGATATCGATTCCGCCGCTTGACTCGGTGGCACCGACGGACAGGCAGGCGTCATCGATTGCGCCCACATAGGGCTCCTCGCGGTACACGCCCGGCATCAGCAGGATGCGCGTTCCGCGCTGCCCGTTGTCCCGCAGATCGTTCAGTGCCTCATTCAGATGTTCGTACTGGCACTGGTCAAGCAGAGCAAGATTACGTTCGCGCAGTTCGGCGGGAAGCACGCGCAGGCGGTCATCGGTGTCGGGTTTGCAGACCACCATGGTGGGTCCGTCGAACCGATAGGACGGCGTGCCAAGGGCTCCGGCCGGGAACGTGGCCGGCCGCTCGGGGTGGGCCGCAGCCGGCGTGCCGAGCAGCCCGCCCAGCAGCACGACCACGATGACCAGGGCTGGAATCCGACGACTCATGACTTCCTCCGTAAAGACTGCGTGTCGCAGGATCTTAGTCCGACCCTCCACTTCTGGTACGCGATCTAGGAATGAATCCTTACGGCCCGCGTTTGATGGTCTACACAGCGCTACGCTGTGGCAACGATTCGTTATCAAGGGATTCATCTTTTGTGACGATCATGACCCCACTGATCGCCAGTAGGTCCTTCAGACGCCAAGAGTCTGACCGACATCGGCGGAATCGGTGGAACAGACTGAGAAGGCCCGACGCGCCAAGAGCGTCGGGCCTTATCGCTTTCGGTGACCCTCGCGCCGCCATCTGCGCTAGGGTGCCGACATGTGGCCACAGTGCGGTCAGGCCTGGGTGAGGCGGAGGGTCACCTACCGGTTCGCCGCACCCTGCTCCTGTCCTCGTTGCTGATGGGGTTGTTGGCGCTGGATGAGTGTTGTGGCTGGCCTTCCCCGTGGCTCGCTGGCTACCGGAACCCGCAGAGTCCGAAGCGGAGGAGGCCGACCGGTAACCTGCACGATGCCATGCGTCTGCTGCTTGCTCGTTGCACCGTCGACTATGACGGCCGTCTGACTGCGCATCTGCCCGAGGCACGACGCTTGATCATGGTCAAGGCAGACGGCTGCGTCGCGATCCACGCGGACGGGGGCGCGTACAAGCCGTTGAACTGGATGAACGCCCCGAACACCCTGGTCCAACAAGAAGACAGATGGGTGGTCTCCTCACCCAAGGGCGAGACCTTGACCATCATCCTGCACCAGCGGATCTGGGAGTGTGTCACCGAACTGGGCGAGGATCCGGGGCTGACCAAGGACGGGGTTGAGGCGCACCTGCAGGAATTGCTGGCCGCCAATACCGGGGCGCTGGGAGAGGACCTGACCTTGGTGCGTAGGGAGTACCCGACCGACATCGGTCCGGTCGATTTGTTGCTTCGGGATTCCCATGGAAACGCCATAGCCGTGGAGATCAAGCGTCGAGGCGAGATCGACGGCGTCGAGCAACTCACCCGCTACCTGCAGCGGATGGACCGTGACCCGCTCCTTACCCCGGTCCGAGGTCTGTTCGCCGCGCAGTCGATCAAGCCGCAGGCTCGCGTCCTGGCCGAATCCCGCGGCATCGTCTGTGTCGAGGTGGACTACAACGAGTTGCGTGGCATCGAATCTGACGAGCTGCGGTTGTTCTGAGCCAGCCGGTAGGTCAAGAGCAGTTCACCGTCCGCCTCCAGAACCCGAAGCAGGATCAGATCCCGGCGACCTACCAGCCCGTCCACGATCCGCTTGCTGTCTGGACCTCCTGCCAACGTCGGCGCCAGCGTCAGGCACAGCTCATCGGCCAAACCGGCAGCGATCACCTGCCCGTTCAGTGTCGGGCCCCCCTCGAGCAGCAGGTGTGAGAGGCCGTGGTCCTCGCGCAGCACCCGTAGGCCGGTGCCCAGGTCCACGTCATCCTGACCGGCCTGGATGACCACGCCGCCGCGATCCCTGATCGCTTGCACCTGCCCCATAGGTGCGTTAGCGGTCGTCAGCACGATGGTGGGGGTGACTGCCTGCGTGAACAGTCGGCCTGACACATCCAGATCCATGGATCTGGTCACCACAACGATGGCCGCCGGGGCGACGCGTCCGTCAGCCTCCCGACGGGCCCGCCAGTTCTCGCGGATCTTCATGGGTCCATAGCCCTCGGCCCGCACGGTGCCCGCGCCGGCCACGATGCCGTCCGCCACATGGCGCATGGCGAAGAACGATTGGGTGTCGCCCGCCCCGCCCAACTGGCCACTGACGCCCTCGGAGTCCACGATGCGCCCATCGGCGGCCATGACCATGTTGATGCGTACCAAGTCAGCCGAGGGATCGGCCGGCTGGTAGGCCTGATAGACGTCAACCTGGTCGGCGGGTGTGGGAAACAGCTGTCTCATGCAACCCGCCACTGTGCAACATCGGGTCTCCACACGCACGATTGCCACCTATGACGGCTGTGCGTCAGTTGGATCGGTTGTTGCTTGACTGGCATGACCCAGCTGTGCGCGGTCTGCCCTGGCGGGGTACTCGCGACCCCTACGGGATCATGGTCAGCGAGGTCATGACCCAGCAGACCCAGGCCGAGCGGGCTGCGGCGTCGTGGGTCAGCTTCATGCGGCGGTTTCCGACCGTGTCGGGACTCGCCAGCGCGCCGGTGGGTGAGGTGGTGGTGGCTTGGCAGGGCCTGGGCTACAACCGCCGTGCCGTCAACCTTCACCGCTGCGCCCAGATCATCCAGGCTCGCCATGCGGGGGTTGTCCCTGAAGACGGCGCAGACCTGCAGGCCCTGCCTGGGCTCGGTCCCTACACCGTTCGGGCGATTCAGTCATTCGCTTTCGGCCACGACGAGATTCCGGTCGACACCAACGTTGCCCGGGTCCTGTCACGGGTCGACAACCAGGTGCTCGCCCGGCCTCAGGCCCAGGAGCGCGCCGACGGGCTGACCGGTCGGGGATCGGGGTCGGCGACAGCAGCCGCGCTGATGGACCTTGGGGCCACGATCTGCACGGCCAGGGCCGCTCGCTGCGGCGAATGTCCACTGGCCGGCATCTGTGCCTGGCAGGGTGGTCCGGGTGCTGACCCTGCGGCTGGCGGGGCCCACCGACCCCGAGCCCAGTCAATCTTTGAGGGTTCTCGCCGCCAGGCCCGTGGCCGGGTCGTTGCCGCCATGCGACTTGGGCCCGTGCCGCTTGACGTAGCGCTGCAGTTGGCAGGGCCGGGCGGTGAAGACCTACTGAACGGACTGATCGGCGACGGGCTTGCCGAAGTTGTGCCCCGGGGGTTTGCCCTGCCAGGGTGGGGGGGCAAGTCTGCTGCCGAGGAAGTGACCGATCCAGCGCGGGACGTGTGGCGATGACCACCATCAACAACGGCAGTCAGACTGAGTCATGGTGGAAGCTGGGCTCTGCCGGATGGAAAGCGGTGCTCAAGAACGCCGGCGGGGAGTTCAAGAGTGACGAGGTGGCCTACCTGTCCGCCGTGGTCACCCTGCGCATCGTTCTGGCGCTGGTCCCGGGGCTGATCGCCGCTGTAGCCATAGCCGCCCAGGTCATCTCCACGGAGGACATCCGCTCGCTGGTCACCTCGGCCGGTGACATCGTGCCCTCCAGCGCACAGGGATTCGTCACCGATTCGCTGGACAAGGCGATCAAAGGACTGGCCGAAAAGGGGATCCCTGCCCTCGCAGTGAGCATTGCCGTGGGGCTGTTCACCGCCAGCAGCGCTGCCGCCGCCTTGATCTACGCCTTGAACAAGGCCTATGACGCTGACGAAGGGCGCGGCTTCGTGGGACAGCGTGTGGCCTCATTGGGCGTCATCGGGGGGCTTGTGCTGGCGCTGATCGGGATGTTCATCGTCATCGTGCTTGGTCCCACCCTCCTTGAGACCTTGTTGCCCCAGCAGATCCTGGACTCGCCCCTGAGCATTCTCATCACCCTTGGTCGCTATGTGGCCGGGATCACCGTGCTGATGCTGTTCTTCGGGTTCACGTTCTGGTTCGGACCCAACCGTGACCGTCCCAAGCTGCGGTTTCTGACGCCCGGCGCGGTGTTGGGGGTCATCGGGTGGTTGGTACTCAGCTACCTGTTCAGCCTGTTTGTCAGGCTGGCCGGCAACTACTCGGCCACCTATGGCGCGTTTGCGGGGGTCATCGTGTTGTTGGTGTGGCTCAACTACTCCTTCATCGTGCTGTTGATGGGCGCTGAGCTGGACCATGAAATCGACAAATATCTTCAGCGCAGGCAACCGGTGGCGGCCGCCCCGGCGATCGCGCCGGTGCTTGACCCCGACACGGTGACCCAGGATATGCCCCGTCATCCTGGATTGATGGCCGCGACCGGGGATCCCGATGATGAGGCCGCTGATCAGGTCGCCGGGCCTGGACGGTGGCGCATCCGCTTGCGAGGTGCGGCCGCCCGGACAAGTGGGGCACGGCTGGCTTCGACTCTTTGGGGCAAACTGGGCCGTGACTGATGGACACAGAACTTCGCCAAGACTTCGATGATCAAGATGCCGACCAGACGCCGGAGCAGAACCCGGCTGATCGGCTGAACAGATCATTCTCCGATTCCGACCGCCTGTCGGCGCGACGGGTGGTCCAGCCCGTCCAGCATTTCCTGCGCACCGAGATCTCCGGCGGGATCGTGCTGGTGCTGGCCGCAGTGATCGCCCTGATCTGGGCCAACTCGTCGCTGTCGGACTCATATGAGGCCCTGGTCAATCACCACATCGTCGTGGACTTCGGCTTCCTGAGGCTTGATGAATCCGTCGAACACTGGATCAACGATCTGCTGATGGCAGTGTTCTTCTTCGTCGCCGGGCTTGAGATCAAACGCGAACTCGTGCACGGGGACCTGCGCGACCCGAGGACCGCGGCCCTGCCGATCGCCGCTGCCATGGGTGGGATGGTCGTGCCGGCGCTGCTGTACTACATGCTCAACGCCGGCGGCCCGGGATCGGGAGGTTGGGGCATCCCGATGGCCACCGACATCGCGTTTGCGGTCGGGGTGCTGGCGCTGGTCGGGGATCGTGCACCGGCCAGCCTCAAGGTGCTTCTTCTGACCCTAGCGATTGTCGATGACATCGGGGCGATCCTGGTTATTGCGGTCTTCTACACCACCAGCCTTGACGCCGTCTGGTTGGGCGTCGCCGCGGCCGCGATCCTGGGCATCGTGGTTTTGAAGCGCCTGAATGTGTACGCGATCGTTCCCTACTTCCTGCTGGCGGCCCTCTTGTGGCTGGCCGTATTTGAATCCGGCGTACACGCAACGATCGCCGGGGTGATCCTGGGACTGCTCACCCCGGCCTATCCGCTTCATCCGCCTGAAGCCGTGACCGGCGCCATCCACAGCCGACTGAAGCGCTTGCGCGCCCGCCCGGCAGACGGACGGGCCGATGAAGACGAGCAGAACGAGCTGGAGGTGATCGCCACGCTGTCCCACGATGGCGTGTCCCCCTTGCGCATCTGGGAACACCGTCTGCATCCCTGGTCGGCCTTCGTGATCCTGCCACTGTTCGCACTGGCCAACGCTGGCGTGGCGATCGACTTCGGCGCACTGGGGAACACCCTGACCCAACCCGTGCCGTTGGGCGTCATCGTCGGACTGGTCCTAGGCAAGCCCTTGGGTGTCATGCTGGCAGCATTCGTGGCCGTACGCACAGGCCTGGCCAAGTTGCCTCGCGGCGTGGGTTGGCTGGAGATGTGTGGCGTGGGATTGCTGGCTGGCATCGGGTTCACCGTGTCCATCTTCATCGCGGGACTTGCCTTCTCCGATCCCCAACTGGTCGAGGCCGCGAAGGTCGGGATCCTGACCGCGTCGATCACAGCCGGCATCCTCGGCTTCTCGGCGCTGGCGGCTCGCAAGACCACCTGAGGTTCGACTGCGGTCGGCGGGCCACGCCTGCCGTGCGTATGATGTCGGCGTCGCGTCGGCCGCGGGCCGGCAGTAACGACGGAGAGGGAGTGCAATGTCGGAGCGCGAGGAGACCATGGTGGACATCCTCCAACTCGTCGCGCCGGGAACCGTGCTGCGCGAAGGAATCGAGCGCATCATCAAAGCGGGCAAGGGGGCCATCATGGTCCTGGGCTATGACAAGCAGATGGAAGAGATGCGCTCCGGCGGCTTCCAGCTGAAGGCCAGGCTGACCGCCCAACACCTGTCCGAGGTCGCCAAAATGGACGGCGCGATCCTGCTGGACGACGCGTGCGAGAACATCCTGTACGCAAATGTGCATCTGGTGCCGGACTCCTCCGTGCACACCATGGAGACTGGCACCCGTCACCGCACCGCCGACCGGGTCGCAAAGCAAACCGGCAAGCCGGTGATCAGCGTCAGCGAGTCGATGCAGATCGTGTCGCTGTACTTCGGCCAGGACAAGCATGTGCTGGAGGAGCTCTCCCAGATCATGTTCCGGGCCAACCAGGCACTGGCCACGCTGGAGCGGTACCGCAACCGTCTGGACGAGGTGTCTGCAGCGTTGTCGGCCCTTGAGATCGAGAATGTGGTGACGCTGGGCAACGTCGTCTCGGTTCTGCAACGCGCCGAACGCGTCGCACGGATCGCGGCGGAGATTGAACACGCCATCACCGAGCTCGGTGTCGAGGGACGACTGCTGGAATTGCAGCTGGACGAACTGATGCACGGGGTGGAACACGAGCGTGAACTGGTCGTGAAGGACTACACCGCTGACCGCAGACGCAAGGACGCCCGAGTTCTTGAGCGGGTCGCCGAACTGACCGACGCCGAACTGTTGGAACCCGGCAAGGTTGCCAAGGCGATGGGCTACTCCCCGGCCGAACGGGGCGACGGGCGGCCCGTGGCACCACGCGGGTATCGGCTACTGAGCCGCATCCCCCGACTTCACGACAACATCGTGCAGAAGTTGGTCGACAAGTTCGGCACGCTGGACCGACTGCTTGACGCCACGCTGGAAGACCTCAACACCGTGGATGGCATCGGCGAAGCCCGCGCCCGTTCGATCAAGGAAGGGTTGGCGCGCCTGGCCGAGTCCTCCATACTCGAGCGCTACGCCTAGAGGCGTGATCGCAAGCACAAGACGATCTGTTTGTCAACGGCCACGAAACAGTGTCACATCGTCCGGACGGGCACTGTGATGCACCGGTATTTGCCCGAAGAAGCCTTCTGACCTGCCCTTTTGCATTGGTGGCGAAGGTCAAAGTGTGGTAAACTCGGACAACGCACTAGTCGACAGTAGCCAGGGCCTCGGCGACTAGGAACTGGTGCTCTGACACGTCCAAATAAGCTCGGACAGGGGACTACATATGACCTATTCCGTCGGCGATACCGTCGTGTATCCGCACCATGGGGCAGCCGTGATCGAGCGTGAGGAGACACGCAAACTGCTGGGGGAAGAGAGGTCGTACCTCGTCCTCCGACTTACCTACGGCGACCTCACCATCAAGGTCCCCGCTGATCAGACCGACGAGGTCGGCCTGCGCAACGTGTGCGATGACAAGGAGATCGCCAAGGTCATCTCGGTCCTCAGGACACGAGGGGCGAAGGTCCCCACCAACTGGTCACGTCGGTTCAAGGCGAACAACGAGAAGTTGAAGGATGGGGACATCATGCGGGTTTCCGAGGTGGTTCGGGACCTGTCCCTGCGAGAAATCGACAAGGGCCTATCGGCTGGCGAGAAGCGGATGCTGTCGAAGGCCCGGCAGGTTCTGGTCTCGGAACTCGCCGCGTCGCTGAGCAAGTCGGATGAGGATGCAGAGGCCTACCTTGACGAGATTCTCCACGACGAGTAGTAACGCGTAGCCCAACCGCCCGGTACTCTGTGTTAGGTGTCACAGGACTCCTCAGAAGTGCCGGGCGGTGTTGCGTTCGTCGAGTTGGCACCGGCTACGTCCTGGGCGGGGTCCTGGGCCGATTCTCCCAACATCGAATCTCCTCGACGGAACAGCATCTTCAGCAGGTGTCCACCAGCGAGATCGTCGCAAGCGCGTTCGGTGGTCTGCTGGGGTTGGCACTGGGTGCCGCAGTGACCTGGCCATTGCTGCTGCTTGACGCAAAGATCTACACGGTGCCGATCGCCGTCATCATCGTCACGAGCATCGGCTGGACCGGCTCCCGGCTGGGGCGAAGTCGCGCGTCAGACCTCCTTCGCTGTCTGGGGACCGGCGGGCGGCTGCCAAGTGGCTCGCGTGCATCGGGGCCGAGTTACAAGCTGATCGACACCTCCGCGCTGATCGACGGTCGTTTGGTCGGCGTCTGTCGCGACGGTTGGATCGAGGGGGTGCTGCTGGTACCCACCTTCGTGCTGTATGAGTTGCAGGGGCTGGCCGATTCGGCGGAACCTGATCGGCGGCGCCGCGGTCAGCGCGGCCTGGACACGTTGGCGGAGTTGCAACGGCTGTCCTCGGTCGGGGTTGAGGTATTGGAGGAGGACCCCCCAGGCGAGGACGGGTGGTTGTCGACCGTGCGCAACTCGACATGGGAACCACCATCATGGTGGAGGTGACCAGCATCATGTCCAACTCAAACGGCCGGATGCTGTTCGCCCACCGCAGCGACGCCCCCCGCGTCACCGGGGATACCCCAGCCCGACAGTGAGGTCGACGCCATGCTGATCGGGCAGGGATTGGACGTTCATTCCTTCGATGAAGCCATGGACCGGCCGTTGCGTTTGGCCGGTATCACCATTCCCGAAGGTCCAGCACTGGCGGGGCACAGTGACGCCGACGTCGTGCTGCATGCCGTAACCGATGCACTGCTGGGTGCGGCTGCCCTGGGTGACCTGGGTTCACTGATCGGGGTGGATCAGGCAGAGACGCTGGACGCCGACAGCTCTGCCTTCGTCACCGAGGCGATGCAGCTGCTGGGCGAGCAACGTTTCTCGGTCGTCAACGTTGACGTGACGGTCGTGGCAGCTCGGCCGCGGGTCAGCCAGTACCGCCAGGACATGCGGGATCGGTTGGCTGAACTGCTCGACATCCCGATCGCGCGGGTCTCGCTGAAGGCCACGACCACCGATCACCTGGGATTCATCGGGCGCGGCGAGGGGATCGCCTGCCTGTGCGTCGTCCTGCTCACAGATGTCGTCGGGTGATGCGTTCCATACGCAATCGTTGCAGCATCGACTGGTTCGGCAACTGGTAGTCCACGGCTGACGCATCGGCACGCTGCCAGCTGACCCTTAGCCACCGATTTGTGGACAGCGGGCGCGTACCCTCACGGGGATATGCGTCTGTACAACACCCTCACCCGCCAACTTGAGGACGTTCTGACTGATGACATCCGCTCAGGCCAGCGCCCATTCGGCATGTACGTCTGTGGTCCCACGGTCCAGGATGTCCCCCATTTCGGTCACGCCCGCGCGGCCTTGATCCCCGATGTCGTTCGACGGCTTCTGGAGCATGAAGGTGTGGACGTCCTGCATGTCCGCAACATCACCGATGTTGAGGACAAGATCATCCAGCGCGGTCACGACGAGGGCCGAGATCCCGCTGCGGTCAGCGAGGAGTACGCCCGCATCTATGAGGAGCAGATGGCCCGGCTGGGAATCCTGTCACCGCACATCGTGCCTCGCGCAACCGGACACATCATTGAGATGATCCAGATGATCCAGACCCTGCTGAGCAAGCAGGTGGCCTACACGGTGGAAGGTGGGGAGGACGCGATTGAGGGCGGTCAGGACGTCATGTTCCGCGTTCGGTCCTTCAGCGGCTATGGGGCGCTGAGCGGACGTGACATCGATGAGATGCTGGCGGGTGCACGGGTTGACACCGACCCCCGCAAGGAGAACGCCGCGGATTTCGTACTGTGGAAGGCCGCCAAACCCGGGGAACCCAGTTGGGCTTCCCCCTGGGGGCCGGGACGTCCGGGGTGGCACATCGAATGCTCAGCCATGGCCGGGAAGTACCTGGGGAGGGGACTGGACCTGCATACGGGTGGGACCGACCTGATCTTTCCCCATCACGAAAACGAAATCGCCCAGGCCGAGGCCGCGACCGGCCAGCCGTACGCCCGACTGTGGCTGCACAACGCGATGTTGAACATCGACGGCGAGAAGATGTCGAAATCCCTCGGAAACTTCATCACGCTCGCCGACGCTCTGGACACCTATGGGGGCCAGGTGGTGCGGCTGTACTTCCTGCAGCATCACTATCGCTCCATCTCCCAGTTCAGCGCCGATCTCCTGGCCGATGTCCAGGCCGCATGGAAGCGCATGACCAATTTTGTCGCCAGCGCACCCGTTGACGGTGACAGCGATGAGGAGGCGGTAGGCAGGGCGGTGGCGGCGCTGAGCGATGATCTCAATACGCCGGAAGCCATCTCGATCATCTTCGGCCTGGTCCGCCAGGGGCTTGCGTCGCTGGCTGAGGGCGCCGACGCCGCAGCAGCCACAGCGCGGGCCGCGGTGATCGAGATTGCTGCCATCGTGGGATTGGATCCCGTCACCCCGGTACGAGACGGACAGGACGTGTCACCTCTGGTAGACGCACTCCTGGCTCTGCGGGACAGTGCGAGGGAGCGGCAGGACTTCCAGGCCTCAGATCAGATCCGAGATGCGCTGCAGGCTGCGGGCGTGGTGGTGGAAGATTCCCGTAGCGGGGTGCGCTGGCGGTGGGCATGAGCAGACGGACACAGGCCACTGGCCCTCCTCACCCGGAGGTCGCCTCACTAGTCATCCCAGGGCGCCAACCAGTACAGGAGGCGCTGAAGGCAGGGCGTGGCCTTCGGTGGATCGTGGTTGACCGGCGTGGAGGTCCCGCGCTGGACGCGGTTGCGGCGTTGGCCAGATCCCAGGGGGTTGAGGTCAGGACGGCCTCGCGTGACCAGATGGACAACCTCACCGGGGACGTCCGTCATCAGGGCGTGGCAGCCGTGGCGGAGCCGTTCCGGTTCACCCCCCTGGAGCAGATGTTGGAGGCCGACCTGGTCGTGGTGCTCGACGGGGTCACGGATCCTCGAAACCTTGGGGCAATCGCACGGGTCGCTGAGCAGGCGGGTGCAGGAGGGATGGTGATCCGAGACCGTCGTGCGGCAGGACCCTCGACAGCCGCAGAAAAGGCCGCGGCCGGTGCCTTGTCATGGCTGCCGGTCAGCCAGGTCACCAACATCACCCGATCCTTGAAGGTCTTGCGAGAAGCGGGCATGTGGACCGTCGGCCTGGACGGTGAAGCACCCTCGACGGTGTGGGACCACCCCTTGATGGACCAGCGACTGGCCATCGTGATCGGTGAGGAGGGCAAAGGGCTGTCCCGGCTGGTGGCTGAGGAGGTTGATGCCGTCGTGTCGATACCCATGGGGGGCCGACTGGACTCGTTGAATGCATCGACCGCAACGGCTGTTGTGGCCTTCGAATGGCGCCGGCGACGGACGCTGGGCGCACGCGCATGACCGAATTGTGCGAACAGCGCTTCGGCCCCTTAGCAGTCCCGGAGGGCCCCGTCTGCCGTCCATCGCCGCCCACGACACGTTTTAGAGGCTTTGCAGAACTGTGCATCGTCTGACAGATAGCTACCTGGGTGACCGCCAGATCTTCGTCTGACCGGCACGTCTGCGCAGTCTGACGAGGCGGGATTACCCTGCGTAGAGATTCTCAAGATCAATGGGCCCTGCCTGTCGACGCAGGGTGGCACATGACGGTATCGTTTGCGGCGTGCTGTACGAGGATCTCAATACTCTGCTGACCCGGTTGGACCGGATCGCCCGTGCTCAGGATCTGGGCTGCACCAGCATCCGGCACAATTACCGTCCCGAGGTTGCCGCCGCCCTGGTGGAGACCTGTTGGGAGGGTGTGCGTCTGGGACATGAGTTGACCCGGCGGTTGGCATATGACGACCTGTGGAGCGATCTGGACACACTCCTCAACGTGTGGCAGCAGATCGCCTCACAGACCGGGCGTGTCGCCCAACTCGAGATTGCGGCTGTCGAGGTTGCCGAGGTCACGCAGGAGTTGATGACGTCCTTCGTCTGCATCTCCCAGGCTGTCGCGGCGATGGACGATGCACAGCTTCGGGTCAGGGCACGTCCGCGCGACCAACAGGCCATGTCCACGGCCACTGCAGCCATCCGCACACTGGAGGGCTTTGCCGATCGGCTGTTCGTCGACGCCTTGAGTGAGGACCATGAGGGGCGCCTGGACGCGGCAATGGCGCTGCTGACGGCAATAGCGTCACGAGCGGCGCGCGAACGAGCAGCTGTCAGCTCCCGGCGTCGTTGAATCAGCCGCCTTAGCGCCATCATGGGAAACGGCGGTTGACACTCACCATGCGCACGGCGGCAGTGGTGAGGTTTGCCGACAAGCATCCGTCTGTCCGTAACGCCGACTTCGATCAAGGATCCCGGCCGTGACTGCAACCAACCTCACTCGTGCGGAGGCTCGTAGCCGGGCCTCAATCATCAGCGACGTGCGGTATCACGTAGAGCTTGATGTCGCCGATGATGGCCCCACCACGTTTGGCTCTGTCACCCGTGTCGAGTTCAACGTCAGCGACACGGCTGAACCGACTTTTCTGGATCTGGACGCCGACACCGTTGAGCGCGTGGTCCTGAATGGTCGCCAGCTCTCGGATTGCGTTCAGGACGGTCGGATCACCCTCAGCGGTCTGTCCGCGCGCAACGAGGTCATCGTGGAGGCTCGCTGTCGCTACAGCCGAGCCGGGGTGGGCCTCCACCGCTTCGTCGACCCGGTCGACAACGAAGTCTTTCTGTACACCCAGTTCGAGCCCTACGAGGCACACCGGGTCTATGCCTGTTTCGACCAACCCGATCTGAAGGCGACGTTTGCCCTGGCGGTCATCGCGCCCTCGGAGTGGCAGGTCATCAGCAATGCCAAGGTCGACTCGCGACCTGACGAGGGGGAAGCGGGGCGATGGACTTTTGAACCGACCCCGCCGATCCCGACCTACATCATGGCAGTGGTGGCCGGTCCCTACCATCAGGTCACCGACCATCATGACGGGGTTGACCTGGGCCTGTACTGCCGCAAATCCCTGGCGCCGTTCCTGGACCCTGCTGAGATCCTTGAGATCACCAAGCAGGGCCTGGACTGGTTCGCGAGGACCTTCGACTACCCCTACCCGTTTGGTAAGTACGACCAGTTGTTCGTGCCGGAGTTCAACTTCGGGGCCATGGAAAACCCGGGCTGCGTGACCTTCAGCGAGAACTACGTGTTCCGTTCCCGCGTCACGGAGGCGTCACGGCAGTCGCGGGCCAACACCATCCTGCATGAGATGGCGCACATGTGGTTCGGTGACCTGGTCACCATGCGCTGGTGGGACGACCTGTGGCTGAACGAGTCGTTCGCCACGTTCATCGCGCACACCGTTGTTGCCGAGGTCACGAGGTTCGGCGAGGAGTCGTGGTCTGACTTCGCCCACTCGGTGAAGGCGTGGGCTTACCAACAGGATCAATTGCCCTCGACCCATCCCATCGTCGCCGACATGGTCGACACCCAGTCCGTCATGGCCAACTTCGACGGCATCACCTACGCCAAGGGAGCCAGTGTCCTCAAACAACTGCACGCGTGGGTGGGCAATGACGCGTTCATGCAGGGTCTGAGGAATTACTTCCGAGCCCACGAGTGGGACAACGCAACGCTCTCGGACTTCCTGGGTGCGTTGGAGGCCGTGTCAGGACGTGACCTGACCCAGTGGTCGGCCAAGTGGCTGCAAACCGCAGGGGTGGCCACCCTTTCGGCCACGATCGATACCGACGAGCAGGACATCATGACCTCCGTCGCCATTGAGCAGGAGGTGCTGGACGGCTACCCGACCATCCGACCGCACCGATTACGGATCGGGTCCTACAACCGGGATGGATCCCTTCTTGTCCGCACCGGCTCGGTGGAGATCGACATCGATGGTCCCCTCACCACCATCGATGCACTGCGTGGTCAGCCTCGCCCCGACCTGTTGTTGATCAACGATGACGATCTGGCGTATGCCAAGGTCCGCTTGGACGGGCGTTCGGTGCAGACGTTGGAGTCGGGTCTGGGACTGACTGATGGAGGGGTGGCCAGGGCGGTCTGCTGGGGTTCGCTGTGGGATGCCACCCGCGATGGGGAACTCGCGGCACGCCGATTCGCCGATTTGGTCTTCACCCACAGCCCCGACGAATCAGACGTCAGCGTGCTGCAGACCTTGCTGCGACAGGCCATGTCGTGCGCGGATCGCTACGGCGCCGGGCGAAACCGACAGGCGGTACGGCAATCGCTGGCCGATCTGGCTCGGTCCCAGCTGGACGTTGCCGAGCCTGGCGGTGATCGGCAGCTGATCTGGACTCGCACACTGCTGACGACGCGTACCGATCCGGCGTTCGCCCGTGGGCTGCTTGAGGGATCACAGACGGTACCGGGCCTTGCCATGGACCCAGACCTGCGCTGGTTCGCCCTGGGGCACCTGGCAGCTTGCGGTGGCGCGGACGCCGCGACGATCGACGCGGAGCTGAAGCGGGATCCAACGGACGTGGGACGGCGCGGTGCGGAGATGGCACAGGCGTCGCTGCCCGCGTCCGACACCAAAGCGCTCGCCTGGACCAGAAGTCAGGACCTGGCTCTGGCGTTGCACACCCGCAGGGCCATTCTGTCGGGTTTCTGGCAGGTCGAGCAGGAGTCGCTCATCGCCCGCTACGCCTCCAACGACTGGGTCGACGTGCTGACGGAGGTGTGGCAGCAGGCCAACTCCGAGGAGGCACTCACCCTGACCCGGGCCCTCTACCCCCAGATCATCATCAGCGATGCAGTGGTCGCCGCAGCCGACCGTGCCCTGGCACTGGATCTGCCCAGCGTCGCAAAGCGAAGCCTGGGTGAAAGTCGAGATTCCACCCTGCGAGCCCTGCGGGCGCGCAAGGTCGACGACTCCTAAAGCGCCACACAGCCCGATTCGGGTCAGCCGGTGATCTCGGCCGCGGCCCGACGTCCGGATTCAACCGCAGCATCCATCGTGCCGACCCGGCTGCCCGTGTGGTCACCCGCCAGGTGTATCCGGCCGTGCGGCTGCTGCAGCAGTGACCGCGACGCCCAGGCCACCACGTCGAAGGCTGGTCGGCCACCCAGCGCGAAGGGATCTGCCGACCAGTCGATGGTCACCGCCGGGCGTCCCGCCGTGAAACCGTCAGCCGGCATGCACGCATCGATTGCCGCCTTCACGGCACCCACCTGGGCGACCAGATCACGCAGGGCTGCTGCGGCACCCCCGACCGACCGGGCGACGAGCAGCCCTTGGGTGGCCGACGTGTGGGGGACTGCAGTGTCTGCGGGCGTGGCGTCATAGGTGTAGCCGACTGGGCCGTCTGAGCTCATGGTGCCGCTGAGACGTGCGTCCAACCAATCAGGACGGTCATACACCATGAGAACCTGGGTCTCACTGCTTACCAAGACCCGGCTCAGCAGTTCGGTGACGTAAGGGAGTTGGACATCCATCGTGGCAGCCACCGCGGCGGGCACGGCCAGGACCACGTGGTCCGCGCGCTCACCTCCCCGGGTGTGGGTGACGCTCACGCTCCTGCTGTCCTGCCTGAGGGCGGTGACCGTGTGGCTGGTCCGGACTGGCTGACTCAACGATCGGGCCAAGGCAAGGGTCAGGGTGTCGGCGCCACCCCGTAGGCGACGGGGTTGTTGGTCGATGAGCACGTCCGCCATCGCCGCACCCACGAAGGCGGCCGACAACTCCGCCAGGTCGTGGCCATGGTGACGGCGGATCAGGTCAGCCAGGAGTTGCACGACGATCCGTGGAGGATCCAGCGGACGCAACGCCTGGGTGACCGTGACGTCGATCACGCCAGGGTCGGCATACAGCGCCAGCGTGTCGACCACGCGGTGCAGTTCAGCGTCGACCCCGGCGGTGACAACCTCATCATGTAGTCGCGGAACGTTCTCCAGGCACAGCACGTCATCCAAGCCGGCCCGCCTGGTTGGCTGAATCAACTCCACACGTAGCTCTTGGGCCAGCTGGATCAGGTTGGTATGCCCTGGCGCGACAAACTCTGCGCCGCCCTCCATGTACAGACCCGCGGGAATGGCGGGCTGGCGAACGGTTCTGATCCTGCCGCCCACCCTGGTGGCAGCTTCCAGCACCGTCACCTGCCAACCGGCGCGGTCCAGGTCGAATGCTGCGGTCAAGCCGGCCAGGCCTGCTCCGACCACGATGACAGATCGTGGCCTGGTGGGCGGGGTGTCAGTGTCGTCGCTGGCGGGTGTGCACGCCGCTGCAGCTGCGGCCGTCAGTCCGGCCGCCAGTCCGGCCGTCATGGTCCGGCGGCTGAGCGTCCTGCGCAGCGCGGAGGACATGAACGGTAGGCTCTAGAAGCCAGGTCCGACGAGGACGTGGATGTTCACGCCCTCGTTCAGTCCCTGGTTGGCCTCAACCACCTGGAACCGTGGATCACGCGCACGTAGCGCCTGGGCTTGCGGTTCGTCATCAGCGGTGAAGTACACCGTGGTGTCATCCACTTTCCGCGATGAACTGGTTATCGAGACGACGTTGTAGCCAATCGTCTCAAGAGCTGCCACGACGGAGTCGACCGCTGCCGCGCCGCCGCCCGCATTCAGCACCTGGACCGAGGTCTCTGCCGGCGGGAGCGCGGCCGCGATCAACTCTTGGGGATCGACTGTCGCCGGGACAGCGGTTGGGGTGGGGGCGGCCTGGGTGGCCGGGGCGGCTGTCTGCGCCGGGGTCTCCGACGACGCGGCGGCCTGCTCGCTGGCGTCCTGGGCGGCCTGTGCGGCGGCGATTGATGCCGCGTCCGGCCGGTCTTCGATGGCCAATGCCCAGGTCAGTCCGACGTACAACGCCAACAACAGACTGCCGACGAAGATGACGCGGGCAGCGTTCAGGGAGATGAGCCGGACGATCTGGTTCACGACAAGACGAGGCTACTGCGAAATCCGGCGTGACTCGATCGAGGCAGGCGGGTCGGGCTCCGCCACCACGGGGCTGTGCTGGTCAGCCCCCGACTTCCCGGCAGCTGCGGTGTGAATTGCGTACTGATCAGCCATCCGGCGTCGCAACAGCAGGGGGTAGCCGATCAACCCGATCAGGGTGAACGCGAACCATTGGAAGGCATAGGGCAGGTGCGGACCGTCATCAAGGACGACGGGTTCGGCCGGTCTGGGCAACTCCCCGGCTGCCGAACCCCGGTCATCGACGACCTCCAGGTAGGCCCCTTCGACCACTTGGTCCACTTGCCGTCCCAACACCGTCAGATCGACGTTGTTGACCAGTTCAGCCCGGTCACCGCCGGGTGGTAGCACCTGACGGGCGGTCGCGGGCAAGCGCAGTCGCCCCGTCACTGTGACAGGGTCGGAGGGTGGGGGCGGAATCTCGCTGTCCAGTGGCAGCCAGCCGCGGTCGACGATCAGGGTGCGCCCATCGGGCAGGGTGAACGGGGTCAATACGTCGAAGCCAGGACGCTCGTTGCGAGAGCGGGGGCTCAGCTGCACCTGCTGATCGGTCTGATAGGTACCGGTGGCCACGGTGGGGCGAAGGTCGACGTCGCCCGCGGCCAGTGACTCCTCCAACGGCAGTGGTGCGCCGTCCATCACCTGTTCCAGCCGCCGGTTCTCGGCCTTCACCTGGGCGCTTCGGTCCAGCTGCCACAGGCCCAGGCTGCTGAAGGTGATGGCAATCGCGATCACGGCCAGGTGGGTGGCAATCCAACCGGGACGCACGAGCAGGTGGCGCATGCGCTCCACTGTAGGTTCTGCGGCTCGACCCGCCTCGGGGGCTCCGGCTCGACCCGCCCCGGGGCGGTTTGGGGCGCGATCGGGGCCCAAAGCGGCTATAGCCGACTTCGGGCGCGATCCCGAGGTCCCTCAAGCGAAAGTCGAGGCAACCCCGTTACCGTGCCGCAAACGGCCATTGGCTCCGGGGCGACGTGATGGCCCGCGTGGCTGCGCGGCTGGCTGCAAGGACGATGCCGACGGCTATCACCGCGCCTAGGACGTGACGATCTCGGTCTCCGGAAGCACCGAGCCGCCGCCTGCCACCCCTGATCCGGTCAGCGCGTCGATTACCGAGGTCGCTCTGGCTTTCGAGCCACAGGAAGCCAGCGTCGGGGACGACGTGGAGATCCTGATCAGCAACGGCAGTGACGGCGTCGTCGAGGTCGGTCCCGGAGACACGACTTTCCTCATGACCCTCGCAACCGGCGATCCACAGTTTCCGACCAGCGAACCCGGGTGGTTCCGGTTGACCGTCCGGATGGGTGTCACGACCGGCGACTACGGACGAATCGACGCGCGCGGCAACCTGCAGCTTCTACAGGCCGCTGACCAGGTGTCTGACGGCGGGAGGCGTATCACCTCAGGTCCCCCTGTGGCAACGAGGCGGCGTGTGCTGCCGAGCTGCTCATCGAGGGGGTGCCCTACCGGCAGTCCTGCGGTTTGATCGACCCGCAGTTCGTCACGGGGGAGGTGTACGCCGCCGGGGAGGGCGTCACCGCTCATGTCTTGGACGGTGACGACCCCCGGGTCATGGCGGCGTGGGAAACCACCTGCCAGCCGCCGCTGGAGGGTCGCTGGCACGTCATGTTCAGCGCGGAGGAGTTCGGGACGGACGAGCACAACGCCGCCTGGTGCCGCGTCAGTCTCAACGGTCCTGACCCTACGGAGGGCTACACGTGCTGAAGACCACCCCCCGGCGTGACGTCGTTGCTGTGGGTTGGTCGGGGTACCGTGTTCTGATGTCCTCGCCCGACGGGATCTCTGATACCAGCCCAGAGGTTGCAGCCATGCTGTGTGACGCCTGGCGGGGGATGGGTCCGGCACGGAAGGCCGCACTCATGGTGGGGTGGTCAGCAGGTGTTCGACGTCTTGCCGAGGTCGGTGTGTCGCAACGGCACCCTGACGCCAGCCGTGCCGAGCTGATGATTGAGTTGGGCCGGGTGCTGTACGGGGAGGAAGTGATGACGTCGGAGGTCGTGGCCGCCGTTCGCCGTCGTCTGCCGGGATGACCCCCGATGTGCTGCGATTGGCCGCCGAAGTGACCGCGCGGTTGCAGGCGGCGGGCCTGCAGGTCGTGATCGGAGGGTCCGTAGCCAGTTCCCTGGTCGGGGAACCACGGGCCACTGTGGATCTTGACGTGGCCATCTCCGCCATGGCTGATCCGGCGGACGCCCTACTGGCAGCGTTCGACGACGGCTACTACATCAGCGATATCGCTGTTCGCGAGGCAACCAGACGATGTTCGTCGTTCAATGTCATCCACTTGGAAACCATGCAGAAAGTTGACATCTTCATCTTGGGATCGGGCGCGCTTGACACCGCGCAGATGACACGACGCCAACTGGTTGAGGTTGGTGGTGACATCACCCTCCCCATTGGCGCGGCTGAGGACCAGATCCTGCGCAAGCTGTGGTGGTATCGGCTGGGTGAGGAGACCTCAGAGCGGCAATGGCGCGACGTGGTCGGCATCCTACGCATACAGCAGGGGCGATTGGACGAGCGCCACCTGGACGACATCGCGGCAGCGGAGGGATTGTCAGACCTGTTGAACCGGGCACGAACGCACAGTTCGGCAGACCAGTAGGAAACCCAGGGGCTGGCCAACGGATCGCCGGCCCTCGGCGGTGGCGGGTACCTGAGCCGGGAGCGAGAATCGAACTCGCGACATCCGCTTTACAAGAGCGACGCTCTACCAACTGAGCTATCCCGGCGACAGCTTGAAATCCTAGCGGACCCGTCGGCCTCGGCCGTGCAAGCCTTCAGCCGGGTGAAGGTTCCATCGGATCGGCCGCCGGTCTGCATACGATCAGCCCCGCAACTCCACAAGGAGGAACCGGTTGTCCAGGCCAGAACTCACTGCGAGGGAACGCGCCGTTTTGGACTTTGAGCGGGACTGGCCGGCGCACGCCGGCGGCAAGCTTGAGTCGATCAGGGCCACGTTTGGGTTCTCGCCTACCCGCTACTACCAGCTGATCGCTGGCCTGCTGGACCGTGACGCGGCCATGAAGTATGACCCGTTGCTGATGAGGCGACTGCAGAAGCGTCGTAACAATCGCACCGAACGCTCGGTCACCCTCGGCCTGACGGACCAGAGGGGCCGGGGGCTGAGGCAGTAGGGTTCGCCACGACATGGATGATTTCGAACAGGATGAGGGATTCGACCCGTCGCCGACCCAGTCGTCGATCGCCGCTCCTTTGATACGTGCGTTGCTGTTCGCGGCGATTGCCTTTGGCATCTACGCCGTGGTCTTCGGTGACCTCGGGGCAGGTACCGACCTGGCACCGGCCGGGACCAACACCCCGGTGGCCTCCACGGCACCAGTCGGTCCCACCGAGCCAGCCCCGCCACTTGAGAGTCTGCCCACCGGTGGACCATCGGCTAGCCCGGCGGTCAGTCCCAGTCCCAGCGCCGCCGCTGGGGGTCAGATCGGATCAGGGGTCACGGTGCAGGTGATCGCCGGCGCCAACACCGCTGGCGACCAGTTCGACGCGGCGGTCCAGGCCTTGACCCAACTTGGCTATGACGTGACCGAGAGCGGGACCTCGCCGAACGCCTACGCGCAGACCACAGTGTTTGCCACCGCTGGAGAGGAGGCACAGGCTGACGCTCTTGTCGGCGCGGACCCGCGTTTCACCACCACCGCGCCCAACCCGGGAACCCTGAGCGATCAGATCCAGATCCACGTGCTGGTCGGCGAGGATTGGCCAGCATCCTAGGTCGCACTCAGTCACTCCGGTCGGTGTGGGTTCGCGCGTCCAGGGCAGCCGTGATGGCTTGCGCGACGCCATCACCATTGCGTCCACTGACCCTGAAGCAGTTCCCGCCCGTCTGGCCATGGCCGTTGCCCACCATCACGTAGGTGCCGACACACTGGGCCATCGTCTGATCCTCGATTGAGTCCCCTATGGCCATCGCCTGCGGTGGCATCAACTCCCGGGTCGCCAGATCCTCAGTCAACGCTTGGGATTTTCCCGTTCCGCGCGGCACCAGATGGTAAGCGTGGGTGTCGCTACGTCCTTCCCACCCGCCGGTGCGACCGTTGTCGACGACCCGGGCCCAGCCAATCCCGTGGTCCGCCAGCAGTTGGTTGGCTCGCGCGACGTCGATGGCACCATGCAGCAGGAAGCCTCCTTCGCGGCCGGCATCCCACGGTGCGTAGGTCCGCAGGTCGGCCTCAAAGGCTCCCAGCAGGATCTCCACCGCACCGGCGGCCTCAAGCGCCCCTCGAGGAGTTGGGGCCAGATCCCTGGGACACTCGCCCCAACGGAAATGGTGGCGGTCGCCACGCACGATCACGGCGCCCACCTCGGCGATTGCTCCATCCAACCCCAGCAGCCGTGCATCCTGGGCCAGCGTCGCCGCGCGGCGGCCGCTGACCGCCATCACGATGACGCCGGCCTTCGCCGCTGCCACCAGTGCGGCGGCGGCACCGATCGTGGGACGACCATCGGAGTCATGCAGCAACGAACCGCCTTGCCCCAGCAAGGTCCCGTCAAGGTCGGTGTAGACGATTCGGACAGCGGGAAGGCCCGTCAGGTGGGTGGCCAGGGCGACGTGGTCGGGCATCACCGAAGGGTCGCAGCAACGATCCTTGCAATCAATGCAGCGCTGCGGCCGTTAAGGTCTGCGGACCGGCGGGCTGCCCGCCGGCCCGCCCAGAAAGACGTCTATCCCGTGCCCACCCCCGCAGATCGTTCCCGGATTGCCGACCCAGACCTGGCACACGATGGCCTGCTGGCCATCCAGTGGGCACGCCAGCATTCTCCGGTTGTCGACTCCTACCTGCGTGACCGTTTGCGTGACGGGGCCCTGGCCGGCCGCCGAGTCGCCTTGGTGGTTCACCTTGAGGCAAAGACAGCCCTGCTGGCCACGGTGTTGGCTGACGCCGGCGCCCAGGTCGTGGTGGCCGGCAGCAATCCGCTGTCGACACGAGACGAGATCGCCGCAGCACTGGTCAGTGAAGGTATCGAGGTCCATTCAACCCGGGCCAGTGGCTACCCGGCCTGGGAGAAGGATCTGCTGGCGGTGGCCGACAGCCGTCCAGAGTTCGTCATCGACGACGGGGCCGAGCTGACCGTGAGAATGGCTCGTGACCGCCCGCAGGCCTACGCACAGCTGCAGGGTGTCAGCGAACAGACCACGACCGGGGTGGCACGGCTGGAATCCCTCCATCGGTCGGGTCGACTGCCTTTTCCGGCAATGGCCGCCAACAATGCCGCCTGCAAGCACCTGTTCGACAACCGCTACGGAACCGGGCAGTCGACCATCCAGGCGATACTGAACCTGACCAACATGCTGATGCCCGGCAAGCAGGTCGTGGTGTTCGGGTACGGCTGGGTCGGCCGAGGTCTTGCCACCTACATCCGGGCGATGGGCGGCAGCCCGGTGGTGGTCGAAATCGATCCGATCAAGGCCCTGGAGGCCTTCATGGATGGTCAACGGGTCGCCACGGCGGACCAGGCTTTACCAACTGCCGACTTCGTGATCACCGCCACGGGTGGCCTGCGGGCGGTGAGCACCCGTCACTTCGACATGTTGGCCGACGGCGTCATCCTGGCCAACGCCGGCCACCACGACCTGGAGGTTGACGTCGAGGCCCTGGCGCTGGCCGCAACCGCTGTCACGCCGGTGCGCGACGGCATCGAACGATTCGACATGCCCGACGGACGATCTGTCCACGTCCTGGCCCACGGGGCCCTGGTCAACATCGCCGGCGGATTGGGCCACCCGATCGAGATCATGGATCTGTCCTTCGCCGTCCAGGGGGTGGGTTGCCACGAACTGGCCCGCGGCGGCTACCCACCAGGCGTGCACGTGATCCCGCTCGAGCTTGACCGCGAGATCGCCGCCGCCAAGTTGGCAGCCCACGGCCTGTCAGTGGACGTCGCCACCGCCGACCAGGTCGAGGACGTCGATGCGTTCCTGGGCCACCACGAGGCGTGAGGGCAACGCATGGGGCAGACTGGGCCCGCTGTGAGTACCACCCTTCGTGCGCCCGTCAGAGAGTTCGTCGCCGGTGTCTCGCCTGCCCTGGAGCAGCTGGGAAGCAAGGACCCCAAGGCTGACGTGATCGCCGAGGCCTACGAGGTCGTCAGCGCGATGGTCGACGCCGATGGCGCCCACACCGACGAGGAGTTGTGGGCCCTGATCGGCGCGTTCAGCGGGTTGATGGACACCCATATCCACCACGCCACCCCGGCCGACCTGCGTGCCACCGGGATGATGGCCGGGAAGCGGGTGTTCATCGATCGCCCCTCACTCATGTTTGACACGTTGATCGCGGCCGACCGGGTTCAACAGACGAACAACGCCTGGACCTACTACGTGCACGCGCTGCGACTGGCACATCATGTGGTGGCGTTGGACAGCGTCACCCAGCACGCCGAGCTGCAGGCCATCGAACGGTTCCGGCGAACCTTGCTGGCCGCGATCAGCGACGCTGGCCTGCCCCGAGGACCGGGATCGGTCAGTTCCGGCCCACGGATCACCGACGTGGACCGGGCGGCAACGGCGGCTGCCGAGGCGGCGATCCAGGCAGAGACGGCGGTGGCCGACCTGCCACCACCCCGGCCGTTGGAGGAGTTGCTGGCCGAGTTGGACGACCTGATCGGCCTGGAACCGGTCAAGAGCGAGGTCAGGCTGGTCACCAACCTGATTCAGGTCCAAAAGCTTCGAGCCGAGAAGGGTTTGAAGATCAGCGACTCCAGCCGACACCTGATCTTCACCGGCAACCCCGGGACCGGCAAGACCACGGTTGCCCGACTGGTAGCCCAGATCTATCGGACTCTTGAGGTCGTGCCCAAGGGTCATCTGGTCGAGACCGACCGGTCGGGGCTTGTCGCTGGGTTCGTCGGTCAGACCGCGACCAACGTGGTCAAGGTGTTCGACGGTGCCAGGGGCGGCGTGCTGCTGATCGATGAGGCCTACTCCCTGGTCCGAGGCGGGGAGAAGGACTTCGGTCGTGAGGCCATCGACGCCATTGTCAAACTGGTTGAGGACCGCCGCGACGACACGGTGGTGATCATGGCCGGCTATCCCGACGAGATGGCCGAATTGATGGGAGCAAACCCCGGGCTGCGCTCCCGCTTCCCTCAGACCATCCACTTCCCCGACTACACCACCGCCGAAGTGGTCAAGATCGCGGGTCTGATCGCCGGCTCCAACGAGTATGACTTCGACGATGCGGCCAAGGAACGGCTGGCCGAGTTGATCGAGGAGGTGCCACGCGATCGTGGGTTCGGCAACGGACGCCTGGCGCGTAATGTGTTCGAGGCGGCGGTGGCCAGGCACGCCAGCCGTGTGATCTCCATGGAGGAACCCAGCGCCGAGCTCCTACGGACCATCACACCCGAGGACCTGCCCCAGGAAATCACGACCTCATGAGCCGTGTGAAGACCGTACTTGCGGTGGCGGTCACCATCGGGCTGATCGTCGGTGCGCTGTACGTCCGCAGCACGTTCATCGAGGGCGATGGCGGGGGGGTTATCACGGACGGCAGCACGCCGGCCAGCGGTGGGGGTGGGGACCTGCGTGTGGCCTGTGATGCGATGGTGGGAACCGCTTGTCCTGAGGGCGCGGCCCAGCTTGACCTGGACGGGTTGTTGGCCGCCTTCGGCGCAGCAACGGTGGAGTTCGACATGATCGTGGCGCCCTCGGTCGTGGTTGAGTTCATCGAGCAGTCCCAGACCAGCAGGGCGCGCTTCGACCCCACCAGGGACGTGGTCGCCACGACGCCACTGGTCCTGGCCGTGGCGGTGTCGCGCGATGAGGTCATGGCCGATACCTGCGCGGACCGCGTCACCTGGTCGTGTCTGGCCGGGCTGGTTCAGGGTGGGCAATTGCAACCCTCCTTCGGTGCCCCCCAGTCAAGCAGCGAGGGGTTGCTGGCGGTCGCAGCCCTCACCGGCGGGTTCTTCGATGATCCACGTTTTAGCACCAATGTCCTGGGCGGATCAGGCTTTCTCGGTTGGGTTGATGCGCTGAATGATCAGTCCCAGTTCTCACCCACTCCGGTCCAACGACTGATCCAGTTCAACGGGGCCCAAAACGACAGCGCCGTGGCGATTGAAGCCGTTGGCTACCGCAACGTCGAGCGTGCGGCGCAGAATAGGCCCGAACTCTTTTGGCCAACACCGCTGGCCTACGTGCAGGTGGTGGCGGTGGCCGTGGGAGGCGCAGATGTGGGCGACGTCCAGGCCCTGGGGCGCGAGGTCGGGGAAGCCCTGGCCGAGGCGGGCTGGCGCGGGCCAGACGGTGGGCCTGTGACCGATGGACCTCCACTTGATCTGCAGGACGACGGCTTGCCGTCCGGTGGCACGCTGTTCGCCCTGCGTGAGCGTTTGGGGTCATAACCTCAGGCCCGGGCGCGCCGATGTAATGGGTTGGATGGCTGCCCCGGTCTAGGGTTGTCAACGGTGGTCACCGGTCAGAGAGGGCGAGAATTGAACGCTGTAGCAGCCAGATCTGGGTTCCGTGTTCTGTTGATGATGATGGTGGTGTCGTTGTTGGCGACTGCCTGCATCCCCGGGTCCGGTGACGACGCGGATACCAGCGGCGGCGGCGATGACTCGTTGGCCGACATCGACCCGGGTGACTGCGTGGTCGTTGACATGGCGGTGTCCAGTGAGAAGATCGACTTGCTGACCGACCTGGCGCGGGAGTTCAACGGCTCGGATGACGCTGAGGTCGGAGGGCGCTGCATCATCGTGCGGCCGCAGAACAAGGCGTCGGGCAGGGCCGCCTCCCTGCTGAGTGACGGATGGGACGAAGCACTGGAAGGCCCCCGACCGGTGATCTGGTCGCCGGCCTCGGCTGCCTGGGGGCAGGTGCTGAACCAGCGACTGATCGATCAGGGCCAGTCGCCCATCGCACCTGAGGACTTCACCCCGTTCATGCTCACCCCACTGGTGATCGCCATGCCCCAACCCATGGCCGAAGCCCTGGGTTACCCCGACACCCCGATCGGGTGGGGAACCCTGTTGGACCTCGCCAATGATCCGCAGGGGTGGGCCGCGTTCGGCCATCCCGAGTGGGGGCCGTTTCGTCTGGGCAAGACCAATCCGAACTTCTCCACGTCGGGACTGTCCGCGCTGATTGCCCAGTACTACGCCCTGGCTGACAAGACCCGCGGGCTGACCACCGAGGACATCCGGCGCCCCGATGTGCTGCAGGGCGCCGAGGCGATCGAGTCCGCCGTCGTCCACTACGGCGACACCACCCTGACCTTCCTCAACAATCTGTACCGCAACGACGCCCGGGGGGCGGCCTTAACCTATGCCTCGGCGGTGGCCATCGAAGAGGTCAGCCTGATCAACTACAACCGCGGAAATCCCGACGGCGTGTTGGAGCCGGGGGAGGAGGTCGTGCCGCCTCGAATCCCGTTGGTCGCCATCTATCCCGAGGAGGGGACGTTGTTCAGCGACAATCCCTTCTTCATCATGCAGGCAGACTGGGTCACTCCCGAACAGGCCGACGCCGCCCAGGCGTTCACCGAGTTCGTCCAACGCCCGGTCAACCAGGAACGGGTGTTGGAGTTCGGGTTCCGCCCCGGCAACATCGAGGTGCCCATCGGCGATCCGATCGTCGCGGCGAACTTCGTGGACCCGGCACAGCCCACGACCACCCTGGCAACGCCTGACTCCGACGTGATGGTCAACCTGATCAACCAATGGTCCCTGACGCGCAAGCCGGCCCAGGTCCTGCTGGTGCTGGACGTCTCGGGTTCGATGGCTGATTTCGCCACCTCGGGCAGCCGCGACACCAAGTTGGACCTGGCCACCCGTGCGGCCATCACGGCCCTTGAGCAGTTCATCGATGAGGACGTGGTGGGCCTGCGGATCTTCTCTACCGATCTTGGCCCCGACCCGGCCACCGGAGAGCCCTTGGACTACATCGATGTGGTGCCGTTAGCGCCGATCAGCGAGAACCGGGCCAGGCTGGCCGAGGCCCTTGGAGGTTTGTTCCCCGTCGCCGGGACACCCCTGTACACCGTCACCCAGGACAGCTTCACCGACATCGTGGACCAGTTCGATCCGGACAAGATCAACGCCGTGGTCCTGCTGACCGACGGGGAAAACGATGATCGCAACCGCGATCGGGCGGCGATGCTCGCGGTCCTCGAAGGAGCGCAGGGCGAGAACGCGACCCAGGTCAGGGTCTTCCCCATCCGCTACGGCGAGGACGCGGACGGCACCGATCTGGAACTGATCGCAGAAGCCACCAACGCCCGTGTGTATGACTCATCCGACCCGCGGTCGATAGACCAGGTCTTCACTGCGGTGATCTCCAACTTCTGAACGGCCGGATCAGTCCCGGCTGACCACCACGGCGTACGAACCGATGCCCAACAGGGTTCGTTCATAGGTGGTGCCATCAGCCGTCACGCTGACAATCCGGCCATCGTCGTCCATGGTCAGATCCTCGACCTTTCCAAGATGTCGGCCGGTCTCGTCCAGCAGACGGGCGCCGTAGGCGTCAGCGTCGGTGGGCAGCGACGGTGAATCCTGGCTCACCACCGATTCCCCGGGAACGGTCACGGCGTCGGGGCCAAAGCCGATGACACTGTCACGGGGGATCACGCCACTGCCTCGACCTTTGATCATGACGGCAGCCACCGACGGTCCCGCAATGTCGATGTGCACACCCTTGACCCGACCGATCGTTCCCGCGGTCGCGGTGTCCACGATCTTGCGTCGTCGCAGCGACCTCAGATTGGTGAGCGTCATTGTGTCTCTCCACGCAGTCGTTCGCGGAAGGTGTCGACCGAGGCGCCGAAGCCGGCAAGGTCGGTGGTCAAGAAGTCCGTGGCCTCGTCTGGCACGATCAGCCGGCCCTCGTTGACGGCCAGGGTGTCGGGCAGAGGGACGAAACGTGGATCGCCCCCGTCGGACGGTTCGACCTCATAGCCCACGACGTCCAGCACCCCGGGTTCAAGCCGCAGTACCGCATCGATCACCCGGCCGATGATCGTCCCCGACCGGGTCAGCACCTCATCGCCGGTGACATCGCCCTGCACGTCGTCGCTGACGTCGCCCATCTCCCGTGGGATCAACGCCGAATCGTCCGCGATCATGATCGCGTCGGCCCCGAAACCATGCACGCCTGCCCAAGGCAGCCAGGTCTTCAGCGGGCCACTCAGCAGACCCCGGCCAGCCAGGGTGAAGCCTAGCACCGATCCGGTCGGGTCAAACAGGACGTCCTTGACCTGCGCGACGTCCTCTCCGCTGATGGTGACGACGGCCTGACCGGAAATGTCGCTGGCGTGGCGCAGCAATCGCTCGTCAATCGTCATGGCCCGCCCCCTTGGGCGGCGAAGCGCCGCGGCCCGAGGTGACATGGATCCCGCCTTGACGACGGCGGCGTTGGATCAGCAACGCGCCGATCACCAGCACCACCAGTGCCACAAAGACGATGATCACGATCGTGGTCGCGTCCATCCAGATGACTTTCCGCAGTAGTTGAAGACCCCCAATATTCCCTGACACGGCCGGGACAAACCCCCCATCTGCCTCGCTGACGGTGACCGCGGGCGCTAGTCTGCCGGCTTGTGACAGCAATCGAGGACCAGTCCTTCAGGGACCGCTTCCTGACCCCGCGCGTCGCGCGGTCGATCATGGCGCCGTCCTCGATTCTGCTGCTGGGCGGGGCAGCGGCCTTGGGCATCCTCGCGGTCGGGCCCGTGGGAGCCGTGATCGGAGTCGGCGCCTACGCGGCGAAGGTCCTGTCCGCGGTGCCACGACGGGGCGGTGCGAACACGATTGATCCCGCCAGCCTCCGCTCCCCCTGGCGGGACTACGTGCAGGAGACCCAGATCGCCCAGGCCCGCTATGACAAGGTCGTGCACGGCGCCCAGGCGGGCCCGTTGAAGCAACGTCTGGAGCAGATCGGCCAGCGGATCCATGACGGTGTCCGCGAGGCCTGGAGGATCGCCCAGCGAGGTCAGGCGCTTGAGGACGGATTGCATCAATTGGAACCCGGGCAGGCGCAGCGGGCGCTGACCCAGGCACAGATCGACGCCCAACGGTCCCCCAGTGACAGCAACCGTGCTCGCCTTCAGGCGTTGCAGTCGCAGGTTGCAACGGCCGAGCGTCTGCAGCGCGTAACTGGTGAAGCGGCTGATCGTCTGCGATTGTTGGATGCACGCTTGGACGAAGCGGTTGCGAGAGCCGTTGAGTTGTCGCTGTCAGGTGATCATGGAGAACTGACCGGGCTTGGCTCAGATATCGACAGCCTTGTCGGGGAGATGGAAGCGTTACGTCAGGCGCTGGAAGAAACCGGCGGTGGAACCGCCCAGATGGGAGTGACGTAGAATGTTCAAGTTGTTTCGTCGTTCATGGAACTACCTGGTGGCTTTGCTCACCGGTCGTTTCAATGAGGCCGCCGACCCCAAGGTCCAGCTGGAGCAGGCGATCATGGAGGCCCAGGAGCAGCATCGGAAGCTGAAGGAGAATGCGGCGAACGTCATCGCCAATCAGAAGCAGAACGAGATGCGTCTGAACCGGGCGATGGAGGAGATGGAGAAGATCTCCAAGTCCGCGCGCCAAGCTGTGCTGATGGCCGAGGACGCCACCCAAAAAGGCGACACCAAGAAGGTCAGCGAGTACACCGCCGCCGCCGAGTCTTTCGCCAACCGGCTGATTGCCGTGGAGCATGAGGTGGAGAATCTCAAGGCCCTGTCCCTGCAGCAGGCACAGTCAGCCGACCAGGCCAAGGCTGCGGTACAGCAGAACTCCACGGCCCTGCAAAAGAAGCTGTCCGAGCGGCAAAAGCTCATGAGCCAGCTTGATCAGGCCAAGATGCAGGAGCAGATGAACAAGGCCATGGCCGCTCTCACCGAGACCGTGGGTCAGGACACCCCCAGCTTCGATGAAGTGCGGGACAAGATCGAGGCCCGCATCGCCAAGGCACAGGGCCACCAGGAACTGCAAGGGGAATCGGTCGAGGGCAGGATGCTCGAGATCGAGCAGGCCGCACTGAATACCGAGGCCCAGGCGCGGCTGTCCCAGATTCGCTCGGAGCTGGGACTGGACTCCGCGGCACCTGCCGCACCGGCGCCGGCTCCGGCAGAAGCGCCGGCGACCCAGACCACGCCTGGCACTGAGGCGACCGGCTGAGCCCTCTCCGACATGTCCACGAAGTATCAATTGCAACACTGGTCGCGCGGCACACCACGCGATATCATCGGCTGTAGGCGACCTGCCGTGTCCTCCCCCCCGACACGGCAGGTCGCTTCTTTCATTCTGCAAGTCCTAAACCTGTCGCATCGGCCAGGTTACGTCTGAGCAGATAGCGCCGACACTCTTGCGAATGGAACGAATGCATCGCTTTCGTGTGCATCCGACCGTGGCGGCCCTCCTCATGCTGTTCACGCTCGGACTGGGCGCGCTGCCTGCCGCCGCCCAGGACGCCGGCGGGGAGGGATATGACCGCGTCGTTGACATGACCTTCCCCATCTCAGAAGGCAGTTATCAACGGCCGCTGTATGACGGGTACTTCGACTCGCGGGGGGGTGGCACTCGGGTCCACCGCGCGACGGACGTCATGGCCAGCAAGATGGTCCCCCTCCACGCCGTTGTCGACGGCGAGATTTGCAAGATCACCGGGGTGGACGAGCCGATGCCGTCCTACGGGTACGCCTTGACGTTGTGCGGCGACGATGGCCTGGAGTATTCCTACATCCACATCAACGATGACAGCCCTGGCACGGCAGATGATGACCCGGGCGACGGGGATGGCGGGCCGGAGAATGCCTACGCGCCGGGAATTGCCAAGGGTGTGCGGGTCGAGCGGGGTCAGCACATCGCCTGGGTGGGCGATTCAGGCAATGGGCCGGGAATCCCACATGTCCATTTTGAGATCTACGACGTGGACATGGCCGAACAGTCTGGACGCCTGAATCCGTATCCGTCGCTGATCGCCGCAGAGGAACGGGGCGACTTCCCTGACGCCCCCGCACCGATTCCCCCGTGCGAGCCCGCTGAGGCCCCTGCCGATGACGGCGCCCCCGCTCCCGCTCAGGCACCCGGATGTGAATCCTCCGTGGTCAACGACAGCGGCCCGGTCGGTGACGGGGACTTCAGTCGTCTTGCGGGTACCAACCGTCTGGAAACCGCCGTGGCGTTGTCCGTGGCGACCCACGACAGCGCACGTGCGGTCATCATCGTTCCTGCCGACAGCCACGTCGAGGCACTGGTCGCAGCACCCCTGGCTGGTCTGCTGGACTCGCCGATCCTGCTGTCCGGTCGCGATGGGCTTGCTGGTGATGTCATCGCCGAGGTCCGGAGGTTGGACGCCCCCAACGCCTATGTCATGGGGACGACGGCCCAGTTGGGGTCACAGGTCGAGCAGGATCTTTCCGACGCCGGCGTCCACAACATCGCTCGCATCACCGCACAGGATCGCTACGCGCTGAGCGCGGCAGTCGCCCGGGAGATTCTGACCTACCCCGAGGTGCCCCGGTTGGATCAGGTCATCCTGGCCCTGGGGGATGCAGATGAGGAGAGTCGGGCCTGGCCCGATGCCCTGTCGGCCAGCGCTCTGGCCGCGGGAACCCGGACACCGGTGCTGTTGGTGCAGGGTTCCCGACTGCCGGACTCGGTGGAGGAGTTGTTGGCGCAGTACCAGCCCTCTCGCGTGATCGTGATCGGAGGAACGGCTGCGATCAGCGCTGCGGTGGCAGATGATGCCGCGGCGGCGGCGGGGGGTCAGGTCAACCGGCTGGCGGGTCCCACGCGGTATGGCACTAGTGTGGCCGTGGCCAGCGCCGCGCAGAACGCTGGCCTCAACGCCAGCACCATCTGGATCGCGACGGGCCGTAACTTCCCGGACGCGCTTGCTGCCGGACCCGCCGCGGCACTCGCGGGATCGCCATTACTGCTGGTTGACGGTGTGGATATCAACGGCTCGCCTGAGAGCGAGGAATGGTTGTCGCAGCACACCACTGGCCTGCTGGTCGTGGGTGGTAGTTCGGTTATCTCGGATGAGGTGGCGGCGGCTCTGGCTGGATAGGCGATGGGTTTCCCAAGGCTCTGAGGTGGCAATGGCTGTGGTAGCACCCCACACGGTCATGCCCCAAGCCTCAAGGAGATGAGCCCAGATGCCATCCATGTCAATTCCAGGACTCGACGACGGCGCCGCGGAGAAGGTCCGCACGCAGTTGCAACAGCGCCTGGTCTCGCTGATCGATCTGCAACTGACCCTCAAGCACATTCATTGGAACGTGGTCGGCCCGAACTTCATCGGCGTCCATGAGATGCTTGATCCACACGTCGATGCCGTCCGCCTGATGACCGATGCGATTGCCGAACGCATCGCGACGCTGGGCGGCCAGCCGGTCGGGACTCCCGGGCATGTCGCCTCAACCCGTACCTGGGATGAGTACGACGTGATGCGTGCAGACGTCAAGACCCACCTCAAGGCCCTGAATAGGGTCTATGACGGTGTCATCGCCGATCATCGTGCAGCGATGGAGGAGTTCGAGGAGTTGGATCCGGTCACCCAGGACATGATCATCGCCCAGATCGACCAGCTCGAGTTGTTCCAGTGGTTCGTCCGCGCACACCTCGAGAGCGCCGCCGGCAACCTCCCCTCCTAAACCTCAGACCCTCCCAATTCTCAGATCTGAGGGTTCGGCCCGATTTGCCCCACTAGAGCTCAGATCTGAGGAATCAGGGCCCACCCCTCTAGACCTCAGATCTGAGGGTTCGGCCCGATTTGCCCCACTAGAGCTCAGATCTGAGGAATCAGGGCCCACCCCTCTAGGGCTCAGATCTGGGGGGTAGTCGGGGCTCGGGGCGGCCCGGGAACTCCTCGCCGGCCCGCTCCCGCTTTGGAATCAGCACCTTGCGGGTGAACTCACACACGACGGTTCCCTCCTGGGTGTAGCCGATGGTGCGCACGGTGACGATGCCCCGGTCCGGCTTGGACGAGGACTCCCGTACGTCAAGAACCTCGGTCTGGGAGTAGATGGTGTCCCCGTGGAACGTCGGGTTGGCATGCTTCAGCGACTGGATCTCCAGGTTGGCGATCGCTCGTCCGGACACGTCGGGGACGCTTTGACCCAGCACGACGGAATAGACCAGGTTGCCCACGACCATGGCCTTGCCGTGAGGGGTCGCGGCCGCCGCGTAGTTGTCATCGGAGTGCAGCGGATGCTGGTTCTGGGTGATGGCGCAAAACAGGATGTCCTCGGCCTGCGTGATGGTCTTGCCGGGCCAGTGCTTGTACACGTCGCCAACCGTGAACTCTTCGAGGTAGCGGCCGAATTGCATGCGTGTTCTCCTGTATCGGTGGGTGGCAGGGGCTGCCAGGGCAGGCTAACCAGCGGTGAGGCGCTACTCCCAAAGATGGCCCGCACAACAACGTGTGCGGGCCATCGACGTCCATCGGTTAGACGCCTATCGATTACTGGTCGTCTGCGGCACCGGGATCATCACCCTCGGTACCGACGACGGTGAACCAGCGGTCAAGCTGCACATCGACCTCTCGGCCGTTGTCGAGTGTGACCTCGACTTCGTAGTAGCTCTCCTCGTCCTCAACCTCGGTACCGGTGACGCGGCCCTCGCCCGTATGGGCCAGAGCCGCGGCAGAGGCGCGCTCCAGATCCGGACTTTCGATGGGGACGTCCGGGCCTTCGGCCTGATCCTCACCACCGGCAAGGGCGACACCACCACCGATCAATGCGGTGGACAGGGCTCCTGCCGCCACAACGCTCATGACTCTGCGGTTCATCTGATTTCACCTCCTGTCTGGGGAATGCGGATGAGTCAAAGCTTGGAATGCGTTACTGAACAGGTCCTGACACGACGCGTTTCAGGCGCAGTTCAGGCGACCCTGGCACGATCGGGCCGCATGACGTTGCTTGTTGTGGACGATGACCGCAAGTTGGCGGCGAGCCTGCAGCGTGGACTGCAGGCCGAAGGGTTGATCGTCGACTTGGCGCATGACGGTCTGATGGGTCGCGCGATGGCCTTGGACGGCACCTATGAGGTCGTGGTCCTGGACCTCATGCTGCCCGGACGTAACGGCTATCAGGTGTGTGCGGATCTGCGCGCCGAGGGGGACTGGACCCCCATTTTGATGCTGACCGCCAAGGACGGCGAGTATGACGAGGCTGAGGGGCTTGACACCGGCGCGGACGACTACCTGACCAAACCGTTCTCCTTCACGGTGCTGCTGGCGCGCATCAACGCGCTGATGCGACGGTCGGGCGCCCGTTCGCCAATCCCGTTGCAGGTGGGCTGTTTGACCATCCTGCCGGCCGCACACCGGGTCATGGTGGGCGACCGCGAGGTCGAGGTCACCGCCCGTGAGTTCGACGTTCTTGCCTACCTGGCCCGTCGCCCGGGACAGGTCCTCAACAAGCAGCAGATCCTGGACGCGGTATGGGACCAGGCATATGACGGCGATGACAACATTGTCGAGGTGTACATCAGCCGTCTGCGGCGAAAGCTCGGCGACACCGACCTGCTGCAGACCGTCAGAGGGGTCGGGTATCGCCTGACCTCCGACGGTGCCGGCTGATGACGGTCCGGCTTCGCATCACGGCCATCGCAGCTGTGGCGGTCGCCGTCGTCTTGGCTTGGTGATCGCCAGCGTCGGCATCGTCGATACCCAACGACGTCTGCTGTTGCGCGGCCTGGATGACACGTTGGCTCAGCGCGCCGATGATCTGACCACGCTGTTCTCCGCGGGGGCGGTCCCTGATCCGCTAGCCAGCCGTGGCGGGGAGGATTCCGTCGCACAATTGGTGACCCCCCAGGGGGAGGTGGTGGCAGCCAGCGATCGCCTTCGCGGCGCCGGCCCGATCGCAACACTGGTGGCCTCCGATCCCCAACCCAGGACCATCCTGCTGTCACTTGATGAGGAGCCGTTCCGGGTCCTGCCCCGTCGCACGACACGGGCACTCGAATGGTGCTGGACCTGCCGCGTGGCCCGGTCAGCGGCTGACCCGCGAGAGCCGCCGTTTGGGAGCGGCGACAAAGCTGGTGGCGGTCACGAACGCATCCTGAAGCTGTGCCACGGTGGACGTGGCCCAGTTGCTGGGCAACGCGCCGTCTGGCTCCCTCAGACCCAGAACCAAGGCGTGCCCGGGCATCAATCCCTGCTCGCCGGCAGCCAGCCAACCGGCGTATGACAGCCAGTCAGCGGCCAGCCGAGCCCCGTCGTCAGTGCGGCGGGCCAGTGTGTCGGTGAACACGATCGCGAGGGCCCCCGCGGCCACACAGACCAGCCAGGCCGGCTGTCCCAGGGCCACACCTATCACTCCACCGACGACCATCGTGGCCCCCGCCAGACCGGCCCCGAGCACGCTCTCGGCGTCCACGGTCCGTTCCAGCAGGCCGCTGGAACGCCCTGAGGTCTGTACCGCGACGTTGAACCTGCGCCGCATGCTGCGCCACTCGTCAGGATCGTGCCTGACCCGCTGTTGCAGGTCGCTTAGGGCTGTCTGGTTGCCGGCTGCGCGCAGCCACTCGATCAGCACCTGCTCATGGGGCTGGAGATCCTGCGCCCGGCCTGCCGACACCTGCAACGTCGGCCCCTCGGCGACCATGATGATCCCTCGGGCCTGCAGATCCAACAGCGTGGCCGACAGATCAGAATCCCTTGCGGATCCACGGTGCAACAACCACGCCACCTCAGCGGGGGAGTGGGTGCTGGGAGGTTCGGTCACTGGTCCCGGCCACGACACCTCGGGTTCGGCCCCATGCCGGCGATGCAGCGCACCCCAAGCCAGCAGGAAGACGCTGGCCACCACCAACGGCACCCACCATGGCCCTCCACCATCGGGCAACGTTGGTCCCGATTCACCTTCGGTCATCGACTGCATGATCGAACGATCCTCGGCCGGACCCATGGGCGCAGCGCTGAACGGCATGGCCGCGTGCAGTTCGATGGTGTGGTGAGCGGGAAGGCGGCCCAACTCCGCCACCAGAGCGCCGTCGGAGGAGACCACCGTCGCCGCAGTCCCCGGCGCTTGCACCTGGACCACCTGCGGCCGTCCGCCCCCGGACCAACTGGCCTGGATCGTCAGAGCGGTCAGGGCCAACAGGCTGCGGTCATCGCTTACCGGCCAGACCAGTTCGACCGCATCAGACCCGACGACGGCGGCGTTGCGCAACTCGTAGGTCAGGTTCAGCACCGCGGAGGACTGCTCCTCCTCAACGGTCACGACCAGGCCGTCGGTGACCTGCAGGGTGGTATGGGCCACGTCGTTCTCGGCGGCATCGGTGACCCCTCGCCAGACAATGCCCCCGGGGGTCGCGATCACCCGCGTGATCGACTGGCCCACATGATCGGTGATCACCAACCGTTCATCCACCTGCAGCGTCCCGTCTGGCTGCAGCGCGCCGCTGAGTTCCATCCTGCCGGTGGCGCTCACACCACGCTGGGCGCGCTGCGAGGCCCAGAACGAACCCGTTGCGCAGGCCAATGCCACGACGAGGGTCCACCACAGCAGCCGGGACGCCCATGATGGGCCCTGCCGTGCCAGGAGTTGACTCACCGGCGCCCCTCCGGGCTGCCCTCGTCCACACCGGACAGCTCCAGGCGACCCGAGCCCAGGTCCAGTAGCGCGGCTGCGGTTCCGGAAACGGCATCGGACCGGGCACTGCTGAACTCTCCTTCGCGTCGCTGCTGCGATTCGATCAGCCCCACGCGGCTGGTGGCAAGCAGTGCGAGGAGACTGGCGATCAGGACGGGTGGAAGCAGCGCCAGACCGGCGATCTCACTGACGACCAGCGTCGAGCCGAGTGGGGTCTTGGTCACCCCCACCACGGCCGCGGCCATCAGGCAGGCCATTGCCACGGTGGGGTCAATCCCAAGCAGAGACGAGGACACCAACCCCACGCAGGCGCCGACGAAGAACAGAGGGATGATGAAGCCTCCGCGCCAGCCCGCGGTTGTGATCAGGGCCGACCCGACCAGCTTTGCCCCGGCGGCGCCGAGCAACACCCAGATCCCCGGACCGGTGGCCACGACCTGGTTGAGCTGTTCCTCACCGAAGGTCAGCGCGTAGGGGCTGGCCAGGCTCAGCAGCCCCAGCAGGACACCGCCCAGAACCGGACGTACGCTGACCGGCAGCCGCCGCATCCCCGCTCTGAAGCCCACGACCAGATAGGTGAACGCCACCGCGATCGCCGCGCCGATCAGTCCCGCGCCCACACCCACTCCGAAGTCGACCACCTGCAGCCGGTGGGCCGGGGGTAGCAACAGGTAGGGCTCCAGGCCCAACCCGGTGATGCCGGCGTACACCGCGTAGCCCGTGACTGATCCCAACAGGGCCGGAACCAGTGCCTCGTAGTATTCCAGTCCACGACGGTGCAGGATCTCCAGGGCGAACAGGGCCGATCCGATCGGCGCGCCCAACAGGACGGTGAACCCGGCGGCCATACCCGCGATGGTCAGCAGCCGCAGCTCAGCCTCGTCCAGCCTCAAGCGCAGCGCCATCCAACTGCCGATCGAGCCGGTGGTCTGCACCAGCGGGGCCTCGGGGCCGATGGCGGACCCCGCGGCGATGCCCAGCAGGCTGACGGGAATCAACGACCGCAGGTCACGGAAGTCGTCACGCCCCCCGCTGACATGGATGTTGCCGACCAGCAGTTCCACATCGCCGGGATTGCCGAGGTACAGGATCAGCACCCCGATGAGAGCGCCCGCTGCAGCCAGGATGAGGATCTGGATGCCCCCTCCCCACCGATCGGGCCCGATCACCGACGTCAGCGCCTGCAGCGCAGCAACGAAAGCCGCTGCGCACAGGCCCGAGAGCATGCCGACGGCGACGACCAACCGGATGACGCGACCGCTGGCTCCCAGCAGGACTTCGCCGACCAGCCTGTGAAGTTTCCCGCGTGGCGTGGGGGTGGGGTTGACCGGGACGGGGGAACTGCTCATGGACGGTTGGCAACATACGCCTATGCCCAGGCCAGGCCAATACCAGCGGCCGATTAGCGGATGACTGGAAAGCGCACGTCGGGGTGAGTATCGCCTCCGGTCGCTGGCAGGACGAAAGAGGCGCTGTCCAGCGCCATGGGACCGCGCAGGGTGTGGATCAGGTGGTGGTCCTGCACCTGGGAGCAGCGCGACACCGTCAGCCGCCATGCCTGGCCGAAGACGGTCGGCAGGTTGTGATCACGTCGAGGTAGGCCGGGATTCGGTCAGCAGCGCGGACCAGGTGTGCCACCAACTCAAGCGATGCTCCACTGCCCCAATCCCGGTTTGCCCCAGTCGGATTCCGTGACCTGTTCCAGGGTGGTCTCCACACGTGGGGCTTCGGCCGCGAAGGCCTCGATTGGGCGCATGCGTCATCATCGCTCGGATGCCCACCGGGTTGGGGATGGGCACATGGGCGGGTAACAATGCCGGCATGCCTCTTGACACCGCCACAACGATTGTCCATGCCGCCCGTGAAGTCGTTGACCAGGCCCTGGCGCGACTTGCGGCCGACAGTGCCAAGGACGGACGGATCGACGTCGAACTGATGGACCGCGAACAGCAACTGGCCTACGACCTGTCCAGCGCGGCCAGCCGGGTCGCCGCCGCGCAGGCCATGCTCGACTACGGCGAACGCGGTGAGCACGAGGCCGACCTGACGCTGGCCTTCGCCGGTGAGATGGCAGCCGATCTTGCGGGCCGGATGGCAGGACGGGACGCGGACTGGAACCTGTCGGCTGACGCTGCCTGGAACGGCGTGGAGTTCTCGGAGGCCTTTCGGGCAGCCAGGTCGACCAGCCTGCTCGAAGGGTTGGGCGACCGTGCCCTGGCCGACCCCGATCTGCCGCGCCATCTGGATCAGGAGATGCAACTGGTCCGCAGCACGTTCAAGGATTTTGCCGAGAATCGTGTGATGCCGATCGCGGAGCAGATCCACCGTGAGGACGCCGACATTCCCGATGAGATCATCGCCGAACTTGGCGAGATGGGCTGCTTCGGCCTGTCCATCCCCGAGGAACACGGCGGGTTCGCCGAGGGCCCAGGGGCAGACAATGCCGGGGACGACTTCATGTCGATGGTGGTCGTAACCGAAGAACTGTCACGCGGGTCGCTGGGCGTCGCGGGCTCCCTGATCACCCGCCCCGAGATCCTGTCCAAGGCTTTGGTCGCAGGTGGCACGACGGAGCAGAAAGAGCGGTGGCTACCCCGAATCGCCGCCGGCGAGCTGATGTGCGGTGTGGCCGTGACCGAACCCGACTACGGCTCGGACGTGGCGGGGATCAAGGTCAGCGCCACACTGCAGGACGACAGCTATGTCATCAACGGGGTCAAGACCTGGTGCACGTTTGCAGGCAAGGCCAACCTGCTGATGGTGCTGGCGCGAACCGATCCGGACCGCAGTCTGAAGCACAAGGGCCTGAGCCTGTTCGTGGTCGAGAAACCGAGCTTTCCCGGGCACGCGTGGGAGTACGACTCGCCGCAGGGTGGCCGGATGGAGGCCAAGGCCATCCCGACCCTCGGATATCGCGGGATGCACAGCTTTGAGATCAGCTTCGAGGACTACCGAGTCGACGCTGATCAGTTGGTCGGCGGACCCGACAAACTGGGCAAGGGCTTCTATCTGCAGATGGACGCCTTCGCCAACGGGCGATTGCAGACGGCTGCTCGGGCAAACGGGGTCATGCAGGCTGCCTTCGAGGCCGCGGTGTCCTATGCCGGACAGCGACATGTCTTCGATGTGGCCTTGGGCGAGTACGGCCTGACCAAAACCAAGCTGGGTCGGATGGCCGCGATCATCGCCGCCAGCCGTGCCTTTGCCTACCGGTCGGCCCAGCTCCTGGGCGCCGGTGAGGGACAGATGGAGGCCAGCATGGTCAAGTCGTTCAGCTGTCTGGCTGCCGAATGGCTGACCCGCGAGGCGCTGCAGATCCACGGCGGATTCGGCTACGCCGAGGAGTACGCCGTCAGCCGCTACTTCGTCGATGCCCGGGTACTGTCGATCTTCGAGGGAGCGGATGAAACGCTGGCCCTACGGGTAATCATCCGAAAGTTGTTGCAGGACGCGCTGGATTAGGCCAGCCCACCAACCACCCAGAGGCACCCTAGATTGGAAGCCCAACGCGAACGCCGATGAAGATGACAGGAGCCAAGTCGATGGTGCTCGAGCGAATCGGAGGACCTGCAGATCTCAAGGCCCTCCCGATCGAGGAGTTGCCTGCGCTGGCAGCAGAGATCAGAGAGTTCATCGTTGCGGCCGTCGCCCGTACCGGTGGCCATCTTGGGTCCAACCTGGGCGCAGTCGAACTGACGCTGGCGTTGCACCGTGTCTTTGACTCTCCGCGCGACACGCTGCTGTGGGACACGGGGCACCAGTCCTACGTCCACAAGATCGTGACCGGTCGCAAGGTTGGCTTTGACCAGTTGCGCCAGGCGGGTGGGTTGTCGGGATACCCCAGCCGCGTGGAGTCCGAGCACGACGTGATCGAGAACAGCCATGCCTCCACGTCGTTGTCCTGGGCGTTCGGCCTGGCCAACGCGCGCAAGGGCGTGCCCGGGATGGGGCAGGTCATTGCAGTCATTGGTGACGGGGCCCTGACCGGTGGAATGGCCTACGAGGCGTTGAACACCATCGGGCACCTGCAGGTTCCCGTCGTGATCGTGCTGAACGACAACGGTCGGTCCTATGACAAGACGGTGTCCCGCCTGGCCACCGAAGTGAGCAAGGTTCGCTTCAGCAAGCAGTACGCCCGCGCCCGGCGGACCTTTGACCCCTTCATCGAGAGGGTGCCCTACGCCGCCCGCATCGCCGACGCCGGGCTGACCGCCGTCAAGGCCGTGGTCAGCGAGGACCCGGCGCTGCAAGGTTTCGTCGAGGCATTGGGGATCCGCTACCTGGGTCCGGTCAACGGCCACGACCACGCGGATCTGGAACGGGCGCTGACGGTGGCCTCGGAGCAACAGGGCCCGATGCTGGTGCACGTCCTGACGCAGAAGGGCAAGGGCTATTCGCCTGCGGAGACCGATCGCGAGAAGAAGCTTCACGACACGTCGGCCTTCGATGTGGTCACCGGCCGAGGGTTGAAGGCCAAGCCGCGCAGCTGGACCCAGGTGTTCAGCGACGCGTTGCTGGACGTCGTGGGTCGCTATCCCCAGGTCGTCGCGATGACCGCTGCGATGCCCGGATCGACCGGTCTGTTGCCCGTCATGGCGCGATATCCCAACCGGGTCATCGACGTGGGCATCGCCGAACAGCACATGGTGACCTCGGCTGCTGGCCTGGCACGGGGCGGAAAGATCCCGGTGGTCGCTGTGTACTCGACCTTCTTCAGCCGGGCCTTTGACCAGGCCAACCTTGATGTCGGACTGCATGGCGAGCACGTCGTGTATTGCTTTGACCGCGCGGGGATCACCGGGGATGACGGTGCCAGCCACCACGGTGTCCTGGACCTGGGCCTGTGCCTGCGGATCCCCACGATGACGGTGTTCGCCCCCTCTTCGGAGCAGGAGTTGACAGCCATGTTGGACACGGCGATCACCCTGGACGGGCCGGTTTCGATCCGCTTCCCCAAGGGTGATGCGATCCAACGTGAGGGCGTTGGCCAGGGACTCGCGGCCCGCAGGGTGCGCGAGGGATCCGACCTTGCCATCATCGGCATCGGCGACCGACTGGACACAGCCATGCAGGCGGCAGAAATGCTGGCGGTTGACGGGATCAATGCTTCGGTATGGGATCCGCGCGTGATCCGGCCCGTCGATTCCCGGATGCTTGACGACCTGTGCGGCCACGCCTTGGTGGTGACGGTTGAGAATGGCTACGTGAACGGTGGTGCCGGCGCCTACATCGCCGACCGGTTGGTCGAGCTCACCGGCGTCATGCAGGCCCCTAGGGTGCTGCGCATGGGCGTGCCCGACGGCTACATCCAGCACGCCAAGCCTGAGCGCATCCTGGCCGAACTGGGCCTTGACGCCGCCGGTGTGGAGGCCGCCATCCGAAAGACCATGGGCATCGACAGGGCCTGAGGGCCGCGCTGACAGTCGGGCGGGGACCCGTAAGGCTCAGGCACCTTCAGACGTAGCAGAAGGGTCCACCCTCAGCCAGCCGCGGAGTCCGCATGTCAGCGACAGTTCGTTCCCTTCCTTCACGCACACGACTCCTCATCGGTGGCGTGGTAGTGGCCATGATTCTGGCACTGGCGCCGCTGGCGTCGCCGCCCCCGGCCGTTGCGGGCCCCGTCGCTGCGGATGACGCGACCTACGCCGCCTGTGGCCGGGTCTTTCCCGACCCGTTGGCCTACTGGCTGCCAGGTTTGGGGGAAAGCACTCCCTACCCCGGCAGCGGTTCGCCCTTCGCCAAGGGAAACGCGACCTGCCGCGCTAACTCCTTCATCAGCTACGCCGACGCCCTGAGTGGATTGACCTACCTGACTTCCCGGCAGGACACTGGTCCGTTCATCGAGTTGATCAACCTGGCTGAAACCGACGATCCACGAATTCGTGAGGCGCTGGATGAAGAAATGGGTGACGGGTTCACGGCCGGCCTTCCCTTCGTCGATGGCTCACGCCAGCAGGTCCCGCTTCAGCTGATCAAGGTGACCGCCCCCGAGGGCGCCAGCCTGGTGCCTGACGTCCAGCCCACCGCTGAGGAGGATCGGGCGCATTTCGTCTTCCCGCTGTCCATCCACGGGATCGAGCGTGCCGGTGTCGAGGGGGGTCTGCGCGCCATCGAGGATCTGGTGACCTATGGCGCCACCGATCCCGAACGCCTGCTGCTAGAAACCTACGAGACCTCCGAGATCACCACACAGTCAGGCAGCATGGCGGAGAACCTGCGTATCGGCGAGGTGCTGATGCGGTCGGTCAGTTACTTCGTGCTGGCCAATCCCGACGGCTGGCGTCGCGGGACCGATGTGTCCCCGGCCGATCTGCCCCTGGACATCCCGGTGTCCTTTCAGCGCTACAACGGCAACGGCATGGACATGAACCGTGACTGGCCCGCGGTGGGTTACACCGAGCACCAGTACACGCCCTGGTCCGAGCCTGAGACCCGCAGTTTCGGGCAGACCCTCCAAGGTCTGAGTGACAACTGGGCTGGCGGCATCGATCTGCACGGTCAGCTGATCGACCGTGCCTTCAGCTTCACGCTGATCGGCGGTTCCCAACGCCCCTACGACAAGAACGAACGCGTCCAGCAGTTCGTGGAGGAAGCCTACGCCGACGCCGAGATCCGCCTGGCCTGGTCCAGCGTGATCAAGTCCAACGACACCCCCGAAGCATGCGTACCGCCCGGAACCTCGGGGTCGGTCAGCGACGATCCCAACTGTGACCCCACACCGCGAGTGTACGGGGTCCAGTACGGCACGATCTGGGACACCATCGACTACACCGTCAGCGGGGCGTTCGGTGACTGGATCGACTCACCCATCGGATTGGGCGCCGACGGCATCGACAACGAGATGTCGGTGTCGCACCTGGCCAACTGCGGTACCGGTACCTGCTATCTGACCGAGTTCGAGCAGCTGCACGTCGACGGCAACAAGTCCCTCATCTACGGGATGCTCAACTTCAACCTGCAGCCGCCACCAGTCGCTTTCGACCTGGGTGGTCACGACGTGGCGTACCTGGCCAACCCGCGCGTCCTGTACAACGACGCCATCCGCTACCCATCGGCGCCCGCAGGAGCCACGGCACCGGAGGCGATGACCGGCACCCTGCAGCACGCACCGCAGAACACGACCACCATCAGCGAGTTCGACGTGGCCAACGACGACACCACCTTCATCGGGGGGATCAGCACCCAGATCACCTATCAGGCCAACCTGGGTGGGCAGAGCCAGGGCGCCGTGAACAGAGTGCACATCGAACGGCAGGTCCAGGACGGTGAGACGGTCGAGGGGCTGCAGGCCGGCGACTGGCAGCGACTGGAGTCCTACTTCAACCAGTCCCCCGTGTATGTCCAAGCGGGGGCCAGGGTCGATGAGAACCATCCCCGCGACGGTCACTACCGCGTGATCATGCAGGGACCCGCGTCGGTCTCGTTCACCTACACCACCTCATTTTCCACCGAGCCGGTGTGGCCCGAGGTCGGTCAGGACGCATTCGAGGCGACCAACACCCAGGTGTTCACCGACCTCAAGCCGTTCGTGGCCAACGGCAACCTGGTCACGGTTGACCCGCGCAAGGTGCTGAACGGCACTCGCGATCTGTCGGACTTCGACACCGTGGTGGTGATCGACGACGCCTTCCTTCCCGGCTACGTCGATGAGGTGGGCCAGGCAGAGGAACAACCCGTCCGGGTCGCCGGTTCGGCACATGCCAACTTCCGCGACGATGACATGAGCCCCAACGAGTCGGGCAAGAACGACCTGGGATCGCTGGGCTACACCGCCCAGGATCTGGCCCAGATGACCGCTGCGGTCGATGAGTTCGTGCGTGGTGGTGGCAACCTGGTCCTGACCGACGACGCCATCCGGGCCGTGGAGTGGCTGGACTACACCTCAGCTGACAGCGTCCGCACCCGTGAGGTCTACGCAGGACATGTGTCGTTCTCCGTTGACGGGGCAGACACGTTCGATCATCCCTTGGCCGCCGGCATCGACCAGCCCGGAGCCGCCGAGGGGACGAACTCACGACGTCAGACGACCGAGCCGGTCCCGATCGGCTATTGCGTGGACTCTGACACCTGTGGGTCGGATGAGGAGACCCAGCCCCAGTGGTACGTGGCGCGGTCTGACTGGGAGGACGCCGGTGGCGTGGCCCTGGGGGGAGATGACACCGACGCCGCCTCGGACACGCGCACGTCGTTGGGCGAGTTACCCATGGGCAATGGGTTGGTACGGATCCTAGGATCGTTCGCGCCCTTCCCCACCACGGAATGGGATCACCAGTTCGGGCTGTCCAGTTACGGCGTCACCGACGCCGGTTTCACCTTGATGAACAACCTGATCCAGCACGACAACCCCGGCCAGAACTCCTCGCCAGATCTAAGCGATGACGTCATCGTGCCACTGCCCCGTAGTGGGTCCACCCCGCTGGATGAGGTGTTGCCACTGCCGTTCGACATCGTCCGCTATGCGGGTGATGACCGGATCGCGACGGCGGTCGACATCAGCCGCAGCCGCTTCAGCCCTCGTGAAGGCTTGGACGTGTTCGTGGCCACGGCGGGCAACTTCCCCGACGCGCTGGCCGGTGGGCCGGCTGCATTCACCCAGGCCGCTCCGCTCCTGTTGACGCAGGTCGACACCCTTCCCGAGGCGACCCGTCTGGAGATCCAGCGACTGAACCCCGAGCGGATCTTCATCCTGGGCGGTCCTGCCGCAGTCTCTCCCGAGGTCCAAGCGGAGTTGGAGGATCTGGCCGCCGTCGAAACCATCCGGTTAGGCGGGCCAAACCGTTTCGACACCGCCGCCACCGTGGCCGAGGAGTTCTTCAGCCCGACCAATGGCACGGTGTATGTGGCAACCGGTGCAAACTTCCCTGACACGTTGGCGGCGGGACCAGCTGCAGCGACCGAGCGTGCACCCATCCTGCTGGTCAATCCTGACAGCATCCCGGAGGTCACCAGGTCGCTACTGGAACGCCTGGACCCCGCCTCTATCGTCATCGTCGGTGGAACCGCGACCGTGAGCCAGGACGTGGAAGCGGAACTCGGCGACTTTGCCGACTCCGTCGAGCGGGTAGCGGGCAACGACCGCATTGCCACCTCGGTCGAGGTGTCACTGCGATTCTTCGACACCTCATCCGGCGCGGTCTACCTGGCCACCGGCAACAATTTCCCCGACGGTCTGGCGGGTGCCCCGGCCGCAGCCCTGGAGATGGCGCCGATCATGTTGGTGGGTGACAGCCTGCCCGACGGTGTGCTGGCCGAGATCCAGCGGCTTGGTGTGCGTCGGGTCGTGATCCTTGGCGGGACCGCAGCGGTCAGCCAACAGATCGAGGACGACCTGCGAGATCGGCTGACCGCCGGGTAGCACTGCCTGCCTTGGCTCAGCGCCGGTCAGTCATGAAGGGGAAGCGTTTTCGCACCCGGGTGACCTCTTCGGCATCCACGTCGGCCAGCAGGATCGTCTCTGACTCCGAGGCGCTGGCCAGGACGTTGCCCATGGGGTCAAGGATCATGGAATCCCCGGCGTAGTCCAGATCATTGCCGTCGGTGCCGACCCGGTTGACCGCTGCGACGTAGGCCTGGTTCTCAATGGCGCGGGCGGCCAGCAGTGTCTGCCAATGGGTTCGCCGGGCCCGTGGCCAGTTGGCGACAACCACGTAGAGGTCGGTGTCGGGTGCAGTGGCCCAGAACTCATCAGCGAAGCGCAGGTCATAGCAGATGAAGAAGGTCGTGCGCAGTCCGCCCACATCAGCGGTCAGGAAGTCGCGGCCCGCACTGTAGTGCTGATGTTCGCCGGAATAGCTGAACGGATGGATCTTGTCGTAGTGCCCCACGACCCCCTCTGGCCCGGCCAGCACGAGTCGGTTGGTTGGGAGGGGATCTCCGACCGTGGCCAGCGATCCTGCCAGGTGGACGTCGTGCGTCCGCGCCTGATCACACATCCACTGCACCGTGGTGCCGTCTGACTCCTCGGCGATCTCCGTTGACGCCATCGAGAAGCCCGTCGGAAACATCTCCGGCAGCAGGACGAGATTGGCTCCGGCGCCCGCGGCCGCCCACAGTCGTTCGGTGAAGCGGCGGCGGTTGGTCTCGGGGTCCTCCCACAGCAAGTCGGCCTGGATGGCTGCGATGCGCATGGGCTGGTCTCCTCTATCGGGGCATGTCGCCCAGATGGGCGTGAAGGCGGGTCAATCCCAGGTCCAACAACTCATCGGTCTTGCAGAATGCGAACCTGACGTAACCTGCCCCGTCCCTGGGGTCGGTATGGAACGCTGACACGGGGATGGCCGCAACTCCGGCATGGGCGGGCAGGCGGCGGCAGAAGTCGACGTCGTCACTGAACCCAAGCGATCGGACATCGACGGTGACGAAGTAGGTGCCGTCAGGCGTGAACACGTCCAGGCCCAGGTCGGCCAGCCCTTTGACAAGGTGGTCACGACGAGCCTGGTAGTCCCCCGCGAGCGGATCGAAGTAGTCCGGTCCCCACGTCAACGCCTGCGCGACGGCGTGTTGGAAGGGCGTACCGGAGGTGAAGGTCACCCACTGCTTGGTGGCGCGGATCGCCGCAGTCAGGGGTGCGGGCGCGCAGGCCCAGCCCACCTTCCATCCGGTGACGCTGAAGGTCTTTCCCGCCGAGGAGATCCGAACGGTGCGTTGGTGCATGCCCGGCAGGGTCGCGATCGGAATGTGCTGCACACCGTCGAAGGTCAGATGCTCATACACCTCATCGGTGATGACAATCACGTCGTGGGCGATGGCGGCCGCGGCGATCCGCTCAAGTTCGGCGCGGGTGAAGACCTTGCCGCACGGGTTGTGGGGGCTGTTGATCACCAGAGCTTTGGTGCGGGGGCCCAGCGCGGCTGCTAGGTCATCCTCATCGAAGCGCCATACCCCATCGCTGTCGGGTCGCAACGGCACACCCCGGACCACACCGCCAGCCATGGCCACCGCTGCGGGATACACGTCATAGACGGGCTCGAACACCACGACCTCATCACCCGTGTCAAGCAGGGCCTGCAGGGTGGCGAACATCGCCTCGGTAGCCCCGGTGGTCACGGTCACGTCGAAGTCGGGGTCATATCCCAACCCGTAGTGGCGTGTGGCATGCCCGGCAATGGCCTGGCGCAGGACCTGGATGCCGTCGCCGGGTGCGTACTGGTTGTGTCCCTCAGCGATTGCCTGTCGTGCGGCTGCGATCAGGGCATCGGGGGCGGGAAAATCAGGGAAGCCCTGCCCCAGATTGACCGCCTGGTGCGCACTGGACAGCGCCGACATCTCGGTGAAAATCGTCGTGCCGAACCCCTGCAACCGTGCGGTCAGATGGGGGAGTCGCTGGTGCTTCATGGCCTGGGGCGAACTGTAGCGCCTAACCCGGATGAGAAGGGACCGGGCCAGCGTGGAAGGCTCCGCCTCATGCGAGTAGCCACAATCCACGCCCCCGGGGACATCCGTCTGGAGCAGCGCGACGCGCCCAGCATCGCTGCCCCCACCGACGCCATCATCAAGACGGCCGCCATGGACCAGCGCACCGCGATCAAGGTGCTACTGCAACCCTGAGCGTTGGTGGGGGCTCATTCAGTCGCGCTGGCCCTCAGGACGTGCGGTCAGGCCAGCGGCCCCACCGCGCTGACAGATCACCTGCGCCATCTTCGCGCTGGCCTCATCGATCATGACGTCGCCGAACATGACGGCCCCCGCTCCGTCCTGACCACTTGACTGCGCGTAGGCGGCCAGCAGGTCGGTGGCGTATTCGAACTCCTGCTGCGTCGGGCTGAAGACCTCGTTGACCACCTCGACCTGCGCCGGGTGAAGCACCCATTTCCCGTCATAACCCATCGACTTGGCCATCACCGCAACCTCGCGCAGCCCCTCGGTGTCTTTGATCTTCGCGTAGGGGCCGTCGATGGCCTGCACACCCGCGTTGCGGGCAGCGATCAGGATGCGCATCAGCACGTGATGCCAGATGTCTCCCGGATAGGTGGCAGATCGCGCGCCCAGCGTGGTTGAGGGCATCCCCAACGCCGCGGACATGTCACCCGGACCAAGGATGAGGGTTTCGATCCGCTCGGATGCAAAGGCGATGTCGTCGATGTTCGTCAAACCTGCGGCATCCTCGATCTGGGCCTCGATGCCGATCCGATGCGGCAACTCGATCTGCTCCTCGATCATCCTCAACATGTGGTCGATGAACTCGATCTGACCAGGGTTTTGCACCTTGGGGACCATGATGCAATCGATGTGAGGTCCCGCCGCCTCAACGACCTCGATCAGGTCGCGATAACACAGGTGGGTGTCCACGGCATTGACTCGCACGACCACGGTCTTGTCCCCGAAGTCACCGTCCTGCAACGCCGCGATGACGTTGCGACGGGCCTCCACCTTCTGACCGATCGCCACCGAGTCCTCCAGGTCCAAAAAGACCTGGTCAACGTTCATCTCGGCGGCCTTCGCCAGCATCTTCTGGCTGGAACCCGGTACGGCCAGGCAACTGCGGCGAGCTCGCGTGGTGCTGGAGTCTGACATCGGTCCTGCTTTCGGGGGAGGCAGCCCGTCAGGCTATCGGCGCTCGCCCGTGATCGCGAGATCGCTACGATTCGCGGGTGACCCCAGATAACCTCCGGCTGCTGAGTGTCATGACAGCCTGCGTGGTCATGGCCTTCGGTATCACGGGCGCGTGGGCGGTGTTGCAGCCCTCCGTCCCACCCCCGGGTTGGGCGCTGGAGGGACTGACGACCGAGGTACTCGTGCCCGGGTCCGCCCAGGCAGTTGCCGCAGCGGGCGATGAACGCTACGCCTGGCTGTTGGTCGACCGACTGCGTTTTGATCAACGACGCACGACCGCGCAGGAGTTGGAACAGGCCCTGGCCAGGTTGACCGGTACTGGCGTGGAATCCGGCGAAGTCGCCTGGGTTGCCCACAGCGATGCCCTGTTGAGGCGTGAGGTGGAGGCCCCGCCGGGCTACCTGGACCTGAAGTCGGAGATTTTGCTGACCTTGGGGGACCCGCGCTGGGAACCCTTCCTGCGCGAGCCAGCGGATGTGGATTGGCGCCACGTCACCTGGGGAGGGGTTGGCCGCGACGGCATCGTCGCGCTGAGCGACCCGGTCGTAGTCGACGCCGTCGACGCCACCTGGCTGGTCCCCACCGACACGGTGTTCGGCGTGGTCTCCGGTGACGAGGCCAGGGCCTACCCCCGCCGCATCCTGGTGGTCCACGAGCTGGTGAATGACTCACTGGGAGGCAGGCGCATTGCCGTGCCCTATTGCACCCTGTGTGGGTCGGCGATTCCGTATGTGACCGACGGCGTGGGGGAACTGCGCACCTCAGGACTGCTGCAGCGGTCCAACAAGCTGATGTATGACGTGGCTACCGAGTCGTTGTTCGATCAGTTCTTGGGGGTCGGTGTGAGCGGCCCGCAACGGGGTGTGGCGCTGGAGCGGCTGAACGTCGTGGTCACGACCTGGCAGCAATGGCGTGAAGCGCATCCGCAGACAACGACGTTGGCACGTCCTCCGGCGGGGGACCGAAACCTGGCTGATGACCCCTACAGCGGGGACTTTCTTGGTGGTCGGGACACGGCCGGGCCGATCTTTCCCGTCGGGGACCGTGATTCGGCCTTGGCGGACACCGTGGAGGTCCTGGGGGTGCAGGCGCCCACCGGCGTGGCCGTTGCCTTCCCCGTTGACGCGGTCGACCAGGCGTTGATGGCGGGCAGGACGGTGCAGGCTGGCGGGGTGTCACTCAGCCGGGAAGGCGGGGGACTTGTGGCTCGACCGATCGAGGGCGGGCCGATCCTGCCGTCCCATCACGCGTTCTGGTTCGCCTGGAGTCAATTCCGAGCTGACACGCTGCTGTGGCAGGGATGAACTCGGTTTCGCCACGGGGCCTCAGCCCGTCACCGCACCCAATTCGGCACCGGACACCAGCTTGGCGTACTTGGCCAGGACTCCGGTCGTGTAACGAGGCTCGGGATGCTTCACTTGAGCCCGCCGAGATGCCAACGTTGCCGCGTCCACCTGCAGATCCAGGCGCCTGTTCGCGATGTCCAACAGGATCGTGTCCCCGTCGGCGACCAGCCCGATGGGCCCACCGTCCACGGCTTCTGGCGCGCAGTGACCAACTGACAGCCCGTGGGTTGCGCCTGAAAAGCGGCCGTCGGTGACCAGTGCCACGTCCCCGCCCCGACCGACGCCCTTCACTGCGGCCGTTACACCCAGCATCTCTCGCATGCCGGGCCCGCCCTTTGGTCCTTCGTACCGGATCACCATGAAGTCCCCTGGCTGCAGTCGGCCACCAAGGACGTACTCCATGGCCGCCTGTTCACCGTCGAAGACGCGGGCCGTCCCCTCAAACACCATCTCGTCCACCCCGGCGATCTTGACGATTGCACCGTCGGGTGCGAGGGACCCGCGCAGGACCGCCAGTCCGCCGTCGGCGTTGATCGGATGATCCAGATCGCGGATCACTTCACCGTCAGCGTCGGCGATCGGGGCCAGATCGGCCAGGTTCTCGGCAACCGTCCGCCCGGTGACGGTGAGGCATGAGCCGTCGATCAAGTCACGTTCCAGCAACATCTTCATCACCACCGGGATGCCCCCGACCGCATCGATGTCGCTCATCAGGAATCTGCCGTGGGGCCGTGAGTCCACGATGTGGGGCACACGACGGCCGATCTGGTCGAAGTCGTCGAGTGTGAGTTCGACCTGCGCTTCGTGAGCGATGGCCAGCAGGTGCAGGACTGCGTTGGTTGATCCGCCGATGGCCATGATCACCGCGATGGCATTGCCGATGGACTGACGCGTGATGATCTGTCGCGCACGGATGCCTTTCTGCAGCAGTCCCATCACGGCCTGGCCGGATCGCAGGGCATAGTCTTCGCGACGCAGGTCGATGGCCGGGGCCGACGCCGACCCGGGCAGCGAGATTCCCATGGCCTCCAGGGCGCTGGCCATCGTGTTCGCGGTGTACATCCCACCGCATGACCCCTCGCCGGGACAGGCGTGGGATTCGATGGCATGCAGTCGTTCGTCATCGATGGTGCCTGCGGCGTGTGCACCAACTGCCTCGAACACGTCCTTGATGTCGATGTCCTTGCCGTCCAGTCGGCCCGGCATGATGGTGCCGCCGTACAGCACCACAGCGGCCAGATCCAGCCGGGCGGCAGCCATCGCCATGGCCGGTATGGACTTGTCGCATCCCGCCAGCAGCATCATGCCGTCCAGCCGTTCTGCGTGGATCACCGTCTCCACGGAGTCTGCGATCACCTCGCGGGACACCAACGATGCCCGCATGCCCTCATGTCCCATTGCGATCCCGTCGGACACCGCGATGGTGGTGAACTCCATCGGGAAACCCCCGCCGGCCCGGACGCCATCCTTTCCGATCGCGGCCAGGCGCCGCAGGGGCAGGTTGCAGGGGGTGACCTCATTCCAGGACGACCCGACACCCACCTGGGGCTTGCCGAAGTCCTCCTCGGTCATGCCCACCGCTCGCAGCATCGCCCGGGCGGGGGCCTTCGTTGGGCCATCGGTCACGTCGGTGCTACGCGGGCGTTCCATGAGGTTCTCCTGCCTGGGGCGGCTGTTGTCCTGGCGCATGACTCTTCGACGCAGAATCCACGATAGTGCTCGCGGTCAGCTACAGGCGAATGGGGGGTTGCAAGCAGTTGCGGGTTATGGGTGTGGGTGGGTGCGGACAGGCGTAGCTGTTGCCGGGTGAAGTTGTCGGAGTGGGCGCGTGCTGTGCGGTTGCCAACTGGCTGTGGCTCAGTTGGCGGCAGTGGGCCGAGGACGTGATGTCATACCCGCTGGTTAGAGTGAACGGATGTTTGAGCAGACGGTGGTTCAGGCCTACCGGTTCGCCCTGGACCCCACGCCTGCACAGTCCCACCAGCTCGCCTCGTTCGCGGGGGCGGCCCCTGTGGCCCACAACCGGATGCTCGCCTACCTCAAAGCCGACCTGGAGTTGGGGAAATGGGAACGCCAGTTGCTCGGCGGCCGGCTGGAACCCGCCCAAGGCTGGAGCCTGCTGGGACAGCGAGAAGTCGGTCAGACCGACACCGCGCAAGCGGTGGACGCACGGTTCGATGACCTGTCAACCCCGCACCACCAGTCGGTGGGCAAGACGGGGACCGCCACCCGGCAACAGGTGGCTGCATGAATGAGACACACGCTCCCATTTCTGCAACGGTGTGGCGTTTCGTCGGGGCCTTGTCGGGAAAGCGTGTGCGGAAATGCAGTGGCGCCGCCAGCCCAATGATGACCCGGTTGACCCCCATGGGGTCGCCGATCTGCTCTCGCGCGCTTGTGCCGAGGTGACAAAAGGGCCAATCGAGGGAACGCGATTCCTGTTCGGTACTGCCGAGATGCTGCGTGTCAGCCGGGAAATTGAACAGTCCACGATCGTTCAGCCGGGCGGGACCCTGTATGTCGGGACACAGTCCCATGAACACTTGGAACGACAGTCCGACGTCTACCACACGCTGTTGGACGCCGGCGTCCGCGTCGTGGCCCATGGGACTGACCACGGCACGTCCATACCCGGCATCACCTGGGTGCAGGTACCGGACGACGCGATGTCGCTGGCAGCATCCTGGTTCCTGGTGCGCAGCGGAGACTCGCCCCATGCGCTGGTCGGCTTCGAACTGGCCCCCGTCGAGGGGGACGCTGATGGCGAGGAACCATTTCCTCGTCTGTGGGAGGGATTTGAAACACGTGACGGCGTTATGGTGGCGGGAATAATCGTCTACCTGGAGGGACTGAATCAGCGGGGTGTACCGGGTGAGATCCGTGATAGTGCGGGTGACGCAGCCTAACTATCTGACCGCTCTGGTCTGGTTATGCTGAGCTTCCTGACCAAGTTGGAAACGCCTTCGGCCTGGCGTCGGTTCGCGGAGTTGGACGTCGAACGCCGACCGTTGCCGGCGGGAGGGCCATGAAATCCCCGATGCAGCCACTCAACGACGCCAGGTCAGTGGTGGCCAAGGTGACACCCTTCACCTACGTTCGACAACAATGACTGACATGCCGATGTCTGGGAAGGGCGCGCACACCCGGGCAAAGCTGCTGAAGGCTGCTGCCGAAGAACTTGTGGAGACAGGGGGACAGCTCGAGGTTGCGGCGGTTGCCCGACGCGCGGGTACCTCGATCGGGTTGACCTACCGGTATTTTCGGAACAAGGGAGCGTTGGCGGCGGCCGTCGTCGAGGACTTCTTCGACCGGCAGGACAACGCTGTCCTAATGGCCCAGATCGACGCTGAGGACTGGCGCAAACGAGAGCGCCGCCGGATTGAGTTGATGGTCGCGTTCCATTACGCCGAGCCGCTGGCCCGGGTGGCCCTGGGCGGGTTGGCCCGCGAGCCCGAGGTGGCGGCCGTCATGGTCGACCGGCAGTCCCGTCAGGCCGCCCTGGTCGCAGCAATGCTGGCGCGTGGCCAGGACCTGGGGATGATCGACCCCGGTCTGAACCCCTCTATCGCAGGGCCCATGGTGCTGGGTGCGATCCGCGAGGCCCTGCGGGTCGCCCTGGCCGCAGGCGACAACCTGGGCGCGGGTGAGTTGACCACCCAGATCCTGACCTTCGTCAACTCGGCAACACGTCTGCGAGGCGATCGACGGTGACGCACGGCCGGGTGACCGCGGTGTGTGTGACCCGGGACCTGCAAAGCCGCACGCGGGTCAGCACCGAACTGACGGGTATCAACAAGGCGGCGGTCGACCAGATCAGCCTGACACCCGTGGGTGTGCGTGATGACCAGGTCCTTGACACCAACGACCATGGCGGGGTGGACAAGGCGGCCTATGTGTATGCCGATGAGGACGCAGGGTGGTGGTCGGAGGAACTAGGCATCCAGATTCCGCCGGGACGGTTCGGGGAGAACCTGCGGGTGCGCGCAATGCCGGTTAGCGATGCCGTCATTGGCGAGCGCTGGCAGATGGGTTCTGACGTCGTGGTCGAGGTAAGCGAACCGCGTGTGCCGTGCAGCACCTTCCAGCACCACATGGATGATCGCCGGGGCTGGGGGGGGCGGTTCCCCCCGATCGGACGTCCCCACAACTCCCTCCGGGTCCCCACCCACGGTTGTGTCCAGGCAAGAGAAAC
>JBPCKA010000064.1:0-66337 GCA_051004735.1 Euzebya sp. | reverse complement strand
TTCTTCAGCCGCGAGCGCAAACCACTCAACCGCAACTACATCAACCCGAAGATCTGGAAGCCGGCGCTGGTCAAGGCGGGCATCGCGCCGACGCGGCAGAACGGAATGCACGCGCTGCGGCACCACTTCGCATCGGTCATGCTCCTGAACGGCGTCGCGATCACCGAACTGGCAGGGTTCCTCGGGCACGGTGACCCGGCGTTCACGCTGCGGGTGTACGCCCACATGCTCCCCGACAGCGAAGAGCGCGGGCGGGCCGCCATGGACGCCGCGTGGTACGCCGGTGAGCCTTCAGGGCTGCGAGAGGTTCGCTAGAGGGCGAAGGTCGGGACCGTGGGATTACCGGACCGACCACTTGGCGTCCTGAGTTCCCGTAACCTTCCGACCGATGGCGCAGCACCAGGAAGTCACGCTCGCGGGGGTCTTCAACGAGAGGTTCCTGCACGTCCCCGACTACCAGCGTCCTTACGCCTGGGGACCCAAGCAGCTCGATGACCTGTGGGAGGACCTTGACCTCCTCGGACCGACGGGCCGGCACTACGCCGGCACCCTGGTGTTGAAGCCACAACGCGACGGCAGCGGTGAGCCAGTCATCAGCGTCGAGGAGCTGGGGGACGTGCTGCACCACATGGACGTGGTCGATGGACAGCAGCGGCTGACGACCTGTCTCATCCTGCTAGACCGCCTGCGACGGGCGCTGGCCTCCCTGGGGGACGATCAGGAGGTTGCCCTCCAGATGGCCGTGAAGATCCGACGCACCTACGGCGTCCTCACCATCAACAGCGCCGAAAGACCACGACTGATCCTCGGGGCCGACTTCCACTCGCTGTGGCGTGACAGCATCCTGGGCGATCAGCCCGTGACGGTGCCTCAGCTCACCGGCGGACAGCAACGTCTGCTGGCCGCCCGCGACTTCTTCGACAGCCGGTTAAAGGACCTGACGACCGACATCGCGTCGTGCACCGCTCTGGAGCGCCTGAAGGACCTCCACCAGCGGGTGACCAACGGACTTCGGTTCCTCGTTTACGAGGTGAGCACCGCCGCCGACGTGGGCGTCATCTTCGAGACGCTCAACGAGCGCGGACGGCCCCTCAGCGATCTGGAGAAGACCAAGAATTACCTCCTGTACCTGGCGCGGCAGATCCGTGATGACCGCGGCGAGCAGCTCGCCCAGGAGATCAACGAGCGCTGGACGAAGATCTTCAGCCACCTCGCCAACGCCCAGCAGGGCGAGGAAGACCAGCTCCTGCGCTGGCATTGGCTGGCCACTCAGCAACCCGACAAGCGCTACTGGGCGCGGGTGGGTTCCATCAAGGAGCGCTTCGACAGGGGCCGGTACCTCGCCAGCGGTGTGCGACTGAAGAAGGATGTGACCCCACTGCCCGACGGCGAGGCCAAGTGGAACGAGCTGTTCGATGACCTGTCGAGCTACATCTCCACGCTCGAATCCTGCGCTCTGTTCTTGCGCGAGGCGAACGACCCCAACGCTCAGTACCTCGCCTTCCCCGAGGGCCTGCGAGACCCTGTGCGACGACGGAACGCCGCGCTGCAACGCTCCCGCATCGTCGCCATCTACCGACCGCTCCTGTTCGCCTGCCGGCTCCGCCACCCCGAGGACGGCAAGCTGTACGCCGACCTGTTAGAGGTCTGCGAGCGCTACTCCGCCCGCGTGTTCGTCATCGAGCAGCGCCGCTCCAACGCTGGGGAACAGTCGCTCTATGGCTTGGCGAAGCAACTCTTCGACGGCGAGGACCCGTCGTGGGTGCTGGAGCGGATGCGGGCGGTTCTTTGGCGGTACGCGCCGGACGACAGTATGCGGACCACCCTCGAAGCCGTCGAGGAGGACTGGTACCACCGCCAAGGGCACAAGTACGTCCTTTACGAGTACGAACTCTCGATGCTCCCAGCCGGGCAGGAGCTGCCGGACTTCGGCTTCTTCACCCAGGGCGAGAACGTCGCCCGGACGACCGAGCACATCCTCCCACAAGGCCCCCGAGAGAACGCCGTCTGCTGGTGGGACCACTTCACCACCGAGCAGCACCAGACCTACCTCCACTCCCTGGGAAATCTGGTCCTTACGCTCGACAACTCCTCGTACTCCAACAAGTGCTTCGCCGACCAGCGCGGGGAGGCGGCGGTGCCCGGTGTGGTCGCCAAGCCCTGCTACGCCCAGGGCAAGCTCTACCAGGAGCGGGAACTGGCCCACGTGAAGGAATGGACGCCCGATGCCATCCGTGAGCGACAGTTGAGGATGACGGACTGGGTTATGCATCGGTGGTCGGTGCCGGCCCCCGGCTCGGAGTCCCTCCGTGAGGACGACCAGGCTCACGAGGTCGAGGACGACGCCCCTGACCTCGGATCGGATTAGCCCTCCGCGGGCACCGGTCGGACACGACGCGAAGCTCTCGTGAGCCGGAGGTGAGCCGGGAGGCCCGCTGACCCGCGAACATGCAGGTCAGCAGCCACATGCGAGCAGTCTTACGACATCTGAGGCGAGGGGTGATGGCCGTCATTCGTTGTTGCTCGGCTTCACAGCCATCGGGTACTTCTCAGCGACGACGGCACTCCGGTGGCTCAGGCGCGACGAGATCGAGGTGGTCAGCTGCTCCACGTCAGCCAGCCCGAACCCGTCCACCACACCGAGGAGGTGGATGAGGCCGTGCAGGCCCACCACCGCAACGACGAACCTGGATATGGCGGTGGGCATGGTCGGCCACCGGTCACGACGAGCGCCCGGGCATCGCGACGCCCGGGCATCGCGAGGGGATCCGACGCACCCGGAAACGCAGCCCGCATGGTCCCGGCTGCGGCGGGCCGGCTGCAGTGCCGACCGGCCCCACCCGCCGACGGCCGCGCCGTCATCGGCCGTCCCCCCGAGGACGTCGACGCGCTGCTGCCCTGACGAATCAGCGGCCTCAGGGCGCTTCCACCCCGGGGCAGTCGAGGTTGGAGAACGACTGGATCTCCTCGTCGTCCTCGGGCGAGGAGAACGTGCCCTCGGTGCGGTCGACGAACTGCAGCGCCCCGCCGCCGGGCCAGGTGTAGGCCTCCTCGGTCCACTCGAACTCCGAGGCGTCGGGGCTGTTGCCGCTGACCTGGCGCACGACCAGCTCGGGCGCGCCGTCGCCGTCGAAGTCGCGGCACTGCAGCCCGTTGCCGCTGTAGATCGGGAATTGCGGGGGCACGGTGTGGTCGCCGATGGTGACCCGCCCCAGGGCGCAGGGGTCGTCGAAGAAGTCGTGCAGCCCGAACAGAGAGACGTTGATGGTCGAGGCGCCGACCTGCTCGACCACGAACGCGACCGGTCGGCCCTCGCCGATCGGGGCGGCGCCCAGCGGCCGCACGTCGGCGGTGCTGTCGGCGTCCAGTTCGCGCTGGGCGGCGAAGTCGTTGGCCAGCCGCACGTGCAGGAAGAACGTCTCACCGCCCTGGCCGTCGGCCAAGGCATAGGTGGTGAGGCGGTCGGGCCGGTCGTCGCCGTCCAGGTCGGACACGACCTGCTCGACCCGGGTGGCCTCACCGGGTGGCTCGGTGCCGACCTGGCTACTGGCCGGGTCGCATGACGCCGTCGTGGCGCTGCCGCCCATCCGCGCGACCAGCGCGTCGCCGACCGCGGCGTCGATGTAGGACTCGTCACCCATCAGCACCGCGATCTTGGTCTGGTTGCTCTGCCCGTAGTCGGCCAGGTAGGCGTCGGTCTCCGCCGGCACGCGGTCGGTGGCCACGCCCAGCTGCGGGGCACCGCGCAGCGCCGACAGCGGGGCGGCGGCCAGTGCCAGCGTCCAGGCGTCGGGTGCTTCGAGGTTGACGAACACGAAGTCGCTGCCGGTCATCCCGGCGGTCGGCCACAGCGCCGTGGCGATCGCCGTCGCGGTGCCCATCCGGTTGTCCCCGGCGAAGCGCTGCGGGTTGGGGGTGGCAGCGGCGGTCTGCTCGGCGATCACCGCGGTGCCGCCGACGACGGTGGTGCGGTCCACCTCGGGGACCGAGCGCAGGAACGCATCGGCGGCCGGGTGCAGCACGTCGGTGGGGGTCAGGATGATCGGCACGCCCTGGGCGGCCGCGTAGGCGCCAGCCGTCACCGAGTCGGGCCAGTTCTCGCCGTAGGCCAGGATGACCTCGGTGAACGGCGACCCCGAATTGGCCTGGTGGACCGCCTCGGCGATGTCGACGGCCGTCTCGTACCGGGTCGTGCCGGCCAATCGCTGAACCGGGTACCCGGCGTCGGTCAGCTCGTCCTCGACGACCTGGCCGACCGCCTCGGTCCCGCCCAGCAGGATGACCTCGCCGCCAGGTGAACGGACCCGGTCGATCTCGTCGTGGACACGGGTGTCCAGCGGCTGCTCACCGGGGCCGGTGAACAGGATGCACCCGTCGTCGCCGGCCAGCGGGGCGGCCGCGAGGGCGTCGGCGAACGCGTCGTCGCGAGCGATCAGGACGCGCGCGGCCGTCCCTTCGGCGGTCAGTGCGGTCTGGCAGGTGCGGATCGCCACGGCGCGGACGTCGCCGGGGTCCTGCCCGCCACCGTCGATGCGCTCCAGCTCCACCGCGCCTGGCTCGACCTGGGCGCCGGCCGGCGGTACGGCCAGCAGCGCGGCGAGGAGGACGAGGGTGGCAAGCACCACCACCGTCCCCAGGGATCCGGTCACGGCCTGTCTTTCGGTCCACATCGTCGACTCACATCCTTGCTCGTAGCGTCCTGGTCCCAGCGGGCTCAGACGCCTTCGCTCTCCCAGACGATCACCGTGCTGTCGCGGCGCTCGGAGGTCGTGTCGGCGCACGACCCGGGTGCGGTGCCGTCCGGCAGCGTGCAGCCGGTGATGGTGGTCTCGCCGACCTGATCCGTGCCGTAGGTGAAGACCGCCTCGCCGGAGGCGTCGGTGGTCTCGGTCCCCTCGCCCACCATGGCGCCGCTGTTGTCGGTGACCTCGAAGCGCACGTCGGCGCCGGGCACCGGTTGCAACTGGTTGTCCTGGACCGTCGCGGTGATCTGGGCCAGCCCGCCGGCGGTCATGGTGTTTCGGTCGGTGGTCACCGTCACGCGGGCGGCCAGCTGGCCGGGAGTGCCGTCATCCGGGGACTGGCCCGGCTGGATCACCGTGCCGACCTCGTCCTCGACCTGGCTGCTGATGAAGGACAGGTCACCGAGGAGCACCGCGGCGGGAAGGTCGGTGAAACCCTGAGCTTGCAGGTAGGTCTCCGACTCCGAGGGCAGGCTGCCGCTGCGCACACCGAGCTCCGGAGCCGACAGCAGGGCGGCCAGCGGGGCGGCGCCCAGCGCCAGCGTCCAGCCCTGGGGGTGCTCGAGGTTGACGAAGATGAAGTCCTCGCCGCTGGCGGGTACCTCGGGCCACATCTGCTCGGCGATCGCTGCGGCGGTGGCCATCCGGTTCGGGCCGGCCACCCGCACCGGGTTCGGTGCGTCCTGCGCGGTCGCGTCGCTGATCACGGTGTCACCGCCGATGACCCAGGTGCGGTCGATCGGCGGGCCGCCTTCGAGGAAGGCGCGGGTCTCGGGGTGCAGCTGGCCGGTGGGGGTCAGCACGACGGGGGTGCCCGTCGCGGCGGCGTAGGCGCCGGCGGTGACCGCGTCGGGCCAGTCCTCGCCGTACGCCAGGACCGCCTCGAAGGCGCTCCCGTCGGCCTGCAGCGCCTGGGCGACCCGGGCGATCTGCACCGCGGTCTCGTACCGGGTCTCGCCGGCGAAGCGCTGCGGGTCGTGGCCAGCAGCGCTGAGCTCGTCCTCGACGGCCTGCGACACCGCGTTGGTTCCGCCGAGCAGGCTGACCTGGCCGTTGTCTGTCAGGACCCGGTCGATCTCAGCACGGACCCGCGGGTCCAGGGTGGCGTCAGGTCCGCCCTCGGTGAACAGGATGCAGCTGTCGAAGTTCAGCAGCGCCGAGCCGGCCAGCGCGTCGGCGAAGGCGTCGTCTCGCGAGATCAGCACCTGGGCGGCGCTGCCCGGGTCGGGACGCACGACCTGACAGGTCTCGATGGCGATCTCGCGGACGTCCCCGGGGGTGGTGGCGTCGGCGCCGATCCGGCTGACGCCGGGGTCGCCGGGGGCCGGCCGGTCTGCGGGATCGTTGTCCTCCGGAGCGTCGGTGGCGGTGAAGCCCGAGTACCGCACGTCGGACTGGGAGTAGTTGTAGAAGCCGAACGCGCCCTCGGGGAAGGTGCCGTCGACGTCGAAGACGGTCTGCCCGTCGATCTCGATGCGGACGTTGCTCGGGGTGTAGTGCAGGGTGAACCGGTACTCGGTCTCGTCCTCCCAGCCGGTGTTCTCACCCCAGCGGGTGTCGAGGACGTCGACGTCCATGTCGTACCCGCGGTCGTCGAGCTCCTGCTGCGAGTGGCACCACAGCGCCGGGTGGGCGTCCCCGCTTGGTGTGTAGTCGGCGTCGGCATCCTCCTGCCCGACGACGCGCAGCAGCGACATGCCCTCCTCGGCGGCGCAACCGGCATGGGACTGGGCGTTCTGCTTCCAGTTGAAGATCAGGAAGTCGTAGCCGGTCGTGTCGGGGCTGCGCGGTCCCTGGTAGCCCAGCACGAAGCCGATATAGTCGTCGTCGCTGCTGGTCTGGACCTCGAAGACCCCGTCGATGGACGCCGAGGCGAAGGTGTCGGGGCTGACGAAGAACGTCGGGGAGTGGTTGATCGTCTGGATGACCTCGAGGCCGTCGTCGCTGACCTCCCAGTCACCCCACTCGGCCGGACCCTCCTGGGTCCAGGTGCGCAGGTCGAAGTCGATCGGCTGGTCCTGCGCGACCGCTGCCGGCAGGCCGGCAAGGGCGATCAGCAGGGCGAGCAGAAGGGCGAGCATGGCGAGGCGATGCGTCACGGTGTGGCCTTTCCCAAGGGTCCAGGGAACCGTCTCGTGCAGTCAGCGGCTGAGCGGCACTCCGATGACGGGTCCTGTACCTGACCCTATAGGCGATGGCGGTCCATCTCAACCTCTCGGGCTGCCGATCCCCGGATCAGCGGTGGTGGGGATGCGTGGCCCAGGGTCGAGGGCCGGCGGGTGGCGGTGGCCGCTCTCATCGTCGTCGGCGTGGCCGTTGTCGTGCCCGGGGGTGTGGGCGGGGCCGTGGTCGTGGGCGTGCTCGGCAGCCAGGCGGGCGACCAGCCGCTCACCCTCGATGTCGACGTGTGGCAGCAGCCGGTCGAGCCAGGCCGGTAGCCACCAGTTCGCCTCGTCGAACATCACCATCGTGGCGGGCACCAGCACCATGCGGACCAGGGTCGCGTCGATCAGGACCGCCGAGGCGAGACCCAGCCCGACCATCTTCACGGTCGGGTCGTCGCCGAGCACGAACCCGCTGAAGACCCAGATCATGATCGCCGCCGCCGCTGTTGCCGATCACCACGGCCGGACCACCCACAACGGTCTGGATCAGCGCCGCAGCGTCCTGAACGTGCTGCGACCACCGAACGGAGCGACCACCAGTTGCGCCGAAGCCTCGCCGGTCGTAGCGAATACTTCGGTAGCCGTCACCCAACGCATCCGCCACATCGCCATAGACGCCCCGGTACGTGCCGGTGTCGTGGATGTAGACGACGGGCGTCCCCTCACCCTGTTCCTCGTAAGCGATGCGACAGCCGTTGACGTCCGCGTACCGAACCAGCCCGTCCCTGTCATCCACTCGTCCAGTATCTACTACCAGCAGACCTTGCGCCCGAGGACCACGGCAGCAGCAGCAGACGCACATGGCGTCGCAGGATCCCGCCCGCGCGGCAACAGGTGCACCACCGCGAACTGGAGGAGGCACTGCAGGGACCAGCGAGGCCGGACCGCCATGCTGCGGCGGATGGACCAGGCCGGGTTGTGACGATGCCGGCACGATCCGCGCGATGTACCTCATCGTAGGTCCCGAACCGCCTGCGGATGGCAAGCAACGATACGTTCAGACGCTGGTGCCGGTGGCTTCGCGCTGCCTGACGACGGCCTCCAGAGCGTCCCCCGGCACCAGCCGCCGACCGGTTTGGCCAGCAACCGTTCGCAACTCACCTGCGAAGACCAACTCGTAGGCATTCGCAACCGTGATGCCCAGCCTCTCGGCGGCCTCGGCAACCCTCATGGTCTGGTCGGACACGTCAACCATCGTAGTCCTCGTCATCGTCCAACTCCTCCAGAAGTGGCCACTCCCACCGCGTCATGCGCTGTCCCCTCGACTCGCCTTCGATCGACGGGAACCTAGCCTGGGCGGTTTGTCCCTCAGTCGAGCTGTCCTCAGCAGTGGTATCGCACTATCACTGAGCAACTTCTACAGCTCACCCCGGCGACGGGCGGCGCAAGCTCCAGCGCCCGCGCTCAGATGCTCGATCCTCCTTGTAGGATCCCGCCATGGAGGCGATGTAGGATCCCGCCATGGAGGCGATGCGACGCTCGACCATCTGCCGGCACCTGCGCGAGGTGGCCGAGACCGCGACCCGATTGCACCCCCTCACCGAAGGCGAAGGCGGGTTGGTGGAGGTGTCGGTGGCCGGGGACACCCTCGGTCCGGCGGAGCGGTCCGGATCTGGTCGCGCGCTGGCGCTGCGGAGGATGAGGTCCTCGAGGCGCTGACACAGCCGTCGCCCTCGCACATCGCCATCGTTGAACCGTCACAGGAGAAGTACCTGGCGCAGGTCCGGACCGAGCTGGCGGTGGCACGTCGGCACCTCCGCGGGGTCCTGGACCGGTACTGGGAGCCGGATTGGCGTCGGACCCACAAGGGCGGCGGGGTGTACCCCGAGGACCATCTGTGGCGGGCGGCCCAAGCGGTGGAGGAGCTGGCCCGGGCCTGCAGCGGATGACCTCCTCCTGCACCTGCCCCGCCGCCGAGGACGGCTCGTTCCGCAAGGACTGCGTCGCCCTCGCGCTGCACCTGGACACCGACCCCGGCTACTGGTAGCTGATGAAGTCGGGGACGGGGTCCAGGGCCAGCACCTCGGCCGGCTGGAACGGGTTTGGGTCCTCGTCGAAGAAGACCTTGAAGCCGTTGGCGAACGGCGGCTGCTGCGCCAGGATCCGGTAGCTGTCCAGCTTCACCGCACGGCCGCCCTGGCCGTCCATGTGCAGGACCGTCGCCAGCCCGTCCCGCGCGACCAGGTCCGCCCGATCGGTGATCATGTCGACCCGGAAGTTGTGGATGACCAGCAGCTTCTCGGGAAGGCCCTCCTGGTCCACCAGGTCGGCCAGCCACGCCGACACGGCGTTGACCTCCGCGGCGGTGACGCTGCCGACCGTGCCGCCGCCTGGGGTTTCGGGCGCCTCGGTGCGCCACTCCGGGTCCAGAGCCAGGCCCACGTCGGGTTCGCGGATAAACCGCTCGTAGGCCTGCGCCTCGGTCAGGAAATCCGACCGGCCGGGCTGCAGGTCCAGGACGAGGTAGGCGCCCTCGGCCCTCGCCGCGTCGAGCCACTGCTGGATCTCGGCGTCGGTGGACCGCGTGCGGTACTGCCCGTCGGCGCCGGCGGCGGCCGTCGCGATGGTCGCGATCAGGTCGAACGCGGGCAGCACCGGTCGGGCGGACAGCTCGGCGTAGGGCTGGGTGATGGCGTCCAGGCGCGACCCGACCTGGCTGGGCGGCTGCTCGCCGAGGACCCCCAGCGCGGGGGAGAAGTGCGAGCCGTACAGCGCGATCAGCCGCTGCTGGGGCAGCAGCGACCACCCGCCGCCCGGCAGGACCGGCCCGGTGAGGACCAGCTGGACCTGCGCCGGCGCGTCGGCGCTGATGGCGGCGGTGCCGCCCAGCAGGACGATCTCGTCCACCGCGTCCCCGTCCGCCCGCAACGCCCTGGCGGTCGGCTCGGCGTCCCGGAGGTCGTCGCCGTCGACCAGCAGCAGGGCGGATCCCTCGCCGGCGATGACGGGTCCTGCGGCCAGGGCATCGGTGATGCCGCCGTCGTCGCCCGCTGCCAGCCAGGTGGTCGACGGGTCGGCGGCGCCCGCCGCGATGGCGGCGTCGTGCACGGCTGCGGCGGTGGCGAACCGGTCGGGGCCGGCCAGCCGGGTCACCGCACGTCCCTCGGCGGCGAGGGCGTCGACGACCGCCTCGCTGACGGCAACCGACCCGCCGACAACCAGCACCTCGGCGGGCGCGCGGGCATCCAGCAGCTGGGCGGTCGCCTCGCCCACCCGGTCACGACCGACCAGCAGCACCGGGCGGCCCTGCGCGGCTGCGAGCGTCCCGCCGACGACCGCGTCGGCAGGGGCGTCGGCCGCCGCGATGACGGCGCCGTCCCAGCCCGGCATGGCGTCGGCGACGGCGACCGCGGTCTCGGTGCGCGACGGGCCCGCGATGCGCTGCACGTCAAGCCCCTCCTGCGCCAGCTGGTCGGCGACCGCGGGGGTCAGCGCCGACTCCCCGCCCAGCAGCACGACCCGGTCGACGGCCAGGCGGTCCAGCTCGGTCGCGACGCGGTCGTCCAACCGGTCGGCCGGCGTCAGCAGCAGCGGTCCGCCATCGACGCGTGCCAGCGGCCCGCCGACCAGCGCGTCGGCGGTGGCATCGGCGGCGGCCAGCACGGCCACCGGGGCGGTGTCGAACCCGCGCTGCGCCACCGCGATGGCGGTGGCCACCCGGTCATCGCCCGCGATCCGGGTGACCGCCGGTCCGGGGGCGGCCGTGCCGTCGTCCTGCGCCACGGAAGGGGCGACGCCCACGGCGAGGAGCGTGAGGCACCACGCGACGACCAACGCCGCGCCGGTCCGGGAGCGAGCGGTGGCGGCAACGCGTGCGGGACCCATCTCCCGCGACCTACCCGGCCGGCATCATCGTGACACCTCATCAGCGGGGGAGGGTGAGGTGCGGCCACCAGCCCGCCGTGCTCGGCATCCGACGGGACGTCGTCAGGCCGCCGCCGGAGCGGACGCGTCCGCGTCGCGGGATCCGCTGAGCACGCGCCACATGATCCGCGGGTGCAGCAGGGCCGGCGGGCGGTCGACCATGCCGATGACGCGGACGAAGGCGTCGGCCACCGTGGGCGACGCCAGCCGATTTGGAACTGGGGAAATGGGAGAAGCAGTTGCTCGGCGGCCGGCTGGAACCCGCCCAAGGCTGGTCGTTGGCGGCCCTGCGCCGCACCTGGAACGCGAACAAGGACCGGTGGGCACCATGGTGGCCAGAAGTCAGCAAGCCAAGGATGCATGGCTGAGCTCGGCACGTCAGGCCGGGAAGGTCATCCCGCCTCCCCGCTACCGCGCGAGCCTCCACAGCTGACATCCGGGCAGTTGGGGCACCTGCCTCACGATCGCGCAGGGGCAAGGCTGCCGGGCAAGGCAGGACGAGCGCATCAGACCTCCGGGCGGACGTCGTGCATCTCCAGCCACAGCCGAGTGCGACCGAGGGCCCGCTCCTGCCGGACCAGCTGCCAGCGCTGCCACTCCTCCTCGTGACGGCGCAGCGTGTCACCGAAGCGTCGGAAGGCGCCGCGTCCGCTGATCGCCTCATCGAGCTGCGCGGCGAGCTCGCCGTCCTCGACGTACTCGATGAACAGCGACATGTCGTGCCATCCCTCGTTGCGGTCGTGTGGCTCGATCCGCAACCACCGCTCGTCGTCGTCGAGGTCCTCAGGCGCCGGCTCGCCGGTGAGGGATTCGTCGACGCACACCCAGCCGCCATCCCGCAGGTCGAGGTACGAGCCGCCCTCCATCTCGACGGGGTTACGGTCCAGCTCGGCGGCAAGCACGTCGAGGTCCACCGGCACCGGCACCGACATCAGGTCCCGCCCCTCCCCGAGGGCGGCGGTGAGCTCAATGGCCAGCTCACGGTCACCAGGCCAGCCGCGGTCCTGCAGCGCGTCGATCGCCTGCCGGCAGAGTGCCCTGCTCGCACCGCCGCGCCGGCGGGCGAGGAGGATGAGCACGGGCGCTGCCTGCTGGGCGACGTCGCCGACGTCGCGGGCGGTCAGCAGGCGTTCGGCCAGACCGAGCTCACGCCGGGCGACGGCCCCGCGTAGGTCGCGGACAGCGGCGTCGTCCCAGGGTTGGGCGGGGCCCATGCGGATGGCCCGCAACCCGGCGAGCTCGTCGGCGACCTCCTCGGCCGCGGGACCGCTCAGCCCGTCCTGCGGCCCCCAGTCGTGGAGGATCCGCGGCAGGTCACCGGTCGGTGGGTCGGGCTGCGGAGGGACCCACCCGCTGCCGTCATCACCCGCCCACGCCCGGCCGTGCTGGTCGGGCAGGGCGCCCCACCCGAAGATCGGGATCGGCCAGTCGGGCACGATCCCGGCGACCTGCTCGGCGTCGACCTTGGCGTGGTCCACGGTGCAGAGGTGGTCCCACCCGTCGCCGTAGTCGAAGGTGAACGCGAACACTTCCCCGGCCTGCAGCCTGGTCAGCGTCGTGGAGGTGTCGTCCAGGCCTCCGAAGTCCTCACCCCAGGGGTCACGCATCGTGATGCGCGTGCCGTCGGCGAGGATGAATGCGTGGAGGTGGGCGAGGTCCCAGCGCCCGAACGCCGTGTTGATGGCCTCCGCGAGCACCCGGAACGTCCACCCTGGCCGGGCGATCAGCACCCGGCCAGGTCGTGGCCAGAAGTACTCGCCGCGGCTGGAGACCAGCTCGACGGTTATCGACCACCAAGTATTCGCCATGACGACAGCCTTGCACGTGGCGTCGGTGGGGATCGCCTGCCCCGCCCCCTGTTGCGGTCGTGGACGAAAGGCCAGCCACTCCTGCTCGATGATGCGGCGCAGCAGCGGACCGGTTGCCAACAGCGCCTCCGGCACACCTGGTAGGAGATCCAGGCGATCACCTCGGGCGCCGCCGTGCCGGACCCGCCCCCGTTGCCAGGGCTCGAAGAAGAAGGGGACGGCGACAACTGTGTTGCCGTGGCCAAAGCGTTGCAGCCGAGGGATCGCATCCGCGCGGATGGCCCGGCGGTCACGAGCCCGCAGATCGTGCGACCCGTTGAAGCATGGGACGTCAGGTGACGCAGGGTCCTGGCCCGTCACCGTGACGTTCCTCGCCCGATGCCGTCAACGTGACGGTGTCAGACGTGTGTCGTATCCTTGACGGGTGCGACCGAGTGATCCCTGTCCCTTCGTCCCCGGCTCCGGCCGGGTCCCAGACGTGTGGGCGGGTCGGACGGCCGAGCTGGCCGTCGGCGCCGTCGCTCATGACCGAGGCGAAGCAGGGCGAGCCGGCCACGTGGTGCGGTCCTCTGCCGAGCGACCCCGACGTGCTGGTCGGGAACCTGCCGGGCCTCAAGGTCGCGCTCGAGCAGGGTGTGGACGCGGTCGTATCGCTGTGCCGCGTCGGGATGGCTGAGGTGCCCGACGGGGTCGAGCACCACCGAGTCCGGCTGATCGACAAGCCCGGCAAGCAGCACAACCCCAACCTGGAGTTCGTCCTGCGCGACACGGTGGAGGCGGTCACCGCGCTGCGGGCTGAGGGCAGGCGGGTGTTCGGTGACGCCCTGGGGCGCTAGTCCCTCCTTCTCGATCATCCACGGCTCACCGCCGGACGGGATGTCCATGGAGGATGCGGCGCCCCAGCCGCAGCAGCGCGGGGTCGTCGGTGCCGCGGATCTCCGGGCCGTCGCCGTCGATGAGGGGGCGCAGCCCGGTGCACAGGAGCCTGCCCCGGTCGAGCCCCAGCCGTCGCCCGCGGACCTCGACGAACCAGCGCACGTCCGTCACGATCACGCCGTGACCCAGGTTCAGCGGGTTCCAGCCCCCGATCGGGATGCGGTGCGGATCGGTGTCGGGCACGGCCAGGGCGACCCATACGTCTTCGGCCGCACGGACGCGGGCCTGCAGTCGCTCGACGAACCACGATGTGGCACAGCAGGCATCGGCCTCGTCGATCCAGACCCCGTCGGGCGTCTGCAGGATCGCCCGTGCGACGGGTGGCTGGTGATCGGCCCGCATACCGCCGGCCAGGGCATCGACGGCACACTCCACCCAGTCCTCCACCCACCCGGCGCGCCGAAAGGCGAGTAGGCCGGCGACTGCGGATGCCTCGCTGGTTCCACGCCCAGCGAACGGTGCAGCATCGGTCAGTGCGTTCACGAAGTCGGTGATGTCGTGGTCGTCCACGCGGCCCTCCTCAAGGCTCGTCCGGTGTGGTCCGTCCACCCTGCGGTAGGGGTGTGACGCCCGGGCCCGACCCGCCCGCAAGTTGTCCACACGAGGCCGAAGTCATCGACCTGTTCCCCGCGTGACCCGATGGGCATCTCGGTACGCTCCGAGGCGATGGTCGAGCTGGTCACCCTCGACATCGGCGTGCGGCTCCGCGGGCTGCGACGCGAGGAGTACGAGCGGTTGGTCGACACCGGCCTGCTCGACGGGCAGGTCGTCGAGCTGCTGGCAGGGGAGCTCGTCGAGTTGAGCCCGCAAGGGCCGTCGCACGAGGTAGGTCGCGACGCCCGCTGATGCGTACCTGGACCTACCTGGCCATCGTGCACGAAGCTGGGCCCGGAGGACCGCCTGGACGTGCTGGGAGTGTTCCTCGACCTGCATACCTGCTGCGCTGAGATCAGCTTGAGTCGGACAGCAGCGACAGTGCCGTAGCGGCGGTCATCGCGGTCGGCGGCTGCTGGCGTCCTGACCAGAAGGGAACCTTCGCCTCGGCATGCGGCCGGTACACAGCGCGGCCAGATCGCGAAAAGCGGAGCCTACGGCTGGCTGTCCCAACACTGGTTGCCTCGCGGTCGTTGCCGGGAGGCGCGTGGAGGGACGGGATATGCTCACCAGCACTGTGGGGTCGACGGCGATGGAAGACGAAGCCACCCGACTGCTGCAGCGTCTCGCAGGCCCGGGTGCGCGGTGGCGGGATGGTCAGCTTGAGGCGGTGCTGAGGGTCACAGCCGGTGGCCGTGCCCTTGTGGTCCAACGGACCGGCTGGGGCAAGAGCGCCGTGTACTTCGTCGCCACGAAGATGCTTCGCGACCGCGGCGCAGGGGTGACGCTGCTCGTCTCGCCGCTCCTCGCGCTGATGCGCAACCAGATCGACGCCGCCGAACGACTTGGCCTGGTCGCCACCACCATCAACTCGACCAACCGAGGCGACTGGCGAGACGTCGAAGCCCGCCTGGCGGATGGCGCCGTCGACATCTTGCTGGTCTCCCCTGAACGGCTCGCCAACGAGCGATTCCGCGACCAGCTGACCACAACGGTGGCACCCGACTCAGGTCTGCTCGTGATCGATGAGGCGCACTGCATCAGCGATTGGGGCCACGACTTTCGTCCCGACTACCGCCGGGTGGCCCGCGTGCTGTCCTACATGCCGGCGGGGGTTCCGCTGCTCTGTACGACGGCCACGGCCAACACCAGGGTGGTGGAGGACATCACAGACCAGCTTGGGGCCGAGCTGATGATCTCCCGCGGCACCCTGGACCGTGAGAGCCTCGCACTGGACGTGCTGGACATCCCATCGCAGTCCGAGCGCATGGCATGGGTTGCGCAGGCCCTCGGCGAGCTCCCGGGCACCGGCATCATCTACGCCCTCACCATCCACGACGCCGAGCGCCTGGCGGCCTTCCTCGCCGAGGTCGGCCACGATGTGGCGGCCTATAGCGGACGCACGCCCGACGGGGCCAGGAAGAACCTCGAACGACGGCTGATCACCAACCAGATCAAGGCCCTCGTCGCCACCTCCGCACTCGGCATGGGGTACGACAAGCCGGACCTCTCGTTCGTCATCCACTTCCAGAGCCCCGGCTCCCCAATCGCCTACTACCAGCAGGTCGGCCGTGCAGGCCGGGCCCTCGATCGGGCCCACGGCATCCTGCTGCTCGGCGATGAGGACCAGGACATCCAGGGCTTCTTCATCTCCAGTGCGTTCCCGTCCCGGGCGACCTCCGAAGAGGTGGTCGCTGCGTTGGAGGCGGAGTCGCTGCCGCGCAGCATGAGCTGGATCGAAGGCCGGGTGAACGTCAGGCGGAGTCGGCTGGAGACCCTGTTGAAGGTCCTCGAGGTCGACGGTGCGATCATCAAGCAAGGGAGTGCCTACACCCGGACGGCACGCCCGTGGACGTATGACCAGGACCGCGTGGACCGCGTGACCGCACAACGTCGCCTGGAACAACAGGTCATGGCCACCTACCCCCACGCGGACTGCCTGATGGCCGAACTCCGTCGCGTGCTCGACGATCCTCACGTCAGCCCCTGCGGTCGCTGTGCTCGCTGCCTCGGTCGACCACTCCTCGCGATCGGTGAGCCACCCGAGGCGCTGGTCGGCATCGCCGAGCGCTACGTGCGTGGGACGTCGTTGACCGTGGAGCCGCGCAAGCGCTGGCCGAAGGGACCGGGTGCGGGGGTGACAGCCATCCCCGACGACCTCCAGGTGCAGCCCGGGAAGGTTCTCGCCCGGTGGGGATCGACGGGATGGGGGCCGGCCATCAGTCGCGGCAAGTACCGCTTCGGTGCCTTCGGCGACGACCTCATCGGCGCACTTACCGAGGTGGTTCGGCGGTGGAGCCCTGAGCCGGAACCTGCGTGGGTCACCTGGGTCCCGTCCGACGCCCATCCGAGGCTGGTCACCGACATGGCTCGCGAGGTCGCGGATCGACTGAGACTGCCCGCGGTGGATGCCGTGCAGACTGCACGCACCAAGGAGCCCCAGAAGTCCCGGGAGAACTCGGTGCAGCAGTTCATGAACGTCGACGGGGCGTTCCGGATCGCTCCAGGTGCGGTCTATCCTGGGCCGGTGCTGTTGATCGATGACGTCATCGACTCCAGGTGGACGATGACGGTCATCGGCGCAGCCCTTCGAGCCGCCGGTTCAGGGCCTGTGCATCCGCTGGCGTTGGCTGTCGCAGCCTCCGGGTAACCTGCGAGACGGAGGTTCCGACCATGCCCCAGACCGACGACGCCCTCGCCATCTCACTGCTTTGCAGCAGGTTGTTGCCCGCAGACACGCCACCCCTGACCGCCCGCGACATCTGGAAGCTCATCGACGGTGGCATCGCACCCGGCGCACTGCTGACCGCGGTGCCAGACGACCTCCCCGGCCGCGTCATGCCCCACCAGGTGGCGGGGCGCATCGCACTCCGCCGGACGTGGGGGTTGGTGGCAGAAGAGCTGGACGCGAAGGGGATCCGCGCCGTCACGCTGGGCGAGGACGACTACCCCTCGAGGTTGCGGTCCCAACTCGATCGTGGCGCGCCTGCGCTGCTGTACATCGCCGGAGACGCAGACGTCCTCGAGACACCGGGGGTGGGCATCGTCGGCAGCCGCGACGTTTCAGACGACGGCGCCGACGCCGCACGAGCCGTAGCGGCCGAAGCCGTGTCGCTCGGCCTTCCAGTTGTCTCCGGTGCCGCTCGTGGCGTCGACCGTCTGGCGATGGACGCGGCATTCCAAGCCGATGGAGCGGTGATCGGCTTCCCGGCGGACTCGATGGAACGACTGCTCCGACAGGCGGACGTCCGCCGTGGGGTGCTGGACGGCCGCGTGGTGCTCGCGACCCCGTACAACCCGGGCGCACGGTTCACCGTCGGCAACGCCATGGGTCGCAACAGGCTGATCTACGCCCAGTCGGCGCTCACGGTGGTCATCGCCAGCGCCGACGGGACGGGGGGAACCTGGGAGGGGGCGACTGAAGCCCTCGACAAGTCTTACGGCCGTGTCGCGGTGTGGGCGGGACCCGGCGCCGGTCCAGGCAACCACGCGCTGGTGCAACACGGCGCAGAGGAGATGGACACGACGTCGGCCCTCGGGCAGCTGCTCCAGACCCCACCTGAGCCCAACGGTAGGTCACAACCAGAGCAGCTCGGCCTCGCGGTCTGACGGCCGTCTCAGTCGCTAACATTCGGGGGCACATGCATGAGATGAGTGAGGGGCAACGGGCGTGGTTGGAGGCGCAGGTCGCCGAGCGCACGACGCACCAGTCGATCGAGCAGGTCCGCACGACCTGTTCGTTCGCCCGGGCCGAGCGGCTGCTGGGCCGCGAGTACCACGGCCGGTTCCTGATCGAGTTGCTGCAGAACGCGGCGGATGCCTGGCGCGAGGACCCGCGCTCCGACTCGGGTGCGGGCGGTGCACGAGTCCGGATCGTCCTGACCGAGGAGCCAGCGCTTCTGGTGGCCAACGAGGGGGCGCCGATCAGCGCCGAGACCGTGATCGGATCGCTGGGCCACATCGGGGCGTCGACCAAGGCGGAGGGAGAGGCGATCGGTCACAAGGGCATCGGCTTCAAGTCGGTGCTGGAGATCAGCCACGCACCCGAGATCTTCTCTGGGCTGCAGTCACCATCGGAGCCGCTGGCGGTCGCCTTCGACCCCGTCGCCGCTGCCGCCGCCATCCGCGACGCCTCACCGCAGTGGGACGCCCACCTGGCCGGGGTCGACAACATCGACGCCGGCGACCCCCTCGCCGGTGTTCCGACCCTCCGCTACCCGACCTGGATCGAGGACCTGCCCGCGGAGGTGCAGGCGCTGTCCGACGACCGGTTCGACACGGTCATCCGCCTCCCCCTGGTCCCCCAATCCGACGGCGACCTCGCTACCACGATCAGCGACGTCCGTGACGCCATCGCTGCGGTCAGCGACGAAATCCTGTTGCTGCTCGACAGCTTCGGCGAGATCCGGATGGAGGACCGAGCTGCCGCGACCACGACCACCATCCGCCCCGAGGCCGCCTCGACCCCCGGCGACGGCGCACACGTCAGGGTCATCCGCGACGGCACGGTCTCCAGCTCCTGGCGGGTGCACCGCGACCGGCTGGACGCCGACGGCGGCATGTCGAGCGAGCTCACCTTCGGCCTGCGCATCGACGCCGACGACCGGGTTGTCGACCTGGGCGGGGACAGCGTCAGCGCCCCGTTCCACCTCTTCTTCCCGACGCGCATCTCCTCGGGCACGCCGTTCCTCCTGCACGGCTACTTCGAGGTCGATGCGGCCCGCACGGGGTTCTACGGCGGCTCGGAACCCCGCAACCGCTCGATCCTGACGGGCCTTGCGACCCTCGCCGCCGACGCGATCAGCGACACCCTGGCACACCTCCCCAAGATGGCGCCCTCGCTGGCCAACGCGCTTGCCGCCTGTCCCGCCCCTGAGGATCCGCTCGCCCGTCAGTTCCGCGAGCTGCTCCTCGACCGACTCGACGACGTCGAGTGGATCCCCATCCAGCAAGACGGGACCATCGCCGTCGCGCGCCCACGTGACGTGCTCGCCCTCCCAGGGCTGGGTGCCGCTGTGGCCCATGTCGTCACCGGCAACTACGTCCACCAGCGGATCGGTCGGTTCCTCCCCGCCCCTGACGCCGACCCGGCGCTGCTGGCCCTCATCCGAACCCGTCAGGGTCAGGACGCGCCTGACGAGTTCGATGCCGTCGAGCGGCTGCTGACGCCCGGCGACCTCGACATCTGGGACCCTGAACACGCCGCGGAGGGGTTCCGCCACCTGCTGGACCTCATCGACGCCATGCAGACCCTCGACCGTGACACCGCCACGGCCGTGCTGGATCGGCTGCGCACCACCGAGGAGTCCAGGTTGATCCCGACCGTCACCAGCGACGGGATCGCCCTGCACCCCTGCGCCAACCCCCCTCAGCCGGTCGCGCGGGGCAACGCAGCCGGATGATCATGGCGCGTGTCCGTGACCGCGGCGGCACACCGGTCTCACCGCCGCCCGTGCTCGACGTCGACTTCCTCCCCGACGGCCTGCTGCAATCGGAGGAGGAGGTCGACCGTGCGAAACCGCTCGGCGTCCGACCGTTCACCGTCGACACGATCCTAGATCGGCTCGCCTACATCGACACCGACGAGGACCCACCCGCCGTCCTGTCATTCCTCTGGCGGCTGCTGACGCGGGAGGACCGGTCGAGCGTAGGCGTGGGCACGGGCCGCCGACGCCGCACGGGTCTTCGATCCGGCCGCGTTCTTCTGGTGTCGGCCACGGCGCAATCTCGATCAGGACACCGACGCCCCCCGGCAGCGTCGGGAGCGGAACCTGTCCACGGTCCTCATCCCCTGCCGCGACGGCGAGTGGCGCCCCGCAGGCACCGTGGTGCTGGGCGAGGACTGGGCGACGTGGCTGACCTCCAACGAAATCGGCCCAACCACTGATCGGCAGGCACGGGTGGACAGCCTGTGCATCCCCGACGCCCTCGCAGTGGCCGATCTCGTCGGCTTTGATGCCTCGGCCACCGACGCTGCGTGGGGGGCGCTGCTGGCCGCCCCCGACGATGCGCTACAGCTTGCTGATCACCTCGAGTCGGCGGTGACCGAAGTGGAGGAGCACGCAAGCATCCTGCGAGCCGCTGCCGCGACGGCGCTGGACCAGCGGCAGGACGACTGGCGGCCCCTCGCCAACGCCGTCCGCCGGTGGGTCACCGATGCCCGCAGCGCCCTCACGGCGAAGCGGCGTGCCGAGAAGTCTGGGGTCGCAGAGAAGTGGCTTGCCACGTGCGCGAGCCAGATCGAAGCGCAGCGATTCGAGCCCATCCAGGATGCGGTGCAGGACTACTGGCGTCGTCTGCGGTTGCAGTCCAACGTGGACCTGCGTGGGGTGTCGCTGTCCCGGGCGGGCGCACGACGGAGCCTGGAACTCGACGTCACCGTCGATGACAGCGAGGCCAGCGCGCTGGGGGTGATGAGCCAGGGCGAACTGCACTCCCTCGCGCTGTCCGTATTCCTCCCCCGGGCGACCACCGACGCCAGCCCCTTCCGCTTCGTCGTGCTCGACGACCCGGTCCAGGCCATGGACCCCGCCCGGGTCGACGGTCTTGCCGCGGTGCTCGCCGAGGTCGCATTGACCCGCCAGGTCGTGGTCATGACCCACGACACCCGCCTACCCGATGCGGTCAGACGGTTGCAGATCCCCGCCACCGTGTGGGAGGTGTCCCGCCGACCCCGCTCAGAGGTGGGACTCCGCTTGATCGACGACCCCGTGGACCGATACGTAGACGATGCCCGCGCCATCGCCCGCACGGCTGGCCTGTCACCGACGGCCAAGGCCCGGGTGGTCGCGCAAATGGGTCGCGGGGCGCTGGAGGCGGTGTCGATGGAGCTGGTGCGGACGCGGCGGTTGGCCCGGGGTGATGATCACCAGTCGGTCGATCGGGTGCTGGACGGCAAGAAGGTCCATGACCTGGTGCGCCTGGCGCTGTTCGACACGACCGACGGCGGGCGCGACGTGCTGCCAACGCTCCGCGGCTGGTTCGAGGGCTACCCGGCGGTGCTGCAGGACTGCAAGCGGGGCACCCACGTCGGCGAGCGCGAGATCGACGATGACACCTTCGTCCGGCACCTGGATGGGCTGATCAAGAAGTTGCGCCGCGAGGCACCGGCGTGAGCGGCAGTGCACAGGCGGAGGCGCTGCTGGCCGAAGCTCGTCAGCTGCTGGACCGCGGTGACAGCGAGCTGGGCAGCGTGGCCACACGGGCGGCGGCACTGCTGGGGCGCAGCGCGCTGGAGGAGGCGATCTGGTCGCTGTTCCCCTCCCTCAAGGAGGTCAACAGCCGCGCGATGCTGCTGACCTTCACCGCGGTGATGAGCACCACCACCGGACCGCGCGCCGCCATGGCCGGGGGGCGCCTCACGACAGCGAGCCACCACCACGTCTACGAGATGCCGCTCACACCCGCCGAGCTCACGCCGTTGCTCGATGTCGTGCACGACATGATCGGCGCCATCCGTGCGCGGCAGGCCCGGGCAGTCGAGCTGAGGCGTCCTTCGACGAGCTGATCCGCTGGCATTGCAGGTCCAAGACCCCCTCAGGTCCGTCGTCGTGAACGAGGTCGACGAGCCACCGAAACGGCCCGCCCTGCGCCATGAGTGCCATGAGCGCCGGTGGCACCCGTCGATCGAATCGCATCACGTCCATTCCGATCCCCTCCTCGGGGGGTCTGGTCGCAAGGGCGGACCGACCTCCCATCTCATCGGCTCGAGGCCCCCCGACTTGATCCCGACGCGGACGGCAGCGTTCATGCCGGGGGAGTCAGTTTCCATGTGGGGCTGCGCCCCACACCCGAGGCTTGAGTTGTGAACAGGTCCCTCCCGCTGCGCGGGGCCCTCCCATTCGCAACTCAGCTGGCGATGGGCAGGCGGACCATGAAGGCCGCGCCACCGGCGGCGGCGGGTTCCTCGGCCAGCCACAGGTCGCCCTGGATCGCCTGGGCGATGCGCTGGGAGACCGCGAGCCCCACACCGCTGCCGGTGCCGGGCGGCTGCCCGGTGCCGCGCTGGAAGATCCTGAAGATCCGCTCGCGGTCCGCCGGGGCGATGCCCTGGCCGTTGTCACCGACCCGCAGGACGAGGCTGTCGCCGTGGCTGGGTACCCGGTCGAAGGTAATCTCCACGGGGTCGCGGTCGGCGTAGCGGGCGGCGTTCTCCGCGAGGTTGTCGAACAGCCGGCGGGTGTCGACGGGGTGCCCGAGCACCGTGCCGTCGGCGTGCTGGTGGACGATGACGGAGGGGTGGCGGGCGACCAGGTCGGCTTCGACCTCGGCCAGCAGGTCGCCGAGGTCGATTGCAACAGGCTCCTCGTCGTGGACCCCCGCCCCGAGCACTTCGAGCAGCCCGTTGATCAGGTCGGTGGTGTAGCGGGTCGCGGTGACCAGATGGTCCATGGCCTTGGCCCGCAGGGGGCCCTCGAGGCGGTCGGACTGCAGCAGCTGGACGAACCCGACGATGCTGGCCAGCGGGTTCTTGATGTCGTGGGTGGCGGCGGCGGCGAGGCTGCGGATGGCGTCGTGCTCCTGCTCCAGGCGGGTCAGGGCCGTGTAGAGCCGAGCCGTAGACTGCTCCGCGATGTCCTCGGCTTTCTGTCGGGCCCGCCGCTCGCGGTCGATGGTCCGGCGGAGCCGGGCGAGCTCGTCCTCGTGTTCGCTCATGCGGCCACGAACCGGCAGGCCAGCCGCACGTGGGTGCCGTCTGCCTCGAGGTCGTCGCGCTGCAGGAACAGCTGCGCACCGTAGGCGTCAGCGACCCCGTGCAGGAAACCGATCGCGAGATCGGCCATCGCCCGCCCCGAGGTGTAGTCGATCGTGACCGTCGACGGGGTGATCTCGCTGAAGGCCAGATCCGGCGGGTCCGCACCCGGGTAGAGCTTGCGGACCTCGGTGTGGATGAGGTCGTGGAGCGTCGTGACCATCGCGACCGGGTCCCCCGGCGCGAAAAAGGCGGGGTAGCGGGTCCGCAGATGCGGCATGGCGGCCCGCCCGAACCACTGCAGCACCGTCGCGCTATCGGCGCCGGTCCGGGCAGCCAGTGCGGTCACCAAGGCGGTGATCTCCGCATCGGGATAGTTCCCCAGGGCCGTGTAGGAGCCGTCCACATCCGCCACCGACAGCATCTCATCCCACGCCGCTTCTCCGTGGGCCTCCTCGGTCACGGTCTGCAGCAGGTTGAAGATAATCCCCTTCACGACGTGATCATGCCGCATGCAGCGTCTCCAGGCCTGTCGGCATGACAGATTCCTCGCGCCCCGGCGGTGCAGGCGATCTTGACCAACCTCTCATCGATCTTGGAGGCGGCGGTTGAGGACGAGCGGATCCTCAAGAATCCCTGCCGGAGCAAGCAGTGACTGAAACTCCTCCTGGGTGCAATCTTCGAGGTCCTCTTCCCCCAAGGGGTCGATCCGGTCTAGGTCAACCTCGCCATCCGAGGACAACGCATCGAAGACCTCAGTGCGCAACTCCTCAGCGAACTGATCAGCCCGCTGCTCACATGAAGCAACCTCTTCACCGGAACAACCGCCGGGCCTCGCGGGTGGCCGGCGTTCGCAACGACCTGCAGCACCGCTGCCGATCCGCTGATCAAGCACTGGGAACGGCTGGCTCCCGCATATAATGCAAGACAACATAAGACGGAGTCTTGCGATGGCGAAGAAGAACACCAGCATGCGGCTCCCTGAGGATCTGCGAGACCGACTGTCAGTGGCCGCGGATGCGCAGGGCTCATCGGTGAGCGCGCTCATTGAGCGTTACGCCCGAGAAGGATTGGCAATGGAACGGCATCCGGGCATCGTCTTTCGGCCCGGACCGGGCGGGCGTCGAGCCGGGCTGTCAGGCGGCCCTGACGTCTGGGAGGTGGTCTCGGCACTGCGGGACCTCAAGGGAACTGAATCCGAGCGGGTTCACACTCTGGCCGACCAGATGGGGTTGCATCCCCGGCAGATTGCAATCGCACTGTCCTACGCCGCCGAGCAAGCCGATGAGATCAATGACCGCATCGCGGCCAATGACAAGGCGATCAGCGCGGCGGAGCAGGCCCACGGTGCCAGATTGCGAATGCTCGACAGCGCGTGAGGTTCGCGATCGACGCGATGCTGCCGCCGCTCACCTGCGCACTTCTGTCAGAACGTGGCCATGAAGCTGTCACGCCATTGGACCTCGGCGCGCACAATCTTCCCGACGACACGATCATTCAACTCGCCGCTGACGCCCAACTGACAATCGTGACTGAGAACGCCCAGGACTTCGCGCACGCGACCATCTGTGCGGTACTCCTGATCAGGAAGTCGTGGTGGCCACCGGAGGTGTTGGCCCCACGCTTGGCGCGTGCGCTCGACCTCTGGGCCGCCGACAACCCGGTGCCCGGAAGTTGGGCTCACTGGTTGACCGTCACATACCGTTGAGCCCGCGACGGACCCTCGGGTGGCATCGCACCCCCGCAACCTCCCATGGTCGCACAGCAAGCCCTCGGACAGGAAGAGGTCACGCTGTGTCGCTCATGAACCCGTGGGGAGTATCACTGGTCGGCTCCTGGGCAAACTCACCCCGCACACATTGCACAACCGGCCCCTCGCCGATCGCACACATTGCACATAACCCAACGTCACCCGGACCACCCAGCGTCATAACCCCTGGTCACGCCCCGTCCTCCTCACACATTGACCAGGCTGACACCCCGCGGCACCCCACTCCCTGTTCAATCTGTGCGGGGGCGGGGTCAATCTGTGCGGGGGCGGGGTCCACGTCTGATCTCCGGTCTCGCCGCGAGGCGATACGGTCGGGCAGGTGAAACACGCCGGACGGGTGGTGGAGATCGATGCGCTCCGCGGGCTGGCCATCGTCGGGATGCTGGTCGTCAACGTCGCCACCGCAGAGGTGCGGCAGGCGGTCCCGCAGGTCGAGCACGTCGCCTGGCATGGCCTCCACGCCGCAGATGTGGTCTTTCCCGCGTTCCTGTTCGTGGCGGGCTGCGCTATGGCCCTGTCGGGAGGTTCGACATCTTTCGTCCGGATCGCGCGCCGGGTCGTGATCCTGTTCGGTCTGGGACTGCTGCTAAACGCCATCGACAGCGTGGATCCGGACACCTTTCGCGTCATGGGGGTCCTGCAACGAATCGCTCTTTCCTACGGGCTGGCGGCAGTCATGATGCGACGCGGCGGTCCAGTCGGGTGGGCGGTGGGCGCAACCGCCTTGGCCGGCCTGCACTGGGTCGCGCTGGTCGCCCGCGTTGACGGGTTTTCGTCGCTGACGCCGGGCGGCAACGGCGTGGCGGCTGCCGTCGATCGGGTGGTGTTGGGGCCCGCGCACAGCTATCTGGGCCTGCTCCCCGACCCCGAGGGGCTGCTTAGCACCTTGGGCGGCACGGCAACCATCCTGTCTGGGGCGCTGGCGATGACCCTGTGGCGACACCGTCGCGGGACCGTCCTGCTTGCGTTGGCCAGCGTGATCAGTGTGGCAGCGGGATATGGCTGGTCCCAGCTCCTCCCCCTCAACAAGATCTTGTGGACGGGCTCCTACGTGTTGGTGACCGCGGGGATCAGTGGCCTGTTGCTGGTCGGGCTGGTCCTGGTGAACCGTGTAGGTGGTTCCTCACGAAAGCGGGGCAGTTCTTCAGGGCGGTCCGGGGTGTTGGGTCCCGTCGCGGCCCTCGGCCGCAACGCCCTAGCGGTCTATGTGATCACCGAGGCCCTCAGGCGACTGGCCCGACGCCCGTTGGCCTCTGGCACCAGCCCACTGCAGTCACTGATCACCGCCACGACCGACCTCACCGGGTCCGCGCTGACCGCTGGCTGGCTGGTCGTGGTCCTCGCCATCCTGCTCGCCAGCGCGGTCGCATCGGTTCTGGCCTGGCGCAACCTCACCCTGCGCGCCTGACCCCCCGGGTCTGCTCACCCATCGCACAGATTGCACATGACCCACCGTCAATTGGGCCACGGAACGTCATAACCCCAGGTCACAGCGTGCCCACCGCAAACATTGACCGGGTTGACCCCCCGCGTCACCCCACTCCTTGTTCAATCCGTGCGGGGGTACCCGGAGGTCAAGGGCGGCCGGCCACGTAGCTTGTGCCCGGATCGACCAGGAAACGTCCACGCATGGCGGTTCGTCCCAGCAGCATGCGAAAGCCCATCTCGTCGCGGCTTGCCAGCGTCAGTTCGATGTGCCAGCGGCGGCGGTGCAGGCGGGCCCAGGTCTTGATGACGTAGCGCTCCTGAACCTCTCCCGAAGAGGAACGAACCTCGCGGATACCAAGGAGGGGGCAGGTGACCCGCACCGGCCCCTCATCGTCTCGCTGATGTGGGTAGATCGTGAACGAGACCTGGTCGGCTTCCACCACGATGTCATCGGCGTGGATGGCCGAGGTGCGGGCTCCAGTGTCGATTTTGGCCTTCACCGTCACGCCGAGGTCGGGCAGTGTGACCCATTCGCGCCAACCGATGACCAGGCCGCCCGACTTCACTCCCTGACCTCCCAGAACGCCAGCGGATTACCCCAGGGGTCGGCAAACGGAAGCACCGTCCCGCCCCGGGCGGTCGTCGGTCCCACCGCAGTCTGAATGCCCCGCCGGTTCAGCCGACGATGATCAGCTGCCGCATCCGCCGACCCGAACGCGATCCGCACCGACGCCTCGGGCCCCGGCACCAGCACAACCCGGGTGGATCCTGCTGCCAGCATGACGATGCTGACATCATCGACGCGGACGCGGCGGAGGTAGTCCAGCCCCACCGTCTCGGTGTAGAAGCTGATGGCCTCGTCCACGTCGGCCACGGTGATGATGATCTCTGCAAGCACAGCGCGGGGGATGCTACCCGCCATCAGGTCTCAAAGAAGTTGTGATCGAACGCCTTGCGGATCCGTCGGCGAGCCCGGTCGATGTCCTGGGTCAACGCCTGAGCCGATTCGTAGTGCATTGCCCGGGCCAACTTGGTCAAGCGGTCATGGGATGAGGGGATGGATGAGGTGTCACGTTCCCCGATCAGGTACAGGGTGTTGCGCAGCCGCGACAACAACAGCCATCCCGATCGCATCCACTCCGTCTCCTCGACACTCAGCAGTCCCAGCCCGGCCAGTTCGCCAAGGACCCGCAGGGTGCCCGGACCCCGAAGCTCGGGATGAGCCCCCCCGTGCTGCAGCGCCAGCAACTGCACGGTCCACTCCACGTCACTCAAGCCCCCCGGCCCAAGCTTCACATCCTTGCTGTTGACGGCACCTCCGTCGTCGCCACGCGGACCCCGTGCTGGTGCCGCGGTCGCCCTTGGTTTGGGGCCAAGACCCCTCCCCGCGACACGACCCCTGACAGTGCTGCCACCCCCGGCCCGTTCCACCTCCAGGCGTGCCTTCATCCGGCGAACCTCGCGCAGTCGGTCGTGATCGACGGGATCTGCATAGACCAACGGACGGACACCCTCCAGCCAGGCCTGCCCCAGATCCGCGTCGCCCGCAACCACCCGCGCCTGTGTCATCGCCTGCAATTCCCAGTGCTCGCCCCAGCGTTGGTAGTAGGTCAGATGGGATTCCAGGCTTCGGGTCAGCGGTCCGCTGCGTCCCTCGGGTCGTAACCCCACGTCGATACCGAACGCCGATCCTTCCGGAGTGACCCGGTTCAACAGATCGATCACCGCGGCGGCGGCACGTTCAGCGGCAGGGGTGTCGCCGTCGTGGACGAACAGCACATCAAGGTCAGATGAGTGGTTCAGTTCCGCCGCCCCGAATCGGCCCAGGGCGATCACGGCGATCCGCGTCCCCTCACCCTCACCCTCACCAACGGTGGCGACGGCGGCCTGCAGCAGTCCCTCACTGAGCCAGGTCAGTTCGTGACCGACCTGGACCACGTCAGCCTGTTCGGTCACGTCACGGATGGCGGTCCGCAGTGCTTCTCGACGTTTGTAGCGGCGCATCGCGTCGGCGCCACTGGCCCCCCCGCCCCGCCGGACCAGTCCCGCGGCGCCGGCGTGGAGCTCTTCCTGGGTGCGGGGACGCTCCAGGGCATCCATCTCCTCACACAACCGCAGAACCTCGGGTTGCCGGCTGAACCACTCCCCCAACCGGGGGCTGCGTCCCAGAATGCGGGCCAGCAGGCGGGCGGCCGCAGGGTTGTCCCTGACGGTGCGAAGGAAACGCGGGTTGGTCCGCAACTCCTGGGCCAAGGAGCGTAACGCCGCCAGCCCACCGTCAGGATCCGGCGTGTCGCTAAGCGCCTCCAGCATCGTGGGCAGGACCACCCGCAACTGCTGCGTCGTCCGCCCCGAGCCCTTGAGCATCGCCTCCAGGTGACGCAGGGCCTGACCGGGCGCCTGAAAGGCCAGCGCACGCAGTCGTATCCGGGCCGCCTCCTGGTTCAGCCCTCCGCCATCACTCACCCGCTGGTCGGACCCCCACGAGGCGATGGTGCCCAACAGGGGTCGGTAGAACAGTTGCTGATGCAGGCGTCGGACACCGTTTTGCACCCGTGCCAACTCGGCTTCGAACTCCGTCTGTGCCCGACGTGTCGGCAGGTCACGGAAGCCCAATGTGCGGGCCAGGTGCTGACGTTCGGCGTCGTCGGAGGGAATGGTGTGGGTACGCCGGAGGTGCCTGAGCTGTAGGCGGTGTTCGACGGTGCGAAGAAAGAGGTAGAAGTCGCCGAACAGGTTGGCATCCCCCTCATCGATGTAGCCGCCCCGGGCCAGCGCGGTCAGGGCCGACATGGTCCCGCGTTGACGCAGTTCGGGATCGGCAGGACCGTGGACAAGCTGCAGCAACTGCACCGCGAACTCGATGTCACGCAGGCCACCGGGTGCCAACTTGATCTGCCGGTCGCCGTCCTTCACGACCGGGGTGGAGGCTTCGACCCGCCGTTTCATCGCCTGGATCTCATCGACCGCGCCGGACCCCAGCGATTCGGGCCAGACCAGTGGCGTGACCAGATCCTGAAACTCAGCCGCCAGATCCTGCGGTCCGGCGACGGGGCGCATTTTCAGCAGCGACTGGAACTCCCAGGTCTTGGCCCAGCGGTCGTAGTAGGCCTGATAGCTGGCGACGGTTCGTGTGAGTGCGCCGTTGCGGCCCTCGGGTCGAAGGTTGGCGTCCATCTCATAGACCGGCCCGTTGGGGCTATGCCCTCCGGTCAACTGCAGGAAGGTCCGGGCGATCCGCTCCGCCGTGGCGGTGTCACCACGGTGGACGAACAGCACGTCGACGTCGGAGACGTAGTTCAACTCCTGTCCGCCAAGCTTGCCCATCCCCAGGACGCACAGTTCCGCGTCACCCGCCGTCGTGGAGTCGGTCACGATCTGCAGGGCGGCAGCCAGCAGCCCGTCGGCCAACTGGGACAGCTCGAACGCGGCCGCCTCGGTGCCGGCCATGCCCAACAGGTCTCGGGTTGCCACGCGCAGAACCCCGCGTCGCTGCAGACCTGCCAGCGCCGCGCTGTTCGGCTCGGCGGACAGGGCCAACGCTGTCACATCCTGGGCGGTCCAGGCGGGCAGCGGCTCCTCATCCATGATTGCCAGCAACGCCGAGCGTGTGGCCAGGAGGTCGCCCAGGGCCGGCGAGCTGCCCAGCACCACCGCCAGCCGGTGCTCTGCCGTTGGCGAGGACGGGACGCTGGCAGGGTCCAGCCGGGACAGGGCCTCGCTTGCCCAATCCTGGTTTGCCGCGAATGACAGGTCGACGATGGCGGTCACGTCCTCTGCTGGAGTTACAGCACCGGCAGGTAACGCTGCAACTCATAGGGCGTGACCTGTGCCCGATACTCCTCCCACTCCTGCCACTTGTTGCGCAGGAAGTAGTCAAAGACGTGCTCACCCAGCGCTTCGGCGACTAACTCGGACTCCTCCATGGCCACCAACGCCTGGTCAAGTGAGGTGGGCAGGTTGGTTATCCCCGCCGCCCTGCGCTCTGCCTCGGTCATCTCATAGATATTGTCCTCAGCCTCGGGTCCCAGTTCATAACCCTCCTCAATCCCCTTCAATCCCGCTGCCAGCAGGACCGCGAAGGCCAGATAGGGATTGCAGGCGGGATCCGGGGCCCGGTATTCGATCCTGGTCGAAGCCCCCTTGGAGGGTTTGTACTGCGGAATCCGGACCAGGGAGGACCGGTTATGGCGGCCCCAACTGACATAGACGGGCGCCTCATAACCGGGAACCAGTCGCTTGTAGGAGTTGGTCCACTGGCACGTGATCGCGGTCAGTTCGCGCGCGTGCCGCAGCAATCCCGCGATGAACTGTCGTGCGATGGTCGAGAGGTGATAGGCATCATCGGGGTCGTGGAAGGCATTTGAGTCACCGTCGAACAACGACAGGTGAGTGTGCATGGAGTTGCCCCACTCCCCCGTCAACGGCTTGGGCATGAACGTGGCGTGGACCCCATTGCGCATCGCGGTCTGCTTGATGACATGCCGGTAGGTCACGATGTTGTCGGCCATGCTGAGCGCGTCGGCGTACCGCAGGTCGATCTCATGTTGGCTGGGGGCCACCTCGTGGTGGGAGTACTCCACGCTGATGCCCATGGCCTCAAGGGTGGTGATGGCCTGTCTGCGGAAGTCGGACTGGACCTCGTTGGGGGTCAGGTCGAAGTAGCCGCCGCGGTCCAAGGGCGTCGGGTCATCGGCTCCCTTGAACAGGAAGAACTCGATCTCGGGGTGGATGTAGAAGCTGAACCCCATCTCCGCGGCCCGCCGCAGGTTGCGCTTGAGCACGGCGCGAGGGTCCGCGGCAAACGGTTCCCCTTCGGGGGTGTGGATGTCACAGAACATCCGTGCCACGCCGGGGGTTCCCTCCTTCCACGGCAGCACCTGGAAGGTGGCGGCGTCGGGGCGGGCCAGCATGTCGCTTTCCTGGACCCGGGCGAAGCCGTCGACGGCGCTGCCGTCGAACCCGATGCCCTCGGCGAAAGCGCCCTCAGTCTCGGATTCGGTGATGGCCACGGACTTGAGCGTCCCCAGCACGTCGGTGAACCACAACCGCACGAAGCCGATGTCGCGTTCTTCGATGGTGCGGAGCACGTACTGCTGCTGTCGGTCCATGTCCGGCATCCTAGTGCCCCGCCCAGGGCCTGACCCAGTGCCCCCAGAACTCAGATCTGAGGATTGGGCCCGATTGTCCGGCCGATAGCTCAGATCTGAGAGGTGGGAGGAACCGCTCTGAGGACCGGGGCCCGGTCCTCAGACCCCCTGTTGCTGTGCGGTCAGACGTTCTCGGTGACGCTGATTGCGACCTCTCCAGTCGGCGCGGTAACAGGACCCCCCGGATACGCCGACGCACCAAGCGCCGCCTCGGGATAGCCGTACATCCCGTGCTCGTGGATGTCCAACCCCTCGATCTCCTCGGTCTCGCTGACCCGCAGGAATCCGGTGGCTTTGAGGAAATAGGCCAGGGCCCCGGCGCAGACGGTCACGAATGCAGCCACGGCCACGACTCCGATCGCCTGATTCACCAGCTGGCCGATCCCGCCGCCATGCCACAGTCCGGTCAGTCCGTCTGGACCCGTATTGGCCCAGATGCCAACGGCCAGCGTCCCCCATGCCCCGCAGACGCCGTGCACGCTGAAGGCGCCGACCGCATCGTCGATCTTCATCCTGTCGACCATAGGCACGGCGACAGCGACCAGGATGCCCGCGATCATGCCGATGGTGATCGCAGCCAGCATCCCGACCTGGTCAGCACCGGCGGTGATCCCGACCAGTCCGGCCAGCACACCGTTGATCGTCATGCTGATATCTGATTTGCCGTAGCGGATCCAGGTGAATGACATCGCGACCGCGCCGCCGGCACAACCGGCCAGGATCGTGGTCAGCAGGACCGGTGCCACCAGGGCTCCGTCGGCGGACAGGACCGAGCCGCCGTTGAACCCCATCCAGCCCCAGAACAGGATGAACATGCCCAGCGTGGCCATCGGCATGTTGTGGCCGGGTATCGCACGCGGCTTGCCGTCCTTGCCGTACTTACCGAAGCGCGGACCAAGGACCCCTGCGATCACCAGGGCGGCGACCCCGCCGGTCATGTGCACGATGGTCGAACCGGCAAAGTCATAAAAGCCCAACTGGTCAAGCCACCCGCCTCCCCACTTCCAGTGGCCGACGATCGGGTAGATCAGCGAGGACATGACCACGCTGATGATGATGTAGCCACCAAACTTGATCCTGCCGGCCACGGCACCCGAGATGATGGTCGCAGCCGTCGCGCAGAAGACGGCCTGGTACAGAAAGTCAACGGCCAGGAATGGATCACCGTTTATGCCACCCGCGGAATAGGATCCGGCGGAGAGCGCGAAGGTGTCAGTGCCGATCAGCCCGCCCGCGTCCGCGCCGTACATCAACGCGAAGCCGACGAAGAAGTAGGCAAGAATCCCGAACAGGGCGTCAACCATGTTCTTCATCATGATGTTGGCCGAGTTCTTCGACCTGGTCATCCCCGCCTCAAGCATCGCGAAGCCGGCCTGCATCCAAAACACCAGCCCCGCTGCCAACATGTAGTACAGGACATCCAGGTTGTTCTGCACCTGTTGGGGACTGTCGACCTCCAGGAAGGCCGCCTCCTGGGCGGCGGCGGGTCCCGCGAGCACCACCAGGCCTGCCAGGGCTCCGAGACTGATGAACAGCAGCTTCTTGCTCAAAGGATTACCTCCCATGACGGAGCCCATTCGGCTCGGACTCGTGACGTGAGGATGACGTTAGGCAGCGGCCGTTCCCGCTTGATTGCCCTTGTGTTTCGCGGGGGTAAAGCCTGAGAGGTTCGAGCGGAGTCCAGAAGCAGTATTTGCGACCGTGCAGGAACGCGGAGGGTGAATGTCGAACTCCCGAGACGACTCGCCCCATCCATCTTGGGGCCAAGACCTGCGGGAGCTCACCCTTGAACACCTCATTCATCGGTCTAAGCGCCGCGGCCGTTGCCGTGGCCACCTTGATGATCAGCAGCGGCGCGACCGGTGCAATGGCCAGCCACGGCGAACCGCCGGAGTACCGCACCGAACGGGGCAACTTCGAATGCGACAGCCAGACGACGAAAGGTCGCCAACGTCAACCGGCTCACCGACGAGCTTCCCGGCTGGACCACCACCGCCCGACTGTCCTTGCATCGGCGGTCATCAGCCGCTGATCGGCTTCCCGTTCATTTGCGACGGCCGGCCCCATCCGGGCCGGCCTCGCTGTGTGATCAGGGCAGGGATGGGTCAGGGCGGGCACCAGCAGACCTCTAGAATGGGCAGCCGATACCCACCGCCTTGAGCCCAAGGATCCTGTACTTGATGCGAGTCGCGCTGATTCAGCCAAATGTCCACGTGGGCGATCTGGCCGCCAACCGGCAGTTGCTTGCATCGGCGTACGCCGATGCGGTCGCCGATGGCGCCCAACTGGTTGTCGCCCCCGAGTTGGCGCTGTGCGGCTACCCGCCAGAGGATCTGTTGTTCAAGGACGCCTTCATCGACGCCATGAAACGGGAGTTGCTGGCGTTGGCCGACCAGGTTGGCCAGGCCCCGCTGGTTGTCGGCTACGTCGAGGACCTGGAAGCCCAACCTCCTATTGGGTGGCGACCTGTGGCGAGTGAAGCCACGACCTACCCGCCGCTGGCAAACGCGGCCGCGGTGCTTCGCGACGGGGGGATCCATGCCAACTACCGCAAGCAGCGACTGCCCAACTATGGGGTCTTTGACGAAGCCCGGTACTTCATGGCCGGCTATGACCCCTGCACGTTCACGGTGGACGGCGTCACAGTCGGCGTGACGATCTGTGAGGACCTGTGGGGCCTTGGCGGACCCGTCGAGGCGGCCGCCGCCGCCGGAGCCGACATCGTGCTGAACCTCAATGCCTCTCCCTTCACCCAGGGCAAGCGTGTTGAGCGTGAGTACTGGGCAGGCATTCACACCGACTCCACGGGTGCCTGGCTGGTCTATGTCAACCAGGTCGGGGGTCAGGACGAGGTGGTGTTTGACGGCGACAGCTTCGTGATGGCGCCCGACGGCACGATCACGGCGCGCCTGCCCCAGTTCCGCCAGGACATGGTCGTGGTCGAGGTTGGCGGCGACAGCGCACCGGTGATGCCGTTGCAGCCCCACCTGGACCCGGTGGGCGAGGTGTACCAGGCACTGGTCTGCGGCACCGGCGACTACGTGCGAAAGAACGGATTCTCCTCGGTGCTCATCGGTTTGTCGGGGGGCATCGATTCGACGTTGGTCGCCACCGTTGCCGCCGATGCCCTTGGTCCTGAGTGCGTGACCGGCATTGCGATGCCCTCGCCCTACTCCTCCCCCGGGTCCCTGGGTGATGCGGAGAAACTCGCCGCCAATCTCGGTATCAACTATGAGGTCATTCCGATCACTCCGGCAATGCAGGCGTTCGATGAGGCCTTGAACCCACACTTCGCGGGCACCTCCCCTGGAGTGGCAGAGGAGAACATCCAGTCCCGCATCCGCGGGACCCTGCTGATGGCCATGTCCAACAAGTTCGGTCACATGGTCCTGGCAACGGGAAACAAGAGTGAGTACGCGGTGGGCTACGCCACCCTGTACGGCGACATGGCAGGGGGCTACGCCGTCATCAAGGATGTTCCCAAGACCCTGGTGTTTGACCTGTGTCGCTGGCGCAACCGCGAATTCGTCGAGGGCCTGCGAGGTCCGCAGGGCCCGGTGATTCCCGAGTCCGTCATCGACAAGCCACCCTCGGCTGAGTTGCGCCCCGATCAGTTCGACACTGACTCACTGCCCGACTACGACGTGCTTGACCCAATCCTCGCCGCCTACGTCGAACAGGACCGCTCCATCGCCGACATCATCGCCCTGGGCTTTGACCCGACCACCGTCCGACGGGTCATCCGACTGGTGGACCGAGCCGAGTACAAACGCCGCCAGGCTGCCCCGGGAGTGAAGATCACCGCCCGCGCCTTCGGACGAGATCGCCGTGTCCCCATCACCAACGGTTGGCACACCGGCTGAGGATCACGCTACCGACTGGACGTCGGGGACCGTGGCACTGATGTCATCCTTGGAGGAGGACGAGGCCGCTGTGTGCTGAGGCGTCGCCCACGTCGTTGCGACCAGCCCCACTGCGGCGAGAACAACGCCGATCAGCAGCAACAGGTCGGGGCCGGGTGGACTCCAACCGGGTTGGCTGAGGTAGGCGAGAAGGGAAAACCCATCACCGGTGGAGACTCGCTGCATAGTCTGCAGGTGGCCGGCGACATGGCCGAACACCACGCTCACCGCCACCAGGGGAAGGACCAGAACCGACACCGCGGCGGGAAGTGGAGTCCGACCCTCGCGGATGATCCACACCACACAGGCCAGCACCCCAAAGGCGACCGGCATGGTGTAGCGCCCCTGCCAGGTCAACCCGTACTCCGCAGCGGTGAATGCCTCGGCCAACACCGGCAGACCGAGGGTCGCCCCGATCAGAGCGGTCAGCATGACGCGTTGGCGCCAGGTACCCCACCACAGCGCGACCAGCAACACGGCCACCACCGCCAGCGCCCACACCACCACGGCGGGAAACGGCAGGCGGATGTTCAGCAGCCCGAATCGACCGACCATCTGTTCCAGGCGGTGCTCGGTCAGATCCCACGACACACCGGCGGCCACCCCCGGTGTCAGGCTTGGGTCAGCCACCCTGATGAAGGTGTCCAGCGCACCCGTCGCCGCGTTCCATGCCATGGACGACACGACCGCGGCAACCGCCACCCCCAGTGCGATCTTTGCCCCGGCACTGTCCCGCAGGGCACGCAGTCGATCGCGGTCCAGTGTCAGGACCAGGACAGTGGCGACGATTCCCACGGTGAAGAACGGTGAGAACGGGCGACTCCAGGCCACGGCCACCGCCGATACCCCGACCAGCCAGGCAATTCCTCGACTGCGGGGGCGGACCAGTAACACCATCAGCGACAGCCACAGCGTTGTGGCTGAGGCAATCTCCACCCCGTTGGGATTGATCGAGCCCAGGATCCACACCGCCGTAGGCGTGATGCCCAACACCACGATGGCCACCCCCAGCCGACCTGCCAGCATCGCCGCCAATCCAATGGTCGCGGCGAAGAACATCGATCCGACAAGGGCCTGTAACAACCGGCCGGCGTAGATGGCCTGGACCGGGGTGAGCACCCGACTGGGGGCGCCCATGAGGGCATACCACAACGGCTGATAGGCCCCGGCACTGGTGCCGAACAGGATCTGGCCGTCAGCCGGAGACAACGGGACGGCGCAGCCAGCTGCACGCATCCCATTGTCATAGCACTCTGTCTGCGAGCCGATGCCGCGAAAGCCCGCTGGCAGATGGACTTCGAAGTTGACCGCCTCGACCCGTGGCGGTCCTTCGTTGACCAACTCGAAGCGCCGTCCCAGCAGGTCGCCCTGCCACAGCGACACCGCCCGGACGGTGTGCGAGGCCTCGTCCGGAACCAACATGATCGGGCTGACCAGGGACCAGATCCCGCTCAGCGTCGCCGTGCTGAGAAACGCCAGCACCACGACCTTCCATGACCAACTGTCCAGGTCCACCTGTTCCCACTCTCCAAGGCAACGCGTGGCCGCCCAAGCTACCGCCGGTCGGCTCAGCAAGCGCCCTGCAGCCAGGGCACCAACGCCGCGTTCACCAAGTCCGGGTGGTCGTACAACGATACGTGCGACCCACCCGGTATGACCACACAGCGGCCTCCCAACAGATCAGCCATCGCCTCCCCGGCCCGGGCCGGTGTCATCGCGTCGCGCTCGCCGCTGATCACCAGCGCATCCACGTCCAACCCGGCCGCCGCCTCCTGTGCGTTATAGACCGCACACGCGGCCAGGTCGCCGCCCAACGGACCCAGATTCCGTTCCAGCAGTCGTCTGGTCTGCTGGGTGGTCCACACCCCAGCCTGGCGATGCCCGCCATAGCGGGACCGGGCCGTGTGGCTCCATCCCACGATCAGGTCGATGGCAACCGGATCGCGGCTGTCGGCAGCGGTTTGAAGATCGGGATGGACCCCCATGCTGGGCGAGGTCCCGATCAGAGCGATGCGGCGCACCCGGGCCGGATCCATGGCCGCCGTCGCCACTGCCGTCAGCGAACCCATCGAATGACCCACGATGCTCGCCCGGCCGACCTGCAGTTCATCAAGCAGTGCCACGACCCATTGGGCAAGGGCGGGGACACTGGTCCGCGCCGGTCCCCCACTGCGCCCGTGCCCGGGGAGGTCCACGGCCAGCACGGGCAGCCCCAGCCCGGCCAGCAGTCGGGTCTGGTAGCGCCACACCGAATGGTCGTTGCCGGCTCCGTGGATCAGCAGCACGGCCTGATCGTCGAAGGCGGGTTCGACGCCTCCGGTATGCCCGAACACCTCGTGACCCTCGACCTGCGCCAGCATCATCACGCATCCGCTTTCGCGGCCCGTCGCAGCGCCCGGTCCAGATCAGCGGTCAGGTCATCGACGTGCTCAAGACCAATCGACAGGCGGATCAGGTCCTCGCCGATCCCCGCCGCCTGCAGTTGCGCCGGCGTCATCCGCTGATGGGTGGTCGAGGCCGGGTGGATCACCAGCGACCGTAGGTCCCCGATGTTGGCCAGGTGGCTGAACACCTCGAGGAATTTGATGAACGCCTGACCCGCCGGGCGCCCGCCACGGATGCCGAAGGACAGGACCGCGCCGGGTCCCTGGCCCATGAGCTGTGCGGCAAGATCGTGGTCGGGATGATCCGCCAACCCCGGATAGGCGACCCAGTCGACCTGCTCGTGGTCGCGCAGGAACTCGGCTATTCGCTGGGCGTTTGAGACATGCCGTGGCATTCGCACGGCCAGGGTCTGACAGCCCTGGATCAGGGTGAAGGCCGTGTCAGGCGACATGATCGCGCCGAAGTCACGCAGGCCTTCGGTGCGTGCCCGTGCGGCGAAGGCCGCGGGGCCGTACTCGTCGGTGAACGTCATCCCGTGAAAGCCGTCATAGGGGCGGGTCAGCTCGCCGTAGCGCGGGCCGTGGGCGTCCCAGTCGAACGTGCCGCCATCCACCAGCAGGCCGCCCATGACGCTGCCGTTGCCAGCCAGGTACTTGGTGGCCGAGTGGAACACCAGGTCGGCTCCCCACTCCATCGGTCGGCACAGGGCAGGGGAGGCAAAGGTGTTGTCCACCAACAGCGGGACCCCCGCCTGATGGGCAATGGCCGCGACGGCGGGGATGTCAAGCACGGTCATGACCGGGTTGGCGATGGTCTCGCCCAGTATCAGTCTGGTGTCTGGGGTGATGGCGGCTGCCAGCCCCTCATGGTCCCTCGGGTCGACGAAGGTCGTGGTGATACCAAAGCGCGGAAGTGTGTAGCCCAGCAGTGTCACCGTGCCGCCGTAGAGCGCAGATGAGGCGACGATGTGGCCGCCCTGTCCCATGAGGGTGACAATCGCCAGGTGCAGGGCCGCCTGGCCGGATCCGGTCGCGATGGCTGCGACCCCTCCTTCCATCGCCGCGATCCGCTCTTCCAGGACTGCCACGGTGGGGTTGGCCACCCGGCTGTAGACGTAGCCAGGCCGTGCCTGCCGAAAGATCTGTGCCGCCGTGTCACCATCCTCCAGAACAAAGGAGGCCGTGCGGTAGATCGGTGTGGAGCGGGCTCCGGTGACCGGATCGGGGCGCTCACCCGCGTGGATGGCGAGGGTCTCGGGGTGATCGATATCGGGTCTGACCATGCGCGCACACTAACCCCTCCGCGCCGTCGCGCTGCCCTATCTATCTGCGCAACATGCCTATCTGCTCAACATGATCGTGACGGGACCGTCGCAGACCATGTCGATGTCCATGTGGGTACCAAAGACCCCCCGCTGGACGGGCACCGTCAGGGCGTCGCAGTAGATCTCGTACAGGCGGCGTCCCGGCTCTGGTGCGGCCGCGTCGATGAACGAGGGGCGACGTCCCTTGTCGGCGTTGCCGTACAGGGTGAACTGGCTGATGGCCAGCACGGCCCCACCGACCTCGGCCAGCGATCGGTTCATCCGGCCCTCGTCGTCGGCGAAGACACGAAGGCCCTCGGTCTTGGCCGCCAACCAGCTAGCAGCTTCCTCGGTCGAGTCATGTCCCACCCCGATGAGGGCCACCAGCCCCTGTGCGACCTGCCCGGTCACCTGGCCCTGCACGGTCACGGCGGCCCGATGTACACGTTGCAGGACAATTCTCATGGGTGGCCAAGACTAACTGGCTTCGCCCCTGCCCAACGCGTGGTGCCGGGCACACTGGCCGAATGAGCAACCGCAGCCCAGACCGCACCTACCACCAACTCGTGGCTGGTCGCGGTGAGCCCGCCAGCGCGCGTGTCAGGTTCGTCGAGACACCAAGCAACGGGGGCGCTACGACACCGTGACGATCCACCCCATCTTGGATCCAACCCCGTTTTGACATCTGGCCCACGTGTACGACGGGCATCCGGTGGTCATACCGACGTTGCAGGTCCGCGTCGATGACCACCTGTACCTGCATGCCTCAAGTGGCAGTCGCCTGGGTCTGCAGGCCGGGGAGCCGTGGCCAGTATCGGTCAGCGTCACGCTGTACGACGGTCTGGTGCTGGCCAGACCTGCTGGGTGCGATCCCCAAGACTGGGAAAGTAGGACGGGTCGGTGAGGATTGCGGCGACCGTCGGCAGATCGGTTGTGGACAGCCTCCAGAAGTCCATCGCGCAGCCGGCGAAGCCGAACCGGCGGGGCCACCTGACATCGCCGACTTTCGTCCCATTGTTTGGGCTGGTTCTTGTGGTTCGTCACAAAGCGAATTGGGAATCCAGCGGGCGTGGTTGGTGTTGGACCCCCGGCGAGGCGTAGAATCCACCTCGTCAACCGCGACTTCCACCGCTGGACCGGGCTTCCCGGCTGGCAGGAGAAAGGTAGTTGCCGCCATGAGCGTGCACGCACCCCAGACCCATTCCTCCGAGAACGGGTCTGCACCCCCGGGCCGTCCCGTCAGCATCCACGATCTGCAGGCCTACAAGGACCGCGGCGAGAAGTTCGCGATGCTGACTGCCTATGACTATCTGTCAGCCCAGATCCTGGACGAGTCCGGGATACCGGTCATCCTGGTCGGCGATTCGCTGGGGATGGTGGTCCTGGGCTATGACTCCACCGTCCCGGTCACCATGGAGGAGATGTTGCACCACACCCGCGCCGTCCGCCGCGGAGCACGGCGCGCGGTGGTGGTCGGGGATCTGCCATTCGGCAGCTATCAGGGCAACATCGATGCCGCCATGGACAACGCCATGCGCTTTCTGAAGGAGGCCGGCGCCACCGCCGTCAAATTGGAGGGCCCCCGGATCGAGCTGACACGTCGTCTGGTCCAGGCGGGAGTGCCGGTGATGGCCCATCTGGGTCTCACGCCGCAAAGTGTCAATCAATTGGGTGGCTACAAGGTGCAGGGGCGGGATCACGATGTCGCCCAGCAGCTGATCGCTGATGCACTGGCCCTGCAGGAAGCCGGAGCCTTCGCGTTGGTGTTGGAGGCAATCCCCAGCGAGTTGGGTGCCCAGGTCACCGACGCGCTATCCATCCCCACCATCGGGATCGGCGCGGGTGCCGACACCGATGGCCAAGTGCTGGTGTTTCACGACTTCCTGGGCCTGACCAGCGGCAGGCTGCCACGGTTCGTCAAGCAGTACGCGACGCTGCGAAGCGAGATCGTTGACGCCGCCAAGGCCTTCCAGGCCGAGATTGCCTCGGGCGACTACCCAGGACCTGAGCACCAGTACTGAGACCGGTCGTCACAAGCCGGTGCCGGCGGCAGCGCGGGCCAGCGCAGAAAAGGTACGCAACGCCTCAGCCGTTCGTGGACCGTGCCAGGTCAGGGCCTGGCCATCCACGAAGTGGGCCGGCACCTCAGGGCCGGTCAGTTCGGCGACGGCGGTCAGGTCATCCTGGGTGAACTCATAGGGTTCACTGGGCAACAACACCACGTCAGGACCCAACACGAAGGCGGGATCCAACTTGGGATAGGGCTCCTCGAAGCCCGAACAGACGTTGCCGAAACCGCAGTGCCACAGCAGATCATCGGCATAGGTCTGGGGTCCCAGACCCATCCAGGGTTTACGCCACACCAGGGTCAGGGCCATGACCCGCGGTGTGCGCTGCGGCCACGTGATCTGATCCAGGGCCTGCTCGATCGCCGACGCCAGTGGTTCGGCGGCAGCGGGCCGACCGACCACCTCCCCGATCTGCCTGGTCATCATGACCGCATCAGCGACGGTACGCGGATAGGTCTCCTCTACCCGCAGACCTGACTGCCGCAGGCGGTCCAACTCCTCGGGCTTGTTCTCCTCGGTATTGGCCAACACCACGTCAGGCCGCAGGGCGACAATCTGGTGGATGTCGGGGTTCTTCGTGCCGCCGATCCGAGCGGCAGACTCGGGAGCCCCGCTGACGCAGTAGTCGGTGACCGCGATCAGATCATCCGACCCGCCCATGGCCGCCACGGCATCAGTCAGGCTGGGGACCAGCGACACGATACGCATGCGCGACCCTAGGACTCAGGGTCAGGGGCTTCGCGGGTGGGCGTATAGTCCCCGCCCTCGATCGCCCGGGCCAGCACGAACAGATAATCACTCAGCCGGTTGAGGTACTCCAGGGGGGTGACCTGCGGCAGCATCTCCTCACGACGCATGGCCACGACCTGACGTTCCGCCCGACGACAGATGGTGCGTGCCAGGTCGATCGCGGCCCCGGCAGCCGACCCACCGGGGACCACGAACTCCTGCGGCAGCGGATAGCGCTGTGTCAACGCGTCGATCCGAGTTTCCAGGTCCTGGGTCATGGCGTCGGTTGCCAGCGACACTCCCTCAACCAGCTTGTCCCAGTGATCGACATGGGTGGCCAGTTGGGCGCCGACGACGAACAACTCGCGTTGGACCGCCAGAACCGCATCGTGCCATTGGCCCGGGGGCAACGCCACACGCGCCATCCCCAGGGCGGACACCGTCTCGTCCACCGTCCCGTAGGCGCTGGTGCGCAGGTCATCTTTGTCCACGCGCCCGCCGTACAGCAGACCAGTGGTGCCGTCGTCCCCACGTTTGGTGTAGACCTTCATCGCGCTCAGGCTAGACGCGCAGTTGGGACCAGTCACCCGTCCGTATGCCTGCCCTGGGGCGATCAACTACCGTGAGGCCTGATGCCTCTGGTCCGCGCCTATGACGGTCCCCGCCTGGGCCATGCGGTCACGGTGGTGCCGGTGGACCCTCAGCGGTGCGGTGCGTTGGTACGGGTCCGGGGCTGGGAAATCGCTGTTGCCGACCCCGTGCAGACCGTGACGACACTTGAGGATCTTACCCAGGCGGCCACCGACGTTGGATGGGACGCCGAGCGAACGACACAGGGCCCACCCTTCGATGGCGGGCTGCTGGGATTCATCACTGATGACGTGTCATTCACGCTGTTGGAGTTGCCCCAGGCCGACGTCCGACCCAGTCCGGCACCTCTGCCGCCGTTGTGGTTTGGCCGCTACACCTATGCCGCGTGCCAGGCCCCCGATGGCTCATGGTGGTTGACAGGGACGACACCGCGTGACCTGCGACGGGCTGAGGACCTACTGCGACAGGCAGCCGCGCTGGCAGGTGAGGACGAGGGTACGGAGTTCGTGGTCCAGACCCAAAGGCCGGCCTGGACCACCATCGACCGTCTGTCACACGCGAAGGCGGTCGGGCAGATCCACGATTGGATCGCAGCCGGTGAGGTGTACCAGGTCAATCTGACCCTCCATGTGGCAGCCCCCTGGGAGGGGTCGCCGCGTCAGCTGGCCTTCAACCTGTTCGGCGCCAGTCAGGGTGCCGCCCATGCCGCGTTCCTGCACGCTCCGGGTGCCACCATCACATCGGTTTCGCCCGAGACGTTTCTTCGCATCGACGGTCGTCGTGCGCAGGTCCGACCGATCAAGGGCACGCGTCGGCGCAGCGGCGACGCCGTGGCCGATCAGTTGCTGGCCGCCGACCTGATGGCCGCGTCCAAGGATGGTGCCGAGCACGTCATGATCGTGGACCTGGAACGCAATGACCTGGGACGGATCTGCCGTACGGCATCGGTCACCGTCCCCCAGTTGATGGGGTTGGAGCGACATCCCACGGTGTGGCACCTGACCTCCACCGTCCAAGGCGACATCCTGCCAGACGTGGACTTCGGACAGGTTGTGCAGGCCTTGTTTCCCTGTGGTTCGATCACCGGCGCGCCCAAGCGGATGGCAGTCTCACTGACACGTGTGGTCGAGCCGTGGCGACGTGGCGTCTACTGCGGCGCGATCGGCGTGATCACCACAGGGTTGGTGGACCTGTCCGTCGCGATTCGCACGGCGGTGATGCACGGCGGACAGGCGTGGTACGGCACCGGTGGAGGGATCGTGGCCGACTCCGACCCCGAGGCTGAGTGGGACGAGGCGATGGCCAAGGCCGAGGCGTTCTTCCAGGCGACCCGAACCCGGCCGCCCGCCTGATCCACGGGGAAACAGATGAGGCGGGGGCGGGTCTTTGGGGGGCTGGGCTGGGCTGGTCCGGCGAACGTCAGTGGGTCGAGTGGTAGTCATACCCCCGCTCGGCCCAGTAGTCATCAGGACGCTGGGCGCTGAAGCGGATCGTCCCAAGTCGTTTCAGCGATTTGATCCCGTAGTGCAACGGTGTCGCCAATCGTAGTGGAGCGCCGTGGGCCTGCGTCAATGGCTCACCGTCCAGGGCGCTGACCAACAGGGTTTGGGGATGCATCACCGATGCCATGTCCAGCCCGACGTAGTACTCCCCGTCCGGCGTTTCCATGGAGACGTACTCGGCCTGTGCCATCTGCTGCTCATAGCGGGTCGCCAGGTCGGAGAACCGGATACCGGTCCAATGGGTGATGTTGGACCAGCCCTCGATGCATTTGTGCTCTGTGACCATGTCGAAGGTGGGCACCCCGGCGATGGTGGAGGTGGAGATGTCATCGATGGTGAGCTGGTCGATCTCCTGCCCGTCGATTCCCTGCACGGTCAGGGTCCAACTGTCCAGGTCGATCTCCTCACCAATCCCCAGGTTGCCGTTTAGACGCAGGGAGGTGGCTTCGGCCACGGCAAACTCTGGCGCCAGCCCTCCTTTGTCGAACAGGGTCGACCACACGGTGTCGTTCCACTCAAAGCCGTCGCGCAGGAACGCCGGGATGTTGCCGCTTTCGGCCTGCCGCTGCAACCAGCCCCAACTGACCCCGGCCACTGCCAACGCCCCCGCCGCCGCCAGCAATGAACGGCGGGTGCTGGAGACGAACTGTGCACGGGAGATCGGGGTAGCGCCCGCGTCGCGCTGCGCGATCAGTCGCGCGTCACGTTGGGCCCGGGGATCCACATCCTCAGCGACAACGTCGGCCTCGTCCACGTCGACCTCGTCCACGGACAGGGGGAAGGTGTCGGGTAGGGCGTCAGCCGATGTCTCTGTTGACCGATCACCCCGCTGCAGATAGCCCTCGACTTCCTGGGCCTCCTCGGCATCTGTCGCTTCCGCGTCCTGTGGTGAGGGGCTGTCGCTGTGACTCATCGTGAAATCTCCTGGTCGTCGTCAACCGGGTCCTCATCAAGCTGGTCCGTGGGAGGGTTGGCGCGGTACTCAAAGCCCGACACCATCGACCAGAAGTTGCCGAGGCCGCTGCGTGCCACCTGGAGCAGGTGCACGACGAAGAACGACATCAGTCCGATCGTGGTCCAGAAGTGGATCAGCCGGGCGGTTTCGTAGCCGCCGAACAGCCCGGTCAGCAGACTCAACTGGGTCGGCTTGTAGATCGCGAATCCGGTGGCCACGATGAGGGCGCCCATTGCGATCACCGAGGTGTAGGCGATCTTCTGTGCGGCGTTGTAGACACCGTGGACCGGAGCTTCCTTACGCAGGTGCAGGTCGTGCAGAACCACCTGGGCGCTGTCCTGCAGGTCGTAGCGGTCCGGCAGGATCTGGCGCCATTGGCCGCTGAAGGCCAGATAGCTGACATAGGCCACCCCGTTCAGGACGAAGAACCAGCCAAAGGTGAAATGGAAGGCGATCCCACGCGCCAACTTTCGCTCGAGTCCCAACGCGCTGAAGACCGTGTCGGGAAAGAAGTGCAACACCTCATACCCACCGACCCCCAACGCGTAGACGTCGTTGGCCCAGTAGATGCGCATGCCACTCCACACCATGACGGCCAGCACGGGAAAGTTGATCCAGTGCATCCATCTGATGGCACGCGAATGTGCTGGGACAGCCAGCATCTGCGTATCAGCCTCCGAGTCCCCGGGCGGTCTGCCTGGTTCAGACCCGTGGTCTGGCGTCACCGTCGCACTCATTACAAGTTCCTGTCCAAAGTCTTGCGGTGTCATAACAGTGAACTGTGAAGACCCGGGCATCACTCCGGATCGCCTGGCGCGTTATGGCTCTGTAAGGACTTGGAGCCAGGGGACGTACCGTCTAAAGACCCACGATCCTCACGCCGCTGTTGATCTTGTGCAACTTGTTGATGCTGATGACGACCGCGGTCATCGCCTCGATCGTCGCGGCATGAACCAACGGTCCGCTGGCGACCCCCCGCAGTCCTTTCAGTCGGTTGACCAGTGTCGTGACCTGGGACACCGCATCCGCGTCATCACCGCAGACGAGAACGTCCTCGTCAAAGGCGTGGTCTGGATCGAACAGATGGACGGCGCTGACGTTGTTGAACGCGGTGACCACCTTGGCCTGCGGCAGGATCTGCGCGACTTCCTGGGCTGCGGATCCGGCAGGCACCGGCAGGGCGTGAGGCCCGCCCGCGAAGCCCAGACGGTTCACTGCCGACATGACGATCTGGTCAGACACATTGTCAGCCATAGCCTTCAAGGTGTCGGCCAACCCGTCATAGGGCACCGCGACCAGCAGCATCTCGCTGCGCTCAGGCAGGTCCCCGTTGCGCGTCCCCTTGACGTGTGCACCAAGACCGGCCCCGGTATCGCTGTCACGAAGGATCTGGGTCAACTCGGCCGCAACCGACTGGCCCTTCTCGACGCTGCGCGAACCGACCAGCACATCCACACCTGCCACTGCCAGGCGATATGCGAGCCCTTTGCCCTGTGGCCCGGTACCGCCAATGATCCCGATCACAAACCCACCATCAACGAGGTGGTGGCATGGAACTGGGCGGAGGTGGTGGAGGCGCGCCTTGTCGGCCGCCCCCAACGCCCACTGGCGGCAGCGGTTGGCCAGCTGGCACGCCCAGACCAACAGGCGGTTGGTGGCCGTTGGTGCTGGGCGGGGCCGTCCTGACCTCCGACGCCTGACCAGTCAAGCGGGCATGCAGCGACACCGGTAATCCGGCCCGAACAGCCTCCAGGGCTTCCTTGCCACTGATGGCCTCCTTCTCGACCAGCAGATCGGCCATGGAGTCCAGTCCCGGTCGCAGTTCGGTGAACCGCTCGACCAGCAGGTGCAGGTTGGTCGACAGGATCCGGTGCGCCTCGGCGTCCACCGATTGGGCGAAGCTGTCTGAGTATTCGGCTCCGCGTCCCAATTCCTCTCCCAGGAACACGGGCCGGTCATCTCCGTATCCGACAGGTCCCACCGCGTCGGTCATGCCGAAGTCCCTGACTATCGCCCGGGCCAACTTCGTTGCCTGCAGCAGGTCATTGGAGGCCCCGGTGGTGGGTTGTCCCAGCGCGACCAGTTCGGCTGCCCGACCCCCCAACATCACCCTCAGCTTTGCCTCCAGATAGCTCAACGTGTGGATGTGGCGCTCGTCGACCGGGAGCTGGGTGGTCACGCCCAGGGCCATGCCGACCGGCAGCACGGTCACCTTGTAGACGGGGTCGGCCTCCTCTTCCATGAATGCGGCCAACGCGTGTCCACCCTCGTGGTAGGCCACCGAACGCTTCTCCTTCTCGTCAAGCGCCAGTGTCGAGCGCTCACGCCCGATGGTCTGACGCTCACGGGCCCGCTCGAAGTCGGCCATGCGGATCTCGGGTGAACCCTCACGAACGGCGATCAGAGCTGCCTCGTTGACCAGATTCTTCAGGTCCGCGCCTGCCATTCCTGGCGTGCCACGGGCCATGGTCAGCGGGTCGACGTCCGCGGCGATCGGCTTGCCGCGCATGTGGATCTTCAGGATTTCATCGCGCTCGGACAGCGTGGGCAACGGCACGACGATCTGACGGTCGAATCGTCCGGGCCGGGTAAGGGCGGAGTCCAACACGTCCGGGCGGTTTGTCGCGGCCATGATGACCACGCCGGTTGACGCTTCGAAGCCGTCGATCTCGCCCAGCAACTGGTTCAGCGTCTGCTCACGCTCGTCGTGGCCACCGCCCAGCCCTGCCCCGCGTTTACGGCCGATCGAGTCCAACTCGTCGATGAAGATGATCGAGGGGGCGTTCTCCCGGGCGGTCTTGAACAGGTCACGCACGCGGCTGGCGCCGACGCCGACAAACATTTCCATGAAGTCCGAGCCGGTCACCGAGATGAACGGCACTCCCGCCTCACCGGCGACCGCCCGGGCCAGCAAGGTTTTACCGGTGCCTGGCGGGCCGACCATCAGCATGCCCTTGGGCACTTCTGCGCCGGCCTGACGGAACCGGGAGGGATCCCGCAGGAACTGCACGACCTCCTGGATCTCCTCCTTGACCTCCTTGTAGCCCGCGATGTCATCGAAGGTCGTCTGCGGCTGGTCGGTCTTATGGATCTTCGCCTGGGACTTGCCGATCTGACCCAGCCCACCCATCTGCCCGCGAGCCTGTCGGCTGAGGAAGTAGATAAAGCCGCCGAACAGCAGCAACGGGAACAGCAGCGGCAGCAGCAAGCCGAAGATCCCGCCGCTGGCGTCACGTGCTTCGATTGAATCCACGCCGTTCTCTTCCAGGAACGGCTCCAGCCCATCAGATCCGATGACTGTCAGACCGGGAAGACGCGAGGTGAAATTGGTGGGATCATCCTCAGCGACCTGTTCCGCGCGGTACTCACCACTGATGTTGTCGGCCGTGAACGTGACCGTGTCAACCTTGCCGTCAACCACAGCCTGACGGAACTCCGAGTAGGTCAGTTCCTCACCCGCGGAAACGGTTCCAAAGCTGCTGAACAGTGTGACGACCAGTAAAACGACCAGCACAATGGTCAACAGCCGGCTTCTCGGAGAGGCGTTCACAATGCCCTACTGTTGCGGGAGCTCGGCCCTTTCGCCACCCTTGGGCCCGGAATGACCAGAACTTTGCGACCACGAACGGCGCTTCCCCCCCACATCACCGCCGGTTCGGAGGTCACGGTGGACGTTGCCGTGGTCGGATCCGGAATTGCTGGCTTGGTGACAGCCCTGGACCTGCTGGAACTGCGTCCCGACGTGACAGTCGTGCTGATTGACAAGGGAGGGGTGGGCGAATCAGGCTCCACTCCACTGGCGCAGGGGGGGCTTGCTGCGGCGGTTGGTCCTGAGGACTCCCCCGACCTGCATGCCGCCGACACCGCACGTGCCGGTGACGGACATTGCAACCCCCGTTCTGTGGCGGTGATGGCCGCCGAGACGCCTCTGCGGGTTGCCGATCTGCGTCAGCGGGGAGCAGTCTTTGACACCGAGGCCGATGGCTCACTGGCACTGGCCCGGGAGGGCGGGCAGACCGTCGCGCGTTCGGTCCGGGCCGCCGACGCAACCGGTGCGGAGATATTCCGGGCACTGCGGAGCAGTGCCGTGCAGGCTGCCGACCACGACCATCGGCTTGGTCGTCTCCAGGGCATGGCGGTCACATTGGCCACCGGGGACGGTCCCGACGCGCCGGTCACCGGTGTGTGGATGGTGTGCGATCAGATCCAGGGCGGGCTGGCAACCCCGTCGCAGGAGGCCGGACTCATCTTCATCCGGGCCAAGGCGGTCATGCTGGCCACCGGTGGATGCGGGGGGTTGTATGCGGCGACGACGAACCGGGATGGGGCCACCGGTGATGCGTTGGCGATGGCCGGGCGGGTTGGCGCAGCCCTGCACGACATCGAGTTCGTCCAGTTTCATCCGACGGGTCTGAAGGCGCCCGGCACGAACTCATTCCAGCGGTTCCTGCTGACCGAGGCGCTGCGTGGTGCTGGCGCACATCTGCTTGACTCCGCCGGCGTCCGGTTCATGCCCTCACGCCATCCCGACGCGGAATTGGCTCCTCGCCACGTCGTCGCCAAGGCCATTTTGGATCAGCCCGGCGGCGCGTGGCTTGACGCCACGATGATTCCCCCACAGCAGATGGCTGAGGAGTTTCCCACCGTCCTGAGCGGCGCCAGAAGTTTTGGCTTCGACCTCAGCTCTGAGGCGGTGCCGGTCGAACCATGTGAGCACTACATGATCGGAGGGGTCGCCACCGACCTGTGGGCACGGACGTCGGTGCCGGGCTTGTACGCCGCAGGCGAGGTGGCCTCATCCGGGGTCCACGGAGCCAACCGGATGGCTGGCAACAGCCTGGCCCAATCCTGTGTCTTCGCCCATCGAGCGGCACTGGACATGGCGTCTTGCCTTCCCGAGGATTTCGACAAGGGTGACCCCACTCCTCCAGTAGCAGGCTCACCGAAGCGCCAACCCGATGTGACCTGGCTGCGAGCAGACCTGCGCCGGGCCATGAGCGCCGGCGCGGGAGCGATCCGCGACGAGTCGGGCCTGTGGGCCGCACGCAGCACCTTGCGCGATGTGGGTCACACTGCGGCACTGGCCTGGGGCAGTACCCATCCCCCGTTGCAACGGGACGCGCTTGAACTGGCGAACATGTTGGTGGCTGCGCGCGCGATCGTGGATTCAGCCATTCGCCGCCCGGAATCGCGCGGCGCTCACTTTCGCACGGATTTCCCGGCTGCCGATCCGGGGTGGGCGGGCCGGCAGCAGCGGGTGCGGATAGGAGTCGAACTGTGAAGTTCGCAAATGTGTCAGAACTGTGAAGTTCGCAAGTGTGGCAGAGATGGTCGGGAAATCGCCCGACACCGACTACCTTGGATCCCATGCCCCAGCCAACCGATGCATTGGACTTCCGTCGCGCCCATGAGAGCGTGGTTCTGGACGCGCTCGCCCTGGGTCACCCCCTTGCCTTGGCCGAGAGCTATCACCGGTCGGTACCCGCTGCTCATGCGGTGGCACGGCGACTGATGTCAGGCGTCGATCAGGTCGAGTCCCTGCTGCTGGGCGTGTACACCCAACTGTGGCAGGACACTCCCTCGAGCGGCCCACTGGAGGGCTGGGTACGGCGTACCACCTGGGCCCTTGGCGTTGAGCGGTTACGCCAGGACGGTACGGCCCCGGCGTCCCCCTCGGCAGCCGGGTTACTGCCCGATCTGCCTGCGCCCGACGTCCGCTTCCTTGACGCAGCAGAGCGGGCCATTGCCGAACTGCCCGATGATGAGCGCCGGGCATTGCTGCTGGCGCACGACAAGGGTGTTCCCAGCGCCGGCCAGGAATCAGGAGCGACCGATGCACTGGTGCGGGCGCTGGTATCCCTGGCCGGACCCGAGACCTCAGCCGGCGACCGTGCCGCACTCCACGAGGACGGCTGCGATGACCTGCCGGCCTTGGGCGACTGGTGCCTTGGTGTGGCCAGCGCCAGGGAGGAAACCGACATCAACTCAGCCATCGAGGTCCGACCCGGCTGCGCTGCCAAAGCCCGTTCGGTGCGGCGCGGCCGTCGACGCATCGAGGGCCTTCCTGCGACCCCTGACATGGGTCAACGGATCCTGGTGACGGTGTTGACAGCCGGCGCCAAGGCTGCCGCACTGCCCCCGACCCCCCAACCCCCGGTCCTCGGTGAGGACGGCAGGTGGGATGAGCAGGATGATGACGTGGTGATTGCTGTGGCGGGGCCACAGGCTGACATCGACCCCGATGCGGACTTGGTTGCGACCGGGCCCCTCCCCCAGATCGGTCAGATCGATCCCTTCCAGCACGAGCCGGACCCGACAGAGGCCTTCTCCCTCCAGGAACAAGCCCACGCCGAACAGGTTGACACCGACGATGCGGGTAAGGACGACTCGCTTGGGCGCGGAGACGACCCGGCAGATGATCCGTTCCGACCGCTGGATCAGCCAGCGGTCGCGATGGGCCAATCCGAGAACGACGTCCCGGCTCCCGAGGGGCCAACGGAGGACGAAGCAGAAACCAACTGGCGGCCAGACCCCGGGTCCACCGCGGAACTCCGGTTGTCCGACATCCTGGCCGAAGGAGAAGACGACGACGACCCGTTTGCCGGGATGGATGAGGAGGATGACGTCCCGGTTACCCCGGCAGGACCAGGAAACCCCTATGCCGCCCTTCAGCACCTTGAGCTTGATGACTCGGTGCTGACGCCCGATCGGCGAACGGGTCAACTGGTGGCCGATGAGGATCTGGTGGGCGGCTACGTCGAGGGGCAGGATGCCCACGCAGAAGGCGCCCCGCAGGTTCGAGCTGGCGGGAACGCTGCCTTGCTGTCATGGGTCCTACCGATCGTGGGCGGCAGCCTCCTGGGAATCCTGGCCGCCATTCTGTACTTCGGCCTGCCGAACTGAGTAGCCAGCCAATGTCTGGCGCACGACCGGGACTATCTCAGGTAGCCCAGTCGACGGCTGATGTCCCCGGCGATACCCGCGATTCGGGGGCCGATGGCAGAGGGGTCGGTAAGCCGCACGGTGGGTGCCACCACACCAAGGGCGGCGACGGCGTTGCCATGGGCATCCAGAATCGGTGCGGCCACCCCCGATGCTCCGGTTTCCAACTCATCACTTGACACCGCATACCCACGGCGTCGAATCAGATCGCGAATGACCGGGTCGAGTGACGGCATGTCCACCTCATCGGGCAGGTGCGCCAGCAACGCCCGGCCATGCGCCCCGACGCTCAGGTGATGGCGAAACCCGATCGCATAGCCGATCCGAACGAACAGACCGGCAGGCTCGACCCGCTCGACCACGACTGCCTCCTGATGATCGCGGACAGCAAGGCAGACAGCCTCGCGTGTCAGTTCCATCAGTTGATGCATGCCCGTGACGGCGAGTTGGGTCACCTCAAGACCACGACTTGCCTTAGCCCCCAGTTCAACCAGCGCAACTCCAAGGTGGAACAACCGGGTCGATTCATCCCTGACGACGAATCCCTCCTCGGCCAGGGTTCCCAACAACCGGTACAGCACAGCTCGATCCAGACCCGTCATCACCGACATCTCGGCCACCGTCGCGCCACCGTCCCGGGAGCCAAGCGCCCGCAGAACGGACACCCCTCGTGCAAGGGTGCGAGATCCGCCACGCTCGGCCAACCGCTCCTCCTCCTCAGTTGTCGCCCGCCCCGGCCATGCCGGCACGGCTGCAGCGTAACCAACCCGGGAGCACGACGTGGGGCAGAGCCCATCGCGGGATCGGCACAAGCGTGAGCAGACCACTACGCTGTGCGCCCAATTCACCCACCAAGCGGGTTCTGCCGAGCACACCAACCCCCTTACGCCAGGAGCGAGAAGTGAGCCTGTACTCCACGCACGGGATGCCTCGATTCGATGACGAGGAGCCCAAGCCCGGGGAATCCGAAGAGGCAGGTGCCCTGGCTGCAGCCCTGCAGCACAACCCCTTCCGAAAGCTGTACGAGAAGCGGGTGCTGTACCTGCGCGGGGCGATCGAGGAGACCAAGGCCGACGACATCGTTGCCCAGTTGTTGGCCCTTGGGGAGGAGTCCGATGACGACATCACGATGTACATCAACTCCCCCGGGGGTGCGATCAGTGGCATGTTCGCCATGTATGACGTGATGAACCTCATCCCCGCGAAGGTCCACACGGTCTGCGTCGGTATGGCGGCCTCCGCCGGAGCATTCCTGCTGGCCACCGGCACCGGACTTCGCACGGCGACACCCAACGCCCGCATCATGATCCACCAGCCCCTGGGTGGCGCACGCGGGCAGGCCTCCGACATCCAGATCCAGGCCCAGCAGATGACGTTCCTACGGAACCGGATCAACGAGATCCTGGCCGAGCGTTCCGGCAAGGACCTGGAGCAGGTCGCCAAGGACACGCTGCGGGACTTCTGGCTCAGTTCCGAGGATGCCGTTGAGTACGGGCTGATCGATGAGGTCCGCACCAGCGGTCTGCTGTAGCGCCGCTCACTCCGCCTGTGCGGTGGCCTGTGTGGCGCGATACGTGTCGACGTCCGGGCCTCCCAGACGCTCCAGGCGCCACCGGACGTAGGCGTATGTGATGGCCAGCAGGACCACCAGTCCCGGCCAGCCCAGCACCAGTCGAACCGTTGTCAGCAACGTCAGATCGCCCGCGTTCACCAACAGCAGTTGCGTCCCGCCTTTCGCCAGGTAATAGACCGCCCACAGCCACGTGATCTCAGAGTAGGCCGGGCGAACCCTCGGGTGGAAGTACCAACCAAACGGCCAGCGGTACAGCAGTGCACTGGTGAACGCCACCGCCGGTCTTCTGACCAGCACACTGCCGACGCACAGCGCCCCGAAGGCGATGTTGCCGATGATCCCTGGCAGGAAGAAGTCCTCTGCCTGTCCGCTGGCCAGGGCGACGACGACCCCGATCAGCACCCCTGACAGGCCCGACACCGCATACACCAGACCCTGACGACGCGTCAGGCGGTAGGCGAACACCACCGCGCACCAGCTCAACGCCAGCCCCGCGGCCAGGCCGACCGAGGTCTGTGACGCGGCGACCGCGAACAGCAACGTGGGTGCCACGGTGTCGATCAGCACCTTGGGGTCGGCGATGACATCTTTGATGCTGTAGTCAGATCCTGAACCCGGGGCGGCCGACCTCATCGCTGACACCGTGGGCAATAGGTGGTTCCACGGCCGCCGACCGTCGTCTTACGCATGGTTGTCGCGCACCGTGGACAGGGGCGGCCCTGCTGCCCGTAGGCCACCAGAAAGTCGGCGTTGCGACCAGATTCACCGTTGACCATCTGATAGTCGCGAAATGTCGTGCCCTCGCGGCTGACCGCCTGGTCCAGCACCTCGCGGATCGCCTGCCACAGTCGATCGCTGCGGACACGGCCGACCCGACGCGAGCGAGGATGGATGCCCGCCTGCCACAGCGCTTCATCGGCATAGATGTTGCCCACGCCGGCCACGGGACGTTGAGTCAGCAGGAACGGTTTGACCTCCTGTGCGGTGGCCTTCAGTGCGGCGGCAAAGCCGGCGGGTGTGAAATCCTGGCTCAGTGGTTCGGGACCAAGCTTTGCCAGCGTGGGAAACTCCTCGTGCATGTCCTTGGGTGTCACGGCCAGCGTGCCGAACCGACGAACGTCACGAAAGTCAAGAATCGGGACTGGTGACGCCGGCGAGGTGGCTTCGAAGAACAAGCTGGCACGCACGTAGGCATCCGGCTCCCAGCCGTCCTCGTCGCGCCAGCGCAGCACCCCGGTCATGCCCAGGTGGATGATCAGATCAAGCGTGTCGCCCAGATCGGCGATGAGATACTTTCCGCGGCGGCGCAGTCCTGAGACCGTCCACCCGGTGGCGTCCGTCGCCCGCAGATATCGCGGCATCCGCGGGTCGACCCAGACTTTGGCAATGGTTAGTCCGACAAGCCGGGGCCCAAGTTGGCGTAGGACGCTTTCGACTTCAGGTAGTTCAGGCATACGAAATCGCAATGTCGGTGGCAATGTCGGGCGAGATTCCTATAAGGGTTGGAACGCAGCGTGCCGATGACGCACCCAGGAAACAACTAAGCGTGATGAGGAGACCATGAGACTGGCTGAGAGTAATGTCGCCACTGTCATTCCCGATTGGACTGTCGGCTTTCTGCGTGATCGCTGCAGTGCACTCCAGCGCACACTCGTCAACCCGTCAGACCCTACCCTCGCCACCCTCGCCGCCGAGTGCGAGGTCGATTGCATCTGCCTCTGGAACACCCTCCTGGTTGCCGCCCAGGATCTACCGACATCCCCCCGCGAGGCATTGGAGTCGCTGCAGCTGCTTCACGCTCGGATCGCCGCCCGCAACGAACGCGGCGGGGTTGGAGACATCTCCCAGGACGTGGAGTACCTCGTCCGAGCAATTCTGATCGATCAACTCCAACGTCTGACCGACAACGCCGTTTCCTTGTTGTACTGACCCTGTTGTACTGACCCTGTTGTACTGACCAGTTGTACTCGTCGGGCAGTGGGTACCGTGGCCCACATGAGCACCGTCAGCGCCACCGGACACTTCACGGTCCCCATCCCCACCAACGAACCCGTCCGCACCTACGCCGCAGGTAGTCGGGAACGGGAGTCCCTGTCGGCGACCTTACGAACCCTCAGCCAATCGGGCCCGATCGACGCAACCATGCGGATCGGGCCCGATGACGTGAAGGGCGCCTCCACCTTCGAGGTGCGTGCTCCCCACGACCACGGATTGCACCTTGCCAACGTGCACGCCGCGGATGCGGGTCACGTCACGGCTGCCATCGACGCAGCCGGACGGGCGGCCGACGCCTGGGCCAACACGCCATCAGCCGATCGGCTGGCGATTTTCCTTCGCGCCGCAGATTTGTTGGCGGGACCGTGGCGTGACCGGGTGAACGCCGCCACGATCCTGGGTCAGTCGAAATCGGTCCATCAGGCCGAGATCGACGCCGCCTGCGAATTGATCGACTTCCTCAGGTTCAATTGCGTGTTCGCCCAGCAGATCCACGATGAACAACCCCAGTCCTCCGCCGGAGTGTGGAACCGACTGGACCACCGTCCGCTGGAGGGATTCGTCCTGGCGCTGACACCGTTCAACTGCACCGCGATCGCCGGCAACCTCCCCAGCGCCCCCGCCATGATGGGCAATGTGGTGGTGTGGAAACCCTCGGAGAAGCAGGCCTACGCCGCGCAGGTCACGATGGACCTGTTCCGGGCGTCGGGCCTGCCCGACGGTGTCATCAACCTGGTGCATGGGGACGGGGCGCTCATCAGCGATGTGGCAATGGCCGACCCGCGTTTCGCCGGTCTGCACTACACGGGTTCAACCGCGGTCTTTCGGCAGTTGTGGCGCAAGACAGCAGGCAACATCGACCGTTACCGTGCCTATCCGCGCATCGTCGGTGAAACGGGCGGCAAGGACTTCGTGTTGGCCCACCCGTCCGCCGAAGCCGCCTCACTGGTCGTCGGCCTGGGCCGTGGCGCGTTTGAGTACCAGGGACAGAAGTGCTCAGCGGCAAGCCGGGCCTATCTGCCCGCGTCGCTGTGGCCTGCCGTGCGCGACGATCTGGCCACGATGGCCTCAAGCATCACCGTCGGTGACGTGGCGGATCTCTCCACCTTCTGCGGTGCCGTGATCGATCAGGTGGCCTACGAGCGGGTGACGCAGGCGGTGTTGCAGGCTCGTGACGCAGGCGCTGAGGTACTGGCAGGCGGACAGGCCTCCGACGCCGACGGCTGGTTCATCGATCCCACCGTGCTGGTCACCGACGACCCGACCAGTGACACGATGACGCGCGAGTTGTTCGGTCCGGTCCTAACCGTCCACGTCTATCCCGACGCCGAGTGGGACTCCGTGTTGGATCTGGTCGACACCTCCAGCCCCTACGCGCTGACCGGCGCGGTGTTCGCCACCGACCGGGCTGCCATCGATCAGGCGTCCACACGGCTACGCAATGCGGCGGGCAATTTCTATGTCAACGACAAGCCGACGGGCGCAGTGGTCGGCCAGCAACCATTCGGCGGAGGACGCGCGTCAGGGACCAACGACAAGGCGGGGGCCCCGCACAATCTGTTGCGCTGGGTCAGCCCCCGCTCGATCAAGGAAACGTTCGTCCCCCCGACCGACTGGCACTACCCACACCAGGGACTGGGTCCCAGCGACTGTTGAGCGCCCCCTGGCGCGGCCTGGCACAGTCAAGTAGACCCTCCGTTCACCCGAACACCCGATCAGCGAGGTGCCATCCGGAGAGCCCCGTCCAGTCGTATCACCTCACCGTTCAGCATTCCGTTGGAGATGATATGGCCCACCAGGTCGGCATATTCGCTGGGCTGGCCCAGGCGGGCAGGCATCGGGACCGATGCGGCCAGGGATGCCTTGGCCTCCTCGGGCAGACCGTGCAGCATGGGTGTGGAGAACAATCCCGGGGCGATCGTGCACACCCGGATCAGCTTGTCGGCCAGATCCCGCGCGATCGGCAGGGTCATGCCGACCACGCCGCCCTTCGACGCGGCGTAGGCCGCTTGGCCGATCTGCCCGTCGAACGCGGCGATCGAGGCGGTGTTGACGATCACACCTCTCTCGCCGTCGACCGGTTCGGTGTCGGCCATTGCCGCTGCCGCCAGTCGGATCACGTTGAACGTCCCGATCAGGTTGACCTTCACGACAAAGGCGAACTGTTCCAGCGGCAGTGGGCCCTTGCGGCTGACCACCCGACCAGGTGTGCCGACTCCGGCACAGTTCACCGCCACACGCAGATCCCCCAGCGACCGCGCGACCTCCACGGCCTCCTGGACCGCATCGCCGTCCGTCACATCTGTCGGCACAAAGACCGCCCCCGGTCCCAGCTCGTCGGCGGTGACTGACCCCGGCGAGGATCCCAGATCGACCAGGACCACCTTGGCGCCCCGGTTGATCAACATCTGTGCGGTGGCGCGTCCCAACCCGGAGGCAGCTCCGGTTACCAGTGCTGCGGTGTCGGTCAGGTTCATGTCGGTCGGGCTCCTTGGGAAGTGGACGTAGGTCGAAGGGGGACCAGCATGCCTGCTTTGCAGCATTCCCTCCCTGGTGGGACCATGGGAGCATCATGACCCTTGCCCACTCCCGTTGGACTCCCACTTCCTGGCGTGACCTGCCTGCGCAGCAGTTGCCGGAGTACCCCGACCCCGATCTGGTGAAGGTGGTCGTGGAACGGCTGTCCTCCCAGCCACCGTTGGTGTTCGCCGGCGAAGCGCGTGATCTGACCGCGCAACTGGCCCGGGTGGGCCGGGGCGAGGCCTTCCTGTTGCAGGGTGGCGATTGTGCCGAGACGTTCGAGGCAGCCGGGGCCGACAGCACCCGGGACAAACTGAAGGTCCTGCTGCAGATGGCGATCGTGCTGACCTATGGCGCGTCGATGCCGATCGTGAAGGTGGGCCGGATCGCCGGGCAGATGGCCAAACCGCGCTCCGCCCCAACCGAGGTGATCGATGGGGTCACCATGGCCCCCTACAAGGGTGATGCCGTCAACGGCCTGGAGCCAACGGCGCGCAACCGTGTCCCCGACCCGGCCCGTCTGGAACGGCTGTACCACCACTCCGCCTCGACGTTGAACCTGTTACGAGCGTTCACTCACGGTGGATTCGCCGATCTGCAACGGGTGCACGCGTGGAACCAGGAGTTCGTGGCCGGGTCCCGGCAGGGGCAACGATACGAGCAGATCGCCACCGAAATCGATCGCGCGCTGAGCTTCCTGACCGCCGTCGGCATGGACATCGATCACCCCACCTTCAACACCGTCGACGTCTACACCTCCCACGAGGCTCTGCTGCTTGACTATGAGCAGGCCCTGACCAGGAAGGATTCGCTGACCGGCGACTGGTATGACTGCAGCGCCCACATGCTGTGGATCGGCGAGCGGACCAGGCAACTGGATCACGCGCATGTCCATTTCCTGTCAGGGGTCCACAACCCCATCGGCTGCAAGGTCGGCCCGACCATGACCCCCGCGGAACTGCTGGAACTGTGCGAGGTGCTGAACCCCGACAACCTTCCGGGTCGGCTGAGCTTGATCAGCCGTATGGGAGCGGCGACGGTCACCGAGGTGTTACCGCCACTGCTGGCGGCCACCCGCGAGGCGGGCAAGGACGTCGTGTGGATCTGTGACCCCTGCCATGGCAACACCTTCACCTCGGACTCCGGCTACAAGACCCGCCGATTCGATGATGTCCTGGCCGAGATTCGGGGGTTCTTCGGAGCCCACTGGCAGGAGGGAACGATCCCTGGTGGTGTGCACATCGAACTGACCGGCGAGGACGTCACCGAATGCATGGGTGGAGACCAGCGCATCGCCGACCTCGACCTGTCCCAACGCTATGAGACCGCGTGTGACCCCCGTCTGAACAACGCCCAGTCTCTGGAGCTTGCCTTCCAGGTCGCAGAGATGCTTCGGGGTCAGTAGCGGCAACTTCCGACCGGCGCCGGGGTGTTGCGGGCTATGGCCGATTCGACGTCGGGTCGGATGCGTTCGGCGGTCAACGCGTAGCCGAGTGTGCCGTCGGCGGTGGAGGCGGCGAAGACCAACCCGGCCAGTTGGCCCTGTTCGTTGACGAAGGGACCACCGGAGTCGCCCGGCCGCACTGTCGCTTCCAGGGTCAGAATCTGGCGGGAGGTGACCCCTCCCCCATAGATGTCGCGGCCCAGTGCCTCCTCACGACTGCGCACCGCCGCCGGGCGGACATTCAGTTCACGCTGCCCACCGGGGAACCCCAACGTGGCCCCATTCGTGCCCCTGTCCGCCGGTGTCGTGGTCCATGGCAACGGGGTGGCGGTGGTCGAGGGCGAGCTGAGGACTGCCAGGTCCAGATTCGGGTCGATGTGGATGGCCACGGCTTCATGGGTGCCACCGGAATCCCTGACGTTGATGACCTCACCGCCGGCCACGACATGCGCGTTGGTCACCACGACCCCTGGTGTGATGACCACGCCACTGCCTGAGGACACCCCGCCGCACCCCAGGGCTTCGACCTGGACCGTCGAGGGGGTGCCTGCCGCTGCGGCGGCTGCAACTGCTCCCTGCGATGGCGGGTCGACCGGCGGGGCGGTCGAGCCACCCAGTCCCGCGAACACCTGCGGGAACCCTTGGGTGTCCAGGAACGCCGCCACGCGCCCGAACAGGTCCGGTGGAGGTGGCAACGCATCATCTATCACCGCCAGGACGGTCGATTCCCGCACCTGTCTGGCCAGGCTTCCAATGGGGCCCTGCGCCAGCACCGAGCCGGCGATCCACACGGTGGCGACCACGGTGGCGACTCCGACCGCGATTCCCAGAAGGCTGTCAGCCACCCCCACACCGTTGCGCGCGGCAGCGTCCTTCAGCCGCAGTCCCAGCACATAGCCCAGTCCCTGACCGATCACGATCGCCAGCACCAAGATCCCCAGGGTGGTCAGCGCGAGTGGAATCCCCGGCTGATCGATCAGGCGGCTTGCGATACTGGGACCAGCCAGACCCCCTGCGACAAGCCCGAGGACCGCACCACCAAATGCGAACAACTGGCTGACGGCTCCCTGACGCCAACCTCGTATCGACGCGGCAATGAGCATGACCAGCAGGACCACATCGACGATGTTCACCGCAGCCAGTGTGCCGTCACGTCGCGGCAACGCGGTGATGACATGGAAAGATGGCAGCGATGCGTGTCCGGATGAGAAAGCTGGCAGTGACCAGGATCGCGGTGACCAGGATCGCGGTCGTCCTGCACCTGGCTGTCCTGTTGGCGGGCTGCAGTGGCTTCTCCCTGTCGTTCGGCGGACTTGACACGGGACCCCTTGAGCAGCGGATCGAGGCGGATCTGGAAACCCAGGCCAGCGGCATCGACATCGACCGCGTCGAATGCCCCGGTGACGTCAAACCTCAGGCCGGCCGGGTGTTTGTGTGTCGTGCGTTTGCGGTCGACGGTTCCATCGGCACGGTGGAGGTCCAACAGGTGGATGACGCCGGGTCGGTCACCTGGGAACTGACCGATGTGGCCGCCCCTCAAACAGAATGATCTGTGCACGCTTGGGTCTCCCTACGTGCGGCACGGCAGGCTAGACGGCGATGAATGACACCGCCGCCCTGCTGATCACCGTGACCGGACGCGACCGTCCGGGGCTGACCACGGAACTATGTGCCCGGCTGGCACAGGCCGATGCCCGGATCCTTGACATGGAACAGGTGGTGATACAGGACCGACTGGTGCTGGGCATCCTGGTATCCCCCGGCGGTGATGATCACGACCTGATCGCCCAGTTGCACGACGTCGCCGAGCGCAAGGGGGTGCACTGCGACGTGGAACGGGTCAACCAGCGGCGTTCGGAACGGCGTGACCCCGTTGACCGCCACCACGTCAACATCCTGGGCCAGCCCTTGCGGCCTCAGGCCGTCGCCGACATCACCGCAGCGATTGCTGGTGTCGGCGGCAACATCGAACGTATCGAACGGCTGAGCCGCTACCCGATCCTCAGTTTCGAGTTGTTGGTCAGCGGGATACAGGACACGGCCACCCTGAAGGCCGCCGTCGGTCCCGCGGCCGCAGCCGCCCGCATCGACGTGGCCGTCCAACGCGCCGGGCTATACCGACGCGCCAAACGACTGATCGTGTTCGACGTCGACTCAACCCTGATCGACGGTGAGGTCATCGAGTTGTTGGCCGAGCACAGGGGGTGCGCTGAGGAGGTCCGCGAGGTCACCGCCCAAGCGATGCGTGGTGAACTGGACTTCGAACAATCGTTACGAACCCGGGTCGCGTTGTTGAAGGGCTGTCCGGCCGAGGCCCTTGACCACGTGCGCATGCACCTGCGGATGACACCGGGGGCACGGACGGTCATGCGCACCCTGTCACGACTGGGCTACGTGACGGCGATCGTGTCTGGAGGGTTCACCCAGATCACCGATTCGCTGGCACAGGAGCTTGGGGTCGACCACGCCTACGCCAACACGTTGGAGATCATCGACGGCACCCTCACTGGAGGGCTGGTCGGACCCATCATCGACAGGGCAGGTAAGGCGCAACGCCTGGAAGCCGTTGCCCAACTGGAGGGTGTGCCGCTGTCACAGACCGTGGCGGTCGGCGATGGGGCCAACGACCTTGACATGCTGTCCACAGCGGGCCTGGGTATCGCTTTCAACGCCAAGCGCATCGTTGCCGATCAGGCAGAGGTGGCCGTCAACGTGCCCTACCTGGACGCGGTGCTGTTCCTGCTGGGCATCACCCGGGAGGAGATCGAGCGCGCCGATGCCGATGACCCCTCAATAGATCTGCCCCCACCTCCACCGATCGAAGCCGACCTGGGATGATCCGGCGTGGTCCTGCGGGACCTGCGTTGACGGCACCTCTGTGATCCGTCGTACCCTTCACGACCCATGGCGACAAAGACCAACTACATGCCCCTCTTCTGGGCCGATCAGGCCCGCGCGGAGCTCGGTGAGGAGCGGTTTGCCGCGGCGCAGCGCGACCCGCTGGACCTGGACCTCCTGGCCTGGAATGTGTTTCAGGGACTGCAGACCCACTTCGACCAGGACTGGCTGGCCTACCGGCTGCAACAGTTCGGCGGGACCGGGGTCACGGCCCCGGTGCGGATGGCGATGTGGACCGGCGTCAGGACCGGACCCCTCCTGCAACCCTCTCGCGGCTACGCCGAGGTCATCGCACAGCGGGCACTCAGCGCCGGAGCGCAGGCACAGGATCTCGCCACGTTCAGGGCCCCCATCGAGGTGCCGGTCCGGATCGAAGCGCCGGACGTCCTGTGCCTGGTCGACACCTACCTGGACGCCGTTGACCGGGGATCCGGCGGCCGGGACCGCCTGCTTGAGCTGATCGACGCCGGCCTGGAACACGCCCGGCACCTGTCAAAGACCCTCGCGGTCGCCGTGGTCTACCGTGCCGGCAGCCCCGCCGCCCGCGAGCTGTCGGTCAGGCTGGAACAACTGCGCCAAAGCCTGCCGCGTGAACTGTCCCATCAGCCGGGCGCCTCGCAGGTGCAACTGCGCGAGGTCAGCTGGCAACAACTGTTGCGAGTGTGGGAGAGTGAGGCGGCGTACCTGGATCTTGACGGGTCGGCCAAGCGCTTTCTGTCCTACGTCAAGCAGCATGGGCTGTACTAGACCGTCATGGCGGGTCTGAACCCTCGACGTCTCAGCGGACGCGTCCTGCAATTCAGTGCCAAAGCCTCGCGCCTGCCGATCCTGGGTGCCGGGGTGCGTGCCGCCGGCAAACCATTGCTGGGACTGGAGCGGCTGCGTGATGCCCGCCTCGACAACGTCCCGCCCTACCTTGTCCCTCCTCCAGCCAGGCGCCAGGAGTGACCACGTTCGCCGACCTGCACGAGGTCTACACGACGGGTGAGGTAACACCCGTCGAGGTGGCGGAGCGCTTCTTGGCCAGCCGTCCCGTGGACGGTCCCCTGCAGTCGTTTCGGGCGGTCAACGCGGACTCGGTGTTGGCCCAGGCCGCCGAGTCGGCACAGCGGTTCAGGGCGGGGGCACCGCTGGGTCCCCTTGACGGGGTGCTGGTCGGCATCAAGGACTTCATCGCCGTCGACGGCTACCGCAGTTACGGCGGCACCGCTGACTTGGGCGTCCATGGCGATCTGGACGCACTATTGGTGACGCGTCTGCGTCGCTCGGGCGCGGTCATCGCCGGCAAGACTCACACCACCGAATTGGGCCTGTCCCCCACCGGCACCAGCGCCGCGCAGCCCACACCACGAAATCCGCATGATCTGCACCGACTGACCGGTGGGTCCTCCAGCGGAACCGGCGCCGCCGTCGCGGCCGGGCTGATCACCGCGGGGGTCGGTAGCGACGGTGGCGGCAGCATCCGCATTCCAGCCTCCCTGTGCGGTGTGTTCGGGATCAAACCCAGTTGGCAGTTGGTCCCCACCCACGGCGAGATGAGCGTCGGATGGTGGTCGATCGAACACATTGGTCCCTTGGCCCGCACCACGCAGGACCTGGCCACCATGCTGTCGGTCATGTCTGACCAGCCGATGCCCCTGACCCAGGACCCGCTTCGCTTCGGGGTCGACTGGGCCTGGTGGGGTCAGCCCGATTCACAGATCGATGCGTCCTGCCGGTCAGTCGTGGCCGAACTCTCCCCCCGATCGGTCACGGTGGATCACATCGAACTTGCGCCGGTCGCCGGATATGTCACCGCCCTGTCCGAGTTGACGGCGGGCATCTGGCAGCCGTTACAGGACCGACCGGAGACGTTCTCCGCCGATATCCTGACCGCCGTGGCGCAGGCCCCCAACATCTCCGGCGCGGACTATGTGCGGGCACAACAGGCCCGGGCGATGTTGGCCGAGGCCTTTGATCGCGTATTCGCCGAGGTGGATGTCCTGCTGGTGCCGACGGTGGCGCTACCTGCCCCTCCGCGGCCCAGCGAACAGGAACTGGCAGGGGGAATCCTTGATTCCGATCTGATCCAGGCCATGACCGCCTACACCTTTCCCGCCAACCTGTGCGGGCTGCCTGCGGCAAGCGTCCCGGTGGGCATCACCCCGGCCACCGCCGCCAACCCGGGGCTCCCCGTGGGACTGCAGATCGTGGGACCACGCGGCGGGGACGGGCTGGTTCTTAGTGCCTGTGACGCCCTTGAACGGGCGGGTTTGGCCGCTCGGCCGCGCCCGGGCCACGAACATGCCACACTTACGGCCTGATTTATGATTACCACCAGGACGATCATCTGATGGCGGCCTTCCGCCTGACCAGCCCGGCATTCGACGACGACGACGACCTCCCCGTCCGGTTCACCCAGAGAGGTGAGGACATCTCACCGCCACTGCAATGGGAGGGCGTGCCAGACGACACCAAGGAGCTTGTGCTGATCTGCGAGGATCGCGACAGCGACGAGGGCGTCGTCACCCATTGGGTGGTGTACGGGATCCTTCCCGAGGACACCTCGGAGTTGCCAGAGGACCTTGGCGACCAGGCTCTGGTCCAGCAGGACGACTTCGAGATCTATCAGGGTCTGAACGAGTTCGATGTGTCGGGGTGGTCGGGTCCGTTGACGACGGAGGATCGGGGTCCCCACCGCTTCTTCTTCCTGTTGCATGCGATGGACACCGAGTTGGTGGAACTGTCGCCTGGGGCCACCCGCGCCGAGTTGCGCACGGCCACTAAGGATCACATCATCGCGACCGCCGAGATCGTCGGAATCGCCTGACCCCCGATGTGTGTCGGTACTTACACCGTGCCGGTGCAAGTACCGACACACACAAACGCGGTGGTGCGGTTCACCAGGTCCACGTCAGCAAGGCGGACGGTCACCTCGGTACCCGGCTGCAACTTCTCATCGAGCCAAGCGGTCACCGCCGGATCGCGAAGTTGGACCTCCACGCCCTTCTCGCCGCCCCGGATGACCACCGCCGGGAACGTCTGTCCCACCCGGCCGGCCAGTACCTGGGCCTCGACCAGGTCAAGCATTGCCCTGTCCAGCGCCCCTGCTCGTGACCGGGCCTGTGCCATGGCCCGCGGCAGTTCTGCCAGCCGCTGCGTGACCCATGGCGGGACGGGCGTGCCTGCGGCGATGGCCAGGACGACCTCGTTCGCATACCGGTCGACCAGGCGCCGTAACGGGGCGGTCACATGGGCGTAGACGTCTGCGATGGCCTCGTGGCGATGGTGCTCGGGGACCTCGCCGTCGAATGCCACATACCCCGCGCCGCGAAGGCCGACGGCCGCCTGTGAGATCATGGCCGCCTCGACAGGTTCGTGGGGGTCCATGGTGCGGACGAAGTCGGGGTAGTTCACCTCCCGTGGCCACGGCAGTCCCAGAGCCCAGGCCTTGCGCCGAAGGTTGTCGATTGTGTCAGCCTGTGGTGCTGGCAGCGTGCGCAGCACGCCCTTGCGGGCCTGCACCATCATCAGCCCGGCCGCATGGCCGGTCAGCAACGAGATCTGGGCGTTCCAGCCTTCAACGGGCAGCGGCGCGCGATAGCGCAGGGCGTAGCGTCCCGTGCCGGCTTCGTAGACCTCCTGATCGGGCAGCTCCAGGCTGACGCCCCCACGGACCCATTCCCGCTCGGCTCGCAGCCGTCCGACCTGAGATAGCCGGCCGAGCATTGCATCGCTGCCATCGTCAATGGCCTGCTGGGCCTGGGCGTAGGTCAACTGGGCACGGCTGCGCACCAACGCTCGGCGAACGCGGGTGTCAGTGAGCGCCCCCGCGCTGTCAACAGTCAGGGTCCACAGCACCGCCGGGCGGTCCTGGCCCGGCAGCAGGCTGGCGGCCCCCTCGCTCAGCTCAGGCGGGTGCAGCGGGGTGACCAGATCAGGGCTGTATCGCGACACCCCGCGGTCCCAGGCCTCGGTGTCCACGCGGTCTCCCGCAGTCACGAATGCCGCCACGTCGGCGATGGCGTAGTGGACCACCAGACCGCCTGCGGGTCCGGCCTCCACGTGCACGGCCTGGTCCAGGTCACGTGACCCGGGCGGATCAATCGTGACCAGATCAAGGTGGGTGGCGTCGTCGCGCGGGAAGCGTGGACCCTGCCGAGCAGCCTGCGCCGCGACCTGCCGGACCTCCTCGGGGAAATCCGTCGGGACGTCTAACTCTGACCGCAGACGTGCGAAGTCCTCCGGCGGTTGAGCCGGGGTCATGAAGCGGCGCGACAGGCTCACGGGGCGCACCCTACCCCCACCACGATGTGTGTCGGGGGGGGTGGGGCCCAAACGTGACCACCCACACAAAAACACCGAGGGGGGGGTTGGAGGGGTAGAGAAAGAAGGGGAGC
>JBPCKA010000063.1:0-20129 GCA_051004735.1 Euzebya sp. | reverse complement strand
GCCGAAATGACCTTCCTCGCGCAGTTACCCCAACATCATCCGGCCCTGTTGCCGCTGATGCTGCTGCTGATGCAGCACCACGCCAATTCCGGGTCGCAGTTGTAGGGCCGGCACACGGGGCCGGCGGTCGTTAGACGACTGCGGTGCCCATGATCCTCGGGCGGGTGTGGGCCATTGGCCAACCCCCATCCACGGACTCAAGTGACAGCTCGGCGAACCCCGCGCGGCGCAGAAGGCTGGCGGTGTCGCGCTGGACCTCACACCCGTTGAACACCCACTTGTGCGGTGCGGACAGCACACGTTGCGCCAGCCGGGTCAACGAGCGTTCGGGTGCGCGGACATGCTCGTAGAAGAACACCGTGCCCCCTGGTTTCACCACTCTCTTGATTTCCCGGATCACCTGTGGCGCGTCATCCACCCCGCACAACACCAGAGTGCATACGGCCGCGTCAGCAGCATCATCGGCGACGTCGATGCGTTCGCCATGGACGGTGCGGATGTCGACATCGGTCCCGTGCGCAGCGGCTGACCGGCGCAGCCGGGGGTGCATTGCGGGATTTGGCTCGACGGCAATGACATGGACATCGGGTTGGTAATAGGGCAGGTTCGTGCCAGGGCCCGGACCTAGCTCGACGATGACGCCTTGCATTTCTCCGATGACCTCGGACTTGCGCCGCACCACCACATCCGGTTCGGTTCCGCGAGCTTGATCCAGCAGGAAGGCCTCCAACCGGCCGCGAATGGGAGCCTTGGTGAAGTCGCGAAGGTCTGGTGGCATCGGCTGCCACTGTAGGTGCCGTCCCCAACTTCAGGGTCTGGAATGATGACGACGTGAGGGCAGTGATCATCGGCGTGATAGTCGCGCTTACAGGCTGTGTCGCGACCCAGGGCGAGGATCCGGGGCCGCTGGTCGCGACTCCTGCAACCGAGATCCAGCAGCCACCCGTAATCGAGGGAAGCCCGTTCGCGGGCCCTGAAATGGCGACGGCCTCGTGTCCCGGGGCCCTGTTGGACCAGGCGGAGTGCGGTTTCCTGATCGTTCCGGAGAACCGCGCTGATCCGGTCACCCAGGTGGTCGAGGTGGCGTGGGCCCGGATCCCGGCGGCCGGAGGTGGGTCAACACGTGCCAGACCGCCGTTGCTGGTGCTGCCCGACGGGCCGGGACAGGGCGCGATGGCAGAGGCTGAGGGATGGCTGGATTCGCCGCTGCGTCAGGACCGTGACGTGATCTTGCTGGATCCACGCGGAGCCGGGCGATCCTTCCCGTCACTTGACTGCGGACAACCGCCTCGACCGGGGGCTCTGCCGCTGGATCTGGTGGAGGACTGCCGCGGCCAACTCACCGCCGAGGGGATCGACCTGCGGGCATATGACACCTCAGAGATCGCGGCCGACATCGCCGATCTCCGGCAGGCGCTGGTCCTGGACCGGATCGATCTGCTGGGAATTGGTCATGGTGCCCGGGTAGCGCTGGAACTGTTACGCGAGGGGTCAGGTGGCATCCATGCGGTCGTCCTCGACTCACCGATCCCGCCCCAGATCGATGTGTATGACGAGCGACCGCTGAACGCGCAGTCCGCCCTGAACCGGCTGTTCGACGAGTGTGCGCAGACACCGGTGTGTGCCAGCCGTTTCCCGGATCTGCCCACCGCAGTGGAGGAGATGGTGCAACGTCTGAACGCCGATGCCGCGGGGGAGGCGGGCGCAGGGGTGACCGGTGATGCCCTGGTCATTGCGGCGGTCGCGGCAATGAGAGGGGCCGCAGGCCCAGCCGTGATCCCCTGGGCGTTGGATCTGGCGGTCCAGGGTCAGGTCGATGAGGGTTTGGAACAGCTACAGCAAGCTGCCATCGCTGGGTCTGCTGTGCCCACCTCGTTGTTCAGCGAGGGGTTGCGGTTGTCTTCGGACTGCCGTGATGAGGTACCCGATTCGTTTGCGACCGGGGAACGAGAGCAGGCAGGCCTTGACCAGATCGGGCAGGCCATCGCGCAGGACGTCGCCACCTTCCTGCGGGCGTGTGAGATCTGGATGGCAGGGCAGGCAGACCGCAGTGATTCTGTTCCGGTTCAGTCCAGCATTCGAGCTCTGGTCCTCACTGGCGAGTTCGACCCCTTGTCGCCGCCCGCGTGGGGGGCCAGCGCCGCTGCGCTGTTTGACCAGGCGCGTGTGGTGCAGATCGACGGTGCCGGTCACCGGGTCCATGACATCGATGACTGCACCCTGGACCTGGTGGCAGCGTTTCTTGATCGACCTCGCGCACCCGTGGTGGACGGATGCGCGGTCCAGCGGGAGATCGACTTTCGGTTACGGTGAGACGACCGTGTGATGAACGTCGTCGAGAGCCAACGCAAGCACCTCACGCACATCATCGACCAGGTGGATGGTCAGCTGCTTCAGGATGGCGTCGGGCACATCGTCCAGGTCAGCCTCATTGCGTTTGGGGAGAAGCACGGTGTCTAGCCCTGCCCGATGGGCTGCCAGGACCTTCTGCTTCACCCCTCCGATCGGCAGGACCTTGCCCTGCAGGGTGACCTCGCCGGTCATGCCCACCCCGGTCCGAACCTTGCGTCCGCTGACCAGCGATGCCAACGCGGTGGTCATCGTGACCCCGGCAGAGGGACCGTCCTTGGGGATGGCGCCAGCGGGAAAGTGCACGTGGAAGCGACCGCAGGACAGGGTCTCGGCATCCAGGGACAATTCGTCTGCGTTGGCACGCAGGAAGGACAGGGCGATGGTCGCTGACTCCTTCATCACCTCGCCCAGTTGGCCCGTCAGGATCAGTTGGCTCTCACCGTCGCCGACAGCTTTGTCACCGCCAATCGTCGATCTGGTGCTGGCCGATCTGGTATTGGCCACCTCGACGAACAGGACGTCACCGCCGACTCCGGTGACGGCCAGGCCGGTTGCGACACCCGGCACGTCGACCCGGGCCAAGGCGTCCTCCTTGAACACCTTCTGGCGGCCCAGCATGTCGGCCGGGTCCACGACCTGGATCGGGGTGGCATCCCCGGCGGCAATCCGTACCGCAGCCTTGCGGGTGAGCTTTGCCAGTTGGCGCTCCAATTGGCGGACTCCCGCTTCGCGGGTCCAGCCCTCGACAACCTGTCTGATCACCTCATCGGTGAGGGCGATCTCATCGTTGGCCAGGCCGGCGTTGGTCAACTGCCGTTCCAGCAGGTGATCGCGGGCGATGCTCACCTTCTCATCATCGGTGTAGCCGTCCAGGTGCACGATCTCCAACCGGTCAAGCAACGGCCCAGGAATGCTCTCAAGAACGTTGGCCGTGGCGATGAACAACACATCGGACAGATCCAGGTCGATCTCCAGGTAGTGGTCCCGGAAGGTGTGATTCTGGGCCGGGTCCAACACCTCAAGCAGCGCGGCCGAGGGGTCACCCCGCCAATCGCCGCCGACTTTGTCGATCTCGTCCAGCAGCAACACCGGGTTCATGGTGCCGGCCTCGGTGATGGCCCGGGCGATACGGCCGGGTTGCGCACCGACGTAGGTGCGCCGGTGTCCTCGGATCTCGGCCTCATCGCGCACCCCACCCAAGGCAACGCGGACGAAGCGGCGACCCAATGCCCGTGCCACGGATTCCCCAAGCGAGGTCTTGCCCACGCCAGGAGGTCCAACCAGCGCGAGGATGGCCCCCTGCCCACGACGGGCGGGTGGCGCATCAGTCCGTTCTTCTGGCTGTTGGTCGGGTGACTCAGCGGGGTCGGCGGTGGACAGGACGGGTTCGTCATCCTCGTGATGGTCAAGGCCCCGCTCGACCCGGAGTTTGCGGACGGTCAACTGCTCGATCAGCCGCTCTTTCACCTCATCCAGCCCGGTGTGATCGTCGTCCAGGATCTGCCGAGCGGCCTGCAGGTCCAGGTTGTCGGTGGACTGTTCACCCCACGGCAACTCCAGGATCCGGTCCAGCCAGGTGCGGATCCAGGATTGCTCCGGGGACTGTTCGTTGGTGCGCTCGAGCCGGTCGATCTCCTTGTCCACAAACGATCTGACGTCTGTGGGAAGGGCGCTGGCAGCTGCCTTGGACCGGTAGGCATCCAGAGTGTCCCCCTCGTCACCGTTGCCCTCACCCAGGTCACGCAGTTCGGACTGGATGGCCTTCAACTGTTCGCGCAGGATGAACTCGCGCTGGCGCTTTTCCATCGACTCGGTGACGTCGTCGCGGATCTTGCTGCGCACCGTCTGTTCAGCCAGCGCCTCCCGTGCCCAGCCCAGCACGAGTTCCAGCCGTTCGCGGACATCCAGGGTCTCAAGGATCTGGACCTTCTGCTCCACCGTGAGGTCAGGGGAGTACACGGCGGTGTCCGCCAGTTGGCCGGGGTCAGAGATCTCGTTCAAGGCGGCCGCGATCGACTGCCCACCACGGTGCTCAAGGATCCCCTCGACCACGGCCCGGTAGTCACCGATCAACCCGTCCAGATCCTGGTCGGTGTCATCCTCCACCGGGGTCACAGTGATCCAGGTGGCATCGCCACCGCCCGCGGTGCCACTGCCGATCTGCGCTCGGGACAGGCCACGGACCAAAATCCCACGTCGACCCCCACGCAGACGATCGCGCTGCTCGATTCGGGCGATGGTGCCGACGGTGGCAAATCGGGCCTTCCCATCTTCCCCGATGACCTTGGGCACGAGCACCACGCGATCGTCCACGTCTTGCGCTGCGTCAATGGCCGCGCGCGCGTCGCGTGACTCAACTGCAATCGTCACCACCATCCCGGGCACAACGACACCGCCAGGCAGGGGCAGAAGGGGCAGGACGGCTGGTTCGACCCGGTCGGATTCACGAACTTGAGACATATAATTACGTCCTTACACAAGGTGGGATCGCTATGAACTCCATCGTGCCAGGATCTATTCCTTCTGCACTCAGATTTCCTGTCGGAAGTGCTCGGGGCTGCTGATTCCTTACGAATCCGCAAGACCACGGGCGTGGCCGGTACGGTTTCGAACAACCCGCCACCACTGCCCGGAAAATGCACAGGAGCCAGAAATGTCCGACCACGCCGTCGACCTGGAAGCCATCGCAGACCGCATCGAGCAGGACGAAGATTTTGCGATGCGCGTTGGGGAGGACGCTCGTGCAACCTTCGAAGCAGAGGGACTGCCCGATCAGCTGATCGCGCGCGTGCTCTCTGAGGCCGAGGCCGACGTGGTCGGATTCGCCGCCATGCCAGACGACAGTGTCGCACTGGCTGTTAAGCGTGTGGCTGCGGCGGCCCGCGTCATCGCCCGCCGGGTAGCCTGACTGAGTCCTGCAAGTCCAGCTCAGCCGGTCTGCTGGATGCCGGACTGCTGGATGAAGGCACTGATCAGTTGCGCCAACTCGACACCAGCGTCCTCTTGCAGGAAGTGACCGCCGTGCACGGTGGGGTGCTCGCGTCCGGCCGCGCCGGGAATCAATTTGTGGAAGACCTTGTGGCCACCGCCGGTGATGGGATCAGAGTCGCTGAAGGTCGTCAACACGGGCTTGTCGAAGCGCTGCAGAACCTCCCACGCGGCGATGTTCGCCGCGGAAGCGGGATCGGTTGGCGCGGTGGGCACCAGCGCGGGCATGGCCCGAGGGCCCTCTTTGTAACTCTCGTCGGGGAACGGGGCATCGTAGGCGGCCACCTCTTCTGCGCTGAGCTCCCGCAAGGTTGCCCCCTGGATCATGGCTCCGATGGGAAACGTCTGGACCGTCTGGCTGTAGGTCTGCCATGCCAGGAAGGCGTCGGGCATCTGCTGCTCTCCGGTCGGCATACCGGTGTTGGCCACCACGGCACGTGCGAAACGATCGGGATTCTCCGCCAGGACCCGCAGGCCGATCAAGCCACCCCAGTCCTGGCAGAACAGCGTGATATCGGTCAGGTCAAGCTGACCCAACAGCAGTCTGGTGATCCAGTTCACATGGGCGGCATAGGTGTGATCGGCGCGGCTGGCTGGCTTGTCCGAGCGACCGAAACCCACCAGATCGGGCGCGATCACCCGGTGACCTCGTTGCACCAACTCAGCGATCATGTGTCGATACAGATATGACCAGCTTGGCTCCCCGTGCAGCAGCACGATCGGCGATTTCTCCGCTGGCCCCTCGTCCACATAGGCGATCCGTATGTCGTCCACGGTCCCGTAGCGCGGCTCGTAGGGCCAGTCAAGAAGATCCGCGAAGCGGTCATCGGGTGTGCGCAGCAGGTCCATGACGGGCAAGCCTGCCACAGCGTGACTGTGTTGCCGTACCTGCTGTGCTGGCCCAGGCCATGGCACCCTGCAGTCATGGATCTCAGACGATTCGAACACCAGGGCAATCATCTGTCGTATGAGGACCACGGATCGGGTGCCCGCTGCACCGTGCTGATGCACGGCCTTTTGCTTGATGCCGGGGTCAACCGAGCCCTGGCACGGGCGATGGCCAGCGCAGGTCATCGCGTGGTCCTGTTGGACCTATTGGGTCATGGGCAGTCGGACAAGCCGCGCCGGGCCGGTGCCTACCGGATGGACTTCTTCGCCGATCAGGTGGTGGCGTTGCTGGATCATCTGGAGCTTGACGAGGCTGTGATAGGTGGTGTGTCCCTTGGTGCCGATGTCGCACTGATGACCGCTGATGGCCATCCGGAACGCACCCGTGGGCTGATCATCGAGATGCCCGTCCTCGAGCACGCAACACCGTTTGCGGCCCTGCTGTTCGTTCCGATCCTGTTGGCGATGCACTACGGCGGTCCGGTGGCTCGGCTTGCCACGACGGCGATGGCGCGGCTACCACGGACGGGGATGGAGACGTTCGACTCGTTCATGAACGCGGTGTCGTTGCACCCGGCGGAGATCACGTCGGTGCTCCACGGGATCCTGATGGGGCCGCTGGGCCCGACTGAGGAACGACGGGCCCAGATGAGCACTCCCGCGCTCATCATCGGGCACAGCTTCGATCCGTTGCATCCCGAGACCGACGCCGTTCGCCTGGCGCGTCAGATGCCCAACGCGAGGATGGTCAAGGCACGGTCATTCGCCGAGTTGCGATACCGGCCCGAACGGCTGACCGATGAGATCCTTCGGTTCGTCGACGGTGCCTGGACGGCCCGACCGGTGAGTGATGCCGGCGTGACCCAGTCCGGAGGCTGAGCTGAGTTAGACCCTGCGGCCACTGGCCTCAATGGCCGCGGCCAGACGGTCATTGCCTTCGAGGTGGACGTCGGTGACCCTGCGTCCGGTCACGAACAGCAGGAGTTCGCCGACCGGCCCGGTGACGGTGACGGTTTCAGCCGGGGCCGCATGTCCGGCCGGTCGGGGGAGGCGTCCGCCAACGCGGTAGGCCTTGCTCTTGACCCCGTCGCTGAGAGCAATCACGCCGTTGGCCTTGATACCGCCGAAGGTCTGCAATGAGAAACGGGCGACGGCCTTCCACAGGCTGCGCAGAATCTGGTCATCACCCGTCCCGTCGTCGGGGGTCAGGTCGGCGCCAGAGCCCTCCATGTGATCCCGCGCACCTCCGCGCCGGACATCCTCGGCGTGGATGTAGTCCTCTCCGACCTGCACGTCGCCGATGATCCCGATCGTGGCCAGCCATGGCGGCCCCTCTCGCAATTGGCGCGCCAGCGACTCGCGTCCCTCCTTCTTCCACTTCACCATCCGAGCGGTGTGCATGCCGTTCAGTGCAGGAAGGAGCAGTCCGGCTGACGCCCAAGGTTCGTGTTCGCGCACCAGCATGTGGGCAGCGATGTCCCCGGCGTCCCAACCGCGACACAGGGTCTCGGCCGACCATTGTTGATCAGTCAGCGAATCCAGCAGATCGCACAGGATGGTTCGTTGGCGGTGGACGGGTTTCATGGGCTCAACTGTGCCCTGACTCGTGGCGCAACAACCAATCCTTCACGGCCAGGCCGTAGTAGTAGCCACCCATGGTCCCATCACTGCGGGTTGCCCGGTGGCAGGGAATGAAGGGCGCGATCAGGTTGCGGCCACAGGCCGACCCTACGGCCCTGGTGGCACGGGGTCGCCCGACGGCGTCGGCCAGCTGACCATACGTTGACGTCTGGCCGGCGGGGACCTTGCGCAACGCATCCCAGACCTGCTGTTGGAACTCGGTGCCTTCCTGGCGTACAGCAATCTGGTTCAGCGCCTGCAGGTCCCCCTCCAAGTAGCGGATGATGGCCGCGTGGACCGGGCCGTCCTGGCGTTGGGGTGGTGGCGCGGGCAGGCCCATACGCGTACTGAGTTCGCCCGGGTCATCGGTGAAACCGGCGGCCAGGACGACGTGGTCATCATCGACGATGGCGCAGAAGGCTGGTCCGGCCGGGGTGGGCAGTGTCAGGGTGTACATGCTCAAACTCTCCTTGTTCTTGGTCTGTGTGACTCACACGGCAGTGCGCAGGTTCAGGTAGTGGTGCCACAGCAGCACGGCGGCATATCCCCGCCACGGTCGCCAGTCCCGTGCCATCGCGTCCAGATCCGCAGCCGTGATGGCGCGGCCCGTCAGACTTTGCACGGCGCGACGCAGGGCCAGGTCGCCGGTGGGCCAGGCATCGGGTTGGCGCAGGACCAGCAGGCCAATGGTTTGCGCGGTCCAGGGACCGATACCGGGCAGGGCCAGCAGTTGATCCAGCGTCTGTTCCGGGGCTGCACCGTCCAGGCGCAGTCCGTTCGTCACCGCAGCGCCCAAAGCCCGGATGGCCCCCGCACGTTGTCGCGTGAGGCCGATCTGTGATTCCAGTGGCGCCTGGGCCAACCAGTCGGGGCTGGGAAGTCCGGGACGCTGGGCCGGTGGTGTCACAGCGGCCAGCCGTGCCATCAGTGTGGTGGCGCCCTTGGCCGAGACCTGCTGACCCAAGATGACCCGTACGCATCCTTCAAACGGATCAGCGGCACCTGGGACCCGCACGCCCGGACGTGCGGTGATGAGCGGTGCCAACAGGGGATCAGCGGACAGGAGGGTCGCAGCAGCCTCGATGTCAGCCGTGGTGTCAAAGACCTGACGGGCCAGCACCACGGCGTGACGCAGATCCTCAACGTGTTCGATGGCCACGGTGATCGTGACGCCATCTGCGAAGGGGCGGAGTTCGACAGGGCCTCGATGGGTCATCCGGGTCCAGGCGCCATCCACGATCTGGTCTCTTGTCGGAACCTGGTGCAGCGCCGCCCAATCCAGAACGCCCTGGAAGTCGAAGGGTTCGCGGACGGGGATGGTGATCGAGGCTTCGCCATGCCCTGCCGTCGCGGTGTCCCCACGTCCGCGCCGTACGTCGCCTGGGGTCAGCCGAAACGTCTGCTTGAAGGCGTCGTTGAACTGTCGGACGCTGCCGAATCCTGCAGCCAGGGCCACCCTGCCCAGCGGCAACTGGGTCTGATCCACCAGGATCCTGGCCAACCTGACCCGCTGCATCCGCACCAGGGCCGCCGGCCCGGCACCGTAGGTCTGGACCAGGATGCGATGCAGATGTCTGGGGCTGACGAACAGCCGGGCGGCAAGGGACTCCACACCGTCCTCACCCGCTCCCTGGTCGATCATCCGCAGGGCCCTGGCCGCCAGATCCCCGGCCGGGTCATTGTCTGGCGCATCGGGGGCCAACTCGGGGCGGCATCGTCGGCAGGCCCGAAGGCCCTGCCGTTGCGCCGCTGCGGGTGAGGCGAAAAACCTGACGTTGTCGGGCTTGGGTGTGCGGGCAGGGCAGGAGGGGCGGCAGTAGATGCCAGTGGTCAGTACACCGGTGACGAACCGTCCGTCGAAGCGCCGGTCACGGGAGTGCACCGCGGCGTAGCAGGCGGTGAAGTCGGTGTGGTCAACCATTGCTCGACAGTCTCTCACCACAACATGGGGTGTTCTAGCGGTTATCAGACATCGCAGCCGTCTGGGTGGTGTGCCAGGAGGCGGGGCAAGGTGGCGGCATATGACACCTACCGCTCTAGTCGTCGGCGCTGGCCACAACGGGCTGGTGGCAGCCTGCTACCTGGCCAAGGCTGGCATCGACGTGACCGTCCTGGAACAGTCCTTCAAACCGGGAGGGGGCTCACGTACCGACGAGACCGTGCCGGGCTATCGCTTCGACACCCATTCCGCCGCGCACAACATCATCAACATGACCGACATCCCCCAGGAACTGGACCTGTGGGGTGCTGGCCTGTCCTATATCGAGATGGACCCATTCGCAGTGTCCATCACTCCACAGGGACAGACCATCAGGTTCTGGCGCGACGTGGACAAGACCGTGGAGTCCATTGCCCAGGTGTCACCCTCCGATGCGCAGGGATACCGCCGGTTCATGCACGATGCCTGGCCAATCGTGGAACTCGCAGTGACCGGAGTCAACGCGGGCGCATCCTTCACACGCCAAATGGCGATGACCCCGGTTCGTGTTCGCGCGGGCGTGCAGGCGTTGCAGCGCAACGGGGGCCCCTTCGCGCTTGGTGCTTTGATGGCGATGCCATATGGCGCGATGTTGCGGCGATACCTGCACACCGACGACGTGCTGGCACCCATCGGGGCTTTCGCGGCTCACGGCAACGCCAGTCCCATCGACTTTGCCACCGCGTTTTCGGGCATCTGGCAGGCGGTGTATCACCGTCACGGCCAGTGGCACGCCCGCGGTGGGGCACAGGGGTTGACCGATGCCCTGGTGACAAGATTGCAATCACTTGGCGGCACCGTCCGCTGCACTGCTCCCGTCGCACGCATCATCCAGCGCGACGGGTCTGTGCAAGGTGTCGGGCTTGAGGACGGCGAGCGGCTGGGCGCCCACGTCGTCATCACCGCCATGGATCCCCGTGTCGCCCTGCTGCAACTGTTGGACCCGCCATTGACCGGGACGATCGCCGATGAGCTGAGGGTGACCCACCACGGCAACGCCGTGCAGATGGTGGTCCACATCGCCACCGACAGGCTGCCGCCCTACCACGACGCCCAAGCGGCCGACTACACCGGTTTGCAGAGCTATGTGGACACCTTTGAGTCCCTGGAACGAGCCTTCGCCGCTGCCCAGGACCGTCGTTTGCCAGAGGACCCGGTGCCGACCTACTCATTCACCACCAGCGCCCTTGACGACACGTTGGCCCCCGCCGGGCATCACACGGTGTACCTGGCATGTCCCGCGGCCCCTGCGGAGGTCAGAGGGGGGTGGGCGGCCAACGCCGAGGCGTTCACCCAACGGATGATCGACACAGTGGAGGTTCGTGCGCCAGGGTTCATCGATTCCATTCAGGGGATGTCGATCCGGACCCCTGAACTGATGCAGCAGGAGTTGCGCTGGAGCGGCGCACACCCCATGTACCTGGATCTGTCGATGGACCAACTGGTCGGCGCCCGCCCGACGGTGGCACTTGCCAGTCATGCCACGCCGGTTCGCGGGTTGTTCATCTCCGGCGCAGGCACCGCGCCAGTGGGGGGCATCGCGGGCACCCCCGGCCGGGCGGCAGCCAAAGCCGTGTTGCGCCGCCACGGCCGACCCTGACCAGCCCAGGGTGGCCTAAGCCAACGACCTCGGCTACTCTGACCTGCCCAACCGGGGCCCTTAGCTCAGCTGGATAGAGCATCTGTCTACGGAACAGAAGGCCGGGGGTTCGAATCCCTCAGGGCCCGCGTACATCAAACCCCAGCATCGACTGGGGTTTCGGCGTTTTCGGGGGCTCACCTGTTGAGAACCCCCCGAGCGGTCCTCCCCAGTGACTACACGTGAGCGGCTGGCGGCCCGAAGGTGTAGTCACTGGTGCGGTGAACCTGCTGGTCAGAGTGGTTTGCTGGTTCGAGGTGTAGTCATCGGTGCCGGTGGGTGTAGTCACTGGTGCTGGCCCGACGGTGCAGTCGGGAGCGGAAGAGCAGCCGTCCGCCCCCAGTCAGCAGCGGGAGGCACGCTTGGCAAGCCAGATGCAGCCGCTGACCATCACCACACCGATAAGCAGGATGGCGGTGGACAGGGTGAACGCATCCGGGGCGAACTCGAACAGGACCTCGGTGACGACGACCCCGGCGACCACGGATGCCACGATCCCCTCGCCGCGCGAACGCTGCAGCAGCAGGACGAGGGCAGCCTCGATCAACGCCACCATCACTGTCAGCGCCAACAGGGTGTCACCGGTCGTCGTAACCGCCGTCTGTGATGCCCCGAACAACACCACCATGGTCGTTCCGAACGCGATCCGGAACTTTCGGTCGGGCCACAGGCTGAGCAGGTTGAGCGCCACGACCCCGGCAAGGACCAACACGGCCGCGCGGACGGACAGGTCCGTTGTCACCAGGCTGACCAGTGAGTACACCGCGACACACGAACTGACGATCGTGCCGGTCACTGCCAGATCCCTGCCGGTGCGGTAGGCGTGCGCGCCTGACATCGCCGCAGCCGCCAGGGACGCGGCCAGCAGGGCCAGGAGGGACCGTCCGCTGCTGAGTTCGTTGGTGGCGACGTAGGTGGTGGTCGTTCCCACGATTCCCGCCATCCACCACAGGGCGCCGGACAGGTTGGCGGCCAGCCGGTCATCGTTGCTGTCGTTCAGTTGTCCGACGACCATGGCCGCCACGCCCAGCACGGCGGTTGCCGCCACCAGCAGTCCCACCAGAGCCCATCCGGTGATCTGTTGCCAGTAGTCCGAGGTGACGGCCAGGACTCCGATCACGGTCAGTAGACCCCCTCCCCATCCCAGCATTTCTGCTGCGCTGGGTAGCCGTGAGCGTCGCTCCTTGTGCGGCTGCGGGAACGGGCTCTGCGGGGGGTAGGTGGCGGGAGGCGTCCCAGGCTGCGGCGGCCCGTAGGAACCCGTTGACCATTGCGGTGCCGGCGGCGGATAGGGCGAGTGGGCTGGCCCGTACGACGGCGGGCCGCCGGGCTGTGATGTTTCCGGAGGCGGGGTGGGAAACTCAGCAGTGGCGGAGAACGAGGGAGGGATGCGACCTGGAGCGGAGGTGTTCATTCCCTCACCATGGCGGCCGGAGAACGATGACAACTCAGGGATGGCCCTGATTCCTCCCCTTGCATCCCTTGCGTTTTCTCAGGTCTGGCCTCAGGCAGGGTCGAGGTGTTTCATGGCCTCGCGCCGCGACAGGGGGCTGAGCACTTCTTCGTTTGTGGCTACGAACCGCCGAACCGACACCGGGTCAGTCTGGGCGTACTGACGAAGGGCCCATCCGATTGCCTTGCGGATGAAGAAGTCGGTGTCGCCGCTGCGCTGCAGGCAGTAGGTGAACAGGCGCTCGGCATCGGTGTCCTCCTTCGCAGCCAGTTGAAACAACAAGGCGGTTCGGACGACCCACAGATTATCGGCCAGAACCCACTGGTCCATCACCTCCACCTGTCCCTGGGCCCGGACCCACGGGCCGATGACTCCGCCGGCCAGCATGTCCACGGTGTCCCACCACGACTTGCTCACCACCAACTCGCGTCCGATCTCCAGGAACGGTGCGTCCAACCGGCGATAGTGCTTGCGCAGGTAATCAACCGCGAAATATTGGTACTCCCGTTCCGGACGAGACCAACAGTCCTTGACCACCTTCACCAGATAATGGTGGGTAGGACGGGAGGGGCCGCGACCGGTGACCTCGCGGTCCAAGGCACGCCTGTGCGCGGCCTTGATCCCGTGAAACGGGAACTGGTCACGCATGTATGACGACATGTCCACTGCATCTGACGAAACGGCGTGCTCGCGGTAGGTCTCGGCCAGTGTGGTGACAAGTTCTGCGGGATTCATGGCCCAGTGACGGTAGCGTGGTTCTCAGCGGGTGGCGGTGGGCAGGGTGCGGTCGTGTCAGCCGAGTTGCAACGCCGTCTTGTCATCATGCGTCACGCCGACGCACTTCCGGCTGGTGCCGAGGACCCTGACGTGACTCGTTCACTGAGTTCGACCGGTTGGCGTCGAGCCGCCGATCGACGTGAGGTGATCGAGCAGGTCTCTCCCCAACTGATCCTCTGCTCAGCCGCCGCTCGTGCGGTTCAGACCTTGCAGGCCCTGGGGCCGTTGCCCGGTCAGGCGGTGGTCGAGGAAAGGCTGTACACGGCAGGCCCAAGTGAGTGGCTGCTTCGCATGGCCGAGGTTGGGACCGAGATCAGCCGCCTGATGATCATCGGCCACCTGCCAAGCATCGAACAGTTGGCGCAGGGTCTGATTGCAGGGACCCACCCCGAGTTGATGTTTGATCCCGCCTCGCTGGCGATTCTCGATGTCGCCTCGGACTGGTCCACTCTCGCGCCGGGCCAGGCCCATCTGCTTGACTTCGTCGCCTGAACCGGCGGACGTTTGGGCCGGGGGATCAGGCCCGGCCGCCGGTAACCAGGCGTGCGGCGGCCTCAACTCCGCGGCGCAACTGCAACTGGATGGGCAGTCCCTGGATGCGGGCGGCAAGAAGTCCCGCGGTGAACGCGTCACCCGCTCCCAGAGGATTCAGTGCACTGGCCGCGATCGTCACGGCGGCGGCCGATTCGGTGATCAACCGCGATCCATCGGACCACACGACACCGTCTGCCCCGCAGGTGACCGCTGCCTCGCCCGCGACGGCTGCCAAGGCCATGGCGGCACGTGCCGGGTCCGACATGCCGGTGAGCAAGGTTGCCTCCTCATCATTGGGGGTCAGAAGGGTCCCCGGAGGCAGCCATGAGAGGAAAGCTTGCGGCCCCACCTCGGTAAGAGGTGCCGTCGAGGCGGGATCCACGCTGATCGAGATTCCGGCGGTCACGGCCTGGTCCAGCGCCGCCAAGCCGGCGGCTCTGCTGCCGTCATGCAACAAGGTGTACCCGCTGAGGTGCAGATGACGGATCCCGGTCAACCAGCCTGACGTCAGATCCGTCGGGGCCAGATTCCCGGATGCCCCTCGACTGGTGAACATGTCTCGGTCCGGCGCCGCCAGGGGATGTCGGCCGGACGTCAACAGCGCCACCACCGTGCCCGTGGGGGCCGCGCCATCAACCCGCACGCGGACGTCCAAGCCGACGGATTCAAGTTGCTGCACCAGGAAACGACCACCGGCGTCATCGCCCACACGCCCCACAAAGCGGGTGGGCACCCCCAATCGCGACAGCCAAGCGGCTGTCAGAGCCGCCGCACCACCCTGTCGCCAACTGATGTCGGACTCGGTGTCAGATCCTGCCTGCGGGGCCATGCCGGGGGACACGAGCAGGTCCACCAAAATATCGCCGACGACGGCGACCAGGGACGTCCTCCGCGCAGATGGGGCTACCGTGGATGAGGTGGTGGACACCGCTCAGGAGTTCGCTGACAGCACGGGTGAGACCCGCACCTCCGCGGGACGACCAGCCAGTTCCAGCGCGACCTCAGCGGCCAGTGCGGCGTTTCGTTCCACGACCCGGATGTTGACACGCAGGCTCTCGCCCGCTGTTGCGCTGTGGAAGTGATCAAGAAGAAACGGTGTCACGCCCTTTCCGGTGATCCGGCGGCTCTCCAGCAGTGCCAGACCGGAATGGAGCACCCGGTCATGCGTCGTCGGGTTCAACTGCTCGGCCATCGGAATCGGGTTCGCCAACACGACGGCGCGTCCGTCCAGTGCCAGCAGATCCATGGCAGCGACCACATCGGCGACCTCGGAGGGCGAGGCGACGGTCCAATCCAGGGGATGGCCGGAACTGTGGAGGTAAAAGCCTGGAAACTCAGTCGTTTGGTAGCCCAGAACGGGAACCCCGTGTGTTTCCAGCCGTTCCAGCGTCGCGGCCACGTCCAGGATCGACTTCACGCCGGCACAGATCACCACGATCGGCGTGCGCGCCAGAGCCGCCAGGTCGGCTGATTCGTCCCATGACTCGCGGGCAGCGCGGTGGACACCGCCCAGACCGCCGGTCGCAAAGACCGCGATCCCCACCAGGGCCGCCAGATGGGCGGTTGAGGCAACGGTGGTGGCACCCGTCCTGCCCGTGGCCATTGCAGGTCCCAGATCGCGGGTGCTGAGCTTGGCCACGTCCTGGTCGGTGGCGATCCGGGTGATCGCCTCGGTGTCCAGGCCGATGTGGGGCTGCCCGTCAATCACCGCGATCGTGGCGGGCACCGCACCGTTGTCCCGGACGATCTGCTCCAAACCGAGTGCCACCTCCAGGTTCTGTCCGCGTGGTAGGCCGTGGGCGATCAGGGTTGACTCAAGAGCCACCACGCCACGGCCGTCAGCCAAGGCCTGGCTGACCTCCTCAGCAACCACCGGGGCGCGCAGTCTCATCGGGCCGGCTCACCTTCGATGACCGCGCCGGCCTGCCGCATGGCGGCCAGTGCCTGGGCAGTGTCACCGTCCCGCAGTTCGACGGCCGCGGTGGCGTCGGCCAGGACCGTGACCTCCAATCCCAGTCGCCGTGCATCAAGGACCGTTGCCGCGACGCATACGTCGGTCGCGATACCCGTCACCACCAGATGTCCCACCCTGTGCCCCTGCAGCAGATCGGCCAGTTCCGTACTGGATTGTGCCCCAGACTCGGGATCACGGACACTGAATCCGGAGTAGCCGTCGCCGCCGTCTACCCCTTTGCGAACCACCGGGCCCACGACGGGCAGGTCGGGATGAAAGGCGGCTCCCCAGGTGTCAGCCACGCAGTGGACGGGCCACACACCACCGTCGACATCAAAGTGTGGAGTGCGGGGCGGATGCCAGTCCGCGGTGTACAGCACCGGACGATCTGCCAACCGGGCGGCCTTGACCTCCTCGACGACGCGAGCCACAGCGTTGTCCGCACCGGTGACGTACAACGAGCCAGCAGGGTCCGCGAAGTCGTTCTGCACATCAACGACCAGCAGGGCGCTGTCTGACGGGTAGTGCATTGCAGTCTCCTGGGTTCAGGGATGGCTCATCGGAAGTGGTTCACGCCAGCCATCAGGAGTCGGGTGGCGCTGCGCGGCAGGCTGTCGGTCAGCGCAGCAGCCGCTTTCCACGCCATACCCGGAATGACCACCGCCTTGTTTTCCGCCACGCCGTCCAGTCCTTCTCGGGCTACCCTTTGGGCGGTCAGCAGTACGCTCTTCGGCATTTTCGACAGACTGGCGTCGCCCTGCACCATGGCGGTGTCGACAAACCCCGGACACAACGCCGTCAGATGGATTCCGGTGGAGGCGTTCTCCAGCCTGACCGACTCGGTGAAGGACGTCTCAAACGCCTTGCAGGCGGCATAGGTCGCGCCATTCGGCAACGGTTGGAAGCCACCCATGCTCGACACGTTCAGGATTCCTCCACCATGTCGGTCTGACATTGCATTGAGGGCCGCGTGGGTCAGGGTCATCATCGCCTCGATGTGGATCTGGACCTGGCCAAGTTCGGTGTCCAGGTCTGAGGCGGCGAACGGCCGGGTGCTGCCGAAACCCGCGTTGTTGACCAGCAGATCGATCGGGGGGCCCTGCCCCAAGCGTGTGCTGACCCGCAACAGATCGTCCGGGTCCAGCAGGTCGGCGGTGATCACCTCAACCTGCACGTCCAACTCCTGGGCCTCCAACTCCTTGGCCAACGCGTCCAGGAGGGCGGTCCGCCGGGCGACGATGACCAGGTCCACCCCGTCAGCGGCAAGGTGGCGGGCAAACGCCTGGCCGATTCCGGAAGAGGCACCGGTGACCAGTGCTCGCGTGAATGTCTTGGTCGTCATGGACGGGCCTTAAACGGGGGATGTGAGAAGCGGGGCAATCCATTACGCTGCCAGATACGCCGGGGGAGCCCCAAAGGCTGAGAGTGCACCGCTGGATCCACAGCAGGCAGCAGACCCCACGAACCTGAACCGGTTAACACCGGCGGAGGGAGTGCGAGATGATCGCTGCAACACTCGGGACCGTGATCGTGGTGGCCACCTTGGTGGTGTTCGTCGGCCTGGGATTGAGTGCGGGCAAGGACACCGACGTCGAGACCTATACCAGCGCACGCAACACGATAGCGCCCGGCACCCTGGGCCTGTCGTTCCTGGCTGCCGGGATGGGTGCGTGGATCCTGTTCGCACCCCCTGAGGTCGGCGCGGGGGTTGGGTTACTGGGGGTCATCGGCTACGCGTTGGGCGCCGCCCTCCCTGTGGTGCTGTTCGCGGTGCTGGGACGCCGGATACGAATCGCCGTCCCACGAGGACATTCGCTGGGCGAGTTCGCCAGGCTGCGTTTCGGCCGAGCCCTTGCCGTGTGGGTGTTCATCATCAGCGTCGGCTACATGTTCCTGTTCGTCACCGCTGAGTTGACCGCCGTTGCCGGCGTCACCGGCATCGTTGCCGGCGTTGATGCCAGCCTGACCGTGATCGCCGTCGCGGTTGCGACCTTGGCGTACACCTCCTGGGGCGGCCTGCGGGCGTCGTTGGTCACCGACAGGTGGCAGGCGTGGCTGATCATCGCCCTGCTCGGAGTCGGCTTCGTGGCGGTGGTCGGATCGGTGGACAACGCCGGGGCTGCCTTCTCCGACAGCGGTCTGCTGGGTGTCAACCGGGTCGGGATCGAAGTTGCGCTCACCCTGATCATTGCCGTCACGGCGGCCAATATGTTCCATCAGGGCTACTGGCAGCGGGTCTGGGCCGCCAGCGACGAACGAGCGTTGCGCCGCGGGGCCGGGCTCGGGGTCGCGCTGACGATCCCGGTGATCATGGTGGTAGGCATCTTCGGGATTCTGGCTGCGGGGTCAGGCCAGGGACTTGACGCAAGCCCCGTGCCCTTCTTCGCCCTGATCACCGGCCTGCCGTCGGTGATCGGAGGAGTGGTGGTCGTCCTGGGGGTGGCCTTGGTCGCCTCGTCGGTGGACACGTTGGAAACGGGCCTGTTCTCCTTGGTGGCGGCAGAGGCTCCCGGCATGACCTTGCGTGCGGCCCGCTTGATCACGGTCGGATTGATGGTTCCTGCTGTCGTGGTCGCGTTGCAGGGGTACAGCGTGCTACGGCTGTTCCTGATCGCCGATCTGTTGTGTGCGGGACTGGTCGTGCCGTTGCTGGCAGGTCTGTGGTCGCGAGCCACCGCCACGGGTGCGATGGCCGGGGCCGTTGCCGGGCTCGTGGGGGCCGTGCTGCCCAACCTGGTCACCACCGGATCGTTGCCTCGAGCAGTCGAGTTGGCCAGCTTTCCCGGTGCGGTTCCGACCTTGCCACCCTTTGGCGGGGCGTTGGTGCTGTCGACAGTCGTCACGATCGTGGTGTCGTTGTTGGGGCGTCGGTCAATTGACCTGATCGACATCGAGGCAGGGCAGGGCGACATCGCACCGGATCCCCTCAGGGTCTGACCTGGCGTCGTCTATCCCTCAGACGGCACATTCCCGGCGGGACCCGCATCGCGGACCTGTTGGACGGCTTGGAACGCATCACGCAGATCAGCCAGCCACTCCTCCTCATTGGCGGCCACCAGACGAACGCACCAGGCCAACGCATCACTGCGGGACCGGGCCACGCCGGCGTCGATGAGGGTGTCCAGAACCTTGCGTTCGTCAAGTCGAAGCCGGGTCATTGCCGGGACGCTCAGGGTGGTGAACAGGTGCTCGGTCGGGCCGCAGACCGCCCCCCAGCTGAACTTGCGGCCAAAGGTCCGTTCGGCGGTCTTTGCGATGGTCATGCGTCGCTCGCGTGTCTGCTCGCGAAAGCGCGAGATGCAGCGTTGGTCGGGCTCGTCGGCCACCGGTTTCAGCGTGCCGACGACCAGGATCTCGTCTTTGTCCACGCGGACATCGACGGACTCAAACCAGCCGTGAGGCAGATTCTCTGCAACCCAGCCGGCGATGTCTGTGTGATCGGACACGCCGGTCACCGTACCTGTAGGGAGGGGTGATGAGCCGTCGGCTCAGCCGATCAACTTGGGTCGCGTCTCACCGTCGTCGAAGACCAGATGCGTCTCGCCCGCCATCTCATGGGTGACCTGCGTGGCTCCGGCGGCTTCATAATCGGTCACGGCCTGGTCCAGTCGCTGCTGCACAGCCCAGGATCCGTGGCATGTCAAGCCTCATACCGGCCGGAGGCGCTCAGGTGGCCGGCACCGTGATCCTAGGGATGATCGTCCCCGCAGGAAAGGGGCGGGTGGGCGCGGTAGCGTCCAGCGGTATGCACACCGACCCGATGGAGGAGGGGTACCTCGAGCGGTTCATGGGCCTGGCCATCGATCAGGCACGGTTGGCCTCCCAGCACCATGACGTGCCGGTGGGCGCAGTCATCATCCGTGCCGGCGAGGTCATCGCCACCGGTCACAACCGTCGCGAGGTCGATCAGGATCCCACCGCTCATGCGGAGATCCTGGCCTTGCGC
>JBPCKA010000062.1:0-7664 GCA_051004735.1 Euzebya sp. | reverse complement strand
GGCTTGCCCAGATCACCGATCTCGGTCACCTCCGCCTGCCCGCACGCGGCCAGCACGGTCAGGACAGGTGGCAATCAGCAGTCCCCTCAGCCGTCCGTGCCGGGTCCTCATGCAGTCCTCCTCGTAGGCTCGCCCGGACAGCCCTACACCTCGGTGCCCGCCACCTCGGGCGTGCACTCCACGGGTGAGCCCCGCACCGGTGTGGTGGCCGACCCGATGCCCGACCGTGGGTGTCCAGCAGGCCTGCGACGCGCTGGACGACGGCGCGCTGAACCGGTTCGTGGCGGCCTTCCAGCGACGCTCGCCCGGCGCGGACAGCTGACGGCCGGGATGCTTGCGGGAACTGTGTGACGCGACCGTTCCTAATCACTGAGCGATAGTGAGTATCGCTTGGTGGGCGGCCCCGAACGGTGTTGGGTCGCCTGGTCGCCCGGTTCGGTCCTGATGGGGCGGTCCCGTCTGACGCGGCCGTAGCCGCTGCGGGGCGCCCTGTCGGGGTCCGGGGTTCCTCACGGGCAGGTTCTTGGGGTCAGGTCTGCACGGTAGCTCTCTGACAGCGATCCTCTGGTCGTTGTCAGCCACACCTGTGCGACGCCTGGCCTTGTGGCCCTTTCCGCGCCTGCCGATCACAACCGCGGCCGCCAGATGGCGGGACACGGTCTGATCGGGAAAGGTCTTGTTGAGTGGTTTGGCCCAATGCTGGCCGCCCCATCTGGATGTGTAGGCCGGGTCGACGGCGACCACGGCGATGCTCCGGGCGGCAGCCATCCCGACGATCCGGTCACGGAACCGTCCGGTGGGGATCCCCGCGACGGTCCGTCGGAACCGCTTCCCGCGGCGGCCCCGTCCCATCGTTTCGCGTCCGGTCGTGCGGGCGTCGGCAAAGTTGAGGTTCTCAATCGTGATGCTCGCGCAGCCGTTGGTGGCGGCATGGTCGAGCAGGGTGGTGATGGCCTGGCGTAACAGGCCGTCCCGCCGTGCGGTGTCACCGGTGAGGTCCAGTGCGATGGTGATCGGCGGTCCGGTCGGGTTGCCGTCGGGGGTCAGGACCCAGCAGGCAAGATGGTCAGCGTTGAGGTCGACTCCGACCGACCGGCGCTCACGCAGTGCCGTCATGTCCGGTGGCGGTGTGGCGGGGGTGGTCCAGGAGGCGTTGATGTACCAGCGGTTGCGTGCGGGGTCGTGGGTGATGTCATAGCGGACCGCCCGACCAGCCCCCGCACGGTCAGCCCACTCATCGGACCGATGGGAGAACACCGCAGCCGCATCGAGCCGGTAGGTGCGTGCCCGACCGGGAGTGTTGGACCGTCCAGCGAGTGGGGCAGGCAGGACGATGTCGACGGTGCCGCTGTCAGGACAGATGCGGATGGTTTCGTTCCCGAACCGTTTCCCGGACTCGCCATCAGCTGTGAGGAACAGTCGGGCGGAGTTCCACCGGGCATCCCACTGGTCGACGGTCATCCCGGCCGTATCGAGGTTGTGGCGCTGGCGGGCCAGCCGGCGGCCGCCCCGCACCACACCGACCTTCCCGGTAGCAATCATCGTCTCAATCTCAACAAGTTGGGCTTGGAGGTGTTGGAGGCGTTGTTGTTTGGCGAACCGTTCAGCCCCGGTGGCATAGCCGCGCACCTTCCCGGCATGACCGCCTGCGGGAGCGGCCAGACGACCCTCGATCGTCCGGATCGCTCGGGTGAGGCCACGCCGCCGGTCATAGGCGTTGGACAGGGCCCGTTCCCACTGATCAGCAGTCGTCCGGGTGATCGTGCCTGCCCAGCGGGCCGACGACTGGCCCGTCAAGGTCTTCTTGCGTACAGCCCGGCCTGCATGCTTCTCTGGACCTTTCACCGTCTGGCGGCCCATCCGGCTGCGCACAGCCAGATCGGCGCCGGCCAGCGCTCCCAGATGTTCCCCGACCTCACGCAACACCACAACGTCTGTGGTTGAGACCCGCAGGCGGGTGCGGATCCGCGCGCCCCGAGTGCCTGCGACCACGAACGGGTCAGCGATCTGGCGTAAACGGCGAGCCATCAACTGATCATGCCCGCCGGGTGTGACAGTCCGGCAGGGCCAACGTCCTGCTCGGCACACCGCACGGCCTTCAATGCCCGGTTGCGTGCTGAACGACGTCCATAAAGGCGAGCGCAGAAGGAGGTGAGCACCTCGACCATGTCTCGTACCAAGTCGTCCTCGACTTCACCGTCATCAAGCACCACCAGACGACGGCCGTGCGCTGCCAATGCGGACTCGACGAGTTCTGTGTTCATGCGGCCGAGTCGATCCCGGTGCTCAACGCGGTCAATCTTGCAAGCTGACGGTCCAGGTCGGCTTTCTGGTCATGAGATGACACTCGCGCGTACAAACCCAACCGCACAGACACATCGGTGGCGGCCACGCCAGGCGACACCAGCACCGTACGTTGATTGACCCGCACCGCCGGGACAGGAAGAGTCCCCTCCCTGAACCACCGATACGCGGTCTGGGGATGCACCCCCTGCGCTCGCGCCCACTCGGTCAGATTCACACCGACACCATACTCACTAGAACGTACGTACGCTCACTATCCCTCACTATACGGCCAACAGTTGACACCCCTAACGAAGACCCCGAAACGAAACCGCCGGCGGACCTGGGCTCAACGTGATCGGCAGTGACAACGCGAGATTACGAGTGCCGGCGATCTCGGAGGGCTCGATCTCGGGCATCAACTTCAGGGTCTCGACCGACACGCCACGGTCTTGTCCAGGGAACGGAGCCACTCAAGCTCTGACGGCGTCCGTTGACGGGCACTCACAGGTGCACCCAGGCAGATGTGTCGGCGTCGGCAGGCAGGGAGTCGGCCGGCACGACGTCGACGCAGCAAGGCGATCGTGTCGGCGTGGGCCTTGGTGTCGGTCAGCTTGGCCAGGAAGCTCGGCGTGACGCAGATGTTCCACAGCGCTGTGTAGGTGTCGGGGTCCTTGGACCCGGACCACAGATGGTTGTACTGGACGTCATGACCCTCGCGGCGGTTCGCAGCCCACAGGAACGTGCTCGTCGGCGTCGTGTTGTCGCAGAAGACGACCGCTGTGCCGTTGACGTCACCCCGCTGCCCGCGTCGCGCAGAGTCGCGCACGACCGGGAAGACAGCCTTGCCGTTGGTCTGCCTCACTGTTTCCGGGTGCAGGAAGATCGTGTGGCTCGCGAGCAGCGCCGGTAGGGAGGCGTACCCAGCGTTCAGCGCCAAGTCGCGAAGGACCTCCTCGCCATCAAGGATTGGGGTCTTTTCGCCAACCACGTGGGATCCGATCTCGGCAAGGACCGCAAGGGAGAAATCGTTCAGGATGCTGTCGCCGCGGTGGTGGGCGCCCCGCTGTTCATGGAAGAGGCAGTGTCGAAGAACCGCAAGGTTCCCCGGCAGCTTCCCTGCCGACTCAAATCTCCGACGGACAACCTCGACGATCTCGAGGTCGAAGGCAGCAAGCCCTCGCCCGACGGTGGCTCATGAACACGAGCTGACGAATCGCGCAGATCTGACCGATTCCGCGAACAACGCGGGTGGGTACCTACCGGTTGCCGACGCGGAGCGACCAGTAGTGCGCGATGCCCTTGAAGGGGCAGCGGGTGGTCGTGTGTAGCTGGGCTCGCGCAGGTCGGTTCGGACGTCCTCAGACGGCAGGTCAGCTTGCCGCGATCCCCAGACGTTCCGCCATCGCGCTCGGTGCGTGGGCCTGGACGGTGTCGATCAGGTCGAGGCTCCCATCGATCCCCACCTCGAACGCGTTGATGGTGCCGTTGAACGAGTTGAGCTGGTAGAGGTACTCGCTGTCGGCGCTGAACGTGATGTCGCTGGCGCCCTCTTCGGCGTCGAAGGCGATCGGGTCGAGCAGCTGGAGGGAGCCGTCGTCCGCGATCCGGTAGGCCGAGGTCGAGGCGGCCCCGCGTGGACCATGGCCATCTGGACGGCCAACTGCCGTCTCTGGGACAGTCGGGCCCACCGACCAAGTTCAAGGTCCGGGCAAACCGAAGCCCCGGCCTCCGAAGAGACCGGGGCTCCAAGCGCCGTCCAGGCTACCTACTCACCGCCGCTGAACTCCATGGAATCTGCGAGGTTGCTGTTCCCGGAGCGATCTCGGACCGTGTCCTCAGCGATGCAGAGGATGTAGCTGGTGTCGAGGTCCGGGTCACCGTCGAGGGTGACCAGCAACGTGTCGTCGAGGTCATCGGCGGTCACCGCGGTCCCGGTGAACAGGACGTTTCCGCCACACCCGGTGGCGGCCCTGCCCGACACGACGGTGAAGTCAGCACCGGTGCCGATGAGATCGATCGGCTCGTTGAAGGAGACTGTCAGGTTCCCTCCTTGCTCGGTCACACCCGTCACAAGCGGCCCCACCATATCGGGATCCGGCTCGGGGTCAGGGTCCTGGCCTGGGGGCTCGAAGTCCACCACGCCGGCCTCGAGGATCTCACCGGCCTCTCCGCACTGGTCAGAGGCGGAACCTTCCTTGCCGTCTGGCACGGTGGATCCACAGATCAGGACGACGCCGGTCAGATGGGCGGGGGTCGTCGCGCCATCAGCCATCTCGGAACGTTCGAGGTAGTCGCGAGTCTCCTGGGGGAGCTGCACGTCGTTGGAGTTGGACAGCAGGATCGGCCAGCCCATGCCCATCGCGGACAGGTTGGCGGCCGAGAAGCCATCCGCCCACGCATCGATCGCGGAGCCGTCGACCAGGATGATGCCCTCGGCGTCGTCCGGATCTGCAAAGCCTCGGGCCTCGGCGACGTCGACAGCGGTCTCGAAGCGGTTGTCGCCACCGACACGCTCGACGTTCGCAACGAGTGCCTCCAGTTCCGCTTCGACGTCATCGGAGACGGCGGCGGAGCCACCGACGATGATGATGTTGTCGTAGCCGGCCTCTTCGATGTGTCGACGGGTGTTGCCGGTCAGGACCTCGGTCTCTGTCAGGAGGATCGGGAACCCGGCGTCCGCAGCCCATCCGCCGGCGGAGAGGGAGTCAGCGAAGCCCTGGGAATCATCGCCAGCGGCAGAACCGAAGGCACGAGCCACGATGGCGGTGTCGCTGACGGTGGCGCTGTTGCTGAGGACCTCGTCGGCGATCTCGATGGCGGTCTCGATGCGGGTCGGGCCACCCAGACGGCGTGCAACCTCATACCCCTCGGCCTCGAGATCATCGACGACGTCGTTGCTGATGGCGTTCTCGTTGCCGAGGATGGTCACGGAGTCGACACCGAGGCGGTCGAGCTCGGCAGCGGTGTCGGCAGACAGCCCGTCAGGAGTGGTCAGCAGCAGGGGGCGACCGTCACCAGCGTCATCAGCGATGTCGTCCAAACCAGCGCCGCCCTGCAGTGGGCCCGCGGACAACGAGTCTGCAAAGACGTCAGAGCGGCCGATCAGGGCCTGGCTCGGGAGGTTGCCGATGTCAGTTCCCGTATCCGGGTTGGTTCCGTCGGAGTAGGCCACCTCGGACCAGCGGATGGCGTAGTTGACGGTCGTGGTGCCGTTGAGGTCGATCACCCGACGTTCGCCTGGGCCCGGGTCGGGCGCGGGGTCCTGCGCATTGACGGCGGCGAAGGGGAGCAGGGACGCGACAAGCGCCAACATGCCCACCAGCGCGACGCGCCGTGCGATTGCAGTAACAGTCATGACAGGCCTCCTGAGCCTTGGGTCCCCGCAGGGGGTCCGGTAGTTGAGCTGTACCTCCCCAAGACGTCCACTAGTCATAAATCGCTACGGGATGCAAGGAAAGTGGCTCTCCTGTAGAAGTAGTCGGTTCGGCGGCGGGGCCGATCCTGGAAGATGCGCAGGTCAGAGGCTTGTGCCGGGCTGCTACGGCGGGTGCGGGCGGATGCGCACGGTCTGGGTGAGGATGTTGGGGCTTCTTGAAGGCTCCGAGTCCAAAGGTCCAGACCGTGCGCGCAACCACGATATTCAACAAACTGCTTGCCCTCCAGGGGGTGTGGGTGAACGCCGTTGACTTCGGTGGTGGCAAGGTCGTTGTGGACGTGGTCTTGCGACGTCGTCGGTTGGTGTGTCCGGCGTGCGGCTGGTCCACCGCGGCACGGCACAACTGGCAGCGGCGGCCCTCCACCTGGCGGGCGCTGGACTTTGGGGTGTGGCAGGTGGTCGTGCGCTGCCGGTTGCGACGCCTGGACTGCCGGCGGTGCCGTCGGGTGGTGGTTGAAGCGGTCCCCTTGCCCGGCATGGCGCCCGGTTCACCCGCGACTTCGACGACGTCGTGGCGTGGCTGGCCCAGCGCTGTGACAAGACTGCGATCACCCAGCTGATGCGGGTCAACTGGCGTACCGTGGGCGCCATCATCGACCGGGTCGTTGACGACCAGCTGGATGACGCCCGCCTGGACGGGCTGTACCGCATGGGTGTGGACGAGGTGAGCTATCGCAAGCAGCACCACTATTTGACGCTCATCACCAACCACGACACCGGCACGATCGTGTGGGCTGAGGAGGGCAAGAACGCCGCCACGCTGACCCGCTTCTTGGACGAGTTGGGTGCCGATAGGTGCGGCACGACGACGGCGCGCAACGTGGTCCCAGCCGTAACGAGGCGTTCGACGTTGTCGATGTCCTGACGTGGACCACGTCGAGGCGGTGGGACGCGAACTGCAGGAGCGCCAGGTCCCCTCGCAACGATGGTCTCCGCATCGACGCCGGATAGGTCTAGCCTCCGACCGCGGTCGTGGACTTCAATTCCTCGCTGCCCGTAATGGGGCGGAGGTGGGCGACGTCTATAGCCCGTGCCTTCACCCGGTCAAGATCGTGTGATGGTTCGACAAGCGAGGTGAAGGGTAGATGGTCTTGCACACAGCCGAGGCGCGCTCCGGGAGGGGCCGTCCCTAAAAAGACCCAGGACCGGTGAAAGCCGGTGCGCGGGTCGGGTGCGTGACAGGTACAGACATCCCTCACCACATTCTGCAAGGAAAGTCCGCAAGGAAACCCAAATAAAGAAGTTCCGAGGCTCTAGGAGGCCTGCTACATGACTGTATCTACAACCGCGCGTCGTATCGCGCTGGTTGGGCTGCTGGCGCTTGTCGCCGCGTTGATCCCCCTTTCCGGGGCATCAGCAGCTCACCTGACCGGTGTGACCGATCTCGACGCCACCAACAACGTCGACGCCGCTCTCGAGTGGTCTACCAAGGGTGCGTTCCCGATGGGTGGCCTCGCAAGCGGCGCCCGTGACCCCCAGTACGTCCTCATCGGACGCGACGACATCTTCCCCGACAACCTGGCCTCCGGTGCCCTGCAGGGTGCTGAGGGTCCGCTGCTGCTGACCGACACTGACGAACTGGACCAGCGCGTCATCGACGAGATCGATCGTCTGGGCGTTGACGAGGCCATCATCTTGGGTGACGAGGCGGCTATCTCCGCCGACGTTGAGGCCGAGCTGAACGACCTGCTCAGCGATGTCTCCCGCCTTGGTGGCGAGACCCGTATCGAGACCGCGATCGAGGTCACCGCCGAGAGCGGCGCCACGACCGCCATCCTCGCACGCGCCTTTGGCGACGGTTCCCAGTCCTTCGCTGACTCCCTGGCCGCTGGTGCCTGGGCTGCAGCCGACGGCTTTGGTGTCCTGCTGACCCAGACCGAGGTCCTGACCGGCAACACCGCCGACTACCTGGCGTCCGGTGACATCGACCAGGTCATCATCG
>JBPCKA010000061.1:0-65225 GCA_051004735.1 Euzebya sp. | reverse complement strand
GCCCGCTGGCTTCCAGCTCCGCGAGGGCGCGCTGCGCGTCGTCATCGAGCCGCACGGAGATCGTCTCTGCCATGCGTTTGATTGTACGACGATATGTCATACTTCACATTGGTCCCTCGGCAAGTCGCCCCGGCCAGCCATGTGATAGCGGCCCTTCTTCTATGCCACTCAAAGCGCCAGAGCCTGGGAGTGAATCCTTCTGTGTCAAGCAGGGGATCTTGGGCTGGTTGGGCGGGCAGGCCGAGACTGGCCCTCCGGGGTTCCCGTCGGGCGATAGTGGGCGTAGGGCTCAGCCAGTGGTCCGGGGCGTGACTCGGATCAAGCGCCGGTGCAGGAGTGTCTGCCGGTCACGCGGACTTCGGTCTCGTCTCCGATCTGTCCGCCCTGGACCCTCGCCTGGTCGGCGAGGAGACGCCGGTAGACGGTGGTGGAGATCTGCTGGCCTCCTAGCTCGGTTGGCGTTGACCACCAACAAGCTGGGAGGGTCCGCTTCGGGTTGGGAGGAACCGACCCCGTCCATGTCGGTTTTCAGTGATCGCAAATGGCGGTTTCGAGTGATCGCCCACAGCGCCACTTGCTGCCGAGATCAAGGTGTTCTCGACGGGCATCGACGGCGAGTTACTCAACGCCTTGATCGACGCAACCAAGCTCCCGTCCGATAGTCCGTTCGCCCTGGTTGCGTTCACCGCTGCAGTTCGGCGGCCAACCGGACAATGCAGGTGCACCTCCGGAGGTGCACCTGCGGCAACCTCTACCGCAGGCTTGGAGGGTTCAGTGTCAGCGGCTGCATGACGGTGCCGTCTTCGCCGCCAGTTCCGTGGTCATACCGGGCGGTTTCCGACTTGGGAGACCTTTGCGAAGGCTGCGAGTTCATGCGCGACAATGAACGCATGGAGGAACCTCGCAACACTTCCGTGATTGGCCGGCTTCTGGATGAGGTCTCGTGGGTGGGATCGAAAATCCGTGACTACCGTGGCGGTGGTCGAGGACACGAGAACGTGCTGACAGCCGAGGTGCTCCTGCCGCTGACGTACCTACCGCGCGCCGAGTTCCTCGGGGAGGTCTTCCGCTGCGCGAACGGCGCCGACGAAGCGCGCAGGCGCGTTGCAGACGAGCTTGAGCATGCCGAGATCGTCTTCCTCCCTGATCAATCTCAACTAGGGCCCGATGGCCCAGGGGTTCAACCTGATGGGATGATTGTCAGCCAGACCTGTCACGTGCTCGTCGAAGCAAAGGCGATGAAGGGCTCGTTCCAGCCAGAGCAGCTAGCCCCGATCTCGCGGACGCTGTTGCGATGCACCTCGCGAGTGTCCATGCCCGCACCGCGGCCATGGACCTGCAACCCCGGGAGTTGCTAGACCAGCTGCCGTCGGTGATGGCATGGACAACGTGGCACGACATCAGAGACGTTGTACTTCGCCAATCGTCTTCAGACTCCCAGAAGCCTCGTATCAAGTCCTCATTCTTCGTCAGCAAGGTGGAGGATACCGGCCGTCGACGCGTTCCCTACCCGCAGCCACACTGCCTCGGGCGGCGGTCCGTTTAGGAAGGCGAGTTGCCTGAAGTCTGAGTCCTTCGAGACGATCAGAAAGCCGTGCTGCCCGGCATAGGACCAGATTTCGCTGTCGGTCGCAGTATCAAGGCCCACCTCTGTGACGTGCCGACTGTCGGGGAACTCCTCAGCGAGCTGGCGAACCAGAAGGCGTGAAAGATTCTGGTCGAACAGCAGCTTCAAGCCGGCGTGGCGAGTCGCCGCTCACGCATCGCCGCAAATCCGATCGCGGCTCGCACGTGGGCTTCGGTCAACTCAGGAAAGTCCTCGACTATCTCATCGGTCGTCATCCCCGAGGCCAAATAGTCCAGCACGTCATAGACAGCGATACGCGTGCCGATAAAGCATGGCTTGCCGCTCCGCACTCCTGGCCGAGTCTCGATCATCGACGTGAGATCCATCTCTCCCAGGGTACTCGGACGGGGTGAGCCGATCCCGGGACTCGCGCAGTCGGCGTGTGACGCTGCCAGGCGCCTTTCTGGAATGGTGAACTACGAGACCTCAAGAACCACCGGCGAGGCTGTTCCGTGGTCACGCTTTGGTCACGAAACATCGGGCACAGGGGGTAAACGGCGGTCACGGGCGGCAAGGTAGATTCGACGAAAGCGCAGGTCACGGACACTTCCGGTCAATGGGGGACACTGGATGAAGGTCACCGGATGTGATTGAGGGCCGTATGACTTCGGTCGTGGCGGTTCAAGTCCTCTCGCCGACACGGGACCCGCTCACCAGCGGATATGTAGGGGAAGACCCCGGCTCACCGGCCGGGGTCTTCGTCATGTGACACCTGACAGGGTGGCAAGGTGGGCGACCACAGGTCCGCCAGACCATCCCTCAGTGGGCCATCTCCATGGCGCGCTGCCGCCAGCAGTCGGCGTGCCCGCTGGGTGCCCAGCGGCTCGTCGCAGTACCGCATGAACTTGGCATCCAACTCGTCGTTGGACAGCGGCCATTCAGGGTCACCGGGTGACTCAAGCGGTCCCGACGCATGCCGGGTGCCGTCGCTGAGAACCACGGTCACATCCGCCTGGCGGCTGGCCGGGAAACCACTGGTCATCGCCGGATCTTCCTGCACCACCATCTGCGCCGACAACCGGCGTATCCGGTCATCGGCGGTGGCGGGATCGGTCACGATCGCCGGATCGACCTCCCCACGAACGATGGCCACAGCAACCGGGAACGGCAGGCTGTATTGGGCCTGCTCGGTGTTGTCCGGCAGGCGGGTATCAAGCTGGATCGCGGGGTCGAACGTTCGAACCTCGACGGTGTCAACCCTGTGGGCATCGATGCTGTCACGCCGCATGACCTCCAGCGCCGCGAAGATCGCCGGGTGTGCCCAGCGGCACACCGGAAACGGCTTGAAGTACTGATCAAGAACCAGCCAGCGGCGGCCCAGGTCAGCCCACGGCCCCTCAGCCGATCCTTCCAACAGGGCAGGCGGCGGGCCGGTGAAGCCATCGGCGGCCAGCAGCGCGGAGGTCACCCCGGTGAATGAACCCCAGCCGGAACTGTCCTTGACCATTGAGGGAAACTGGATGCACCGCATCATCGGGGCGCGCGGAGCGTGGTACTCGGCGATGCCCAGCGCATGCGCGGTGGCAGCGTGGTCAAGGCCCATCACCCGTGCGCCAATTGCCGCGCAGGCGACAGCATTCCACGCACCCGAACTGTGATAGTCCCCTGCGGTGGCGTGCAGTGTGATTCCTGCTCGAGTGCCCAGCTCGTAGCCGATGGCCAGGGCCACCAACAGCTGGTCCATGTCCGCATCCGGGTGTTCGTCCAGGAAGGCCAACGCGGCTGGCAACACCGCAGCCCCTGCGTGGCCCTTGGTCAACCGATGCCCGTCGTGGCCGTCGAAGCCGTCGATCGTGGCGGCGTTTGCCAGGGCGGCACCCGCAGGGCTGACCCTACGGCCGTCAAACAGCAGACGCGCGCCTGTCCCCTCGCCCACGCCGTGGTGGCGTGCAGCGTGAGTGCGGATGATCTGGCTCACTCGCGTCTGAGTTCCTGCAGCACTGACGGCGATCAGGTCCAGCAGGCAGCGGCGCAACTGGTCGTGCACAGACGCCGGCAGATCCCTGGCGTCAACGCCATGGATGAAGCCGATGATGGCGGTTTCCACACGGTTCTCCTGGCCGTGGCAGTACCCCCCGTCCGGTTGTATCACGCGGAATCAGGCTTCCAACAGCACCTGCTCGACCACTTCGGTCAGCGCGGGGTGTGGCCACACCACGTGGGTTGCCAACTGTGTAGCGGTCTGCCCGAAGGTCATTGCCTGGATCAGTGGCTGGATCAGGATTGATGCCATCGGTCCGATGATGTGAGCCCCAAGGATCAGGTCGGTGTCATCATCGATCACGACTTTGGCGAACGACGTGGTGTCCTCCAGTGCCCAGCCGTACGCGCTGCCGCCGTAGTCCCTGCGGCCGACGCGGATGCTCATTCCCGCGGCCCGCGCTTCGGCCTCGAGCAACCCGACGCTTGCGACCTCGGGATCGGTGAAGGTGGCTCGCGGTTGGTTGGGCACGATCGGAATGATGAGCCGATCAGGGTTGACAAGGTTGTGACGAATGGCCTTGGCATGGGCGTTGGCGATGTGCTTAAGATCCTGGTGGTGGGCCTCCAGGTCGCCCAGCGCCCAGACCCCTTCGACATTGGTTCGCATGTACTCATCGACCAGTGGGCGATTGAAGGCGTCGGCAGTGATGCCCCCCGCAGCCAGGTCCAGATGGTCGCCGTTGCTGGTCCGTCCCGTCGCCAACAGCAGGACGTCTGCGGTCACCTTGTGATCATCGGTGAGGGTCAGCTCGATACCGTCATCGGTGCGGGTTGCGGTGAGTGCCTTGGTCATGGGGCGGATGTCGATCCCCCGTCGTGTGAACTCATCCGTCAGCGCGGAGCCGACCTCTGGTTCTTCCCCGGTCAGCAGTCGGTCGCTGCGCAGAATCATCGTGACCGAACTGCCCAACGCGTCAAAGATGTGGGCCATCTCGGCGGCGACCGCCCCGCCTCCGATCACGGTCAACCGGGCCGGAAGATCGTCCAGTCGCATGATCGAGTCTGACGTGTCGTACCCGACCTGCTCGATGCCTTCGATTGCCGGGATGTAGGGGCGCGACCCGGCGGCCAACACGATTCGGTCCGCGGTGATCGATTGGGAACCGATCAGTAACTCCCTGGGGCCGGTGAAGCGGGCCGGTTGGTCAAAGACGGTGATGTTGGTCTGGGAGCGCCGGTAGGACTCGCCGCCTGCCGCGATCGGGTCGATGCGGCCGAAGACGCGATCCCGGATCGCCGGGAAGTCGGCACCCTCGAAGGTTCCCCGGACTCCGAAGGTCCCCGCGGTCTTGATCGTCTGCGCGACGTCGGCGGCATGGACGAACATCTTTGACGGGATGCAGCCTCGGTTCAGGCAGGTTCCACCGAAGACATCGGGTTCGATGATCGCGATCGACCAGTCCTGCATCGCATCGGTCGGGATGCTGTTGCCTGATCCTGTGCCGAGGATGGCCAGGTCGAAATGTCGGGTCATGCTGCGTGTCCGTTCGTGGGTAGCGCCGGTGGCGGTCGCGAGGTCGCCGGGCCTTCACGGTCGGCCCCCCATGACGGTAGCGTTCGTCGCATGGGTCCGATTGTCACCGCCGCCACCGAAGCCGCCCTGCCCAGGGACGCCGTCATTGTCCACGTCGAGTCCCTTGATCCTGCTGCCGCCCAAGAGGCCTTTGCGGCTGGTCATCTGCCACAGGCACGTCTGGTCGACCGCGACACCCTGACCGCTGCCCCGCCACAACCCGGCACGGGACGTCATCCCCTCCCCAGCCGCGCAGCCTTCGCCGCCGTGTTGGGCGCCGCCGGCATCGGCGTGCACGACACCGTCGTGGCCTATGACCGGGAGAACGGAGCCAGTGCCGCCCGACTGGTGTACCTGTTGCGGATTCTTGGCCAACCAGCCGCGGTTCTTGACGGGGGAATAGCCGGATGGGACGAGGAATTGCAGACCGGTCCGCCTCCCGCGGTGACCGCGGTGGCCCGCGAACCCGTCCAGTGGCCCGCCGACATGCTGGTCTCCGCGGACACGGTTGCCGCACATCTGGCCCAGGGTGGAGTGGTGGTGGATGCGCGTGCCAGCGAGAGGTACCGCGGCGAGGTCGAGCCATTGGACCCGGTCGCCGGCCACATCCCCGGTGCCGTGAACGTTCCCTATTCCGACAACCTGGACAGTGCCGGACTGTTCCGATCACCGCCCCGGTTGTATCAGCGATACCACCCGTTGAACGTGGACTGCGACGCCATCGTGTACTGCGGTTCGGGCGTGACGGCATGCCATGACCTGCTGGCGGTGGAGCACGCCGGGCTGGGCCTGCCGCGCCTGTACGTCGGGTCCTGGAGCGAGTGGTGCCGCGATGACGCCCGGCCTCGCGCCGTCGGCCCAGACTCGGGTGCACCAGAGTAAGCGTCCTACATTTGACCGATCGATCAAACTCCAGTATGATTTGATCGATCGGTCGAATAATGCCGGTCTCACTCGAACATCAAAGGGAGCGCGGTTGCCATGCTGCTATGGAGCTATCTGATCTACGTCGTTATCGCCATAGGCCTGACCGTGTGGCTGGCCAGCACGCTGTTTCGCAACGGAGCGCTGTTCCTGGATGATGTGTTCATCGACCGACCCGAGATGGCCCAGGCGGTCAACCGCCTACTCGTGGTCGGCTTCTACATGCTGAACCTGGGGTGGGCCTTCCTCATCATTCGCGCCGACGAACCGGTCAGCGCTGCAAACGCGGTGGAGATCCTTGCGACCAAGGTAGGACAACTCCTGTTCACCCTGGGGGTCATCCACTTCTTCAACCTGTACGTGTTCTCACGGATTCGCAAAGGTCGTCGCAACGAGCAGGTTCCCCCGGTTCACAGCATGATGGTCCCCGGTGTGCCGGCCTTCGCGGGTTTCGGCGGAGGTCCACCGGTCAGCGCTGACGGCAACTACCGTTGGGATGGGCACGAGTGGGTCGCGGCGCAGGAGCAGGCCTTCTCGCCGCCATCTGGACCACAGCAGCCTCGATGACCTCCCAGCCCACTCCCACGGCGGCGCCCTTCGGGGTGCCGCCGCCTCGAAGCATGACCATCGTGTTCGGCCGACAACGGTCAGGTGTGGGCCGGCCCCGACGCCTTCATCGTGGCCATGTGGTGCCTGGCCTCATACCGCCACCTGGCGATCGGGTTGTCCGGGCCACTGGCGCACCGGTCCGCGCGGGCGTTCTTCCACACCATCTCCGCCAACCGGTCGACCCTGGGAGAGTGGCTGGACGGTACCGAGCAGGTGGAATCATGCACCAGTTGCCAGTAATCGACCCCTCACCCGATGCACGCCTGTCATGCTGGTCGTCGTGAGCCAGAGCACCAAGCGTCGGATTCTGGACGCCACCCTGGAAACCCTGCGGACACACGGAGCGGCGGGAACGTCGGCTCGCGCGATCGCGAAGGCCGGTGGGTTTAACACCTCGCTGTTGTTCTACCATTTCGGCTCAATCGAGGGTGCCCTGGTGGCCGCGGCCAAGTTGGACACCGGTGCCAGGGTCAAGCGGTATGGCCAGCGTCTTGAGCAGGTCACGAGCCTGCAGGAACTGGTGGCGTTCAGCCGCGAGATGCATCAGGAGAACATCACCGCAGGCCACGTCACGGTGCTGGTGCAGATGCTGGCCTCCACCTCGGCCCATCCCGACATCCGCGAGGAGCTGGCCACGATCTTTGATCCCTGGATCGACCTGGTCCGCCAAACGCTGGATCGGTTACTGGGACCCGACGGTCTGGCCGGTATCGGCACGACCACCGACATCGCAGTGGGCGTCACCAGTCTGTTCCTTGGTCTGGAGTTGCTGACCCATCTGGGCGATGACGGTGAGCGGGCCGCCTCACTGCTTGACACCGTCGGAGAGGCGGCAGATCTTCTGGTGGCTCTGGGCGCACTGACAGCCTCGGGCCCAGAGCAGCTGGCTGGCACGCTGGGCGGTGCGGATCGGCCCCGACCTGCTCCCCGCGACCAACTGGCGGACCTGCCCGGACAAACGGGACACCCGAGGCGCCCGGCGGGTACACCCCCGCCCGGCAACTGAACGGCGGGAACAGCCCGGTAGCGTGCTACACGACTTCGATCGTGAGCTGAGCGCCCAGGGCTGAGGTAAGCCTTTCCATGTCGTCAGGGTCAGATGTGAGCAGTACGACGTCACCGGCGCCAGCGAAGGCTGCCGCGGCCAATGCAACCGTGGCATCGATCACGTCCGCTGTGCCAGTCTGACCGCAGAGCAAGCCGGCCGCCCTGGCGATGAGCCCATCAAGGGCGACTTCATCACAATGATGAAGGGCCCGCGACAGGAGAGCTTGGCGCTTGCCGTCCCGCCACGCTTGGCCAATCGCCCCGACTGGAACCTGAATCACACTGCGAGCGTCAGCGGCGACTCGCAGCATCGCCCAGGTTTCGCGATCGTTGCGATCAAGAGCGATCAGAGCGCCAGCATCAAGCACAATCGCCGGGCTCACGACCCGAGTCGTTGCCGGGCGGCCGCGAGTTCATCCTCGCTGAAGGGGCCGTTGGCCGATTCCCATTCGGCTATGACGTCTCGCAGCCCGCGACTAGCCAGGTGACGGCGGGCGGCGTCGGCAAGCCACGCTGACATGTTCTGGGCGTCAGCGTCAGCGGCATCCCGCACCGCTTTGGCCAGTTCACGTTCCAAAGAGACAGTCACTCGTTCAACAGCCATGTATGCATCATACTGGTTCATACCGCTATCAGCGGTGCCGAGCGTCCAGATCACGACTGGACTACGGGACTCTTAGGTCGCGTCGACCAGGTCTTGCGCGGCGCGGCGTTGGCCGATCATGCCGCGGACGTGGGGCAAATCACGTATGGCGAAGTCCCCGGGTTGAACAGTCTTCTGCCGCGCCCAGCGGCGATAGACCGCGACGGTGTCGGCCACCCACCAGCCGTGATGCTCATCGCTGAAGGACGCCAGCAGGATCGCATCGGCCGACCGGGCGACCGCCGGCCAGCCGCCATGGGCGATCAGTTGCTGTCGGCGAAACGCCGTGAACGCCGCAGGGAACGGAAAGTCATTGGTCGCAAGGTAGTGGTCGGTGACCGACCGGGCCTCAACCAGGCCGGGTGGCAGGACATCCTCCTTGGTCCAGGTGGTGCCGTCCTCCATCAGCAACTGGGAACGACCGCAGGACCAATCGATGTGGTGGCGGGCGCCGGCCCGATCGATCAGCGGCTGTAGTAGACGCGCCAGACCCCCCGGTTCATAGAAGTCGTCGTGGTCCATGCCGGCGATGATGTCTCCCTTGGCACGGGCCAGGGCATGGTTGCGGCAGGCAGCACTACCGATCTGGATCCCGAGGGCGTCGTGGCACACGCGGTCATCACGCGGGAGCAGATCACGGACAGTCCTCGAAGATCCGTCTTCCTGGACCAGCCACTCGAACTCCCATCCAGCCGGCAAGGTCTGGCCGACCAAACAGTCCCACACGGTGGCGATGTGGTCGGCGTTGTGCGCTTGGGTGGGAGTGATGATGCTGATCAGCGGCACGCGCGACTCATACCAGTTTGCGGTCGGTGGCCCAGCGAGTCAGCTCGTAACGGCTTGACAACTGAAGTTTGCGCAGCACGGCGGAGACGTGGCTCTCGACGGTCTTGATCGAGATGTGCAGGCGACTGGCCACCTGCTTGTAGGCGTAGCCCCTGGCGATGTAGCGCAGCACTTCGCGTTCTCGTGGCGTCAGCTGATCCAGGTCACTTTCGTCCGGCGTGCCTTCGGCCGTGGGAACAGCCCCGCTGAAGGCGTCCAGTACGAAACCGGCCAGCCTGGGGCTGAACACCGCGTCGCCGGCGTGCACCCGGCTGATGCCCTGGACCAGTTCGTCAGCCGAGACGGTCTTGGTGAGATATCCGCGGGCACCCGCCCGGACGATCGCGATCACGTCCTCGGCCGCGTCTGACACGCTGAGGGCCAGGAACTGGGTGGTCGGGTGCGTCTCCTGCACCTTGGTGAGGACGGCGAGTCCTCCACCGTCGGGCATGTGGACGTCTAGGAGAACGACGTCGGGCTGCGTCCCGACGATCCCCGATACGGCACTCTCGACCGTCCTGGCTGTCCCGACGACATCGACGCGGTCGCCGATTTCGGCCAGGACCCCGCTGAGGAACATCTGGTGGTCATCGACCATGAACACCTTGATGGATACGGGATTGACGGCGTCGACGGTCATTGGAGATTCTCCGGTGTGACGGTGAGGGGCAGTCTCAACTCGACTTCGGTGCCTTCCCCGGGCTGGGACACGATCATGGCCTTTCCACCGTGGCGGTGCATTCGGTCGGTGATGGAATGACTCAGCCCACGTCGGTCGGTGCCAACCACTGTCGGGTCAAAGCCGGTCCCTTCGTCGCGAATAAAGACCGTCACGGTGTCCTGTTCCACCTCAACAAATACGTCGACACGGTCGCCCCCAGAGTGTTTGGCCGCATTCACCATCGCCTCGCCCGCCGCTTCGACCAAGGCCGTCAGATCATCGTCCAACCCGACGTCGCCAGCCAGGACCACATCGACCACCACTCCGAAGCGGTCCTCGACTCGACCGGCCAGGTCCTGCACGGCCTGACCCAGTCTGGTCGCCGAGTCCTCTGGATGACGACCGAACAACCAGGACCGCAGTTCCCGTTCCTGGCCACGGGCCAGCCGGCTGATCTCCTCACGTGAGTCTGCCCGCTGGATCAACGCCAGTGTCTGCAGTACTGAGTCATGCAGGTGGGCGGCCATCTCGGCCCGTTCCTCAGACCGGATCCGTTGGCGTCGCTCCTGGGCGACCTGACCGCCCAGTCGTTGCAACCACGGGCCGATGACCAGGGCAACGCCGACCAGAGTCACGGCACTTGCAATCACGACGTCGGTCAGGGCGGTCAGGCCCCCACCCAGGATATTTGAGCTGAGGAAGAAGGTGGCGGCACCGGCCACGACAAGGCACGCGCCCAGGACCCAACGAATCGGGCCGATCGATCGGGCATCGGGTAGTGCGCGCTCCCCCACCGCTTTGGCCAGCGAGCGTCGCCACACGGTCCGTTCGGCCTCCGCCGCCCTGGTCCAGACCAGTCCCGAGCCCGCGGCACCAAGTGCCACCGACCAGGTCAGGCTGTCCGACAGCCACACGCCCGTGGCTCGCAGCAGCAGCAACAACCCGCCGACAATCATGGCCAGGGCCAACGCATGTCTGGCGCTGACCTCGCGTCGAACCATCGGCCGTTCAGCCGACTCGGCGGGGAGCCAAACCCACAGTCCGGCGTAGACAGCGGCGCCGGCGAACCCCGCAGTTGCCAGCACCAGGAAGGCCAGCCGAGCCAGCAGGACATCCACTCCCAACCGTGCTGCGACGCCTCCCGCCACCCCACCTATTACCTTGCCCTCGGCTGCCCGCTTCAGGCCCATGGCCGTGGGAGTGGGCAGCCGGTGACCGTGTGACTGCATGCCTGCAGGGCCCGGCGGGGGTCGTGGCGGTTCGGGTGGTTGGCCCGACTGCGGGGCAGCGGTCGCGATGTCGATACTCCCATGCTCCCACGGTCCGCGCGGATCTCCATGGGGAAGATCCCTGTCAGGGTAGCGGTAGGGTCTTCCCCAATCGACACCCATCCTCGGGATGAGCACGATTGCAGCCATGAGCACTCCCCAGTCCCCTCCCCTGCCTCCCGGGATTCCCGCGCCCCCCTACCCCTCTGGGCCACAGCAGCCGAGCCGGCGCCTGGTCCGTCTGCCCGAACGGGGCAGGGTCGCGGGGGTGGCGGCCGGAATCGGCTGGTACCTCGGGATTGATCCGACCGTGATCCGCATCCTGCTGGTGGTGTTGACCATCGGCACCGGCATGGGGGTCCCGCTGTACATCGTGGCCTGGATCGTGATGCCAGTGGCGGGGGCCGGGGAAGCACGGACCGCCCCCGCACCGCGTGACACCAGATCGCTGGCCCTCATCGGACTCGCAATCGCTGCCGCCGTGCTGCTGGTACGACAGGTCGACCTCTTCAGCACACCGGTGATGCTGGCGGCGGTCCTGATCGGTATCGGCATCCTGCTGTTCAAGGACGGTGATACCCCTTGGCGCCAGCAGCCAGCCACTCCCACGGGACCGCCCCAACCGCCAGCTGGTGACACCCGGCAGCCGCATGCCTCACACGAGCCCGACCCCAGCACCGGGCCTCACAGCACCGGGCCGCAATCTGCCTACACCTCCTACGCCGCCGCCTGGCGCACACCACCACCCCCTCCGCCACCTCGTCCCAAGCGGCCAAAGACAATTCTCGGCCGGTTGGCGGTAGGGACCTGGCTGACCATTCTGGGCGCGACCGCACTCCTTGACCGTCTCGGCGTGGTCAACCTCTCGTTGGCTCGTGCCATCGCCCTGGCCATAGGTACCGCCGGCGTCTTCCTGGTTATCGGCACCCTGTTCGGCCGAGCCCGTTGGCTGATACCGGTTGGCATCCTGTCAACACTCCTGCTCGTCCCTCCGGTGGTGCTCGGGTCCGACTACAGCTCATTTGGGGGCCAGATGGGCGAAAATAGCATCACGGTGTCGGACCTGGACGGTCTGGCAGAAGGATATGACTGGTTCCTCGGCGAGCAGACGTTGGACTTCGGTCTGTTGGACCTCGCTGGGAAAACCCGCCCTCTCAGCGCCACCATCACCGCCGGGCAGATGATCATCATCGTCCCGGATGACGCAACCGTCCAGGTCAGAGGGACGATACAGGGGGGTGAGTACGACATCCTGGGCGAGCACGGCAGCGGCACCGACCTCGACTTCGACTTCGTGTTCGACGGTGCCGAAGACGCCGGCCGATTGAACCTCAACCTCGACGCAACCTTTGGCAGCGTCACCGTCTTGCGAGGCGAACAGCGCTGAGCACCACACGTCCGCTCCTCCCCCAGACCGTTCACCGATACAAGGGAACCACAATGTACGCCCACCGCCCTGACATTTTCAGTCTTGCTTTCGGCATTCTGTTCATCTGGATCGCATTGGCGTTTCTGGTCGACTCCTCGTTGCTTTGGCCCTTTGGGCCGGCAATGATCATCCTGGCTGGTGGACTCACCGTGGCAGCGGGGACAGTCGGATGGCTGATCTTCGGCGACGTTCACCGTCCGGAGGCCGTCAGCCCAGAACACCTCACCCAGGGCGGTTACACAGACAGTGGGCAATGGGTCGCACCGGACCCACTTCTCAGCACTGCAACAGCCACCGAAAGCCCACTGCTGGACGATCTGGCCTTCGGCAGCGATCTGGATGCCGAGACCTTGGATCGGGTCTATCGGGAGACGTTCGGAGACGACGAGGCCGCTACGGAAACCCGCACCCCACCGCCCCGCCCGGCGAACGATCAGTAACCCGCGCGGTGATCGCCTGGCCCAGACTTCCCGAGGCGGGATGCGGTGAGCCGTCCGTCCCTATCTCCGCCGGGCTGAACCGCCACTGAGGCGCATCGAGCAACGGCAAATCCACCTCGAGGATCCCTGTGAATCGACTGGGGGCGGAGTTGTGGTACCACACGAAGTTGCCCATCGAGTAGGCCACCAACCCGTCATTCAGACGCTGGACACCCTGAAGAATGTGGGGGTGGTGCCCGACGACCAGGTCGGCACCAGATCGGGTCAACAGATCCGCCAGGTGTCGCTGATCGGCATCCGGACAGTCGGCGCGTTCGGTGCCCCAATGGATGGCGACAATCACCTGGTCAGCGATGTCAGCGGCGGCTCGGACCGCTGCGACCGCGGCAGGCTCGTCGTACGCCGATGCCAATCCGGGTCGGTTGGCCGTCGCCTCCCAGGCACGGGTGTGCAGCACCCGTGTCACACCGATGATCGCGATACGTCCGGCCGGGGTGTCGAAGAGCGCCGGCGAATAGGCAGCGGTCGCGTCCAGTCCGGCCCCGACGGTCTGCAGACCGGCAGCCTGGGTGTGTGCCAGCGTGTCTGCCAGGGCATCCACGCCATAGTCAAGGGCATGGTTGTTGGCCAACGTGACGACATCGACCCCTGCCTCAACCAGATCCTGGGCCAGCGCAGGCGGACCGCGGAAGACAAAGGTTTTGACCGCAGGGGTCCCGCGGGTCGACAGCGGGGTCTCAAGGTTGATCACTGCCAGGTCCGCCGCGGATAGTTGGTCTGTCACCGGTCCCAGCGGGTTGCGTCCCTCGGCGACGGCGGTGGCGATATGACGTTCGCCATGGACATCACCACCGAAGGCCAGGGTGATGGTGGGGATGAACCGTTGGCCCACACGCTCTTTGGCGTCGGCGCTCGGAGCGCTCGGGGAAGGGCAGGACAGTGGATCCATCACCTCATCGCTGCAGGTTGATCCCTGGGGCTCCCCCAACCAGGACCCCAACGCGACGTTGACCAACCGCTGACGGGCCACGATGTCGGACGCGGACCAGGCCGTCCCGTCGATCACCATCGTGTTGTCCCGTCGGCACAGCACCGCCCCACCACACGACCCGCCATCGGCCACGACGACACCTACATGTGGCTTCGTACCCACTCCAACGAAGCGGACTCTCCGCGAACCCCAGCCTTGCGGACCGGTGACCGTCTCCACGACCCCCGCGGTATCCGCGGGCGGCACCACGATCGCGACCCTGACCGTCATGGCCAGACCTGCCCCATCACAACGTTGCGCGGCGGAGCGGTGCTGGTCCTCCACCACCTGAGAAACGGCGGCGTGCCCCCCCAACACGGTGATCGCGGGGGCGTGGCCGCACCGCTGCGACAACCACTGACGGGTGGTGGGTCCCGGAGCGAGTAGCACGGCACCGGTCTGACTGGCCAGCGCCGCGGCCCCCGCGGCATCGGCAGGGTCGTCTCCGGCTGCCAGGAATCCCCGCTGGATCTCCCCACGGCCCGCAGCAATCGCAAGCGCGGTTGCCTCCCGGTCAGCCCCTGCGAGCCGCTCCACGCTGATCCCCATTGCCGTCAATTCTTCGGCAACGCCCGTTGACACCACGGCGGTCCCACCCAGGATGGTCACCTGCGAGACCTGCTGTTGCTGAAGGATGAAGCGCGTGTGTGGATCCAGGGATTCTGCGGCGGTCAGGAGCACAGGCTGCGCCGTGTCATAGGCCACCGGCCCGACCGCCAGGGCATCGGGCAAACCTCCCGTTCCGGCCAGGAATGCACGCCTCGGCTGACCAGCCACTGGTTCCCGATACAACTCGCGGGCAATGACTGCCGCCACAGCCGGGGGTCCCCCCGCTGCGTCAATCTGGGTTACCTCAAACCCCTCCAGCCCCCACGCGTCGGCCATGGCCTGCCCCGCTCCTACCACCAGCACACGGGTTGCCCCGACACGGTGCGCGATGGCAACGGTGCTGGAACTGGGAGGATTGTCAGACAGGACCGTGACCGTCTGTTCCCCGCCGGCCAGACCGGCAGAACTGAGGGCCACGGCCGTGTTGTCCCGGTGCACCACGACGATGCTGTCCGCCGTTCCGCCACCATCGATCCACTGCTCAGCCGTCAGTTCGCTGGTCGCCACCCGGTCCTCCCCGGCGATTCGGGTTACCGGTAGATCAACCGCGGGATCCGTCTGTGCGTCACTGCGGGATGGGCTGGCCATCACGATCGGTAATGCGGCCGCGATCAGCATCAACCGTGCGTATCCAGCGACCTTCCTGCCGCACAAAAGCACCGGCTCATGCCCCGATCAGGCAGGGATTGGACAGGTGCACGCCGAAATCATATGACAGGAGGGCTTGTGACATGAGGTGTCGCGTCGCGTGAACGAGCACAAGTACACGTTTGTGGAACCGGAAAGAGACCGCCGCAAGCGACACGAGCGGATGAAACAGCTGCTGAAGATCGAGGCTGGATCCGAGCGTGCCACTGCTCTGGCAAGCCTCGCCCGCGAGTTTCACGATCACCGCGAAATCAACCTGGGCCGCTGGATGCATCCGGCGCTGCCCCGAGGCGGCTATGACACGACAATGGGGTGCCCATGCTGATTGTACTTGCTCTGTTTGCCGCCGTGACCGTGGGGACCATCGTTGCCCTGATCGCTGCCCCCATTGCCGGAATCGCGGTCGCGGTCTTGTTTCTCGCGTGCGGCGTGATCGCGCAGCGGTCGGCTGGTCCCCCTCGTCGCGCAATAGGAATCCTGCTGCTCCTGGCGCTCCTTGTCGGGGGCACCTACGGCTCGGTCGTCGCGCTTGAGGTCATCGAGGCCCTGAGAGGGGCCGATGTTCCGGCAGAGGCGGCCGACGCCGACGCCTTGGCCGCAGCCGAGGCCAAGCTCGGAGCCCTTGGCGAGAACGGTGCGTTTCGGGTGGAGTTGACCGAACCGGAGGTTCAAGCCGTCGTTCAGGCCGGTATCGCAGCTGATCCGACCCTTCCGATTCGCCGAATCGAATTGGATCTGCGCGGCGCCACCATGGACATCGCCTACCGCGCCAGCTTCAAGTCAGGCAGCGTGCAGGCGACTGGGACAGCCACCGTCGCCGCCCGTGATCAAGGCATCGCCCTTGCCATTGGACCCGTGAGCGTTGGCAACATAGCGCTGCCGGGAGTGGCGACGGCATCGATCGGTTCGTTGTTTTCAGCGATCACCGAACTCAACACGGCACTGGCCCGGCAAGGCGCGATCGTCCAAGCGGTAGAGGTGGGTGACACCAGCCTCGTCATCATCGGCACCAAGACCGGCGAGCCCTTGACAGGGGGACACCTCCTTGACTCCATCCGCAGCCAATCAGGCGCACCACAGTCCTCGGTGTCGGTGCCCGTGGAGACTCTTGGTCCGGGCACCGTCAACGGACTCGAGGCGTCCGGAACGCCGATGGTCTTGGCCTTGGGAGATTCCCTGGCAGCAAATGTCGGGGTGACGGAGCCGCGCGACGGCTATGTCTCCAGATTCCACCGCGCGATCGGCCAACACGATGGGACGGAGTACGGGATGCAGAATCTGGGGGTGACCGGTGAAACATCGTCCAGCCTGCTCTTGGGCGGTCAGCTTGACCGCGCCGAACTGGCCTTGCAGCAGCGACCGGCTGCCTACATCACCATCGATATCGGAGCAAACGACCTATTGGGCCATCTGCAATCGACTGATTGCAGCGAGGATCTGCGGGCACCCGCGTGTCAGGATCGCGTTGATCGATCGCTTACGGCCTACGAGGGCAACGTGTCGGCGGCGCTACAACGGGTGACCGCAATGTCGGGCCAAGCACGGGTCGTGTTGCTTCAGATCTACAACCCCTTCAGTCTTGGTCTGGGGGGCAGCGAGCAGGAGTCAGAGTCCTCGGCCATCCTGTCGCGTCTGAACACCATCGCCGCTCAGGCCGCAACCCGGAACGGTGTCACCATTGCCGATGGGTTCTCCCCACTGCAGAACACCACCGCAGCAACGACCCACATCCTGGATGCCCAGCCTGACATCCATCCCAATGCTCTGGGCTACGACGTACTGGCACAGGCCATATTCCTGGCAGTGACCGGCTGACGTTCTCAGATCCACCCGGTAGCCGGAATGAATTCGCGCTGCCACTGCTGTTCCTCTGGGGCCGAATCCTCGCCAGCCGGGCGATCAACTTCTTTCAGGTTACGCACCTGAGCGAAGACGCCATCATCTGGGTGTTACCCATCGTCATCATCCTGGCCGTAGGCCTGGCGATCGCAATGCCCCTGCTCAGCGGTCGCTCGCCACAGAACACGGGTCTGCCAGTCCTGCTGGTGATTCAGGCCAGTCGTTTGAACTCGCCCTTGGCGATTGACATCTTGTGCACCTCGTCGGGACCATCCGCAAGACGCAACGTCCTGGCACCCGCGTAGGCCTTGGCCAGGAAAGTGTCCTGCGACACCCCCATTCCCCCGTGTGCCTGGATTGCCCGATCAATGATCCGACATGCCATGGCGGGGGCGATGACCTTGATCGCTGCAATCTCGGTTCTGGCTGCTTTGTTCCCGACGGTGTCCATCATCCAGGCGGCCTTGAGCGTCAGCAGTCGTGCCTGCTCGATCTCACACCGTGAATCGGCGATCCATTCCTGAATCACGCCCTGACTTGCCAGCGGCTTGCCGAACGCCTCCCGGGCGTTGACGCGATTCACCATGGTCTCCAGTGCGCGCTCTGCCAGACCGATCAGTCGCATGCAATGGTGGATGCGACCGGGCCCCAGTCGACCTTGGGCGATGCGGAACCCGTCGCCCTCCTCCTGCAGCAGGTTGGAAGCCGGTACCCGGACGTTGTCAAAGGACATCTCCATGTGTCCTTCGTGATCTACGTAGCCGAAGACCGTGAGGTCGCGATCGATCGTGACGCCGGAGGTGTCCAACGGCACCAGGATCATTGATTGGCGGCGATGGGGCTCAGCGTCAGGGTTCGTCACCCCCATGAAGATCGAGATCTCACAGTTGTGACGCCCGGCGTTGGACGTCCACCACTTTCGACCGTTGATCACGTACTCATCCCCATCCCTCACGATGGACGACTCGATATTGCGGGCATCCGAGGAGGCGACGGCGGGTTCGGTCATCGAGAAACACGACCGGATCTGCCCCTCCAACAAGGGCGTCAGCCAGCGATCCTGCTGCGCCTGGGTGCCGTACTTGGCCAGCACCTCCATGTTCCCGGTATCGGGGGCATTGCAGTTGAACACCTCGGGAGCCCACAGCACCCGTCCCATGAGTTCGGCCAGTGGCGCATACTCCAGGTTGGTCAGGCCGGCCCCGAACTCACTTTCTGGCAGAAACAGGTTCCACAGTCCCTGCGTCCGTGCCTCGACCTTCTTCTCCTCCATGATCTGGGGGTGGTGATGGGGATCCCCGCTGTCCTGGATCTGTTGATAGAAGACATCCTCGTTGGGGAGGACATGCTGGTCCATGAACGCTGCCACCCGTTGCGTCAGCGTCCGCACCCGTTCAGTGGGGGCGAAATCCATCGGTTCGGTCCTTCTGCGGCGCGATCAGGATCACCGGTCTGGTGATGTGTGGTCGCAGGCTACCCGACCGCCGGACCATGGCCTGATGAGACGTGGGTCAGAGTCGCGGGACCCTCAGGCGTCGATGCGGCCAGCACGAACCTGATTCAGTTTGACGAGGATGCCCGAGAACTCCGGTTTTCGGGCGTCAACACTGATTTGTCAAGAGGAGTTCAGCCGATACGCACCACTCTGGTGTGATAGCCCTCGGCGCCGTTTGGTGCAACGGGCACGGGCGTCTCGGATTGGGTCATGCCATCCGCGTCCGTGGCGCGAACCCGGATGCGGTGATCACCCGGCGTAGCGTCCCACTCGAAACGCCACTGACGCCAGGTATCGATGTTGAGCTCTTTCGCCAACTCTGCCTGCTGCCAAGGACCGTCGTCGATCGACACCTCGACCCCAGCGACCCCGCGATGCTGCGCCCATGCCACGCCAGCGACCACGTTTCCCCCCGCGCTGAGTGACTGACCGCGACGCGGCACGTCGATTCGGGACTGGGTCTTGATGGGACCCTCCTTGGACCAACCCCGAGGAATCCAATACCCGTCGAAGGCCTCCCAAGTGGTCAACTCGATGTCCTGAAGCCATTTGGTTGCCGAGACATAGCCGTAGACCCCCGGAATGATCAGCCGTGCCGGAAAGCCGTGATCAACCGGAAGCGGTTCGCCGTTCATCGCCACGGCGATCATCGCGTCACGACCATCAAAGGCGAACTCGGTGGGGAACCCCCCGGTCCAGCCGTCCACTGACCGACCCACGATTTGTCCCGCACCGGACTGCACACCGGCAGCATCCAGCACCTCGGACAGTCGCACGCCCTGCCACCGCGCGTTGCCGATCAAGTCGCCGCCCACTTCATTCGATACGCACGCGATGGTGACGTCGGCCTCGAACTGATCCATGGCCAGCAGGTCGTCGTAGGTCAGCTCGACCTCTTGGTCGACCATCCCGTGTATGCGCAGTGACCACGTCTGTACGTCGACCACCGGTGCCATCAGTGCGGTGTCGATGCGATAGAAGTCCTGGTTCGGCGTGAACAGTGGCGACAGTCCGTCAATACTTTCAAAGCTGGTCCCTGGTGGGACCGAGGCCGCAGGTTCCGCCTCGGGCAACACGACTGAGGCGATCAGTGCCGATGTTTGACTTCGTGCACTGAGCGAGCGTCCCAGTGCGCCCAGCACCCCGCCGATGGCTGCCATTCCCAACGCCACACGGATGAAGTCCCGTCGACCGCGACGTCCGCGAGCCGCGTTGGTGCCCCTGCTGAGCACGGCACGAACCCGATCGTCCAATCCCATCAGGTATCGCAGGGCCGCTATGCCCAAGGCCACCGAAAGTGCCGCCGAGACGGTTGCCCAGAGGGTGGAATCCAACGGACTGACGACGGTCGCCAGCACCCCGACCGCTCCGAAGAGCACAAAGCCGACAGCCGCGACCACCAGGGAGGCACGTCGCACCGCCAGGCCGAGCGCGGCACCGAACCCCACCGCCAGGATGACCGTGCCGATGACCAGGGCGGACTTTTCATTGGTGCCGAACAACGCGATGGCGATCTCTTTCAGCCGACTGCCCGCCCCCAGATCGATCACCCCGGTACCGATCGCCAACAGCAGCGATGGAATCGGCTGGATCAGTCCCGCCAGGAACTCGGAAAAGCCCAACGCGACTACGGAAGCGACTGCGCCAGCAAGCGCTGCGGGCCACAGAGCCTGGCCGGAGGTTTTGGGCGAGGTGGCAACCGGCCGCTGCTCGGTGGGAATGGGCGCGTCAGCAGTGGCGGTCATGGGATAGACAATGCCTTCGTAATGGCTGGTGTTGCGATGTCACGGGTGGCGTAAGCGATCTGTAAGAATGTGATCCAGTGTCACACCTCACGCCCCGCGCCACGTTTCGCGATCGTATCCGTGGACCGGACGGCAAATTCCGGCGGGCCCCCGTGGTTGATCTGGACGATCCCACCCTCTTCAGCAATCGGGAGTTGTCCTGGCTGGAGTTCAACCGCCGCGTGCTGTCCCAGGCGGCAGATCCCACGGCACCGCTGCTGGAACGACTTCGCTTCGTTGCCATCTTCGCCGCGAATCTGGATGAGTTCTTCATGGTCCGTGTGGCGGGTCTACGGGACCAGGTCGCGGCGGGCCTACAGACCCGAACGCCCGACGGTATGTCGGCTGCCGACCAACTTGAGGCCATCTCCAGGCGCGTTCGGCCGATGCTGGAGCAGTCGACGACCATCCTGCACGAACAGATCCTGCCGCTCCTGGCCCGCCGTGGTATCGGGGTGGTCCACGTTTCTGATCTGGACGAACGGACGCTACAGCGGCTGGCAGAGCAGTTCGCTGAACAGATCTTCCCGGTGCTCACCCCGCTGGCGGTGGACCCCGGGCACCCCTTCCCCTACATCTCAAATCTGGCCACATCACTGGCGGTGACCGTTCGTGACGGCACCAGCGGTCTGATGAAGTTGGCCCGTGTGAAGATCCCCGCGGTGCTGTCGCGCTTTTGGCAGGTGCCGGGATCACTGCGGGCCTGGGTGCCGCTGGAGGAGGTTATCCGATGGCAACTCCACGAGTTGTTCCCCGGTATGGAGGTGAGCGAGGCGCACTTGTTCCGGGTCACCCGCAACGCCGATGTAGAAGTAGACGAGGACGACGCCGAGGACCTGTTGTTGGCCATCCAGGAACAGTTGTCCCGTCGCCGATTCGGCAGTGTCGTTCGTTTGGAGGTCGCTGCCGACATGCCGGCCGGCACGGTCTCCCGACTCCAGGAGGAGTTGGACATCGAACCGCTGTTCACCTACCAGGTCCGCGGATTGATGGGTCGTACGGATCTGCGTCAACTCGCCCGGCTGCACCAGCCCACACTGCGGTTTGACCCCTGGACACCGGCGCATCATCCACGGTTGGAGCAGGCGGCCGATGGGACCCCGATTCGTGCTGAGGACCTCTTCGCCGAGATCGGCAGCGGCGACATCCTGCTGCGCCATCCCTACCAGTCCTTCACGAGCAGCGTGGAGCGATTCATCACCGCAGCGGCCGAGGATCCACAGGTACTGGCCATCAAGCAGACGCTGTACCGAACCTCTGGCGACTCAGCTATCGTCGCGGCGCTGACCCATGCGGCAGACGCAGGGAAGCAAGTGGTCGCACTGGTCGAGTTGAAGGCACGGTTCGACGAGGAGGCCAACATCGCGTGGGCCCGTGTCTTGGAGCGCGCCGGAGTCCATGTGGTGTACGGGTTGGTCGGTCTGAAAACCCACGCCAAGATCTCGCTGATCGTACGCCGCGAACCTGGGGGCATCCGCCGCTACGTCCATATCGGCACCGGGAACTATCATCCCCGGACGGCGTTACGGTATACCGACCTGGGGCTATTGACGTGCAACGAGGCCATCGCTGAGGACGTCACCCAACTCTTCAACTATCTCACTGGTTATGCCCGGCACGACGACTACCGTACGCTGTTGGTGGCGCCTGCGGCGCTGCGCCACCGGCTGATGGTCATGATTGCCGATCAGGCACGCAGGGGCACGGAGGGCCTGATCCGGCTGAAGGTCAATGCAATCGCCGACCAGGAGTTGATTGCTGCCCTGTACGAGGCCAGTTGCGCCGGTGTGCGTATCGACCTGATCGTCCGAGGAATCTGTGGACTTCGGCCGGGGGTCGCGGGTGTCTCTGAGAACATCCGTGTCAGCTCGGTGGTGGGACGACTGTTGGAACACGAACGAATCCTGCAGTTCGGACACCAGGTGTGGGTCGGCTCGGCCGACTGGCTGCCCCGCAACCTTGATCGGCGGGTCGAGGCAATGGTTCCGATCCTGGATCCGAACCTCCGCGACGAGTTGATCTGGATCCTGGATCAGACCTGGTTGGACGATCGGCAGGCGTGGCATCTGCGACCCGACGGGTCGTGGGCGCGTCCCGACAACCCTGAGGGGGTCGCCAGCCAGGAGCGGTTCATGGAGCACGCCCGCAATCAGGCATCGACCACCGCCGAACCCACCGCAGTCGACGTCACCCAGGTCGTCTCCCAACTGAGGTGAGGGGCCCGCCGTTCAGGACAGCAGGGAGATCTCCGTCAGGTTGAGCAGCCCGAAGGGGCCGTACCTCAATCCGGACACCCGCTCCGATGCAACCACCGCATGCTGGTAGGTGAACAGTGGGACCACGACCTGGTCACGATTCAGGGCCAGGTCCTCGACCCGACGCAACAGCGCCCCACGCTGCACCTCATCCAAGGTGCGTGCAGCCTGATCCAGCAGCGAGTTGACCGTCGGGTCGTTGTAGCGCATGTAGTTCAGTCCGCCGTTTTGCGGGACCTCCCGCCCGTGCAGCATGGGATACAGCACCGACAGGGCCGAGGGAACGTCGGCCACGAGGGGAACGCGGAACAGTCCAACCCTTCCCGCGACCAGTTCCTCTTGGTACTCCGCCAGGGTCGGCGCCGGACCTCGATTGTTCGACACCAGTGCCACGCCGATGTCGCTCAGAGCCTGTCGCAGCAGGTTGCGAATCCGCTCATGCCCTCCGGCAGCGTTGAAGTCCAAGGTCAACTGACGAACGCCCGCGTCCTCCAACCGGGAACTGGCACCCGAGGCGTTGAACGTGCACAGTTCGCAATCGTCCTGGCGGCTTCCGGGCAACGAGGGCGGCAGCAGCCCGGTCGCCGGGGCAAGGTTCCCACCTTCGTTGTCGGCTGCCAGCGACATCCTGTCGATGATCAGACTGACGGCCTGTCGAACTCTGAGGTCGTCATAGGGCGGGACCGAGGGGTTGATCTCCAGCACATACACCTCGGGCCGTCGTCCGGTGATCAATCCCGGACCGTTGTATGTGCCCCCCTGCCGGGGAAAGGCCGCGGCTGCCAGAGGCAGTGCGTCGGTGGGGACGGCTGTGAAGTCACGACGCCCTTGTGTGAAACCCAGATAGTTGATGTCCAGGTCACCAATGCGAAACAGCACTTCAGCAATTCCGCTCACTGACCATTCACCGTTCACCCACCCGTCCCACCGTGCCGCGCGAATGAAGTCGCCGTGAACCCACGGCTCCGTCATCACGAACGGCCCGTTGCCCGCTGGCATCTCCATCCAACCCTGCGGGTCCGCCTCTCGTTGTGCGGTCTGGATGGGCCCCAACGCGGGATGTCCCACCACGACGGGGAAGTCAGCCCGGGGCCGAACCAGGGAGACCTGCAGCGTGTGGTCATCCAGTGCCCTTACACCGGCCAGTGAGGTGGTGTCCCCCCGGGATGCGGCGGCATACCCAACCACATCCTCCAGCAGGTAGCCGACACTGCCGTCGTTCACCAGGCCGGCCCAGGACTGCCGGAATCCATCAGCAGTCACTGGGTCGCCGTCATGAAATGTTGCCTGCGGTCGTAACGTGAAGGTCCACGTGGTCAGGTCCGCATTGGGAAACCACGACTCGGCGGCCGCAGGAACCGCCCGTCCCGCCACGTCCCAGGCTGTCAGCGAATCAAATAGCGCGTCGACCACTGCCCGGTCATCGCTGCTGCGTGCCAGGGGTGGCACGATCGCGGTGGGCTCCCCGATCCCGTACCGAAACGTCCCCGCGCCCTGAACCGGCGTGGCCGACGGCGGGGGTGTCGAGGAGATCAGCGACTCTGGCGGAGGAGTGGTTGCCTCGCATGAGGCGCCGATCAGGGCCAGGACAGCCGCAACTCCGACACATAGTCGCCTGGCGCGCAAGGCGACGCCTACGACACCAGACGGAGAGCCAGGACGACCGTGGTCATGGCAAAGACCACGGCGGTGATCACCGTCAACCGGTCCAGGTTCTTCTCCGCAATCGTCGATCCGCCACCAGACCCGACTGACCCACCGCCGAACATGTCCGAAAGACCTCCGCCCTTGCCGGACTTCAGCAGAATGAACAGGATCAGCAGCACCGAAACGAGGATGTGCAGGATGACGATGATGGGAGTGATCACGACTTGGAAGCCTTGAATGGAGAAACGGGCGGGGAGGGTTGCGCGACCCACGATGGTAACGCGGCGGCAGTGCTGGTGCGAGGTGGTGGCGGCCGGGGGCCACCTGCGTTGCTGTTAGGGAATCTGACCCCGTACCAAGAAGAACCCGACGCGGCTGCCAGAGGAGTCGACGCCCCACAGCGGTTGGGCACTGGGGGGGCCCGGTGCGCCCTCAGGGGCGGACTGCCACACCCGGCCACCGTCCTGCCAGCCGGGAGCCCGGGCTGGTAGGGCCGGAGTGGTCTGGCTGCGCCAGTCCGAGCCAGACTCAAGCAGGACACAGTCCGTACAGACCGCAATCGCCCCCGCCGTGTGGCCCACCACGTCAGGTTTGGCTCCTATCATGGGCGCGGAGTCCCCCGCCAGAGCACGAAAGGAGGAGATGGCTGGCGACTCGACCGGTTGTGCAGGTGGGCGTACCCACTGTGCCATCCACAGTTCGCCCTGAACCTGTGCGGGGAGTACCACGGTGACTGCGGTGGCGAGAATCACCGCACCCATCGCCACGGCCATCTCGATCCGCTGGCGGCGCACGCTCAGTGGAGCGCCGCGTTCAATCAGCCGTACCACACGTTCGGCAATCTGTTTGGCTCCATCGGACAGCGGTCCATGCCGTAGCAGACGCGTAGGCATCCCCACGGGAATTGGCAGCGCCGGTGCCGGCACCATGGTCGCGCAGGCCATCGCCGCCATCTGCGGGCGACGACTCCCCTGAGAGCCCTGCCACACCTTCAGGATGGACGAGGCCAACGCAGCGGGACGCCCCGTGGAATCCGATGCCAGGTCGTCGGCTAAGTGTTCCTGCTCGTGGCGCAGCCAACGACTAGCAAGGTTCAGCGGCGGTATGAAGAAGGTCAGATCCCTGATGGTGCCGACCACGGTGTTGAGCAGCACGTCGCGTCGGGCGATGTGCGCCAACTCGTGGGCGATCAGCCCCTCCAGTTCCCGATGATCCAGTTGCTGCAGAAGATCGCGATCGACAGCGATCACGGGCCGACGGATCCCCGCGGTGAAGGCACCACCGGGACAGCCCCGCAGCAGGAGCACAGGGGGGGCGCTGATACCCAGTTTGGAGGAGACGCGGCGGACCAAGACGGTGATCCCATGGTCGTCGCAACGCACTGCGGCGGCGACGTAGCGAGAGATGGCCCAATGCCCGATCAGGCGCCGAAGCAACAGGAACGTGGTGATGGCCGCATACGCCACCAGCAACCATTCCAGGCGTCGAAATGCAAAGGGCTCGCCGAATATCTCAAAGGGTTGGCCGTTGCCCGCGCCAACCACCAGGGCAGGGAGAAAACTGCTGCCCGGTGCAGTGCACGCGATAGCGGCTGCCCCGGCCGCAACGACCGGAGCCATGACCAAGGTCCTGCGGGCGCGCCCAGATTTCAGCCACCCGTAACGGCTAGCCATCGCAGCCAGCAGCGCCGCCACGACCGAGCCCAGAAGGGCGCGGACAGCGAAGGACTGCAACGACACGGCAACGCCGAGGTTCAGATCCAAAAGGCCGCTACCGGACTCCATACGTTCAGTAGTCTCCGCGACGGGTGCACGATGTCAAGAACCTGGACACTCGCGCGGACGCACTGTCGCAGGGGAGGCGCAACGTCACCCTTACAAATCCTCTTCGGCGCGTTTGGCGTCGATGCTGGCCCACAGCGTGCTGAGGACATCCACGTCAGAGGAATCATCTATCTTCTCGACGAAGTAGCTCATGGCAGGCTCTGGGAAGGACTGGACCAGCCAATCCACGACCGATGCGACCGTTGATCGGGCGTAGGCCTCTCGCGTGACCGTCGGACGGTAGCGATGGGCCAGACCTGAGGTATCGCGTTCCAACAGGCCCTTTGCGGCAAGCCTGGCCATGGTCGTCATGATCGTGGTGTAGGCCAGATCGCGCCGCTCGGCCAGTTCGGCGTGGACATCGCGGACTGTGGCTTCACCTAGCTGCCAGGTCATCTCCATCACATCAGTTTCCAGCGGGCCAAGGAGCCCCTGCAGGTGCTTGCTGCGCTTCGCCATGATCACGTCCTTCGCTGTGTCCGGCCCACCGTACTACCCCTGAGCAGCGGTGAGCGCGTTGTTTACCGGTCCTCGCCGTCCTGTTGTCACAACCTGGCGAACCGGGCGATGACCGCGAAGTCGTCGGGATCAAGGCTGGCACCGCCAACAAGTGCACCGTCGATGTTGGGCTGGCTCATCAGCTCGGCCACGTTGCCCGGTTTCACACTGCCGCCGTATTGGATGCGCACGGCCTCCGCGGTCTGGTCCCCGTGAAGTTCGCGAACAGTCTGCCGAACCGTCGAACAACCCGCATCTGCATCCGTTGGCAGCGCCGTCCGACCGGTCCCGATCGCCCAGATCGGCTCGTAGGCGATCACCATGTCCGCGACGGCCTGGGCCGGGACTCCCTCAAGGCTTGCGATGACCTGGCCCGAGATCACGGTCGTGGCCTGATCAGCATCACGCTGCTCCGCACTCTCCCCGACACACAGAATCGGTGTCATCTCGTGCGCCATGATGGCCTTGACCTTGCGGTTGACAACCTCGTCGGTCTCACCGAACAGCGTGCGTCGCTCCGAATGCCCCGCAAGAACGAAGTCGCAGCCAAAGGCTGCCAGCATCACCGGTGAGATCTCACCGGTGAAGGCCCCAAAGCTGTCGGCGTGACACGATTGCGCGCCCAGCTTCAACGCCAACTTGTCCCCTTCGATCAGGGTCTGGACCGAGCGTAGTGCAGTGAATGGCGGGATGACGGCCACGTCGGTTGAGTCGTAGTCCGCGTCGGTCAAGTGGTACTCCAGCGTCTGCACCAGCTGGATTGCCTCCAGATGGGTCAGGTTCATCTTCCAGTTGCCTGCCATCAGTGGCTTGCGCGTCATCGACGTGTCCTTATCTCATGAGGTCCTTGCGGAAGGTTCAGGCCCGCAACGCGGCCACTCCCGGCAGATCCTTGCCCTCCAGGAATTCAAGGGATGCTCCCCCACCCGTGGAGACGTGGCTGATCTGATCAGCCAACCCGAACTGCCGCACTGCTGCGGCGCTGTCGCCACCACCGATGACGGTGAATCCATCGCAGTCCGCCATAGCCTGGGCAACCCCTTTGGTACCCGCGGCGAACGCCGGCCATTCGAAGACTCCCATCGGGCCGTTCCACAGCACCGTGCTGGCGTCAGCGATGACTTCTGCGTACTCAGCGGTGGTGCCAGGACCGATGTCCAACCCCATCCAGCCTGAGCCAATCGCGTCCGCGGAGACGGTTCGGTGATGGGCGTCCCGCGTGAAGTCGTCGGCCGCAACGATGTCGCTTGGCAGATGGATCGTGACGTTGTGCTGTCTGGCCTGGTCCATGAGTCCGGTCACGGTTGCGATGTGATCGTGTTCGATCCGAGAGTCTCCGACCTCCGCACCGGCTGCCTGCAGGAAGGTGAAACACATCGCCCCACCGATCAACAGGTGGTCGACATGGGGCAAAAGACTCTGGATCACATCGATCTTGTCACTGACCTTCGAGCCTCCCAGAATCGCCACGAAGGGATGATCGGGGGTGTCGATCAACTGCGACAGCGCGGTCAGTTCCGACTGCAGCAGCAGACCTGCCGCGCGTTGCCCCACCAGAGGTGCGATGCTGACGATTGAGGCATGAGCCCGGTGGCTTGCACCGAAGGCGTCGTTGACGAACACCTCACCCAGGCTGGCCAACGCAGCAGCGAAGCCGGGGGCGTTGGCCGTTTCCCCGGGATCGAACCGGAGGTTCTCCAGGAGCGCGACCTCGCCTTCGTCCAGGTCGGCGATGGTGGACCGGGCCTGCGACCCGATGACGTCGCGTGCATACCGCACATCGGTTTCCAGTAGGACCGACAGCCGGTCGGCCACGGGCTCAAGGCGCAGTCCGTCCACCACCTGACCATCAGGACGCCCCAGATGGCTCATGAGGACAACTCGGGCGCCCGCCTCACGCAGCCGGGTGACCGTTGGCAGGCTGGACACGATTCGCAGATCATCGCTGATCTGCCCGTGCTCCAACGGCACGTTCAGATCGGCGCGAACCAGCACCGTCCTGCCACTGGCATCCAGCTGATCCAGGTCCACCGCTACAGCTTCGAACCCACGAACGTGGTCAGGTCGATCAGCCTGTTGGAGTAGCCCCACTCGTTGTCATACCAGCCCAGCACCTTCACGGTCCGGCCCATGGCCATGGTTGACAAGCCATCGACAATGCAGGAGTGCGGGTTACCGACGATGTCGCTTGACACGATCGGGTCCATGGTCAGCTCGAGAATGCCGGCCAGGTCGCCTACCGCCGCCTTGGCGAACGCATTGTTGACCTCCTCGGCGGTGGCCTCTGTCCCCAGATTGCACACGAGGTCGGTCACCGACCCGTCCGGGACCGGCACCCGCATCGCCATCCCGTCCAGCTTGCCCTCCAGTTGCGGCAGGACCAGTGATGCCGCCTTCGCGGCCCCCGTCGTGGTCGGGATGATGTTCACAGCGGCGGCGCGAGCTCGGCGCAGGTCGGAATGCGGCTGGTCCTGGGTCCCCTGGTCGTTGGTGTAGGCGTGAATCGTGGTCATGAACCCCTGTTCGATGCCGAACACCTCGTCCAGCACCTTGGCCATCGGCACCACCGAGTTGGTGGTGCACGAGGCGTTGGAGATGACGTGATGCGTGGCGGGATCGTAGGTGTCGGTGTTGACGCCCATGACTAGCGTCACGTCCTCGCCCTTTGCTGGGGCACTGATGATTACCTTCTTGGCGCCCCCGTCAAGGTGCAGCGCGGCCTTGTCGCGTGCGGTGAACAGCCCGGTGGATTCAATGACGACCTCAGCACCCAGGTCCCCCCAGGGGAGGTTGGCAGGGTCTCGCTCAGCCATCACCCGCAAGGTGTCGCCATCGATGATCAGGTTCTCGCCGTCGACCTCGACAGTGCCATCAAAGCGCCCATGCACACTGTCGTACTTGAGCAGGTGGGCAAGGGTGGCGGTGCTGGTGAGGTCGTTGACTCCGACGATGTCGATGTCGGCGCCACTGGACTTGGCCGCGCGAAGGAAATTTCGACCGATTCGGCCGAAGCCGTTGATACCGACCTTGAGGGTCATGACGAGATGCTCTCCTTGAGACTGGGTGAACGGTGGTGCACAGGTGTGATCGCAGAGTAGCCCACCGGTAGTTGGTTCCAACGACTATCCCCGTGCTCACCCATCGCCACTCGCCACTATCTCCTCCGCCAGGTGTTCCAACCGGCGGAGTCGTCGGTGCACCGTTGCCTTGAGGACCGGGGGGTCCAACAGCTTTCCCAGGTCGCTCAGGGACGCCTCGGGGTTGACGATGCGCGCCAGGGCGGTACTGCGGACGTCGTCGGGCAGGCCATCCCAGCCCAGCCGATCCAGCAGCTGTTGGATGGCCACGATCTGGTGGGACGCGGCATCGGCGGTGCGTGTGAGATTGGCCCGGTCGGCATTGACGCTGCGCGTGACCTGACCACGAAGATCGCGGCGCAAACGTCCCTGGTCAAAGGCCAGAAACGTGGCGTGCGCCCCGACCTGGACCAACAGGTCCGCGACCATATCGCCGCCTTTGACCACCACGCGGACATCGTGTGCCTGCGTGCCCAGCATCGCGGCCAGATCGGCTGCCGTCCGTTGCCCCGGGGCAGCTATCTCAAGGTGCACAGGCTTACCGGCACCCGACAAGCGCCCGGCCACCATGAGAGCCCCGGCAAGGTAGGCGGCGCGGTGACGCGCTTGTTCGCCGTCGATCCCCTGCCGGGGACGTCCCGCAGCATCCAGGATTCCCAGGGGGGCCAGAGCAGGCGCCATCACCTCAACGACGTAGGCGGAGGAGCCCGCCAGATTGCCGCCTTGGATGCGTGCCAGTCCCGGTCGCACGTGCAGTGCCTCCACCAACGTCGTGCGCAGCCGTCGGGCAACCGATCCGTGGGCGCAGCGCACGACGACGGCAACCTCGGGGGTGGCACCGCCACCACGCAATCGCAGGCTGCCGCCAAACCGGACCATGGCCGACGCCTCAGCCAGCCGTGCCACAGCAGATCGGGTGGGCGTATGCGCCAATTCCTCCCGTAGCTGCCGTGTCAGGCTCATCGATGGCGTCCGTTTACGCCAGCAGCGGCTGAAGTGCCTGCGCCAGCCGCTTTGGGTCATGGGCAGCAAGGACCGTGCCGTCGGGGCGACGGGTGGCCAGGTCCGCAGTCACAAGCGCCGTCAGCCTTGACTGATCCAGAGCAGACCCCAACGGCTGTCCCGACCCGGCGGCAGGGGCCCCGCGATGGGCCAGGACCGTCAGCCGCCGATCCTGCGGCAGGTGCGACAGCAAGGCGTCGACGTGATCTTGTAGGTCCATTCCGGTGGTTTCCCCGGGTTGCCCGGTCATGTTGGCCACATAGATCAGCTTGCCGCTGCTGCGGGCGATGGCTGCCGAGATACCTGGAACCAACAGGTTGGGGATGATCGAGGTGAACAGGCTGCCGGGTCCCAGCACGATCACATCAGCCGCTGAGATGGCGTGGACGGCCTGCGGAGCAGCCCGCGGGCTGCGTGGCTCAAGCCAGACGTCGCGGTGGCGACCCGTGGTCGTGGCCACCGCCACCTGACCCGCAACAACCCTCCCGTCGACCTGCGCAACGAGCGTGACGTTGTCGGTCGTGCACGGCAGCACGGTGCCACGGCAGCCAAGCAGATTGGCCGCGTGGCTCAGCGCGGCAACGACCTGGTCATCGTGCTGCTGGATCAGCGCCATCAGGATCAGATTTCCCAGCGCGTGTCCCTGAAGATCCCCCTCGTCGAAGCGATGGGAGAACACCCGCGACCACGATGCGTCTGCACCGGCAAGAGTCTGCAGGGCCATTCGCATGTCGCCCAGTGCGATGACGCCGTGCTCCTGACGCAAGCGGCCGCTTGATCCCCCGTCATCGGCGACGGTCACTATCGCCGTAGGTTCCAACGAGAGCAGCAGCAGTGCGTCCAGTGTCCGCGCAAGACCATGCCCACCACCTATCGCGGTGATCCGTCGCCCCTCCGAAGGCTCGCCGGCCACCCCGGTCACTCCCGCAACCGGTCCCGGTGATTGACCTGCACAGTTTGGCCACCCCCACGAAGGTGACGTGCCAACTCCTCCGTCAGCGCGACCGAGCGATGCTTGCCGCCGGTACAGCCCATCGCAATGGTCAGGTAGCGCTTCCCCTCACGTCTGAACGCCGGGACCATCAGATCCAACAGCGGGAACAGGTGGTCCAGGAACTCCTTCGCATCTGTCTGGCCTAGGACGTAGTCGCGGACGGGTTCGTCCAGGCCCGTGTACGGCTTCAACTCGGGAACCCAATGAGGATTGGGCAGGAACCGCACGTCCAGCACCATGTCGGCATCGCGGGGGGTTCCGTGTTTGAACCCGAACGACACCAGATTGGTCACCATCACCGTGTCGGTGGTGTCCCCGAAGGCATCAACGATCTTGTCGCGCAGCTGGTGGACGTTCAGCCTGGTCGTGTCGATGACCAGATCGGCCTCGGCACGCAGGACAGCCAACAATTCCTTCTCCCTCGCAATCCCTTCGATAACCCGATCCTCCCCGGCCAGGGGATGGACACGGCGACCCGCCTCGTACCGTTGCACCAGACTCTGCGTCGACGCCTCCAGGTACAGCACCCGGACACTCAACCCGCGCTCCTCCACCGAGCGGATGGATTGACGCAGGTCACCGAAGAACTGTCGGCCGCGGACGTCGATGACCAGAGCAATCCGATTGACGTCGGCCCCCGGCCCTGTCGCCAGCTCCACCACCGAGTCCAGCAGCTGTGGAGGCATGTTGTCGATGACGAAGTATCCGATGTCCTCGAGCACCTTTGCTGCGGTCGTCCGGCCGGCGCCGGACAACCCGGTGATGATGACAATCGTGGGCTGCATCGGAATCGAGCCTACGCCACGGCCCTCGCGGGCTGGCTTGCAATTTACTTAGGTTGCCTTTACCTTAGCCCGATGTTCCGATCCTCCTCCCGAGTCCTCACCATCAGCGCGGCGACCCTGGCCGTGATGATGTTCCTCAGCGCGTGTGGCTCCTCCGATGACGGGGCCAGCGTTCGCGTCCTGGGTTCAGAAGACGAATCCGGAAGCGTGTCGGGGTCAGCGACATCTTCCGGCTCCAGCAGTGGCAGCGGGTCAAGTACGGCCTCGGCAACAGCGGAGCAACCCTGCCAGCCCGTGGGTGAGGACCTGGAGTCCCAGGCCTCGACCACCATCGAACTGGTTGCCAGCGACTTTGCCTACTCCCCTGCTGATATCGAAGCCCCCGCCGGGATCACCACCTTCACGCTGGACAACGACGGGGCCAGCAACCATGAACTGGCCTTCCTCCCCGGCGGCGGTGACGTCGGGTTCACCGCGCCCGGCGAACCCGACGAAGCGGCACTTGAGGCCGCCGGTGCATTCGAGTTGGAGGGCTTTGGCCCCGGACAGAGTTGCAACGCCACCTATGACCTGGAACCGGGCACCTACACCCTGTTCTGCATCATCCACACCGACCAGGGATCAACCCATTACGAAGAGGGGATGCGAGGCACCCTTACGGTCGGCTGACCGTTGCCCCGGGCCGCAAGGCCTGGTGGATGGTCAGTGCCAGGTTCTGGCTTATCCCCTCGATCTGGGCCAGCTCCTCAACCGTTGCCTCGCGGACTGCCCTGACCGTCCCGAAATGCATCATCAACGCCTTGCGGCGGGCAGGCCCAACCCCGGGAATCTGATCAAACACGGACTGGACCATCTCCTTTCCTCGCAGGCTGCGGTGATAGGTGATGGCGAAGCGGTGGGCCTCGTCGCGGATCCGCATGACCAGAAACAGGGCTTCACTGGACCGCGGCAACATGACCGACTGGGACTGTCCCGGTCGAAACACCTCTTCCATCCTCTTGGCCAGGGACGCCAGTTCGACCCCCTCGACACCCAGGTCGTCCAGTGCTCGTTTCGCGGCGTTCAGCTGTCCCTTGCCCCCGTCGATCAGGACCAGGTTCGGCGGGTAGGCGAACTTGGCACCCTCCTCGACCGGCAGGTCCTTCTCGGCCAGATATCGCTTGAAGCGGCGGGTGATCACCTCATTCATCATGGCGAAATCGTCCTGCCCGGTCACCCCGCGGATCTTGAACCTGCGGTACTCGCTCTTCCGGGGCAATCCGTCCTCCATGACGACCATCGAGGCCACCGAGTTCGTTCCCTGCAGGGTGGAGATGTCGTAGCACTCGATGCGGAGCGGCGCCTGCTCCAACGACAGGTGATCCTGCAACTCCCGCAGTGCCCGGGAGCGGGCATTGAAGTCCTTCGCGCGCTTCAGGCGATGCTGGTGAAAGGCTTCCTCGGCGTTGCCTCGAACCGTGTCCAGGAACTGGCGCTTCGCCCCGCGTTGGGGCACCCGGACTGCCACGGCTGATCCTCGCAACTCGGCCAGCAGTTCTTCGAGCACCTCGACGTCATCGGGCAGTTCTGGCACCAGCACCTCTTTGCCCACAACCTGGGTGCTGGCCGAATCGGGCTCTTTCAGACGACCGTCACTGCCCCCTTTGGCCGTGCGGGTCATGGAGCGGCTGTTCGAGCGACCGGTCACCGCCCCCACCCGCTCGCTGAAGACCTGCACGATGAACCGGGTGAGCAGTTCGGGCATGTCGAGGGCCTCGACACGGTCGACCGTCCAACCCTTGCGGCCCACGACCCGTCCGCGACGGACGAAGAAGACCTGGAAGGCCACCTCCAGCTCATCGCCATGCCAGCTGATCGCGTCGAAGTCCTCCTTTCGCCCGGTGACCATCACCTGCTTTGCCAGGGCAGTCTCCATGGCTCGCAGCTGATCCCGGATCCGCGCCGCGGCCTCGTAGTTCTGTTTGTCCGCCTCCGACAGCATGCGGCGCCGCAACTCGGTCTCGGCCCCCTCTGTCTCGCCCTCGATGAAGGCCATCAGGCCATCCAGCAGTTCCCGGTGCTCCTCCTGGGACACCTCTTTGGTGCAGGGAGCGCTGCATTTCCCGATGTGGAACAGCAGACACGGTCGTCCGGCCCGGCGATGCCGATCGAAGACGCCGTTGGAACACGTCCGCACCGGATAGATGCGCAGCAGCAGATCCAGCGTCTCTCGGATCGCGTAGGCGTGCGCAAAGGGACCGAAGTAGCGGGTGCCGTCAGGCCGGGGATTGCGGCGCACCATGGCCCGCGGGATCTCATCAGCCAGGGTGACGGCCAGGTAGGGATAGGACTTGTCGTCGTTGTACCGGATGTTGAAGCGCGGCCGGTGCTGCTTGATCAGGTTGTACTCGAGGTGAAGCGACTCGACGTCGGAACCGCAGATGATCCATTCGACCGATGCGGCGGCCTCCAGCATCCCCTGGGTGCGCTGGTGCAACTGTCCTACGTCCTGGAAATAGGAGGACAGACGGGCCCGCAGGTTCTTGGCCTTGCCGACGTAGACGACACGTCCATGACGATCACGCCACAGATAGCAGCCGGGTTCGGTGGGGATGGTCCCCGGGTCCGGCTTGAACGACTGGGCAGGGTTTCGCACCATTGGCCCCCGATCCTGCCAACAGCATCGGAGCTTCGCCGCGACGCGGGACCTGTGTCTTTAGGTGGCTTACTAAAGTGTGCCTTACCTCAGTGCAGCCGTTACGCTTGATGTTCGTGACCGCAGCACTGACCCACACAGCCGACGTCGTTGCCCTGACCGACGATGTCACTCGCGTCCCCCTGGACATCACCGAGCTGAGCGTGAGCCTGGGCGGTGCGGTGATCCTGGACCGGGTGTCCCTGTCCGTTCCGGCGGGACGGACGCTGGCGCTGCTGGGGCCAAGTGGCTGCGGGAAGACGACGTTGCTGCGGGCGGTCGCGGGTTTGCAGGATTCCACCGGCGGGACCGTGCGATTGGACGGTGAGGACGTCACTGCCGTGGACGCCGAACGCCGTGGAGTGGGCATGGTGTTCCAGGACGGCGCCCTGTTCCCCCATATGGATGTCGCGGCCAACGTTGGTTTCGGTTTGAGCCGTCGCGCCAGGCGGGGTGACGCCGTTCCGGGGGCACTTGCGCTGGTCGGGCTCGATGGATTCGGCGGCCGCATGCCGGCAACTCTGTCAGGAGGCCAGCAGCAGCGTGTCGCGTTGGCCCGCGCCCTGGTCACACGCCCACGAGTGCTGCTGCTGGACGAACCGTTCTCATCTCTGGACGCCAACCTGCGAACGCAAGTACGCGCGGATGTGGCGGCGCTGCTGCGTGAATTGGCGATCACCGCAGTCGTGGTGACCCATGATCAGGAGGAGGCGTTTCTTCTGGGCCACGAGGTCGCGGTGATGATCCAGGGACGCATCCATCAACAGGCCGCGCCCGAGGTGATCTATGAGTCACCGGCTTCCCTTGAGGTGGCCGAGTTCCTGGGCGACGCCAACATGATCCAGGCCACTGCCCAGGGCGACCGTGCGCAGACCTGGTTCGGCACTGTGCCCTTGCAGCAGCCGGCGACTGGGGTGGTGCGGGTACTGATTCGTCCCGAGCACCTCGCGATGAGCCCCGGCTCCGATGCGACGGTGACCGCGGTCGAGTACTACGGCCACGACGCGGTCAGCCTGCTGGACGGACCGCACGGGGCGGTCCGCGTGCGCACCATGTCCGCGCCTCCCTTCGGCCAGGGCGACCGTGTCGGCGTCAGCTACGTGGGACCCCCCGCCCAGGGCTATAGCTAACTGTGGCTTCGCCCCAGCGCCGTGTTCGGGCGCGATCCCAAGACGTCCACGACATCCGCATTGTCTAGAAGGTTAGGTTCACCTAAGCTCCTGCGTTATGTCACGCGTCCTTGTCACCGGTGGAGCAGGATTCATCGGCTCCCACCTGTGCCGGTTCCTGGCCGACACCGGCCACGACGTCGTCGCGCTTGACCTCATGGGTGGGCCACGCCAGCACCAGAACGCCGTTTCCCTCTCGGGGGTCGAGCTGCAGCGGACGGACCTGCTGTCCACGGACCTGCGGCGGGTGATCAGCCCCGAGGATGCAATTGTGCACCTGGCGGGCCAACCGGGCGTGCAGAGCAGCTGGGCAGACGGCTTTGACCGCCACTTGGACGGCAACGTCAGAATGAGTCAGCGGATCCTCGAGGCCGGTCTTGCTGCGGGGGCGAGGCGGATTGTCCTGGCCTCGTCCAGTTCGGTCTACGGCGACACCTTCGGGCCGTTGTCCGAGGACCTGGCCTGCGTGCCGGTCAGCCCCTACGGCGCAACCAAGGCGGCGATGGAACTACTTGCCAACAGCTATGTGGCGCGAGGCCTGCCGACGGTCTGCCTGCGCTACTTCACCACGTATGGACCACGGCAGCGACCCGACATGGCCTTTCACCGAATGTTTCTGGCAGGCCAGGGCGGTCCACCGTTCCCGCGGCGTGGTGACGGGCAGCAGACACGGGCCTACACCTTCGTCGACGATGTGGTTCGTGCCACGTCCACGGCTCTGACCGCCCCACTGGCACCGGGGTCGGTGATCAACATCGCCGCCGGGCAATCGATCTCGCTGAACCAGGCGCTGGAAGTGGTCGGGCGGTTGCTGGGACGGCGGATTCCCACCGTTGACCTACCGGCGGCAGCCGGTGACCCCCAATGCCCCACTCCTGACACTGATCGGGCCCGGACCCTGTTGGGCTGGTCGCCACGGGTCAGCCTCAGCGACGGGCTTGCCGAGCAACTGCGCTGGCACGCCCCCGCCCAACGCCGCCCGGTCCCCACCCGACTGGCGTCATGAGCACAACCGACACGTCCGCACCACCCCTACCGGCGCTACCCGACCGCGACACTCGTCCCTCCCGCGGCGTTGCGTGGCTGCTGATGCTGACCGGGATCGCGGCAGTTCTGGCAGCCCTAGCCGGATTGGGTGCCCGCGCGACCGGCTCCGCCCGTACCACCGCCGATGAGCCGTACTACCTGATGACCGCACAAAGCCTGGCGTCAGATGGTGACCTGGACATCAGCAACCAACTGGCGCAGCGGTCCTACCTTCCTTTCCATGAACTGACCGTGGATCCCCAGACAGCCCCTCTGCGGGATGGTCGCCGCCTCAGCCCACACGACCCATTGCTGCCCCTGCTGCTGAGCCCGGCGGTGGCCATCGGCGGCTGGGCAGCCGCCAAGGCGGTGATGGCGGTGCTGGCGGGCTTGACGGCGATGATCGCCGCGTGGGTGGCGATTCGGCACGTCGGTGTGTCCCCGTCATTGGCCGTCGTGGTGGTCGGCGGACTGTTCACGGGCATGCCACTGGCGCCCTACGGCTCACAGATCTATCCCGAGATGGCGGCAGCCATGCTCGTCACGATCACCTGCGCGGCGATCCTTGAGTTCGGCCGCCGAACCCATCCAGGGACGACACGCCGGATACCGTCGTGGGTGCCGCTCGGGGTGGCGACGATGGGTGTGATCGCGCTGCCCTGGTTGTCGGTAAAGTACGTGCCGGTGACCGTCGCAATCGCTGCCGTCGCAGCATGGCGGCTGTGGCGCACCGGTCACCGGCAGTCGCTCTGGGCCGCTGGCACGCTTCTGATCGTTGCCGGCGTTGCCTATCTGCTGGCTCATCACCTGCTGTACGGCGGCTGGACGGTCTATGCCGCAGGCGACCATTTCCAGGCCGGCGGCGAGTTGTCGGTGGTGGGAACCAGTCCGGACCTCGTCGGTCGCTCTCGCCGCCTGGTCGGTCTTGTGGTGGATCGCTCCTTCGGTATCGCAACGTGGTCCCCCGCCTGGTTGCTGATACCAGCCGCAGCGCTGAACCTGTTCACCCGGCGGCATGACACTCGTGGGGCCCTCGTCCTGCCCGTGGCCACCGCTTGGCTGGTGGCGACGTTCGTCGCCCTCACCATGCAGGGTTGGTGGGTGCCGGGACGCCAGATCGTCGTCGTCCTGCCACTCGCAGCCGTTGCGATCTCACGCTTGGTGCACGATATTCCTCGGCTGAGGACACCTGTCACCATCGCGGTCGCCCTCAGCGCACTCAACTGGTTGTGGCTTGCCGCCGAGGCAACCTTCGGCACGCGCACCCTGGTGGTGGACTTCATGTCGACCACCGCGCCGGCCTACCGCCTGTTGGCTCCGCTGATGCCCGACGGGCTGCGTGCGACGCCGATCGATGACGTGCTGCTGACGGTGTGGGCCGTTGTCATGACGCTGGGCTCGATCTGGTTGGTGCGCCGCGCGGCCTCCGGAGGTGCCCAATGAAGTGGCGTCGGGGGCTGAGCCCGGCGACGGTCATGGTGATCGCGGTCGCCGCCACAACGATTGCCGTCCTAGGGCTTGGCACCGCGATCGACCCCCGACACCTCCGCAGCGGTATGACGACGGCGCTGGCGGACCCCGCCGGGATGACGCTTGCCCTTGCCGCCTTCGCAGCGGCGTTTGCCCTCAGGGCGCTGGCCTGGACGATCACGCTGCCCGGATTGGGACTGGGCCAGGCACTGGCCGCCATCCATGTCGCGCTGGGCGGCAATCATGTGCTGCCCCTGCGCCTGGGGGAACCGCTACGGGTGGTGTCGGCCGTGCGACGGGCCGGCGTCGATCCGGCCGACGCCGTGGCATCGACTGTCATGCTGAGGACGGCGGACTTCCTGTCGCTGCTGGTTCTTGGCGTCGTGGCTGGGCCGGCGGTCCTGCGCGCAGTGCTGGGGGACGCTGGGGTAGTCCTTGCGGTCCTGCTGGTCGTCGGGACGGTCCTGTCGGTGGTGGTGCTGCAACGCCGTCGGCGCGTCGGTTCAGCGCTGCATACCCCCGGGCCGGGGGTCATTGGCCTGACGACGCTGGCGTGGGTTCTGGAAGCCGTCCTGGTGTGGCAGGTGCTGAGGTGGTTCAGCATCGAGCTGTCCCCTGCCAAGGTACTGGTGGTGCTGGCTGCAGCGGTCAGCGCCCAACTGATTGCAGTAGCACCCGGAGGGCTGGGCACCTACGAAGCGGCCGCGACCGCAGCTCTGGTCGCCGTGGGCGTGGCATTGCCCACTGCCGCCGCAGCCGCACTGAGCATGCATCTGCTGAAGACGCTGTACAGCGTGCTGACGGGAGCGGTGGCGACCGTGGCGCCCGCCCCCGGCCTGTGGGGACGCACCCGCCTTCCTCGGGCCCGCCCGTCTCGTCCCGCACCGATTGACACCGACGGCCCGATCGTGTTGTTCCTGCCGGCCTTCAACGAGGGACCCCGGGTGGCGGAGGTCATCACCCGGACCCCACCACTGATTGAGGGCCGAGACGTTGTGGTGGTGGTGGTCGATGATGGCAGTCACGACGACACTGCCAGCAAGGCACGAAAGGCCGGAGCCACTGTGCTCAGCCACGCCGGAAATAGGGGGCTGGGTGCGGCCGTGCGAACGGGACTGAACTGGGCTACCGGTCGGGGCGCGAGCGCGATCGCCTTTTGCGACGCGGACGGGGAATATGACCCCGCCGAGTTGTCCGCGCTGGTCATCCCCATCCTTGCAGGAGAAGTCGACTATGTGGTCGGCAGTCGGTTCCGGGGCAGGATCCATCACATGCGACCGCACCGTCGCCTGGGCAATGTCCTGCTGACGTGGTGGGTGAGTTGGACCGTGCGCCAACCCGTCTCCGATGGCCAGTCGGGATATCGCGCCTTCTCCCCGGCCGCGGCCGCCGCCGCCTGCATTCCCCACGACTACAACTATGCGCAGGTGTTGACCATCGACCTGATCGGCCAGGGATTCATCTACGCCGAGGTGCCGATCGACTACCGTTTCCGCCGCTCGGGCCAGTCCTTCGTCACCCTCCCCCGCTACCTGGGGCGGGTTGTCCCCGCAGTATGGCAGCAACTGAACGCTTCAGATTTGGCGACTTAGGTTGTCTTAACCTAAGCTGCTTCACTGATGGTGTTCACAACGCGTACAACGCCCCCGAAACATCGCCGGATATTGGCCCCTGCAGTCCTGATCGCAGTCGTCCTCATGCTTGGCGCATCTGGTTGCACCAGTGCCGGTGCCCGCAACGCGGTGACGATCTACTCCGGACGAACGCAGAACCTGGTCGGCCCGTTACTGGATCGCTTCACCCAGGAGACCGGTATCGACGTGGACGTGAGATACGGTGATTCTGCGGAACTGGCTCTGCTGATCCAGCAGGAGGGTGAGCGGACACCTGCCGACGTGTTCTACAGCCAGAGTCCCGGCGCCACAGGTTTCCTGGCCGGCCAGAACCGTCTGGCCACGTTGGACTCTGACATCCTGGATCTGGTCGACCCACGGTTCCGAAATGGTGACGGCCTGTGGGTCGGTGTCAGCGGCCGACAGCGGGTTCTGGTCTTCAACCAGGACCTGATCGCGAAGGACGACCTGCCACAATCGGTCTTCGACGTCAACGATCCGCGCTACGCAGGACAGGTGGCGGTGGCACCCTCCAACGGTTCGTTCCAGGACTTCATCACCGCCATGATCGTCACCGAGGGCGAGCAGACCGCCCGGGATTTCCTGGACGGTCTGGTGCAAGCCGATGCACCGACCTACGCCAACAACAACGCCATCGTCGAAGCGGTCGGCCGTGGTGAGGTGCCCATGGGACTGACCAACCACTACTACAACTACCGTTTCCTGGCCGAGGACCCCGACCTGCCCTCACGCAACCATCTGTTTGGGGGCGACGACATCGGGGCGCTGCTGATCGCATCCCCGATTAGCATCCTGCAGGTCACCGACCAACCCGACGCCGCCCGCCAACTGGTCCAGTTCCTGCTAAATACCGAGTCCCAGACCTACTTTGCCGAGGAGACCTTCGAGTACCCCCTGGCGGACGGCGTGTCCCCGGCAGAGGGTATCCCGCCGCTGGACACTCTGGAGGTCCCCCCCTTTGATATCGATGAGCTTGGCGGCGGCCTGGACACGACCCTTGAAATGATCCGGGACAGTGGCCTCTCCGGCTGATCTGGACCGCCACTCCCCCAGTCCACGATCACCTGCGGTCGACTCGGGGAGTGATCCCGCGACCTCCGGTCCAACGGGCAGGTCCCGCTGCCCCTCATCGTTGCAGGCGGTCGGGGTGATTGTGGCGCTCGGTTTCGCAGCCCCGGTGCTGTTTCTGGTCGTTGAGGCCGCCAGCTTCGGGCGGCCGGTATGGACTGCCATCACCGATCCGGACAATCTGGCGCCGCTGGGTCGCAGCCTGCTCTTGGCCAGCACCGTGGCTGTGGCGACAGCAGTCCTGGGGACGGCCTGCGCCTGGGTGGTGACCAGGACCGACCTGCCGTTGGCAAGGTTGTGGGCCGTGGTCTTGGCCCTGCCACTGGTCCTTCCGTCATACATCGGCGCGTTCACGTTGCGAGCCGCCTTGTCGCCAGGAGGACTGACCGATCAGCTGATCGGGATCTCACTGCCCACCGTCGAGGGATTCTGGGCGGCCTGGGCCATCATGACCCTGCTGACATACCCCTACGTCTATCTGTTGGTCGCGGCCAGATTGCGACAGCTCCCAGCCAACCTTGAGGAATCCGCACGGCTGCTGGGCCGCCGTCCCCCGGACATCTTCCGGCGCGTGATCGCACCCCAGATTCTGCCTGCGATCCTGGCCGGCGCGCTGCTGGTGTTCCTGTATGCCGTCTCGGACTTCGGCCTGCCGCAGTTGCTTCGCTACGACACGCTAACCCGCGTCATCTTCGGCAACCTGCTGGACCGTCCTGTGTCCACGGCGCTGGCATTGCAACTGGGGCTCCTGGCGCTGTTGATCGCCGCCTCGGAGCGCGCGGCGCTGGGTCGCATGGTTCGCGGGGGCACCGCCACATTGGTGCGAGGACACTCGGGGCTGCGCTGGCCGCTGGGCCGGTTGCGCCTGCCCACACTGGCGTTCACGACGGCAGTTGCAACCGCGGCACTGATCGGACCGATGACGGTCCTGCTGTATTGGGCTGGCCGCGGGATCCTTGGTGGCAGCAGCCGCAGCAGTTCGGTCATCGCCGATCCCGCCCAGTTGTTGAGCCCGGTGTTGGGTAGCGCCACCGCCGGGATCCTGGCCGCGGTCGCTGCCACGATCGTCGTCCTGCCGGTTGCCTTCCTGACCGCGCGTCATCGTGGACGGGCCGCGGATTCCGCGAACGCACTGGTGGTCACGGGATTCGCAATGCCCGGTCTGATCATCGCGCTGAGCCTGTCGTTTTTCGTCTTGCGCGGTCCTGGGCTGGTGGCGGGGCTGTACCAGACGCTGCCGGTGCTGGTGATCGCCTACGTCGTCCACTTCGGCGCCCAATCGCTGCGAGCGGCTCAGGTCGCCGTCGCGGGCGTTCCCGACAGCGTCTTGGAGGTATCCCGGACCTTGGGTGCCGGCCGGGTTCGCCGTCTTATCCGGATCGAGTTGCCGATGATGACACCGTCATTGCTGGCAGGCGCGGGCCTGGTGCTGTTGTCGGCTCTGAAGGAACTGCCGGCGACCCTGTTGCTCAGCCCACCAGGGTTTCGGACCCTTGCCACCGACGTGTGGTCGGCGACGTCGGATGCATTCTGGGCGGAGGCAAGCGTCCTGTCGCTGGTGCTTGTCGCGGTATCCGCAATCCTGACGTGGCTGTTGGTCCTGCGTCGCACCGACGCATTGTCCTGAGGGTCAATCTTCCACGACATGGTCGTCAAACCCGAGACGGCTCCTTCTCCATGCGGTGTCGTCCCATGAGCCATCGCTGCGAAGGCTATGCGCAGCCGCTACCGCCATGTCCATCACCTGGTGCAGGTTGTCGGCCACTCCTAGACCCTGCCGTCCCAGCAGGGTGATCCCCGGCAGATCTTCTGCGACGCCGAGCAGCCCTCGTAGGGCCGCGGCCCCCACATTGTCGTAGCGGGGATACACCCGCGGAAGGCGGATCGTCTGAACGTCGGAAGGGTTCACCAGCGGCAGGTCGAGTCGGGCGATCCCGTCCACAACCGTCTCGGCCAACGAGTCGTCGGTTGCCTGCCACACGGCATCACCGACCGTGCACGGCACTTCCGCGCACAGGACCGTGGAGTCGTGGGGATCAGGACCATCTCGATAGTTCTTTGGCTCGGACAGCCGGACGAACGGGATGGAGGGATCCGGGATGTAGTGCGCGTCCCACTCCAGATAGCGAGGCATCTGCAGGACCAGGTAGACCAAGACCACACCACGATGGCTCAGTGGACTGATGGTGTCGTTGGGGACTGGGGCGGCAGCGATCAGGCTTCGCACGGGCGCGGTCCACAACACCCGTGCTGCCTGGAGCGTCTGGCCGTCATGCAGGTGCACCGTCGGGGCGGCGGGGTCGGGTGCCACCGCCAGTGGCCGGGCGTGGGTCATCACGGTGACGCCCGCATCCGCCGCGGCGTCGGCAAGTCGATCAACGATCTGCCCGTAGCCCAGTCGAGGGTAGAGAAACGTGCGCCCTTGCGGACTCCGGCTTCGCCGTAGCCTGGCGACCACATCGGCTGCTCCGGTCAGTGCGATTCGTCGACGAGCCAACTCACCGGCCAGATGCTGTGGCCCGACGCCCCACACCTTGGTGGCGTAGGGACCATGGAATTGTTCCAGGACCGTCGGCCCCAACCGAGCGCGGACGACATCGGCGTAGGTGTCGTCGGGCCCCTCCCGACGTGCCGCCCCGCGCAGCAGATCCCATCCGATCCGCGCGCTGGTCTCCAGCGACAGCGATCGCAGCAGATCTGGTGTCTGCAGAGGAAAGGCCACCCATTGACCGTCCAGATGCAGCCTCCCGTTGCGTGGTCTGACCTGGAGGTCATCGCCCAGCAACTCCTCCAGAAGGCGTCGCGTCACCCCGGCTGCGCTGGGATGAAGGCGATGACTGCCCAGATCGACGCGCTGACCAGCGATGGTCGGGCTGGCCGCCATACCGCCCAGGTGCGACCCAGCCTCGATCAGCACGACCTGATGACCACGACGTGCGGTCAGTAGCGCGGCGGTCAAGCCAGCTGGACCGCCTCCAACGACGACGACATCCGCGGAGCGGGTGGCAGGGCGTGCAGACATGACAGGTCACGGTAATGCGCATCACCTGTACTGGCGAACCGGAGACCCTTGGAATACACCCACGGGCGGGAATACCGATCCACCATGCGCCGTTGTCCAACGTGGTATAGTTTGATTTCTAACCAGATATGGATGAGGTGTGAGATGTCTGCTGTAACCGCTGACACGATGACGTTGCCCAGGATCTCCGCCGCGCAGATCCAGCAGAGCGAACGTCCCGTGCGCAAGATCACCACCGCGCCGGCTGGACATGAGGGGGAAGGCTTTCCCGTCCGTCGCACCATGGCGGGCCTGTCCTATCGCGATCTGGATCCCTTCATCATGATGGATCAGATGGGTGAGGTGGAGTATCAAGCCGGTGAACCGAAGGGCACGTCCTGGCATCCCCACCGCGGATTTGAGACCGTCACCTATCTGATCGACGGACAGTTCGTCCATCAGGACACCCATGGCGGAGGTGGCATCATCACCGAGGGGGCGACACAGTGGATGACCGCCGGCTCGGGGCTGATGCACATCGAGACACCACCGGAGCAACTGGTCCAGTCGGGAGGCCTGTTCCACGGGTTCCAACTGTGGGTCAACCTGCCGGCGGACAAGAAGTTCACCGACCCCCGCTATCAGGGCCTGGACGCCGACACCATCCTGCTGTTGAGCGGGGCCGATGCCACCTCACTGGTCAGGGTGATTGCCGGCGAGGTCGACGGCCACCGCGGACCGGGGTCGACCCACACCCCGATCACGGTTGTACACGCCTCGGTGTCACCCGGGGGCACGCTGTCCCTGCCCTGGCAACCCACCTTCAACGCGTTGGCCTACGTCATGGCTGGCACGGGCACCATCGGTGCGGAACGCCACCCGATCACCGCAGGCCAGATGGCCGTTCTCGGTGAGGGGGACAGGATCGTGATGACGGCCGATCAGACCCAGGAGTCACGGACGCAGGCCATGGAGGTCATCGTGCTGGGTGGTCGACCGATCCGCGAACCGATGGAGCACTATGGCCCCTTCGTGATGAACACCCGGGAGCAGCTGATCCAGACGCTTGAGGACTTCCAGCGCGGCAGGCTGGGCATCGTCCCACCGGACGCGATCATGCCCCACGTCTATCAACCCCGGAACTGATGCCGACGGCAATGCCTATGTCATGGGCCGGGTCACGCGCAACGTCGACTACGACCGCAACTTCTACGACTTCTCGGTCCTCGCCTACCGCGTTCCAGACCACTAAGGGAAAATCCCCGGTGCTATTCGCTGTGGAGCAGGGGTGCCAGGAACTTGCCTGTGTAGCTGTTGGCAGTGTCGACGATCTGCTCGGGCGTGCCCTCGCCGATGATCTGGCCACCACCGGACCCGCCCTCAGGCCCTAGGTCGATGATCCAGTCGGCCGTCTTGACCACCTCAAGGTCATGCTCGATCACGATGACGGTGTTGCCCTTGTCGACCAGACGGTGCAATACCTCCAGCAGCCTGCGCACATCCTCAAAATGCAGGCCCGTGGTCGGCTCGTCCAGGATGTAGACCGTCTGGCCGGTCTGGCGTTTGCGCAACTCGCTGGCGAGTTTCACCCGCTGCGCCTCGCCACCGGACAGGGTCGTGGCGGATTGCCCCAGTCGGACATACCCCAGACCCACGTCGTTCAGGGTTTCCATGTGGGTGCGGATCGAGGTCAGGTTGGTGAAGAAGCCCAGTCCCTCCTCGATCGACATGTCGAGCACGTCGGCGATGGTCTTCCCCTTGTAATGCACCTGCAGGGTTTCCCGGTTGTACCGGGCGCCTTTGCAGACCTCGCATGGCACGTAGATGTCAGGCAGGAACTGCATGTCGATCTTGATGGTCCCATCACCTTTGCAGTTCTCGCAGCGTCCACCCTTGACGTTGAAGCTGAACCGGCCTGGTTGGTACCCGCGAACCTTGGCCTCCTGGGTCGCGGCAAACAACTTGCGGATGTGGTCGAACACTCCGGTGTAGGTGGCCGGGTTGGACCGTGGAGTCCGGCCGATTGGCGACTGATCGATACCGACGATTTTGTCGACCTGCTCCAGTCCCTCGACCTTGCGGTGTGAACCCGGCACCACCCGTGATCCGTAGACGTGACGCTGCAGGACCCGCTTGAGGATGTCGTTGACCAGGGTCGACTTGCCGCTGCCGCTGACACCGGTCACGGCCGTGAAGACCCCCAGGGGGAACCGCACCGTCAGGTTGTCCAGGTTGTGCTCCCGCGCACCCCGCACGGTCAGGGCCTTGGTCTTCTTCGGCTTGCGACGGGTGGCCGGGATGGGGATCGACCGCTTGCCCGACAGGTATTGGCCTGTGATCGAGCGCGGGTTGGTCATCAGGTCGGCCAATGAGCCCGAGTGGACGATCTCGCCGCCGTGCTCCCCCGCTCCCGGACCGATCTCCACGACATGGTCGGCGGCCTGCATGGTGGACTTGTCGTGCTCGACCACGATCACGGTGTTGCCCAGATCGCGTAGCCGGATCAGCGTGTCGATCAGCCGTTCGTTGTCGCGCTGATGCAGTCCGATGGACGGCTCGTCCAGGACATACAGACAGCCGACCAGGCCACTACCGATCTGTGTGGCCAACCGGATCCGCTGCGCCTCGCCGCCTGCCAGGGTCGCCGCGGCACGACTGAGCGAGAGGTAGTCCAGACCGACGTCGAGCAGGAATCTGAGCCGTTCGTTGATCTCCTTCAACACGGGTTCGGCGATCATCGCGTCCCTGTCGTTCAACACGACCTCGCCGAAGAATGCCTGGCTGTCACGGATCGACATGCCCGCAACCTCGGCGATGGACTTGCCGTCGATCAGAACGTGCAACGGTAGTGGCCTGAGCCTGGCGCCCTTGCAAGCGGGGCAGGGCACCTCCCGCATGTACTCCTCGATCTTGTCACGCTGATAGTCGGAGTCGGTTTCGGCGTACTTTCGCTGCAGCCACGGGATCGCCCCTTCGAAGTTGGCGTTGTAGCTGCGTTTGCGCCCGTAGCGGTTGGTGTAGCTGACGTGGATCTTGCCGTCCATGCCGTGCAGCAGGAGCCGCTTGTCCTTCGCCCTGAGCTTCTTCCACGGGGTGGTGGTGTCAAAGCCGTTTTGGTCGGCCAGCGCCTCAAGGACCTGGGCGAAGTAGCGCTGTGACATGCCCGAGGAGAACGGGATGATCACCCCCTCAGCGATGGAGTCGTCTTCGCTGGTGATCACCAGTTCCGGATCGACCTCCTTGCGGATACCCAAGCCGTCACAGGCGGTGCAGGCGCCGTAGGGGGTGTTGAAGGAGAACGAGCGCGGTTCAAGCTTGTCAAACGACAGCCCGTCGTAGGGGCAGGCCAGATGCTCGGAGAAGACCGTGTACTCCCCCGCAGCGGTGTCCTCGTCTCCGCCGCCCGTCGCCTCGGGGACCGTCAGTATCGCCACCAGGCCGTCGGCCAGATTCAGGGCCTGCTCGATCGAGTCGTTCAGACGCCGCCGCATGTCGGGTTTGGACACCAGGCGGTCAACGACGACCTCGATGTCGTGCTGTTCGTAGCGGGCCAGATCGGGTGGGTTCGCCAGGTCGACGATCTGACCGTTCACACGACCACGGGAAAAGCCCTTTGCCGACAACTCCTTCATCTGGGTGGCGTAGTTGCCCTTGCGGCCCCGCACCACGGGTGCCAGGACCATGAATCGTTGACCCGGCGGCAGTTGCTCGAGTTGGTCGACGATCTGCTCGGCCGACTGGCGTTCGATCGGTCGCCCGCATTCGGGGCAATGGGGTTTGCCGATCCGCGCGAACAACAGTCGCAGGTAGTCATAGACCTCGGTGATCATGCCGACCGTGGACCGGGGGTTCTTCGACGTGGTCTTCTGGTCGATCGAGATCGCCGGGGACAGTCCCTCGATGAAGTCGACATCAGGTTTGTCCATCTGCCCCAGGAACTGGCGCGCGTAGGCACTGAGGGACTCGACATAGCGTCGTTGTCCCTCGGCGTAGATGGTGTCGAATGCCAGGCTGGACTTGCCCGATCCCGACAACCCGCTGAACACGATCAACGCATCACGGGGAAGCTCGATCGAGACGTTCTTCAGGTTGTGTTCACGGGCGCCTGAGATCCGGAGGACAGCAGTTGGTTCGATGGCGCTCACGAGGTCTGAACAGTACCCGCCACCTGTGACACGACCACTTGGGACCTTGGCATGGCGACGGTCGGAAGGCAGGCTTGGACGATGATACGAACGCCCATCGCCGCACTATCCATGCTGGCGTGCGGTCCACTGGCCGCGTTGACGTGCCCCTGCCTGGTGACCTGACCTTCCTGGCCGGTCCCGCCCAACAGATCAGCGCCCACCCTGGGGTTGCAGACGGGGCTTTCCACCCCCGCCGGCGTGCAGTACGCCGACATCCTGGAGGCACTCTCAGGGTGACGAACGTCCCACATTCGAGGAGTCCTTCGACTTCTGGAACATCACCGCGGCCGTCGACCCCGGTCAGGGTCCGACCATCCCCTTCCTGCAGGCCCTGTACGGGCTCGCCCTGTCAGCAGGGATCGAGGATCCCGTGATCAGCGGCATTTGCGACAACTCCTCGACGATCTACGGGTTCCCCAACGGAACCCCACAGATCCCGATGCTGTACCAATCGCTTCGGGACGGCCGCGGCCGCAGTGGCTGAGATCACCGGGGGCTCCCTCGGAGGTCTACCTGGCCTACGGCGGCGGCTTCGCCGATGCCGTGGTCGTGGCGGGACTGGCCGCCTTCCTGGGCCAGCCGATCCTGTTGAGTGAAGCCGACACCGTGCCGGTTGAGACCCAGGAGGCACTGGCCGCTCTCGGTAGTCCAGCTAAACCGTCATCGGTGGTCCCGCCGTGGTCAGTGACGCCTTGGCCGGCGACAGCCTGCGACTGGCAGCTGACAACCGCTACGGCACCAGCGCAGCGGTGGTGGATGCCTCCCGCAACGCCGGTCTACGGATCAACCGACAATGGGTGGTGACCGGTGAGGACTTCGCCGACGCCCTGGTCGCCGGGCCGGGCGCAGCCGCTGCCGGGCAGATCCTGGTGCTGGTGGACAGCGTGACCGGGCCCGCCCAACCGGAGGCCTGACACCGAACGGTAGGAGGGCTGGTTAGCCGGCCCTCCTACCGAGTTCCGGCCGGGCTGAAGACCGACTTCGGCCAAACGCCGCTGGGCCTCAAGATATCAGGTGGTGACCTCCGCCCGCCGGTCCTGCGCCAACAGCGAGCGAAGCGCCACCGTCCACGCCCCCTCGTCATAGGGGTCCTCCTGCAGTACACGATCGGCCAGTGTCTGGGCCCGGTCCTGGCCCCCCGGCCCAGGCAGAAGTCCGCGCACCGCAACAGCACCTGCTGACGTCGGTGCCTCAGCCGCGATCGATCCGCCTCAAGGCCACTGTCCTCAGCCAGGTCAGCCAAGGGGTCACCAGCCAGCCATGTCGCCTCCAATGCCGCCAGCGCACCAGCCTGCCCGCTGTCCAAGGCCTGCAACAACTGCGTCGTGGACGTCGAGTCAACCCGGACCCGCGCCCCCAGCCGGTACCCGCGTTGGGTCGTGATGATGATGTCGCGCCGACAACGACCCCGAGTCGACCGGATGTAGGTTGCAAGGTCTTGCGGGCGAACGCTAGAAGGCGATGGACCCGAGCGGAAGGATTTCTGCGGTTCGGCCTGCTTGACCGCGTCGCTGAAACCCGTGACGGTGAGAGCCGTGGAACTGCACCGCTACACCGACAACTGGTCCGATGACGATCCCGACGCCAACTTCAAGGGCGAGGTCGCGGCGTTCACGGTCCAAGATCCGCTGCCGACCTTCCAGCAACTGTCGGCCAACACCGGCATACCCGTGGGCGCACTGGTGCGGTATGTGCTGGTCAAGTGGGCCAGCGAGGGACATGAGCTGATCATGCACGCCGGACCCAGGATGATCCGGCGGATGCAGGGCGTCTGTGATGAGGCAGAGGCTGCGGGCGACACCCAGGCGCGGTTGGCCGCCTACGAGACGCTGCGCCAGATGATCGGCTGGCTGCAGGTGCCCCTGGACGCGGAGTAGCTGGTTCGTGGCCGGTTCGCATGACCGCTGCGTCCTCGGGTAGAACCGGGGGCATGACCTATCCCAGCACTGGCCATGTCGAGCCCGGCGGCGCCTCGGCGATCCGCACCGTGACCCTTCCCGAGGGGGTTGAGGTCGAGATGCGCAAGTTCTCCGTCGGCCCGATGGACAACAACGCCTACCTGTTGGTCTGCGGCGGTCAGGCCCTGTTGATCGACGCGGCCAACGATGCCGAGCGCATCCTGGAGGAGATCGGACGGGACTCCGGTCCGGGTGCGCAGGCCGGCGTGACGGTGACCACGATCCTGACCACGCACGGGCACGGTGATCACTGGCAGGCGCTGGACCAGGTAGCTGGGGCCACCGGAGCCGAGGTGGTCTTCCACTCTGCCGACGCCAGCATGATTCCCCGGTCGGCGGACCGGCATGTCGAAGACGGTGACACCCTTGCGTTCGGGGACGCCCACGTCACCCTGATCCACAACCCGGGTCATACGCCCGGCTCGATCTCGGTCCTGCTGGGCGACCGTCATCTGTTCACCGGCGACACGCTTTTCCCCGGCGGCTTTGGGCGTACACAAAACGAGGAGGAATTCGAGGCCATCGTGCGGTTCGGAACCGAGCGGCTCTTCGACGTCCTGTCGGATGACTGTTGGGTGTATCCCGGTCACGGGGACGATACGACAATCGGGGCGGAGCGTCCACACCTTAATGAGTGGCGCCAGCGGGGTTGGTGAACAACGGCGTTGTCCGCCGCCAACCGCGATGTCAAGTCGTAGCCTTCAGCGCATGACCTAGGCGACGGCAACGGCTATTGGGTCGCCGACCACGACGACGTCAACCGCGGAACCCGTGTGTCTCGCCGCACACTTGTCTTGACCTGCTCACGAAGGCGGCCGCCCGGGCCCACGGCCGACATGCGCACTGTGCTGGCGTGCGTGACCCGCACGTGTATGTCCTGTATGCTTAGTTTGAACACCTTACAGACCTTCCGGAGGAGTCTTGCCTTGAGCGATCTGATGGGGCAACGCCTCGCTGACACCCTTGAGCAGTTGGCGGCTGAGCGGCACTACAGCGACTCTGAACTGCGTGGGATCCTCGGCAGGCTCATGGAAGCCGCACGTCACCAAGGCATCTGTGCCCGCTCGACGTTCGAGCGCGTTGTCGACACGCTATTGGACGGGCTTGACTTGCGCGGGTCGGTCCCGCGCGCCGCTGTCAATCAGGCACACCGCGTTGCGACCCGACGGCGCAAGCTCGTCGAAGGCGGCGCCTGGTCCGTGGGCGACCTCGCCGATGTGCGTGGCCAAACGTCTAGCGCCGTGCACACCTGGCTGTCACGTCAACGCGAGTACCACACATTGTTCACTGTTGCGCACGGCCGCGAGGCCTTCGTGCCGGCGTTGCTACTCGATGATGCCGCAGAACCATATGCAGGCACCGAACGTGTGATCCTTCCCCTGACCGAGGCCGGAATGGACCCGTGGGCGCTGTGGGTCTGGTTCGACAGCGCCGCCGCGGCACTCGACGGCGCTCGACCGGCGGACCTGCTTCACGCGGGACAACTGGACTTGCTCGAGACCGCTGCCCGTCTGCAGGGTGCCAACGCTGCCAAGCGGGCTTCGGGACGCTCCCAAGCGGCGTGACAGCGCCCGACTGTCCGTTCCCAGCTACCTGTCCAGTCCCCGACGTCCAAACGATCGATCTCCGTCGGTTGCGGCTCACGCACCTCCCCGTGGGCACTGGTTGGTTCCAAGTCCACGACCAGGCGTACCCACCGCCGGCGTTCAACATGTCCGGGCACGGCGACACACGCTTCGCTCCTCTGGCGGGAGCAGGTCACAAGTACGTCGCACGGCGCCAGACGGTCGCGCTGCTCGAGACAGTGTTCCACGACGTCCACGAACAGGCCGACCGGATCATCTACACGGTCACGGCTCTTCACGGTAGGCAGCTGTCGCAGGTGGATGTCGAAGCGCGACTGCCACTCGTCGATCTGCGCGACCCCGAGCTTGAACGTCTTGGTGTTGACCGGGGCCTGGTGACCTCGAGCCGGGCTCACTACCCGTGCACACGTCAGTGGGGCGACGCGCTGATCGGGCGCCGGCCCGGGGGAGCGCTGCCGGCTGGCTGGATCTGGAACAGCCGGGTCGCCGAGCTCGCCCAAGCCGAAACGCCGCTGCTGCAAGATCTGCTGGAGGCACCTGCCTCAGAAGTCGCCGTGCTGTATGACCTGCACACACCAGCTGGGATCCTCACGACCACGGCGCCCTTGTTCAACGACCTCACCACTGGAAACGGTTGGCTATTCGTCGCCGGCGTTGCCGAACTGCTCGACGCCGAAATCCACTGATGTGTTGTGTGAGCCGTCCCCTTCTGATCGACCACGACCGCTCTATCCTCACCAACCTGCACACGACGACAATCCGGCCATTCCCGAGCCGAACTCGGATAGGTACCGCGGACCGCTACCTTCCCGGGCGGACCGGGTAACACGTTCGGCAATGCAACGGCGTTCAGCCAGATCATCGACTCACTTGAGACCAAGCTGTTCGCGGCGTTGGACGACGAGGTCTGGGTCTACCCCGGCCACGGGGACGACACCACGATCGGCGCCGAGCGGCCTCACCTGGAGGAGTGGAGGGCACGTGGCTGGTAGCCAGCCGAAGGCGTCAGGCGTCCCGGATACGGTCCCGAAGGGCGATCAGCTCGGGTAGTGCCTCTCGGTCCTTTCGGCGATTGGCGTGCTGCTTTGACGTGATGATGTCGTCCAGCGCGGCCACCTGGATCGTGAGCCGGCCGGTGGGTGTGGCGACCGCACGGCTGCGTAGCTCCTCATAGGCGACGTCCGAACCGTCGTCATCAGGAATCGCACTGAGGATGTCGATGCTGCCCGAGTCAGTCCGCCAGGTCGAGTTGGCAGTGCGGGCGAAGAAGTCAGGATGCAGAAGGCTCTGGGACAGCTGGATGGCGCCATCATCGTCCACACCCTCGATGCGCAGGCGAGGTCGCCCCATCGCCCGGAGTGCGTCGCAGAGCCGTTCGTGGTTGGCCGTCGTCATGTCGGCCACGCAGTCGACGTCCCTGGTAGGTCTGGTGGCGCCCCAAAGGCGGGCGGCACTACCGCCGACCAGTACGTACTCAACGTCGTGATCTGCCAACGCCTGGAAGATCGCAAGCTCATCGAGGTTGCCGTAGCCGTCACCCTGGGTCATGCGGTGAGATGACCATCCGCACGGAGCTCGGCAATGAAGGCACTGACGTCCGCGGCAGTCCGAAGTTCACGCCCATCAACGGTCCGCGTGACGTCGTCTTTCGTGGGTCCTGGTGCATTCTCGAACCGCGCCCGGAGCTCGTCGACGTGCCGGGGCAAGTATGACCTCGTCATGGTGAGCTCCCGCCCGCAGGCGCGGAGAAGTCGGTTCAACGTCTCCGAGCCTGGGTCCACGATCCCGTTCTCATAGCGTGAGATCGTCGGCTTGGATGTGCCCGCGCGCTGGCCCAGCTCAGCAATCGTGAGGCCAGCCTCGAGACGGGCGGTCTTGATCAACTTCGCGGCGAGTCCCATGTCCAGCAAAGTTATCAGATGGGTCAACCCTCTGGCAGCCCAGGACGCTCCGTGGCCGCCGTAGCGAGGACGTGGTGTGAACCCCGGCTTCAGCACGGGGACGACACCACGATCGGCGCTGAGCGGCCTCGCCTGGAGAAGTCGCGCGAGCGCGGCTGGTGACCTCTGGACGACATGCGGTCGGGCCATCAAGGGCCCCCTCTACTGTGACCCGAGATCTCTACTGTGGACCCGCGATCGGAGTACAAGCGAGCTGCCGGACCAGCGCTTCGGCGGCGCGGACCGCGACGCGGGGATCCGTCCCGTCAACCGCCAGGACATACAAGGTGTCGTCGCAGTCGAAGATGACCCGCGCGACGTCGTCGGCGGTGCTGGTGCTGGCGCTGCCGTCTGCCAGGTCGATGATCGCGCCGCTGCGCTCGTCTCTGTCAGCTGTCTGGGGGGCGGTCGCAATGACGGTGACGTCCGATCCCTCCCACACCATCCCGGAGGATGCTCCCGACCCCCCGTGCGACGGCTCCCCGCAGCACAGGTCAACCCCGAGCGTCTCGAACGCAGCCAGCAGCCGGGCCTCACGGATCGACTCGAAACGCCGGATGATCGTGCCGTCGTCGGCGGTCACTTCGCGCGACAGGCCGGGGGGCAGCGGGTCGCAGCCGATGGCCTGGGGCAATTGCTCCACCCAGCCCAGCACGCTGCCGCCGTCGCCCTGGCCGCTTGTCGTGATCAGTCCGAACTCGCTGCAGTAGAAGGCGATGAGGCCCGAGCCGGGCAGGACCGCCCCCTCCCCTTCTGCCAACTGCACCAAGGTCGTCTGCGCGGTCACCGCGGGGGCAGGCGCGTCCTGCGGTGCGAGCGAGACCCGCACCGGGGAGGGTCGTTGCCCGTCCTGTAGCGCGCGGGGCTGAAACTCGAAGGTGATGGCGGGCCCGGTCTCCTCAACGCCACTCACGATGAGGCCGGCGTCCTCTAGCGTCTGAATTATCGGGTGGGACTGGAGGGAACTGGAGGGCGCTTCCCCGTCGGTCGTCGACGGTGCTGCGGTCGCGGTTGTCCGGGGCGCGGATCCCAACGCGCAGCCAGGGGCGGCGGCTAGCCGCCCGGCCAGGTCCACGGCAGCATCACGTCCCGGCTCGTCAGCCGCGAACACCGCGTGGGTGATCGTGCAGACGGTGAAGGCACCGCCGATGGGGGCGCTGGGAACCTCCTCCTGGTCGATAGTCAGCCCGGCGGTGCGAAGATTGGCGATCGCCTGGCTTGTCAGGGCCTTGACGGTGCCCTCCGCGCAGGCCATGACCACAGCAGCTTCCGCTACGGTCAGGTCGGCGTAGTAACGGGCGAGGTTGAACGCAGTGCGATAGGTCCACTGGCGAGGATGTTCCAGGCGGTCCCAGCGTTGCCAGGCGCGAACCAACGCTTCCTGCGCGATCTCCTCGGCGGCTGCCCGGTCGCCGCAGAACAGGGTCAGGGAAGCCGACCAGTTGGCCACGGACCTCTTCACAGAACGCTGCTGGATCGCTGTGACGGGGCGTTGTGGGCACCCGACGGCGATCCTGCGGAAAGGGCATGTTGCCCTTTCTAGACGCGCGAACCTACCCAAGGGTTTAGCAGTTTGCGGAAATCGGTGTCTCTCTGATGCCGGTCCACCAATCATGCCTGTCGCCGGCGTCGCCTGGTCCTGGGTCGCACGCCAGTCGCGGCGGCCTCTCGGGACGCTCCCAACCAGCACTCATTGAACATGCAGCGGGGAGAGTCGGGGTCACCCGTGTTCAATGTGTGAGGGATCGACGCGCTGACCTGGGTGGATGACGCTGGGCGACGTGCTCGGCTGAACCCGCCTGTTCAATCGGTGCTGGAACCGTTTGTGATTGGTCCCGGATGGTTCACCGGGGCGACAAGGATTGCTCGCAACACAGGGACGGCCTGGTCTCGGGTGACCACCATCACCGGGCGTCGGCCGTCAGCTCGCCGTCGTCGCGCATCAAGGACCACGTCGAGGGCATGTCGCACCGCCTCAGCCCGGGAAGCGAACTGCTCGTCCTGGACCACCAGCTAGGTCCCAGCCCATTGGAACGGATCAAGAAGCGGCACCCCGGTGGACTCGACATCACTCACGTTCCGCGTGACCAGGGTCAGATCATGAACCAGCGCAGTCGCAGCCAGTAGCCCATCAACGGCGGGGACAGGGTCGGGCACGCCCAGTCCTCCCCAGACCTGTGCGATCTCCAACGTCACCGGGAGTATCCGCGCCGCGTATCGGTCGATGATCCCCTCCAACCACAGTGTCAGATGATGCGCCGCCCCCGGATCACGACGCGCGACCTGCGTGATACCTCGACGAAGCTCCCCCACCACGAGAACGCTGAGAAAGAGGGAATCCCCAGAGTCCCGCATCCACTGCCGTACGCCCCGATTGGCTCGGTTGCCTTTGCGGAGTTCGGAGATGACAAAGGTGTCAACGAGAAACGTCACAGGTCGACCGGCCTGACTACATCGGCCTGGCGTGCGAAGTCGTTGTCCTCACCGATGTCTGGCATCGCGGTCAGCGCCTGGCCCAACGTCATGTCGGGATCTCCCATGAGCGCCTCTCTGAGAATCGCGCGGTGCTCCTCCTCGGCCGATCTGCCGCGTGCGGCAGCACGCTTCTTGAGCGCTTGGACAATCGGTGCTTCGAGATTGCGCACAATCAGCTGAGCCATCCCCCAATGATAGCACTGATAGCGCACCGCTCATTTGGGCTGTGAACCGCGGGCGCCGATATAGGAGCGGTAGACGGCGATCAGTGCCTCGGCCTGCTCGGGGCTCAGCAGCGGGTCGGCCCGCAAGGCCACCTCGGTCCGACGTTGGGCCCCCGCCGGGCCTGTGTCGCCACTCCCCTCCTCCCCCGCGACCCGGTCCGCGATCAAACCTGCCTGATGCAGCAGGGTCTCCGCCGACAGATCCAACGCCTCGGCCACGCTCTTGAGCACACGGACCGACGGTTCGTGCAGGCCGCGTTCGATCTGGCTGAGGTAGGGGTTTGACACCTTGGTCAGGTCGGCCAACTGCCGCAGCGACAGGTTGGCGTTTTGACGCTGAGTACGGATGAACCGGCCCAGGGTCTCCAGCTGACCTTTCCACACGTCCTCGGGGTCGCGCATGAACCCTCCTCAACACTTGCCAGACCGCCAACAGCCCCCGACCGCATGGCGGCGAGGGGGCTGAGGACGGATCAACGGGTGACTACTTGGTGGTGGCCTTGGTGCTGGTGGTCTTCTTGCTGGTCTGCTTGTTGCTGGTCTGGCCGGCCAACAGGGCCTCGCCGGACTCAACGACCTTGGTCAGGACCTCGCGTTGTTGGCCCAGCAGGCCCTCGACGAAGGTGAAGAAGGTGTCGACGGTCTGGGTCGGCGCGGGGACCAGGGTGCCCGGCTCAAAGCTCAGATCCGAGAACTGCTCGGGAATCATGCCGTGGACCTGCTTGGTCCAGGACTCCATGGTCTTGGCGGCGCTCTCCGAGGTGCTGCGAGCCAGGCGCAGGGCCTGCTCCTGAACGGAGACGACGGTGTCGATGATGGTGGTGGGGGCGGTAGTGGTGCTCATGCCGATCACTTTACCAACCACTGCTAGGGATATCTAGCAAGAAGCGTTGACCATCCGTACGCCCGCGCATGGCCGCCCAGCTCAGGCGCGCGTCTCGGTCATGGTCAGCAGTGCGTCGCGCCAGTGGGCATAGTCCAGCGGGGGGATGGAATCGGTCAACTCTTCAGCGGTCTCAAGCGACACCGACATGGGCTTGGCCGAGGAGGGCGACGTCAGCAGTTGTTGGGCCAACTCCGCGATCCGTTCGACTCCGGCTCCTGCCACGATCGAGACGGTCACATCACCTGGCTTCTCAAGCAGCAACGCATGACCCAGCACCTTCATGAGGGAGATCCGGGCCTCTGGGTTGTCCGGGGCATGGGAGTCTGCCGGATGGTTACCGCCCACGAGCATCGTTGCCGCACAGGTTGCCAATAGCGGTAGCACGGCAGAGGCCGCGTCGAATCGGCGCAACAGCCCCTCACGCAGGAAGTGCCCGATGACGTCCACCGCGTTTGCCCCCTCTGTCACCACGCGAACCGGCAGTTGGATGTAGAGGTCCACCGATCCCTGGGTGATGGAGGGGGCCAGTTCCTTCAGGGCCATGACGGTCGTGGCAGCGGTGACCGCATGACCATCGGTGGACAAACGGCTGGACACGGCGTCGGCATCGGCGCCACTGATCAGTACGGTGCTCACGGCAACAGGCTCTCTTCATGGTCAGGGTGTGCGGGTCGCCCCATCCAAGCAGTTTGGAGCGGCGACGTCGGGGCGGTCGTCCCGCCAGCCCCGCCTCCCAAGAAGATATGCCATGCTGGTGATCCACCCTCTTGTGCGGGAGGGCATGATGCCGGGGCGACCCTCCGGTGCCCGAGCAGCCCGCGCACTCCCCCGAACATGGGATCAGAGCAATGACCTCTTCCTTACCACCCCTGCAGTTGACGGTCCCGGAACCGACGTTTCGACCCGGCGACGTTCCCGCCTTCACCGACCTGGACCTGCCCTCCGCCGGCGAGACACCACGGCCTGCAGTCGATGCCGACCCAGCCGACATCAGGGATCTGGCATATGGCCTGGTTCGCGTCCTGGACGATGACGGGATGGCAGTGGGCCCGTGGGCGCCCGATCTGTCCACCGACGAGCTGATCGCCGGGCTGCGGCACATGCTGACGGTTCGCGAGTTCGACCGCCGGATGCTGACGGCCCAACGGACCGGGAAGACCAGCTTCTACATGCAGTGCCTGGGTGAGGAAGCCATCGCCTGTGGGTTCCAACGCGAACTCGTCGAGGGCGACATGAACTTCCCGACCTACCGCCAGCAGGGCCTGTTGATCGCCGCTGGGTACCCGTTGGTGACCATGATGTGCCAGATCTTCTCCAACGAACTGGATCCCGTCCAGGGCCGCCAACTTCCGGTCATGTACAGCTCGAAGGCGCACGGATTCTTCTCGGTCTCGGGCAACCTGGCGACCCAGTTCAGCCAATCGGTGGGCTGGGCCATGGCCTCGGCGATCAAGGGAGACAGCGCGATCGCGGCAGGCTGGATCGGCGACGGATCCACGGCAGAAGCCGACTTCCACTCCGCGCTGGTGTTCGCCTCGACCTATCAGGCGCCGGTGGTGTTGAACATCGTCAACAACCAGTGGGCCATCTCGACCTTCCAGGCCATCGCCCGTGGTGGTGCCGCGACCTTCGCAGCGCGAGGGCATGGGTTCGGAGTCCCCTCGCTGCGCGTTGACGGCAACGACTATCTGGCAGTGCGGGCCGCCAGTTCCTGGGCGACGAAGCGGGCCCGCCGCAGCCTGGGCCCCACCCTGATCGAATGGGTCACCTACCGGGCGGCAGCCCACTCCTCCTCCGACGATCCAACCGCCTACCGGCCGAAGGACGAGTACGACGCCTGGCCGTTGGGCGACCCGATCACGCGTCTGCACGCACACCTCGTCGCCACCAGCGACTGGACCGACGTGAAGCTCGAGTCGTTGAAGGTCACGATCACCGCCGAAGTCATGGCCGCGCTGAAGGAAGCGGAGGGGCATGGGACCCTGCACACAGGACCGTGGCCCGCGCGAGACATCTTTGAGGATGTGTTTGAGGAGTTGCCTGCACACCTGGTACGCCAGCGCGAAGAGAAGCAGGGCCGCTAGATGGCACACATGAACATGATCGAGGCGATCCGGGACGCTCATGTCGTGGCGATGGAGGCCGACGAGAACGTGGTCGTATTCGGCGAGGACGTCGGCTACTTCGGAGGGGTCTTTCGGTGCACCAAGGGCTTGCAGGAGCGCTTCGGTAAGACCCGGTGCTTCGACACCCCAATCAGCGAGGGCGGCATCATCGCCGCCGCGATCGGCATGGGTGCCTACGGCCTGCGTCCCTGCGTAGAGATCCAGTTCGCCGACTACATGTACCCGGGCTATGACCAGCTGGTCAGCGAAGCCGCCCGCCTGCGCCACCGCTCCGGTGGTGACTTCTGGGCGCCGATCACCGTCCGCATGCCGACCGGTGGCGGCATCTTCGGCGGTCAGACCCATTCCCAATCGCCCGAAGCGCTGTTCACCCACGTCGCGGGCCTGAAGACCGTGGTGCCCTCCAACCCCTACGACGCCAAGGGGCTGTTGCTGTCGGCCATCGCCGACAACGACCCGGTCGTCTTCCTGGAACCCAAGCGGATCTACAACGGTCCGTTCGACGGTCACCATGAAGGACCGGCCAAGTCCTGGGCCAGCCATGAACTGGGCGAAGTGCCCGAGGGTCACTACACGGTGCCCCTGGGAACGGCCGTCGTCAGGCAGGCTGGCTCGGAGGTGACCATCCTGGCCTACGGAACCATGGTCCATGTCGCCCGTGCCGCGGCCGCAGAGGCACAGATCGACGCCGAGATCGTTGATCTTCGCACCCTGCTGCCGCTTGACCTTGACACGATTGTTGAATCGGTCCGCAAGACCGGCCGTTGTGTCGTGGTCCATGAGGCAACCCTGACCTCAGGTTTCGGCGCCGAACTGGCCGCACTGGTCCAACAGCACTGCTTCTTCCATCTCGAGGCGCCGGTCACCAGGGTCACCGGCTGGGACACCCCCTACCCCCACGCACAGGAGTGGGACTACTTCCCGGGGCCGACCCGTATCGCCAAGGCACTCAAGGACGTGCTCGCAATCTGAGGCTGCGCCCTCTCCAAACCCGCTACGCTGCGGCGAACGGAGGCAACCGGAGGGCCAGAGCAATGCGTGTGATGCCGATAACGGACTCGTTGTTCCTGGACGCCGAAGGCCGTGAGCGACCCATGCACGTCGGTGGGCTGCAGTTGTTCAGGCCGCCGCCGGACGCGGGCCCTGACTTTGTCGGCCGGATGTTGCAGGCCACGATCGCCCAATCAGACATCGATCCACGATTGCGGCGCCGGGCCGTGCGCATGGGGGCGGTCGGCCCGTGGGCCTGGGAGGAGGACGTCAACCTCGACCTGGAATACCACGTGCGGCACTCGGCGCTGCCCCACCCCGGCAGGGTCCGTGAGTTGCTGGCCTTGGCATCCCGATTGCACGGCACGATGTTGCACCGTTCCCGGCCCCTGTGGGAAGCCCATCTGATCGAGGGACTGGAAGACGGCCGGTTCGCGCTGTTCACCAAGATGCATCATGCGCTGATCGACGGCATGAGCGGCATGAAGATGCTGCAGGACATGCTCAGTGATGATCCCGACGAACGTGACATGCCGCCGCCGTTGTCGCCCCCGCAGCGCCCGCCCAGGGGGGAACGCCACTCCGAACGGGGTAATCCCTTGCGCCGGGTAGCGGATCTGGTGGGAGGCACCGTGGCGGTCACCAAGGGGGTCGGCAAAGCTGTCCTGGGGTCCAGCGAGGCGGCCCTGAAAACAGTGTGGAAATCCTTCGGAGATCAGGCCGTGGCACTGCCGTATCAGGCTCCCCGGTCGATCCTGAACCAGCCGATCACCGGGTCTCGCCGCTTCGCCGCCCAGTCGTATTCCACCGCCAGGATCGCTGCGGTCCGCAAGGCCCAGAACGCCACCCTCAACGATGTCGTCATGGGCATGTGCGCAGGTGCGCTACGCCGCTATCTGCTGGATCTTGATGCACTGCCCGAGGCGCCGTTGGTCGCGTGTGTCCCGGTGTCGCTGCGTCGGCCCGAGGACGCCGGCGGCGGGAACTCCGTTGGTGTGGTGCTGTGCAACCTGGGCACCCACCTGGCTGACCCGCAGAAGCGGTTCGAGATGGTCCGCCACTCCATGGAACAGGGCAAGATCAGCTTCCAGGGGCTGAGCCAGGGCGGCATGATCCTGCTGTCCGGGCTGACCTTCGCCCCCCTGGCGCTGGGCCCCCTGTTCCGTTTCGACGCGCTGCGCAAGCCCCCGTTCAATCTGATCATCTCCAACGTCCCCGGGCCCCAGCGGCCCATGTATTACAACGGTGCGCGTCTGGTCGGCTCCTACCCCCTGTCGATCCCGACCGATGGCCAGGCGATGAACATCACCGTCGCCACCAACGCCGGCAACCTCGATGTGGGGATCACCGGATGTCGTCGTACCCTGCCCCATCTGCAGCGACTGCTGGATCATCTGGACGAGTCCCTGAGTGAACTCGAGAAACTCTGAGTCATCGCTGGATCCTATTCGCCGTTGCCTATCGGCGGGGCCGACGCAGGGTGCGAATTCCGGCCATTCCGGCCACCAGCAGCGCACCTCCCACCGTGAGGGTTGTCCCTCCACCGCCGGTGCGGGGCAGGGCGGTCTGACTGCTGGTGGTCGTCCCCGACGACGGTGGCATCGTCGGCAACGGGGTGGCCGTCGGCGTGGCGCTGGGGACGGGGCCTGCCTGTGCGAAGGGGTTGGCGATGATCAGTTCGGTGTTGCGGTCATCGGCCTCACCGGGGCCGGTGCCGTCGAAGCCTGCCTGCGGATCGTTGGCCATCAGTTCCTGAGCAAGCGCGACCACCGGGTCCTCGACTGCCAGGTCGACCATGGTCGTGAAAATCGACAGGGTCCCGTCGGCGTTGTCGACCACCTCGATCAGTCGTGATTGTGGCGGCCAGTCGATGTGGGCTGCGGTACCCACATCCCAGAACGTGCCCTGCGCCCCGATGGTGTTGCGATGGGTGTGTCCGTTGACCCACAGGATCAGGCTGGGGTGGGCGTTGCAGAGCGCCCGCACCTCCTCTGACATGTGGCGTGGCAGATCACCACCGGCCGGATCAAGCGGATCAGGGGTGATCACGGGGTTGTCCAGGGACCGCAGCCCGTGGTGGCTGAACAACACCGCCAACTTTCCGGCCTGATCGGCAGCTGCCAGTTCGGCCTCGAGGAAGGCCAGTTGGGCATCACCGATCGAGCCTTCAGAGAACCCACCGGGGTTGACGGTGTCGAGGACGATCCAGCGCAGCGCTCCCACGTCGGCGGCGTAGAACATGCGCCCCTGTGTCACGTTGTCGGTGGTCAGTCCATGTCCACTGGGCAGGCCGGGGGCATCCAGATGGGCTTGGGCGTACTGTGCTCGAGTCAGCATGCGCCGATCGGGATCGGCGGTCACCGACGTGGCGGGCGCAGTCGGAACACCGCCGATTGGCAGTTCCCCCGCCTCAAGCACGCACGGATTGGCCGGCGGGGGACTCAACACCTTCACCGGCCCGGTGGCAATGCCCTCGATGACGGGGTCGGTGGGCGCATTGCCCTGCGCCAGCCCGTCGTGGTTGCCATAGCAGACGTACCACGGCAGCCCGATACCGGGAGCAGTGAATGGTGCCAGCGCACGCTCCAGGAAATCGGGGGCGTCAGGGAACCCGAACGTGGTCTTGTAGCGGTCTTGGATGGCCGGGGCGGGATGCCAGTACGCCAGGTCGCCGGAGGTCTGGGACCCCTCATACATCGTCGGGTCGCCAGAGTTGGGAGTAACCACCCCGCCGTCCATGACGCCCAGGAACCACTCGACCTCATTGGCCTGCTGATTGTCGGTGTTGTCACCGGTGCAGATGGCCGCCGCGATCGGGACCCCCGTAACCGGGGAGATTCCGATGCCCCGCACCTTGGCGAGCATGGCCGCCGCGATCCTGACCGACGCCGCCTCGTGCGCACGCCAGGCCGACTCAAAGGGAGGTGGACAACTCCCCTCGACGAAGCGGTCGGTGAACTCCACCCGGGCCGGCGACTGCCCGTCAATAAGGTGCTGGTCGGTCAGGTGCAGAAAGCTGAGCAGACTGCGACGGCGCCCGGTGCGACCGTCCTGCGCCGAAACAAGATCCTCCCGCAGGATATGGGGTTCACCGGCCCCGGTCGCCATCATGCGATATCCCAATCCGTTCGCCGTGCCCGCCCGTAGGGTCTGGGCCAATGTCGTGGCGTCGGCCGCAGCCTGGCGGGCTGCCTCATCACCGGCCTGCGCCAGATGCTGGGCGACCGCAATCTGTGGCAGGCCCGTCAAGGCGGCAACGCCAGCAACCAGCGCCATGAAGTCTCGTCGGGACAGGGGCATGTCGACAGTGCCTGACTACTCGGCTGCTGCTGGCCGGGATACCAGCTGGTCGCAGTGTATTAGGGACCGAGCGGATTCCGCCTATGCGCAGTCGCGGCAGTACTCGTCGGCGCCAAGGAACAGCGACGGTGAACGCAGCAGACCGCAAGAGGGACACAGGCGGTCAGGCACCAGCGTCTTGGTTGGCTTCATCGCCACGCCCGTTCGCTTCCTAACTGTGCCCGCCCCGCCCTGGCTTCGCCGGGCAATCCGGGGGACATCTGTCGGGTCCCGGCCCAGGAAGTCATCGACCTCACTGGACAGGCGCTGCCAATGCAGTTGTTCGGGCAGTCGGCGTAGCATCAGCCGGGTATTCGTGGTTCCGGCCACCAGGAAGTCGTCCGCCTGCGCCGTGGCCAGCCGACCGAACCAGCGCGTGGGACGGGCGTGTCGGTGATCGCCGGCACCGGGGTCATAGCGATAGTCCCCGAGGATCTGACCGAACAGCAGATCGCCAGCCGCTGGATCCGGCACCACCACGACATCACCCGGTGACATCCGAGCGGTGAAGATCCGCAGATCCCGAAGGTCATCAGCAGCTTTGGGGTGACCCGCATCCTCCAGCGTCAGGAAGATCTCAGCGTCGGACTGCTGGGCCAGGTCACCGATCCCGGTCCAGTCCCACGCGACGCTGACCACGGCGTGGGCCACGAATTCTGTCGCATACCGTGCCCGGCTCCCCGCGCGGACCAGCCAACAGGTCGACTCGTCGAATGCCATGAGATGTGCGTCCTCACCTATGCGGTTGTCGGCTGACAGCGTAGGGGCATGACGATGGCCGGCCACCCTGAGGCGACCGGCCAGCGGCGACAAGAGTCGCGATCTATAAGGGAGGATTAGCCCTCGGTGGGCTCCTCGGACGAGCTCATCGCGTCGCCCTCTGAGGCACCCTCGCCCGAGACGCTCGGGGGGATCATGACGGTGTCGATGAGGTGGACGGTGGCGTTGGCGGTCTGGATGTCGGGGACGACGATTTCGGCCTGTCCGGAGACGGTGGTGCCGTCAACGGTGAGGGTT
>JBPCKA010000060.1:0-47398 GCA_051004735.1 Euzebya sp. | reverse complement strand
CCGAACCGTCGATACACCCCGGGTGCCGTGGGATACAGGCAACTGATGACGTCGCCCTGCTCGGCCGCCTGCGACAACACTGCATTAACGAGTGCGCCGCCCACCCCCCGACCGCGGGCCTCGGGGACCACGATGACACTGCCGATTCCGGCCATCGGGACTCGCCGACCACCCAGCCACTGGCCAAAATCCCAGGCACCGGCGTGCCCCACCAACCGGTCTTGGTCATAGGCACCCAGACGACGATCCGCCGGGATGTAGTGGGGCTGACCCTCCTGCGGCCAGGGCACCACCCCCTCGGCGCTGAACGCATCGACACGCATCTGCAGGACCGCGGGGTAATCGGAGGAGGGCAACGGTCGCACGGTGATGGCTGGGAGGTGCTGGGTCATCCTGCGTAGTATCACCCGTCGATGGTCACCCCCGCCCCCGCTCCTGCCGCCAACCCACGGACCCTGGCCGGCGAGCTGGGTCTGACCGACGACGAGTATGACCGGGTGGTGCAGACCCTGGGCCGCGAGCCCTCCGCCGCGGAGCTGGGGACCTACTCGGTGATGTGGTCCGAGCACTGCTCCTACAAGTCATCAAAGATCTACCTGAAGACCTTGCCGACCGAGGGACCCAACATTCTGGTCGGACCGGGCGAGAACGCCGGCGTGGTCGATGTCGGCGACGGGCTGGCGGTGACGTTCAAGATCGAGTCGCACAACCACCCCTCATTCATCGAGCCCTTCCAGGGCGCCGCCACCGGGGTCGGGGGGATCATCCGCGACATCCTGACCATGGGGGCACGACCGATCGCGCTGATGGACCCGTTGCGGTTCGGTGACCCTTCAAGCGCCAAGACCCGTTGGGTGGTCGACGGGGTGGTTCGGGGGATCAGCCACTACGGCAACTCCATCGGGGTGCCCACAGTCGGCGGGGAGGTGGTCTTTGACCCCTGCTACCAGGGCAATCCGCTGGTCAACGTGTTTTGTGTCGGGGTCCTGCCGGCGGACAGCATCCAGTTGGCCAAGGCCGAAACAGTTGGCGACATCGCGGTTCTGATCGGCCAGCGAACGGGCCGTGACGGGATCGGCGGTGCCTCGATCCTGGCCTCAGAGGAGTTCGACGAGGCCGGCATCGATGATGCCAAAAGGCCGAACGTGCAGGTGGGCGACCCCTTCGCCGGCAAGCAGTTGATCGAGTCGTGCCTGGAGTTGTACGCCGCCGATCTTCTCAGCGGCATCCAGGACATGGGCGCGGCCGGCATCGCCTGCTCGACCTCCGAGATGGCCAGCGCCGCGGGCCTGGGCATGAGCGTGGACCTGGACACCGTGGCGTTGCGGGAAGCCTCCATGGATGCCTGGGAGATCCTGTGCAGCGAGTCCCAGGAACGGATGCTGGCCCTGGTCAGCCCCGACAACCTGGAAGAGGTGCTGAAGATCTGCGCCAAGTGGCAGATCGACGCCACCCCGATCGGGCAGGTCACCGCGGGGGACCGCTTGGTGTTCACGCGGCACGGCCAGGTGGTCCACGACGCGCCGGCCGCCTCACTGGCTCACGACGGTCCGACCTACCAACGTCCGATCGCCGACTGGATCCACCCCCACGCCGACGTTGACGTCGACGCGGAAGTGGCGATGCAGGCTCTGGCCGGGCCGGAGTTGGTCGCGGCCGCCATGGCGGTGCTGACCAGCCCGAACATCGTGTCGCCGACGTGGGTCACGCAGCAGTACGACTCGATTGTGGGACATGGCACGGTGCAAGGGCCCGGTGGGGATGCGGCGGTGCTGCGACTGGATCCGGGCAGTGCTCGCGGCATCGCGATCGCCACCGACGGCAATGGTCGCTGGTGTGCCCTGGACCCTGCCGAGGGTGCCCGGCGTGTGGTGGCCGAGGCAGCCCGCAACGTCGCCTGCACCGGCGCCCGTCCGGTCGCTGCGACGAACTGCCTGAACTTCGGCTCGCCGGAGAAGCCCGAAATCATGGGTCAGTTCCGCGACACGATCACGGGCATGTCGCAGGCCTGCACGGCGCTGGGAACACCCATCACCGGCGGCAACGTGTCCTTCTACAACCAGACGGGCGACACGGCGGTTCACCCCACCCCCGTGATCGGCATCCTTGGCGTTCACCCCGACATCACGGCCTCCACCCCGGCGGCCTTCGCCGCGGCCCGCCACGCCGTCATGCTGGTCGGGGCGGCAACCGCACCGGGCCTGGCGGGCAGCGAACTGGATTGGGTTCTGAACCAACGCATCGCCGGCACCCTGGCACCGATCGACCTGGAGTTGGAAGCGCGGCTGCACATCTTCCTGTCAATCGCACGCAGCGACGGCCTGCTGGCCAGCGCGCATGACGTGTCGACCGGCGGCCTGCTGACCAGCCTGGTCGAAGCCTGCGGCACCGACCTTGGGGTGACGTTGCAACTGCCGCGAAATGTGGCTGAACACCAGGTCTGGTTCTCCGAGTCACCCTCACGTGTGGTCATCTCGACCGCGGACGTGCGGGCGGTCGACCGACTGGCGCGGGAGCACGGTCTTGAGGTTCTGCCGATCGGCATGACCACCAAGGCGCGTCGGCTGGTGGGCGGCTCACTGGACCTCGACCTGGACGTCGTGGCCGCCGCACAAGCTGGAGTCCTGCCGGGGTTGCTGGGCCCCTGACCCAGCATTCGGCTGACCGTCACCGACCTCAGGTCCGTGCGGCCAACCTGCGTTGCCACTGGAACAGGGTCAGACCGACCGGGCCCGCCCACCAGGTCAGCAGCAGGGCCAGGCGAGCATTCACACCCTCATCCATCGCGGTGCGCCAGATCCAGGCACCCACGAACAGGTCGAAGGTCAGGTAGTGCGTCCAACCGGCCAACATACCCTCAGGGCTGGACAGGCCGCGCGCGACGCTCTCACCGTCAAGGAAGCTGACCCGCTCGGTCCCGGTCATCGCCGAGCGACCCAGCATCCCCGCATACGTCAGCCCCAGCGCCGCGTGCAACGGCATCGTGGCCGCAACCACAGCTCTGGTCAGCGCCAGGCGTGGTGCCAGGATCATCAACAGCCAGATCGGGGCGGTCGAGGCGTTCACGACCGCCCACGCCTTGTGGTGCCAGGGCCGCCACCGCGAGTGCTCTGTTCGCGTCACCCCGCGAGCCTGCCACATCAGCCCTCCCCACTCCATGTTCAATGTGTGAGGGGTCAGGCCTCTCGACCCGGGCGCGGACAAGCCCATGCGCGGGCACGTCCGTGCTCAGGCCGAGCGCGGGGAAGGCCGGTCCGTGGAGCGGATCGAACCCTTGGGACCCTCGGCGCGACATCGTTCCAGCGTGGCCGCCGTGGTGATGACCGACATGTGGGTGAAGGCCTGCGGGAAGTTGCCAAGCATCACCCCTGCGTCGGGGTCGTATTGCTCGGCGAACAAACCCACGTCGTTGGCCACATCCAGAAGCCGCTGAAATGTCTGCTCGGCCTGATCCATCCGGCCCAGCCCGGCCAGGGCCTCAACCAGCCAGAACGAACAGATCAAGAACGTGCCCTCCTCACCGGCCAACCCGTCATGCCGATCAGCAGTCAGGTAGCGGCGGATGAACCCCTCCTCACCCATGGTCAACTCAGCCATGATCCGATCCACAGTCGCTGCGAAGATCGGGTCATCGGGCGCCACGAACCCGACCTGGGGCAATGTCAGCAGGGCCGCGTCGACCACGTCGGCGTCAAACCGCTGGACGAACGCACCGTTTCGGACCCCCTTGGCATGGATCTGTTTCCGCAGCAGGTCGCGGGTCCGGTGCCAGCGCTCGATGTCGCTGCCGGCCGGCTCGTCGAACTCCTTGCCCAGGGCGATCGCCCGGTCAAGCGCGACCCACAACATGACCTTGGACTGCGTGAAATGTCGCGGCTCGCCACGTATCTCCCAGATCCCGCGGTCCGGCTGATCCCACACGGCACACGCCCGGTCCGCCAGCGAGGCGAGAAAGCACCACTCGTCGTCATCCATGTCAGCGCCGTCGCGCCAGAAGGTGGCGGCCTCCAGCAGATGGCCGTACATGTCGTGCTGGACCTGTCCCGCGGCACCGTTGCCGATCCGGACCGGCCGTGACCCGCGGTAGCCCTCGCGGTCCAACTCGAGTTCGGGCATCGAGCGCCGCCCGTCCACCCCGTACATGATCTGCAGATCCTCAGGGTCACCCGATGTCGTGCGCAGGATGAACTGTCGAAAGCCCGTGGCCACCTCCTCATGCCCGACCAGGGTCATCGCCGCGATGGCAAGGCTTGAGTCCCGGATCCAGGAATACCGGTAATCCCAGTTGCGCTCACCACCGATGTGTTCGGGCAGAGACGTCGTGGGCGCGGCGATGATGGCTCCCGTCGGGGCACAGGTCAGTCCCTTCAACACCACGGCCGAGCGTCGCACCATCCCGCTGTGCGCTCCCTCCTCGACCGTCATTTCCTCGGCCCACTCGCCCCACCAGGCCACTGTTTCCTCCAGGTGCTCGGCGATGGCGTCGATGCTTTCACCGTCGGTGTCGGCGGCATTTTCCGGTCGTGTGGCCACCACCGACAACCCCAGACGATCGCCCGAACCCAAGGTCATCGTGGCGTGCAACGAGTGATCGACCTTTTCCAGGGTAGTAGGCCCGCTGATGACAAGGGCGCTGTGGCCAGCCACGGCGGTCCAGCAGTCACGAGTCGGGTTCCACCTGATCCAGGGCCGCAACTCGCCATAGTCGAACCGGGGCACGATCTGCACCTGGATCTCCACGGACCCGTCGGTGACCGTGGCCATCCGGATCAGCTGGTTGCGCGGGTCGCTCTGCCCACCCGAGCGCATGGCGAACGCGTCGGTGATGACCAGCGTGCCCGCCTCGGTGCGGATGGTGGTGTCAAGGACCAGTGAGTCACCGCGGTAGCACCGGTCAACTGCCACAACCTCTGCGGTCGGGCTGATGCTGCAGTGGCCACCCTCTGCCCAATCCAGCAGCCGCGCGAAGGCGGCTGAGCCGTCGAAGCGGGTCAGGCAGGCCCAGTCGACTGATCCCGATCGCGACACCAATGCCGAGGAGTGACAGTCAGCCAGTAGGGCGTAATCACCGATCGGCGGATAAGCCGAACCGGGAGGGTCTAACGGGGCTTCGCCCGAGCCCACTGCGCTGTGCCGACTACGGCGGCGCTCGTTGCTGTTCCGCCCAATCAAGCTCGCTGCGCTCGCGATCGGACGGTAGGCACCGTGCCTAGGCGCCCCACTGGAAGACCATCGCGGCGATTGTGATGACCAGCAGTGCCAGGCTGCTCATCAGTGGGATGGCCGCGGTCTTACGTGCGGCGTTCACCGCGGACACGTCGCCGGCGTCTGCAGCCAGGGCCATCTTGGCATATCCCGGCCCGATCACCCGGGCCCCCAGGAATGCAGTGATGAAGAAGGCGATGAAGCCGATGTTGATGTAGGCCGCACTGAAGTCAGGCCCGCGGTCGGTGAACATCATCGCCAACCCGGCCAGGAACGCCACGCCGGAGCTCGCACCGAAGAAACCGCCAAGTTCGGCGCCCGTCCGGGCCACCGGCCCCAGGGTTGCCAGGTCGCGGCGGGCGGCTACCCCCGCGAACACGGCCATTGCGATCAGTCCTCCGACCCACGCAACGACAGCCAGCACATGGATGAACTTCAAGGTGTCATACAGCACGCGGCCAGTCTGACGCATCGCTGCCCGGCGCGCGAGCCGACCGCATCAGCGTCACTCAACCCGTCACCCCACCGGTCACCCGACCGGCGTGAACGCAATCCCGGTCTCAAGCGGTCCGACCTCGTCCTGGCCACCCCAGAGCAGCACCTGTGACCCGGTCCACACCGCGGCGTGCCCACTCAGCGCGGATTGCGGCCCCACGGGAAGCTCGCGCCACCGCCCCAGGTCCGGGTTCCAGGCCGCTCCCAGGTCCTCCGCGGGCCCCCCGACGACTACCGCCTCAGTCCCGGTCCACAGGGTCGCGAAGGTGGCCGCGAACGCCTGGGGTGAGGGGGGCAACACCGTCCAGCGTGCTTCGGCCAGGTTCAGCGCCGCGCCGCCGATCTGTGAACGGTTGCCCTGTGGCAGGCCAAGCAGCAACATTTCCGACCCGGTCCACACCGCCGAGACCGATCGCATGCCTATCGGCGATCCGGGTAGTGACCGCCAGGTGTCGGCCGCCGGGTCATACGCCGCGACATCCTCCTCACCCGTCCCCGACCAGATCAGCACCTCCTCGCCGGTCCACACCGCGGCGACCCGTCCGAAGGCCCGATCCAAGGGGGAGGCGCCGCTCAGCCTCCAGGAATCGGTGTCCGGGTTGTACAGCGCAGCGGGGGCGTGGTGTTCAAACACCCGCGAGCCCCCGAAGACCAGCATCTCCGACCCCGTCCACACCGCGACATGACCCGACCGAGGATTGACCGGAGCGTCCGCGATGACTCTCCAGGTGTCACTCGCCGGATCGTATGCCGCTCCATCGATCTCCTGGGCCGAGGCTGCCGCGCTCTGCCCGATCGGTGCTCCCTCGAAGACGATCAACTCCTGACCGGTCCACACCGCCGTGTGGCCGCTGCGACTGCCCATGGGTGAGGAGGCCATCAGCTGCCAGCCTCCCGTCACGAGATCGAACCGGACCCCCGTGGCCGGGCCCGGGTCGGGCTGACCGCCGTAGATCAGCATCTCGCTTCCCGTCCAGGTTGCGGTGTGTCGGGTTCGTCCCGGCGTCGGCGCGGCCGGCAATTTCGTCCACTGTCCGGGCAGTACCTCACTGGTCGGCTGGGGGCTCGGCGGAAGGATGGCGTCGACGGGGTCGCTGGACTCTGCGGAGAATGTGGACGTCGCCCCGACGACCAGTTCGTCGGGGGCCTCACGCGAACCGGCCCTTGCCAACACGCCTGTGGCAACCACCACCGCCACGATGAGGACCAGCAGCGGCATGCGGCTGGGTCTGCCGCGTGGGGCCTCATACGAGAACGCTGCACGGCGCGACGTTTGGCGGGTGCTGGTCGGGATACTCCCAGTATCGCCCATCGGTGACGGCCCATCCGGGCTGTTGGCGTCTACCCTTGACCGCGTGAGCACCCCAGCGGCAGCGCCAGTCAACGACACCGACCCCATAACCCCGATGGAGGGGCCCAGGGACGCCTGCGGCGTCTTCGCGGTGTATGCCCCCAGCGAACACGCGGCCAAGCTGTCCTATTACGGGCTGTACGCCCTGCAGCACCGCGGTCAGGAGTCGGCTGGGATCGCGGTCAGTGACGGCACCTCCATCGTCGTGACGAAGGAAATGGGCCTGGTCAACCAGGTCTTCGATGAGACGCGCCTGACCGCGCTGGACGGGCACCAGGCCATCGGTCACGTGCGCTACTCGACCACCGGCGCCTCGACGTGGGACAACGCGCAGCCGACTTTTCGGTCAACCCCCGCGGGGCACATGATCGCCTTGGGCCACAACGGCAATCTCACCAACACCGGCTTTCTGACCGACCGGCTGCCAGTCGGCGACAAGTGCACGACCGATTCGGATCTGCTCAGCGCACTGATCGCTGGCGCCCTGGCACAGATGGATGAGGAGGGGACAACCGACGACGCCCTGGCGCAGGTGCTGCCCGACGTCGACGGGGCGTTCTCGTTGGTGGTGATGGACCAACACGCCATCTACGGAGCGCGCGATCCTCAGGGAGTGCGGCCCTTGGTCATCGGGCGTCTGAAGAGCGGCGGCTGGGTCATCGCCAGCGAGACAGCCGCGCTTGACATCGTCGGCGCGGTACGGGTCCGTGATGTCGAGCCGGGCGAAATCGTGGCCATCGACTCCGGTGGCCTGCGCGGTCGCCGCTACGCCGACGCCCGTCCCAAGGCCTGCGTGTTCGAGTACGTCTACGTTGCCCGACCCGACCACATGACCCAGGAGACGTCGGTCTACGCCGCACGTCGCCGCATGGGCGAGTTGCTGGCACTGGAGTCACCCGTCGACGCCGATCTGGTCATTCCGGTGCCCGACAGCGGAATGGCTGCGGCAGGTGGATACTCGGCGACCAGCGGCATCCCGTACGCCGAGGGGCTGACCAAGAACCGCTACGTCGGACGAACGTTCATCCAGCCCACCCAGAGCCTGCGGCAACTGGGTATTCGCCTGAAGTTGAATCCGCTTCCCGACATCATCAACGGACAACGATTGGTCGTGGTCGACGACTCGATTGTGCGGGGTAACACCTCACGCCAACTGGTTGCGATGCTCAAGGCGGCCGGTGCGGCAGAGGTCCATCTGCGGATCACCGCACCTCCAATCAAGTGGCCGTGCTTCTACGGCATCGATATGGCCACCCGCGCCGAATTGATCGGCGCCGGGATGGAGGTCGAGGAGATCAGAGCATTTCTCGGAGCCGATTCCTTGGCCTACCTGTCACTGGACGGTCTGGTGGAAACCACAAAGCTGCCACATACCTCGCTGTGCTCGGCCTGTTTCGACGGCCACTACCCCATCCCGGTGGAGGCGCTGCAACAGAAACAGGGCAAGGCGGTGATGGCGACGCTGTGGGACTCGGCATGAGCGAGGACACCGCTAGACCGCAGACCTACGCAGCCGCCGGGGTCGACCTGGAGGCGGCCGATGAGGTAGTGCGGCGGATCAAACCGCATGTGCAGCGCACGCATCGGCCCGGTGTCATGGACACCATCGGAGGTTTTGGCGGGTTGTTCGAACTGGACATCCTGCGCTACCGCCAGCCCGTCATGGTCACCGCCACCGATGGCGTGGGGACGAAGCTGGAGTTGGCCCGGCAGTTGGGGCGCCACGACACGGTGGGCATCGATCTGGTCGCCATGGTCGTGGATGACCTGGTGGTCCCCGGCGCCGAACCACAGGTCTTTCTGGATTACATCGCCATTGGCTCGCTGGCCCCGGACTTGGTCACCCAGGTGGTTGCCGGCATCGCGGATGGCTGCGTCGAGGCCGGCTGCGCATTGATCGGCGGCGAAACCGCAGAGCACCCTGGGGTGATGCCCGCGGGCGACTATGACCTGGCCGGTTTCGGAGTCGGAATCGTCGAGAAGTCTGACATCCTGGGACCTCACCGGGTGGCAGAAGGCGACGTGATCCTGGGTATGCGCGCCAGCGGTCTGCACAGCAATGGCTACAGCCTGGTACGCCGTCTGGTCGCAGGTGTCGATCTTGAGGCCCATCACGGGTTGGATCAACCCCTCGGCGAGGCTCTGATGACCCCCACCAGGTTGTACACCAAGGCGTGTCTGGCTCTGGCCGCTGCCGACGTCGTCAACGCTCTGTGCCACGTCACCGGTGGCGGGATTCCCGGCAATCTGCCAAGGGTCCTGCCGGTCGGACTGGGAGCCGACGTGGACTGTAGGTCGTGGGAACCCGGTCCATTGTTTGATCTGCTACAGCGACTGGGTCAAGTCGAGCCACCGGAGATGTTTCGGGTCTTCAACATGGGCGTGGGCATGATCGCGGTGGTTCCGCAGGACCGGGCCAGTGCGGCCGTGAACGTCCTGGAGAAGCACCAGATCCAGGCGTGGACGATGGGAACGGTGACAGCGCCCGCCGGCATCCGGTTGCAGTACGTGCATTGACCGCTGGGTGGAAAGCATGTTGTCATGCCCGGGGACCAGAAGATGCGATGACGATCATGCGCCAGTTGGGTCTGATCGAGTGATCAGCTGCGGGGCAGATGAAACCCACGCAGCCGACCGACGTCAGCGATGCGCTGCTCTGCAACCAGATCAGCTGCGGCGGCTGTCGGAATGCCCGCTCCCTTGGCCTGGTCGAAGATCTGGCGAAGGCGTGGCCCGATCTGGGTCACCCGTGCCACCACCCGGGCATCGGAGTAGCCGCCGGGATGCAACTCATCGCCGACCTGGATGATGCCGCCCGCATTGATGACGTAGTCCGGGGCATACAGGATTCCCCGCTGAGCCAGCGCGACGCCGTCCTCGTCGGTGCTGAGCTGGTTGTTGGCCGCACCGGCCACGATCGCGCACTGCAACTGCGGCAATGTGTCGGGGTTGATGACCGCACCCAGGGCATTGGGGCTGAACACGTCGGCGTCGACCGCGTGGACGTCGTCGACATCAACGACCTCGGCGGCATAGCGCTCCGCGCAGTCGGCCACCGCAGCCGGGTTCACATCGGCGACCGTCAGTTTGCAGCCCTCACCGTGCAGATGTTCGGCAAGCCGGCGGCCGACCTTGCCTACTCCCTGGATTGCCACATGGCGTCCGGCAAGATCATCATCACCGAAGACAAACTCCACCGCAGCCTTGATGCCGACGTAGGTTCCCAACGCGGTCATGACCCCGGAGTCACCCGACCCGCCCTCTACAACGGCTGCACCGGTCGCCCAGCGGGTCTCGCGACCGACCAGGGCCATGTCGGCACTGTAGGTGCCCACATCGCAGGCAGTTACGTATCGTCCGTTCAACGACTGCACCATCCGACCGTAGGCCCGCAGCAGGCTCTCCGACTTGTCCACGGCCGGGTCACCGATGATGACTGCCTTGCCACCGCCCAGGTCAAGCCCTGCGCAGGCGGCCTTGTAGCTCATCCCCTTTGACAACCGGAGGACATCGATCAGGGCGTCGGTCTCCGAGGCATACGGATACATACGCGTTCCCCCCAAGGCCGGCCCCAGTGCCGTTGAGTGAATGGCGATGATGCACCGTAGGCCGCTGGCGGGATCGTGGCCGTACACGACCTGCTCATGGCCATCAAAAAGCGCGAAGGGGCCTGACATGGAAAACCTACCTTGGATGGCTGCCTTGGAATCCACGACCGTCAATTCAAACCCCATCTTCACGAAGTGTGTGACCAGGCTGGTTCATACGGTCCCGTGCGGCGCCACTGACCGGTCTAGCCTCCCAACAACCTGGTAATTCCCTTGGCCAGTCGGCCTGGTTCTGGCGGCGCAGGCACGTCAGATTCCGGGTCCTGGGTGTGGACGGCCCTGAGCACCTGGTCGGCGCTGGGGTTACCGAGGACCTGTTGGCCCACGGCCATCGTCGGCACCAGTTCGTTGCCACCGTTGGCCTGTCGCACGAACTCCGCGCCGGCTGGGTCCTCCCAGATGTTGACCTGCTCATAGGGCACCCCCAGGTCATCCAGGCGGCGTTGTAGTGCCGCACAAAACCCACACCCCGGTCGCCAATACATCGTGATGTCCACTGTGGAGTTTCCCATGATGCCGAGAGTAGCGCTTATCGAATCAGCCTGGCCCCGACACCGATCAGACGTTGGTAGGCGGTTGGGAGGGTGCGTTGCAGAAGGTCGATTGCCTTGGCATCCGGCCCGATCAGGACGCGGCGGGCATTCCGCTCGACGCCACGGATTATGGCGTTTGCAGCCTGGTCAGGTGTCGTGCGCAGCAGCCCGGCAAACCGTTCGCGGACGGCCTCCGGGTCGGTACCCAGCAGATCGCCGGCGCTGTCCCTGATCCGGGCGTTTCGTGCAATGTTGGTCGCGGGCAGCGTTGTAGGCACTCTGTGACGGCTGGGCGAACAGTCCGAAGATCGAGGAGATGTTTGCGATGTGTCCGCGATCGACCTCGCGGAGGTACGGCAGGAACGCCTTGGTGCCATAGACCACACCCCAGAAGTTGATCCCCATCAACCACTCGTAGTCCTCCAGCGAGGTCTTTTCCACCGTCCCTGCCATGGCCACCCCAGCGTTGTTGATGACCACGTGCACAGCGCCGTGCTCCGACCGGGTCGTCGCGGCCCACTCGTCGACGTTTTGTCGGTGGGAAACGTCCAGTACCGCCGTCGTGACCGTGGCCCCATGGTCGTGCAGCATCCGTGCGGTGCCCGCCAGGCCCTCGGGATCGATGTCGCACAGCGACAGGTGGCAGCCCCGCGAGGCCAGCCGAAGGGCCAGGGCGCGACCGATTCCTGACCCGGCGCCGGTGATGGCGACAACCTGCGCATGGGTGATTTTCATGCCCGTGTTGTACCTGATCACGCACAATGCGCCAGCCAATGGTGGCGCATGGCTGGTCTAGCGGTTGCAGTCGGCGCAGACGCCGAAGATGTCAGCCCGATGGGATGAGACGGTGAACTCATATGAGTCGGCGACCTTGCCCACCCACTCCTCAACCATTCCCGCCTCCAGTTCGATGACCTGATTGCAGCCCGTGCAGACCAGGTGGTGATGATGCTTTGGCGAGCAGGCACGGAAAGCCTGTTCCCCGCCTCGCTGGAAGGTATCCAGCAAGCCGGCGTCGACCAGGGAGGTCAGGGTCCGATAGACGGTGGACAGCCCGATTGTCAGACCCTGGCCACGGAACTCCAGGTACAGATCCTGGGCGGTGACCGCGTCGTCGCGCCGATCCAGCGCGTCAAGCACGGTCAATCGCTGACTGGTCGTGCGCAAACCCGCATCATTCAGCATGGCCTGATGAGTGGCGGCCACCGACATCTTCGCCCGATCCCTGGATGGTCTGATTCCCGATTGTAGGGCGTTAGGGGGTCTGTGTTTCCTTGCGTGCCCGCGACGGCGCCACTCGAGGGGGCTCATTCGGCATCTTCGGATACACAGGTGGCCAGGGCGCATCCATCAGGCCGGCAGCCATATCGGCCTGGTGGATGGCCAGGAGGGGTTCCAGGGACTGGGGGGTGGAATACATCTGGGCCCACGGGTCCCCTCCGTCCTGGACCCGCGCGGGCACCGAGGCGATCGTCAACTCATCTGGCTCGATGACGTCCAGTTCCTGCCAACGAAACGGCGTGGAGACCTGCCCGCCCACCCTGGCCCGCACCGACCAGGCACCGAACACGGTCTTGTGCGGCGCGTTCTGGTTGTAGTCGACAAAGACCCTCTCGCCGCGCTCCTCCTTCCACCATGCCGCGGTCATGAAGTCGCCATGGCGTCGCTCCAACTCGCGGGCAACTGCGACAGCAGCCGAGCGAACCTGATAGGAATCCCAGCGCGGCTGCAGTCGAACGTAGATGTGGATCCCGCGCTTGCCCGTGGTCTTTGGGTACGCAGTCAAGCCGTGCTCTGCCAACAGGTCCCGGGTCGCTGCGGCTGCCCGGCGGACATCGTCGAAGGGGACCTTCGGCATGGGGTCCAGATCCAGGCGCAGTTCGTCAGCGTGCTCGGGGTCAGCCGCCATCACCGGCCAGACGTGAAAGCCCAGACAACCCATGTTGACGGCCCACGCGATATGGGCCAGGTCCATGCCGACCAGCGCATTGGAGGGGGTCCCGTTCACTGTCTGTACCGTGGTGGTCTGCAACCAGTCTGGCGCACCCTTGGGCACACGTTTCTGAAAGAAGCTCTTGCCGCGTGCGCCCTCCGGGAACCGCTCCAGCAGCAGGGGTCGGCCACCCACCGCGGCAAGGAGCGGTTCCTTCACCGCCTTGTAGTAGTTGATCAGGTCCAACTTGGTTTCTCCGCGTTTGGGGAAGTAGACCTTGCTGGGATTGGTGACCTTCACCCGTCGGCCGTCAAGTTCCAGATACGTCTCCTGACCCATCGGGTCAGGCTACGCCCATGTCAACGGGTCGGCGCCGGACGGGAGGCGTTCCACGGCCATCACATCTTCGGTGGTGGCCACCAACATCTCGGCGCGCACAATCTCCGCAGCGCCGCTCACGCAGACATGACCCTCGACGCGAGACCGGTTCTGTGACGCGGGTGAGCGCTGAAAGTGGTCCGCCCACACCGCGGTGGTGCCAAGTGCCAACAGAATCAGTCCCCCCAGCATGCCGCCGGTCCAGGCAGCCAAAGGGGTCTCGCCGAGGATCACCGTGGCTGTCGATGCACCCACCGGGATGCCGACCAGAACCGCCGAGACGACCGCGACGAAGATGTTCTTGCGCCATCGTGTGCTCAGGCGGCGCCAATGCCGGACCTGCGCCTCCTGTAGCCCGTCCTCGCACCGCCGTCCACGCATCCTGATCTGCTCCCGCGACACCCCGGCGGCGAGGAGTCTGGCGCGCAGCCCCCGGGCGGCATGCAGGTCCCAGGTCACCACGTGCAGGACATACAACCCCTGTTGCCGCATGACAGGTGCCGGCCACAGCGGGACAGTGGGGCTGCCAGTGCTCGCCACGATCCGAGTATGCGACTTCAGGATCCCGACCGCCAGACCCTGATTCCCAGGCGCACCACGCCCTCAGCGGTCTACATCCTGCCCGCCTGGATCACCCTGGCAAGAAACTGCTGGGTCCGCGGGTGTTGGGGGTCAACCAGCACCTGGTCTGCCGGCCCGGCCTCGACAATCGTCCCCTCATCCATGAAGCACACCCGGTGGGCGACGTCACGCGCGAAGCCCATCTCGTGGGTAGCGAGCACCATGGTCATGCCCTGGTCGGCCAGTTCTCTGATGACGCTCAACACCTCTCCCACAAGCTCCGGGTCAAGGGCTGAGGTGACTTCGTCCAGCAACAGCACCTGCGGATCCCCGACCAGAGCGCGAACGATGGCGACCCGTTGCTGCTGCCCGCCGGACAGTCGGTCGGGATAGTCCCCGGCTTTGTCGGCAAGGTCGAAGCGTTGCAGTAGCGCCATGGCCGCATCCTCGGCTGGCCCGCGAGCGATGCCCTGGGCTTTGCGTGCGCCAAGGGTCACGTTGTCAAGGACACTCAGGTGCGGGAACAGGTTGAAGGACTGAAACACCATCCCCATACGACGACGCACCGCGTTGCCGTCAACCCCTCTTCCGGTGATCTGCTGGCCGTCCAGCAGAATGCGCCCACCGTCGATGCGCTCCAGCAGGTCGATGCAGCGCAGCAGCGTCGACTTGCCCGAGCCCGACGGTCCGATCAGGCAGACCACCTGGTGGGGCTCCACCTGTAGTGACAGACCACGCAGCACGCTCCTGGTCCCGTAGGACTTGTCGATCTCCTCACAGACCAGCAGGGCCAAGCCAGCCGCAGATGATGCCGTCATGACAGCGTCTGGCTCCGTCGTGCCCGGTCCCGGGCCGCGTAGTAGTCGGCGAAACGGGCCACCGGCACCGAGATCGCCAAGAACAACACGGTCGCGACCACATACGAGGTGTAGTTGAACGTTCGGGCGGTGTACACGCTGGCTTCACGGACGGCCTCACGGACACCCAGGACACTGATCAACGCCACGTCCTTTTGCAGGCTGACGACGCCGTTCAGCAGTGCTGGCACGACGTTGCGGACGGCCTGCGGCAAGATGGCATATCGCAGGCCCTGCCACTGGGTCAGCCCCAATGACTTCGCTGAGGATCGCTGGGACTCGGGCACCGAATCGATGCCCGAGCGGTACACCTCGGCGGTATAGGCGGAGTAGGACAGCACCAGTGTCGTTGTTCCCCAGAACAACTCTGAGCGAGGCAGCCCGGGGATCGCCAGGGCAGGCAGCCCAAACCCCAACAACAGTACGGCCAGGATCAGTGGAATCCCTCGCCAGAAGTCGATGTAGAGCACCGACAGCAGCCGCAACGGCAGAAAGGCCGGCCCCCGCAGGCTGCGCACAACCGCGATGAACAGCGCCAGTACGAGGATGGCCACCTGGGCGATCACAAACAGCCGGACGTCCAACCAGAACCCGCGCAGCACCGTGGGCCAGGAGGCTGCAAAGTCTGCCGGGTTGAAGAACTGGTCGCGGACCTGCGGCCACTGCGGACTGCTGAGCACCAGAACCACGCCCAGGCCGAACACCACCACCGTGGAGATCGCCGCAACGATCGCTCCCTTGGCGCCTTCTTCCGCCAGGAAGTTCGCTACGGCGGTGCGCATTGCGCCGGCCCTGGACAGCATCGACCGGTCTCCGCCCGGGCCGGGCAGCAGCCCCGGACGGTCCAGGTCGCTCAGCGGTCCGCCCCAGACCGCCGACCGCCCCGCCCGCTCAGCTGCTGAGCGTGGGGATGTCGCCGCCCTGATTCAGCCATTCCTCCTCCAACCCCTCCACGGTCCCGTCATCGATCAAGGATTGCAGGGCCTGATCGACACAGTCCACCAACGGGCTGCCATCGGCGAACAACAGGCCCAGTTCCTCGGACTGCTCGCCCGAACGCGGTAACACGCCGACGATGGACGCATCGGGGATCTCCACGGCGGTGATGAAGAACGCTGTGGGCAGGTCAAACACCAGGCCGTCGACCTGGCCAGCGTCGAAGGCAGCCTTGGCCGCCGCATTGTCGTCATAGACCTGAGCAGGTTGGTCGGGTTGGATCACCTGATCAATGTAGTCAAGGGAGGTGGTGCCGATCGCTGCTCCCAGTCGGTCATCGGCCAGGTCCGCAACCGCCGTGGCCTCGGCCACGGGTGAGTCCGGGGCAGCCACCAACGCCTGCTCGACCTCGTAGTAGCCGATGGAGAAATCGACGACCTCGTCGCGGTCCTGGGTGATCGAATACTGCTGGATGTTGAAGTCGTAGTCCTTGTCCCCCGGCGCGACCGCCTGGTCAAAGCCGGTGCGCACCCATTCAACCGTGTCGGACAACCCCAGCTGCTGGGACAGGGCGTAGACCAAGGCGGACTCAAAGCCCTGCCCGTTGGTGGGGTCGTCATCGACCATCCACGGCTCAAAGACCGGTTCGCCGGTCGCCACTGTCAGGGTGTCCGGGGCGAATAGCGGCAGATCGGCCGGATCGCATGTGTCCGCCGTCCCACCGTCCGCCGCCCTCGGTGAGCCCTGCGCCACCGGGACCGGCGTGTCCTCGTCGGTCCCCGACGGCCCGCCGCATGCCACCGCCACCAGGCACAGCATCAGGACCAGCGCCAGGCTTGATCGCAACGACATCACAGACCTCCTACGGGGTGAACTACTGCGGCATCCGGTTCTACCAGTTTGCAGCCTGCCCGCGCGCCTCAATCCGACGTCACCAGGCGTGCCACCTCGGCCTCCTCATAGGTGATGGCCCACTCAAAGCCCAGCGAGGTGTACAGCGAGCGTGCGGCCAGTGTTCTGTGGCGGACGTTCAGTCCGATCACCTCGACCTCGGTGCGGAGCAGGTGCAACAGCTCGACCACGACCGCCCGGGCGTGTCCCTGTCGGCGGTACGCTGGATGGGTGGCCACGTTTCCGATGGCGGCCACCGAGTTGACCAGATCAACGACATGCACCCCGCCCACGGCCACCAGCATCCCATCGGTGTGGCGGCCCAGGTAGTAGCCCGTGTCCAGCAGGTCGGCGTGGAAGAAGTCGCCGGCGTCAGGATCGGTGGCGAACAGCGTCAACACCTGGTCCAAGTCAGCGCGCGAGAGGACCTGGACGCCGGCTGACCCCGGCGGGGGCAAGACCACCCGTGACGGCAGGTGGAGTTTGTCGTAGGCGTCCGACCACTGGGCGACGAAACCGCCCTGCTCCAACACCGCGGTCAGACCGGTGGGTCCGGTGATCACAAAGGCGTCCGGAAGTCGGGAGGACAACGCAGCCAGCAGGTCGAGAGTGGCGGTGGCCTCCTGCGCGGCAATGGCATACACGACATCGGTGCCGTCCAGGCGCAGCAGCCCGACGACTGCCGGGCCGTCACGCCACCAGGTGCTGCTGTCCCACAGCTGTTGTGCGTCGGCGATACCGTACGGATGCACCTGCGGCTTGTGCCGATAGATGTCCAGCACCTCAGCCTGGTGGGAGACACGCTGGATCACGGGCTGCCGTACTCCTCCAGCACGAAGATGGTTCGGGTGCTCACCACACCGGGTGTGGACTGCAACTGCTCCAGGACAACGTCATGACCGGTCCAGTCTTCGATAGGCGTGGGCCCGGCAGAGTATGACCCTGTATGCCACCACGAAGATAGTGCGGGCCAACGATCGTCAGTCGATCAATATGACCCGGCAGGGCCAACTCGCGGTCTATCCCTCAAGCTTCGGGCAGGAAGGTGACCAGGTCGGGGCGGTGTTGGCATTGCGCGAGAACGACTGGCTGGTCCGTTCGAAGCCTTCGCCGCCGCAGCGACCACCACCTCGTGCCCCCCCGCTCCGAGTTCGACCGAGATGGCCTCCAGCCGTAACCGCTCACCGGCAGCGACCGCGGCGCGGGCTTCTTGAATTTCTTGCCCGGGGGTCGAGCGGGTCAGCCGAGGCACCGCGGGACGACCGGGATCACCATCTGGTGAACCTGTGTGGATCTTGGCGAGTGTCTCGTACGGCAGGGCGGGAGAGTGTCGCAGGGCCTTCCTAGAATCGGACGCGGAGGTTTCGATGGCAGTCCCAATCGCAGCGTTACCAGTGCACGACCGACCTCGCGAGCGACTGCTCGCGCTGGGCGCCGGCGCACTCAACGACCAGGAGCTGCTGGCCATCCTTCTGCGGAGCGGCACCCGTGGCGTCGGCGCCACTGAGCTCGCCGCTGGTCTGGTCTTGGACCACGGAGGAGTGCACGGCCTCGCATCGGTGAAACCCGAGGAGCTAGCTGCTACCGCCGGTATCGGGCTCGCGAAGGCTGCGTCTCTCGTCGCAGCATTCGAATTGGGTCGCCGTGCCGCTCACCCTGAGGAGCAGGTGGTGATCGGCTCCGCCGAGGACGTGGTGCGGGTCGCTCGCCGCCATCTCGACGGGCAGCGGCGTGAGCGCGTCGTGGTCCTGGTCTGCGGCGCATCGAACAACCTGCGGCGCACGATCGTCGTGTCCGAGGGCTCGATCGACCGCTCGATTGTGCCCGTACGCGAGATCCTCAACGCCGTCCTGCGCCATGACGGTCGTGCCTTCGCCCTCGCCCACAACCACCCGAGCGGGAACTACGAACCCAGTGCTGCTGACGAACGGGCAACCCGAGAAGTCCGGGATGCGGCGACCCTGGTAGGACTGAGGTTCCTCGGCCACGTCGTGCTGTCTGCCGGCGGGTGGGCGTCGGTCAACTCACGCGCCTGAAGACCTCGTTGAGAGCTGCAGGCACCAGCGCATCAATGAGCTTAGCTCGGCTGCCAACGAGATCGCCCACCCTCTGCGTCGTCTCCAGGGCAATGACCCGACGACGCTGCTCCTCCAGCGACGGGAGAGCGAACTCCTGCTCCAGCAGGCGCTCTGCCTGCACCCGCTCCTTTCGCGCGCCGAGCCCCTTCGACGCACCCTTCAGACGACCCCAGAACCCTTCGGAAGTGACAAGAGCGGACAGGAAAGCGGGGTCGGCCACGTCCGTATTGATATCGAACGTCGGAAACTCGGGCGAGAGGTGCGCACCGGCAAACTGCGGAGTGACCACCGCCAGTGCGCCCTCCCACGCCTTCAGACGGCTCATGACCAGTTGTCCGGCCTGAAGTCGATGCAGAACTCGATAGCTCGTGCGCGAACCCTCAAGTTCCGGTTGAACGAACAAGCCCCGCCCGAACGAGTAGACGCCTGCCATCGGATACACGACTTCCCGGTCTACAGCGACCTTGGTCGGCCGCAAAGCAAGTACCTCAGCGCCGCTCCACCTGTGCCACCCCGTCCCGGAGGACTCGAGAGCAAGCGACGCACGAATCGCCCTCAGCAGATCAATGGCGAATTCTGCCCGGTCGCCGACGCCAACAGCGATGTCAGACGCCCTAGCGATGGTCTCGACTTCACTCAGCTGTTCATTGACTGGAGGCAGAGGGATCTCAAGGTTCTCGAAGCGCTCGATGGCCAATGTGCGATTGCGGTCAGCGCTGCCCGGCGACGCCCGCTGGATCAGCGGGAGCCCTACGTCGCTCAGAAAGAACCACCGGGCCCAGTCGACATCGATTCGGTCGTCGACGGGCCGATACGCAAGGAAGCGGTTGGAAGCGATGCACCCGCCGTCCTCCTCAGTCGACACGGCGATGGCACCCTCCCATCCCTTGATGTTGCTCACAACCAGCCGTCCGGGATTCATCTCGAAGAACCGAAGCTTGCCGAGCTGGTCGCCCGGCTTCTCGTCGTAGTGGAAGATGCCCTTTCCGAACGAGCGGATGCCAATAGTCACGTAACTGCGAGTCGCCTGAGGGTCGACCGGGGTCCGCTCGAGCCGCAGCACGTCGCCTACTCGCACAGTCTCCGCGCTCACGCGTCACCAGCCAGTTCAGCCTGTAGCTCCTCGACCAGAGTCAGGATTTCACGCTCCACCTTGACCAGCTCGTCAAGCAGCTCTTTCGGCGGACGATGAGATAAGTCCTCGGGACCGTGCGGGTTGCGGAGGTCGAGGTTCCAGCCGTTGGTTTCGATGTCGGCAATGGCCACGCGCCACGCCTGTTCGTTCTCTGCTCGGTCGGTCCACCAGGCCTGGCAATCGGCGAACTCCTCGAAGCGCATCGGCTTGGTCTTGGAGTACTTCTTGCGCCCTTCGGGCGGAGGGATCTCGTAGAACCAGACCTCTTTCGTTCGGCCCGTCTTGTCGAAGAACAAGAGGTTCGACGGAATGGCTGTGTACGGCTCGAACACCCCGTCGGGCAGGCGAACGACGGTGTGAAGATTGCACTCGGTCAGCAGTTGCTGCTTTATCCGAGCACCGGCACCGTCACCGAAGAGAACGCCGTTGGGCACGACGATTCCGCAACGGCCACCGTCCTTGAGTCGACGGATTACCAACTGGAGGAAGAGCCACGCTGTCTCGGCCGCTTGCTTGCCCGCGGGAAAGTTCGCTTGGATGCTCTTCTCCTCCGCCCCGCCGAAGGGCGGGTTCATCAGGACGACGTCGACCCGCTCGGCACGACTGATCTGGGTGATCGGACGGTTGAGCGCGTTGCCTCGGGTGACGTTCGGTTGGCCGACGCCGTGGAGGACGAGGTTCATCATGCCTAGCAGGTACGGCTGCTGCTTCTTCTCGATGCCACGGAGGTTCTCGTGCAGCTTCCGACGCTGCTGGGTCGTCTCCACCTTCTGCTCGATCTCTGCAAGGGCCTCGACGAGGAACCCTCCGGTCCCGCAGGCGGGGTCGAGGATTACTTCACCTAGCTGTGGTGCCACCTGTTGGACCATGAAGCGGATGACGGGACGGGGCGTGTAGAACTCTCCGGAGTCGCCAGCAGCGTCGCGCATGTCCTTGAGCATCGACTCGTAGAGGTGCGCCATCGTGTGTATGTCATCCGAGGAGGCGAAGTTGATCTCGTTGACCTTGTTGACGACGTCGCGCAGCAGGTAACCAGAAAGCATCCGATTGTTGGTCTCCTTGAAGACGGCGGCGAGAACCTCTCGGGGATCGTGCGCGGCGGTTCCGCTGAGCCCGCGGAGGTACGGCAGGAGCTTCGTGTCCACAAAGTCGATCAGCGCATTGCCGGTCCCTCCGTTGGGATCGGCAGCCCAGTCACGCCAGCGATAGGGCGGTTCGATCGCCGGCCGATGCTTGGCATTCGTGATCTCGCGGTTCTCCTCGAGCCCGTCGAACGCCTTGAGGAAGAGGAGCCAGGCGAGTTGCGGAATGCGATCGAGATCGCCGTTGAGCCCTGCGTCCTTGCGCATGGTGTCTCGGGCGGACTTGATGACGGCGGCCAGTTTCGCCTGCGGTGATGTGGCCGTGGCCGCCTTCTTGGCTGGTGCCATGGTCAGTTCTCCTGGAGGTGCAAGTCGGCCCAGAGTTGAGTAACGAGATCGGCTGCGGAAGGGAAGTCAGTAGCGGCGATGTCGTGATCGGCGGTGAGGCGTTCGTAGCGCTCGGGCCAGCCGTCGGGCAGGCTGGGGAGGGCAGCAGGGGGAGCGCTGGCATTGCGCTCGTGCCATACCCGGCGGACGGCATGACTCAGGGCACCTCGATCGAGCAGTTCGTGCTCGAACATGATCACTAGGTCGAGCAGATCGCGGACGCGGGTGTTGTCGCGGTCACCAAAGTCACGTGCCATGGCATGGAACTTCTCGGCGGCGTGCCGGTTGACGTCGATGATCTCGACCGTTGGCACCTCGATGCCGGCAAAGGCGAGCGAGTTGGGGAGGGTGACGACGTCGGTCTGGTCGAGTTCGTGGGCTCGCGGAGAGACGTCGACCTTGATGCCGCCGAAGGCCCTGCCCGCGAGGCTGGCGGCCACGTTCGATCGCCAAGTTTGGTGGCCACCACCGTCGGGCATGAGCTCCGTGACCAACCCGGGGGCAAGAGTGAAGCGGTCACCGAAGGGATCGACCGACAATGCCTCCACGAGCCGGACTTGGAGTTCGCCGCGGTCTTCGACCGTGTCGCGGAGCCCAAGGTCGATGTCCTTGGTGAGTCGGGCGTGATCTCGGAGACGCATCTCAAGCGCCATCCCTCCCTTCAGTACCCACTTTCCAGGCGTCGCGTGAGCGAGCCGGGCGACTACGCGCTCGAACACAACCCGCCGGCGCAAACGGTCGATGCTGACGCCCGTCTCACGCGACTGGCTGTTGAGTCGGTACTCCAGGGCCGTGCGAAGCGCGTTGCCGGTCTCGTAGGTCAAGACGGCTGCACCATGGTGATGGCACGCTCGATGAAGAGGGCTCCCCTTGCATCTACGGCCTCGGCCCGGGAGCGGAGTTGCCGAAGGGTCGTGAGCCCGGCGTCGGTGACGTCCTTGATTGCTCGGGCGAGATGGTCCTCGTCGACACCCGCTGCCGCGACATCTACCAGCGAGCGGGCGGCGGTCGTCACTCGGAAGCCCGTCTGGTCGACGACGTCGATCTCGGGCAGCTCTACGTGGTGGAGGACCACGGCGTCATCGCGCTTTGTGAAGCGGGGGGGCACGGTCAGGTGAACTCGGGCAGACTCGAACTCACCTGCATCGTGGACGGCGAGGGCGGTTTCGTGGGAGACGACAGCCCGGTTCTTCGACCAGAGAGTCCACCGGCGGAGGTCGTCGTGGAGCTCCGGCACCCACTCGGCGAGCCGGAACAGGCCCCGGGCGATCCGGTACCAGTTGCCTGCGGAGACGTGATACGCCTGGGCCTGGTATGAGTACCCGAGGCTCTTCGCCTGGGCGGCCAAGAAGTAGCCGCCCTGCTGGGCAGCCAGGTTGAACAGCCGGCGACGCAGATCGCGGCGATCGACAGGCATGCTGTGAATCCTACATCGAAACTTGAGGTTCAGAGCGGGACGATTCCGAATACTCAAGTTTTGACTGAGTTCTACGCAGCGTACAGCAACTCACCCAACTTGGTCACGGCGTGCCGCAGCTCGTCCGCCGAACCGAATCGGGCGGCGATCTCCGTCGGAGAGCCAAGGGCGGAGATCGGCGGGACCTCGAGGACAGCGAGGTCATCGATCTGGCTGATGCCGTGCTGGGCGTACTTGTCCAGCAGGCCGGCGAGCACCTCGCGAGCGGCTGGCTGGTACTGATCGAAGAACGCCGCGAGCTCCTTGCGTACTCGCCGGGCGCGGTCGGTGCGGGTGGCGAGGGGCTGGTTCCACGCTAGATGAACCAGGACATCAATGGGGTCCGCGTCGACGAGGCCCGTCCGCTCCGTGAGCTCGGCGGCATCGATGCCCCGGCTCTCGAGCGCGTCGAGTACGTCCCGCCGGCCGACTCGCTTTGCCCATTTCGCCCGTAGGTCGCCGGAGGCGGGGAAGAGCGTGCGCACAGTGTCGGCGATGAAGTCGCGGTACTCCACCAGACGGAGGCGATCGGTCTGGGGATCGAGGTGGTAGATCGCCTCGGCGGTGACCCACACCTCGACGTCGTCAATGTAGAACTTGGCCCTGGGCTCTACTTCGAGGTCGTCGGGGTCGACGGTGTCGTCGACATCTCCTGAGTCGAAGCCCCGCTCGGGCTCCTCGACGTGCGTCTCGTCGACCACGTTGCCGTCGCCGTCGATCTCCTCCTCGTCGACCCGTTCCGGTGGTCCGTCGAAGTCGGGGTCCTCGAAGAGTGCGGTCGCACCCGAGTAGTCGATGATGTCGAACGAGAGCTTGTCCTCGTCGGGGAAGAGCCGGGCGCCACGGCCGATCATCTGCTTGAACAACGCCATAGACCCCACCGGCCGGAACAGGACGATGTTGCGAACCGTGGGCAGGTCCACGCCGGTGGACAGGAGTTGCGACGTAGTGGCGATCACCGGGACGTCCTTCTCAGTGTCAGCGAAGTCGCTGAGGTGTCCCTTGCCGATCTCGCCTTCGTCACTGACGATTCGTACGACGTAGTTCGGGTGTTGCTTCGTGAGATCCGGGTTGGCGTTGTGCAGGGCGCGGCGCATCTGGTCTGCATGCTCCTGGTCGACGCAGAAGACGATCGTCTTTGCCCAGCGGTCGCTGCGGTGGAGGTACTCGGTCAGGTGCTTGGCCGCAGCTTCGGTCCGGGTGAGCAGGGACACGACGCGCTCGAAGTCCGGCGTCGTGTACAGATCATCGGGGATCTCCTTGCCGAACAGGTCGAGCTGGCCCTGCGTCGGCGCGAAGCCGTGGGCATCAGGGCTGAGCACAACCCGTCGCACACGGTAGGGAGCGAGGAAGCCGTCCCCGATGCCCTGGGCGAGCGAGTACTCGAAGATCGGATCGCCGAAGTAGGCGTAGCTGTCGATTGTCTCGTCACGCTTGGGCGTCGCAGTCATGCCCAGCTGCGCGGCCGGGCTGAAGTGGTCGAGGATCGCCCGCCACGACGACTCCGCTCGAGCGCTCCCCCGATGGCACTCGTCGACGATGACGAGGTCGAAGAAGTCGGGGGCGAAGTCCCGGAAGATGCCGTTGGGGTCCTCACCGCTGTCAGCGAGTGCCTGATACAGCGCGAAGTAGATCTCACGGCCGGGCTTCGCCTCGCCCCGCAGCTTCCAGATCGGACCCTCGCCGAAGGCGGGTACGAATTCCCGCTCGATGGGTTGGTCGATCAGCACGTTGCGGTCGGCCAAGTAGAGGACGCGCGGGTTGCGGCCCGACCGCCAGTGGCTCTGCCAGAGCTTCCACACGACCTGCATCGACACAAATGTCTTGCCGGTGCCAGTAGCGAGAGTGAGCAGCAGCCGCTTGTCGCCGGCGAGGACCGCCTGAACCGCTCGGTTGATCGCCGTGCGCTGGTAGTAGCGGGGCTCCTTGACGGTGCCGTCGGGGTTTCGAAGGTCACGATTGAACGGAAGGAGCACTCCGTCGGCGACCGAGTCGTCGACGATCCCTTTCCAGGCTCGGTATCGGGTCCAGAGCACACCAGGTGACGGGAACGCAGTCAGGTTTTCGCTCTCCAGACCGGTGTCACTGTCGTCTTCAACGATGCCCTTGCCGTTGGTCGAGTAGGCCAACGGGAGATCGAGGAGCCCGGCGTAGTTCTTCGCCTGTTGCAGGCCCTTGCCTGGGATCGCGTGCTCGCGCTTGGCCTCGACCACGGCGACCGGGAGGCTCGGCTCGTATTCGAGGACGTAGTCGGCTCGCAGCGCATCGCCGCGCCGATGCTTCTTGCCAACCGTGACGACCCGGCCCGCCGTGATCGGGTACTGCTCGATGATCTGATCATCGCCCCAGCCGGCGGCCTTCAGCAGCGGGAGCACGTAGTCCCGACACGTGTCCTTCTCGAGCGGCCCGGCCATGCTCATGAAAGTACTTGCGACTGTCGACCCGGTGTGGCCTGACCGAGGAAAGGCGCTGCTAGACCGCTCGCGAAGCGGGCCAGGCCGGGTAGCACCTCACGCCGGACGCAGTCGGCCGGCGTCGGCGACGAAGTTGCCGCGGCGACCCAACTCCTCTGCTGCAGCGGCCAATGGCTGTGCGCCGATCTGCTGGGCCAATCGGGTGGCTGTCACCCACGACCCTCTCGCGCGGCTGCGATCTCCCATCCTCAGATGCAACTCAGCCAGGGCCAGGTGGCACCGGGCCATCCGCTGCGGCATCGGCAGGGCTTCGTAGGCCGCAAGGGCCTGCTGCCAACCGGCGACCACCACCTCGTGCCCCGCACCTGCGAGTTCGACCGCGATGGCCTCCAGCCGTAACCGCTCACCGGCAGCGACCGCGGTCTCGCCGTTCCTGGCTGCTGCCTTGACTGCGGCCAGCACCGGTGCCAGGTCGTTCGTCAGGCGTCCCTCCAGCACGACCTCGCCGTACAGCGCACCGACCTCCGCGGCCCAGATCGCCGGCCCATCTGGTGCCGTGGTTGCGGCGAACCCGACCTGGATCTGCTGCAGGGCCGTGTCGTACTCCCCCCTTGCCATGGCGACCTCGGCGGCGAGTTGGGTCCAGAACGCGACGAAGAATGTCGGTTTGGACTCGCCCATCGTGGCCGCAGCCTGTTCCTGCCAGCGCAACGCCAGATCGACGTCACCGCGGCGCACCGCCGCGGTCCCCATGTGGGTCAGCAGGGTGGCACGAGGTCGTCCCTCGGGGACCATCTCCACGGCCTCACTGCCGATCTCGATGGCCTCGTCCAGCCGACCGGCGTCGATCATGGGACCAAGTAGGTTGCCACGTAGGTGCATGCCGTGAGTGCGGTCCAGCCCGTGTCGCCTGGCGATCTCGATGCCTCGCCAACATTCACTGATCGCCTCTTCGAACACCCCGTGGTTGGCAAGGATGCCGCTGCGGCTGCGGGCACAGCGGATCTGATGACGAATCATCCCTGATGCCTCAGCGGCATCCTGCGCCCGATCGAACAACTGCGCGGCTTCCGCAATCCGGCCCCGCTGCCCCTGGATCACGCCCAGCGTGGTCAGTGCCTCGGCCGCCTCTGCCATCGCCCCGACGCGATCACCGACTTCGGCGGCATGTTCAGCCAATTCCTCGGCCTCTGAGAACTGCCCTTGGAACATCAGCGCCGTGGACACGGCTGCCTCAACCTCTGCACGTGCCGGGCTGTCGCCAGGGCGCAGTGCAGCAAGGGCGGCCCGATAGGCCACCTCCGCTAGCGCCCAGTCGGTGTCGTGGCCCCGACCGATCAACATGTGGATGTGCGCCGTGCGATCCGACTCCGCCCCACTTTCCAGATTGAGCAGGGCCTGCTCGGCAAAGCCAACGCCGGCCCGGTGGTCCAGATCGGAGATCGCACACACCGCAGCCGTCTCATACACGCCCGCCAGGTCACTGTCGATTCGGTTCGCGGCACCGGGGACGTCGGTCCAGAGGTGGATGACCCGCTGGAACATCGCCTGGGCGTTGCTGTAGGCAAACATCTCCAATGCCTGCTGGCCGGCGGCGTAGGCAGCTTCCAGCTCTTCCTCGGGGCGCCCGGCGGCACGGAGATGACGGACCAGACGCGCAGCGTTGGCCCCGGTCAACCCCCCTTCCGACGCCAGCCGATCGGCCAGGTCACCGTGAATGGCCACCACCTCCCCTGGCAGGAGCCAGGAATCGATCGCCTCGCTGATGAGGTCGTGACGAACGTCGTAGGCACCGCTTGAGGTCACCACCAGAAGTTGCGCTGCCACCGCCTCCCGCACGCATGAGGTCAGTCGGCTGTCGGGGATACCGGTGAGCGCAGCCAGCGTGGCGTGATCCAGGCCTGTCCCCGAGGCGGCGAGAACCCTCATGACCTGTTGGGTTTGGAGGTCACATCGCTCGACGCGGGCCAACAGCAGATCAGACAGCTGATCGGTCACGCTGCCGTGCCCGGCGGCCAACTCCAGGGCGAACAGCGGGTTGCCACCGGAGCGCTCAAGGACGGCCTCCAGCGTGCGTCGATCGGGATCATGCGTTGCGACCAGTTCGGCCAGCGCTGCTGGACCCAATGGTGACAAATCCAGCAGGGTGGACCGCGCAGAGCGATTCAATGTGTTCAGCAGCGACCGGGCCGGATGTTGGCGATCGACCTCGTCGGTCCGAGCAGTCAGGACCATCAGGACTGGACCCGCAACAAGGTTGCCGACCAGGAACGTCAACAGGTCACGCGTGGCCGGGTCGCAGAAGTGGATGTCCTCGACCACCAGCACCAGCAGACCGGCGGCGTCAGCGGTGTGTTCGACCACGCCCAACAGGTGCTCGTACAACTGGGTGTGGCCCACCTCCAACCCCTGGCCACCAGACGATATGGTCGCCGTCGTCGCCAATTCCGGAATCAGGCGGGCCAAGGCGGCACGGGCAGCTGAGTCAAGCCTGAGCCCCCAGCGGGTCGGGTCGCGCAGCACGGGGCGCAAGGCCTGTACGACGGGGGCGTAGGGCAGACGCCCGCTGCCCAGGTCCAGGCACTCGCCACGCAGGACCGACGCGCCCTCCACCGTGGCCACCAACGCCTGGACCAGTGTGGACTTGCCCATGCCCGCATCACCAGCCACTACGGCGATGCGCACTTCCCCGGCTTGCCGCGCCTGTTCAGCCAGCGAGGTCAGCACCTGCAGTTCCGCCTGGCGACCGATCGGGGCAGGGATGGTGGGCTCGGGCCCGACGTGGCGCAGAACCGCGACCTTGCTGGCGTTCCTCCCTTCGAGTCTGGGTGTGAGGTGTGTCACTGGTGGGTGATGGGAGTGCGGTACCGCTGTGGTGGCAGGCCGGTGATCGTCATGCTGCAGCAGCCGACGGTGCAGTTCCACCAGATCAGGGGTGGGGTCCACTCCCAGATCATCGGCCAGCACCCGTACCGCCTGGGTATAGGTGGCGAAGGCCTCGTCCTGCCTGCCGGACCGGTACAGCGCGATCATCAACAGTCCCCGCAGCCCCTCGTCATAGGGGTGGCTGCTGACCAGCGCCCGCAACTCGCCGACGACCTGGGCATGGCGGCCCAGTGCCAGGTCGGCCTCCAGACGAGCCTGCAGGGCATCAAGGCGCAGGTCATCAAGCCGTCGGATCTCGGGTTCCAGCCCCGGGGCCATCACCCCGGCCAAGGCCGGACCACGCCACAGGGCCAGCGCAGTCGCCAACACCTCCTCCGCCATCTGCGGATCGTCTTCACGCAGGGCCTGCTGCCCGGCACGGAGGTGGGCCTGAAAGTCCCTGACGTCGACCTGGACGGTATCGGCAAGGCGGTACCCGTCACCGACGGTGTGGACCAGGTCCTGGCCCATCAGGCCACGAAGCTTGGAGATCTGCACCTGCACGGCATTCACCGCTGACGTGGGGGCCTGCGTCCCCCACAGTGCCGTGATCAGCCTGCTGCGTGACACAGGAGCCGGAGCATCCAGCGCCAGAGCGGCCAGCACAGTCGACATGCGCCAGCCTGACAGCAACACGTTCTTGTCACCGACCCTGCATTCAAGCGGACCCAGCAGCAACACGGCTGCGAGGTGGTCCACTTCTGACCTCCCCATTCGATTGACCCTCCTGAACACAGGTGAGGTGGAGTCTATGGCGCGACACCTCAGCCACGGGTAAGCGAGGAGTAAGGCCACTGACGCAAGGTGTGGTCATCGACGTCGAGGAACGGCGTCAGACCGATTGGAGCCCTGTCATGCAGTCCTCAGGTTCATTGTCTCTTGTCGGTCGTCATACCGTCGTCGTATACGGCGACACTCCGCCAGCCCGGCGTCGTGGGGGAGGGGCATCGCACGCGTCGGGGCAGCGGAGCAACGCCGTGGTCGTGCCTGATCGGCACTGGGCACTGCGGTTGCCCCGCCTGCGCGTCGTGATGGCAGGGATGCGCCACTGAACGGTGAGGTCACCTCACTGAAGTGCAGGATTGTTGCTGGCCGGGACCCGTTCGCCTTCAGGCACTGGACCCGGCGGAGTGCCGTCCCCAAAGGGTGAGCCGCCCAGCTCCTCACGATGATGCGGTGTGGCCCAGCCGCCCAGGTCCGGCCCGGCGGGGATGATGCCGGTCGGGTTGATGTCCAGATGTGTCCCGTAATAGTGCTGTTTGATCTGCACAAAGTCCTGGGTGTCGCCGAAGCCAGGGGTCTGGAACAGGTCGCGGGCGTAGGCCCACAGCACGGGCATCTGGGTCAGCGTGGTGCGGTTGCATTTGAAATGGCCGTGGTAGACCGCGTCGAACCGAGCCAGCGTGGTCCACAACCGCACGTCGGCCTCGGTGATCGTGTCGCCCACGAGGTAACGCTGCTTCTCAAGCCTGCTTGACAGTTGGTCAAGCCGGGAGAACAGCGCCTGGTAGGCCGTGTCGTAGGCGTCCTGGGTGCCAGCGAACCCACACTTGTACACGCCGTTGTTGACGTCCTCATAGAAGCTGTCGGACACCTCCAGGATCTGCTGGCGCAGAGGCTCAGGGAACAGATCGGGGGCGTCATCACGGTGGTGTTCGGACCACTGGGTGCAGAAGTCCAAGGTCATGGTGGCGAAATCGTTGGTGACCACCTGTCCGCTGGGGATGTCGACCATCGCCGGCACGGTGATCCCTCTTGGGTAATCGGGATAGCGGGCCTCATAGGCTTCCTTCAACCGTGGAATCTTCAGGACCGGGTCAACCTCACCCGGGTCCAGATCGAAGGTCCAGCTGTCCGCATCATGAATCGGACCGGCGATCGCAAGGGAGATGGCATCTTCCAACCCCAGCAGTCGCCGCACGATCAGAGCGCGGTTCGCCCACGGGCAGGCTCGGGCAACCACCAGGCGGTACCGGCCGGCTTGCACCGGCCACTCGTGCCGTTCCTCGCCCGTGCGGGTGATCCGGTCGGAGATGTAGTCGGTGTCTCGATCAAAGGTGTCTTCGACATAGGAGGAGTGGGTCGTACTCATGCCGCTGGCCTACCCCCGGAAGGCGGTGTGCATGCACCATCGTGCCAATTGACACCCTCAGGCCGGAACGGTCGCACCCGCACCGCCTCCACCACCCCATCGCGGCACTTGGGCGTGCCGGTGCCGGTGACATAGCCAAGCATCCTTCCATCACCTCTCAGGTGACGCATATCACCATAGGTGTCACACCCCCTCTGTAGACTGCGGGTATGTTAGTTCAGGTCGAGAACGCGCAGGTCAGCCCGGGTATTGAGCCCACTGACCCGGGTGCTGATCTGGGCTGGGAACCGACCGACGCCGACATCCCCTTCGACCCCTATGCGGTCGTCGTACCGACCGATCCGTTGGACGTAGCGGTGGCGGCGATGCGCGATGCCGACCGGGCGATGGCAACCGTCCTACGGGCCGTCGCTGCGGCAGGGCCGCGTGATGGGCTGTCGGTCCGCCGACACCTTGCCCTCCAAGCAGACGCGACTGGTGTGGACGTCGGGTTTGTTGACCGGGCCGTGCAGACCCTGTCGGCCATGCCCCGGGTGTGGGCGGCGTTTGATGCGGGGGCGCTGTCGTGGTCCCAGCTGCGTGGGATCGTGCTGGATGCCCGCCGGCTGAGTGTGGCCCAACGGCAGGTGCTGGATGATGCGTTGGCCGGGGTGCTCGCGTCGGGGTTGGGTGAACCTGACCGGATCGTTGACACTGCCGGCGACCTTGCTGCCCGACTTGACCGTGAGGGCCTGGAGAACAACGAGGATGCCCAGGAACGCTCTCAACGGCTGGTCCTGCAACCAGGCTTTGACGGGTGGACAGAGATCCACGGCACCCTGGCCCCTGAGGTCGGCGCGACGCTCGGCGAAGCACTTGATGCTGCCGCCGACCCGCCGGTCAGCCCTGGTGACCCACGGCCGGTCGATGCTGACGGCAAGGTGATCCCCAAGTCGGTCCGTCCGGTGCAAAGCCGCGCCCAGCAATGGGCCGAAGCGCTCGGACGGATCGCCGCCACCTACCTGGGCGGCACCAGTGACCAGACCGGTGGTGAAAGCGGGGGCGGGTTGGTGCGCCGGGCACGGCCCAGAGTCGTGCTCATCGCCCGCATCAGCGACCTGCTCACCACCCCCCAGACCGAGGATGCGGACTGTGATGGGGTGGGCAGTGTCGTCTCACGCCTGCTGCTACGTCGCGGGTCTGGCCGGCAGCGGGTCAGCAGGGCGTTGGTCCGCTCAATCGCAGATGACGCCGAACTGATTCCACTGTTCACCGACGAGGCCGACATGCCGGTCGTGATCGGTGACGCCTACACCCCGATCAGCCCGGCGCTGCGTCGGGCCGTGATCGCCCGTGATCAGGGCTGCCGGGCACCAGGCTGTAGCGCTCCCGCTGCCCACTGTGACGTCCATCATGTGATCCCACGCGAACAGGGCGGTCCGACCGACATCACCAACACGGCATTGATCTGCCGTCCCGACCACCCCCCCCTCACCCGTGGCCGCTGGACCATGCGCATGGACCCTGACGGGACCCTGTACACCACCATCGGCCGAACCACCTACACCACCCGGCCACGCCTGAACGCCCCACCCCCGCTGGGCAGACCACCACCGGCCACGCGGGGCGACCCGCCTGGTGATCCGCCATCCAGCCGGTCCGATCCGGCCACAATCCCGTTCTGATGACGGGCCGGGCCCAGAGTTCGTCAAGAAACATCGCCAACAGTGGGTCGGTGGCCTGGGCTTTGGCGATCCGATCGACCCGGAAGAACCGTCGACCCCTTTCGGTCCCGGCGATCAGATACCAGATGCCATCTTTGGAGACCTGGGCGCCGAGCCCTACTCTGTCAGACCCGAGTCCGGGGACCCCGTCTACACGGAGCGTCGCCGGCTGGGTGTCGGGCTGGCGCACGGCGATGGCTGGGACATGTGGCAGGTTGGCTGCATCTGACCCCTCCCGCCGAACGGGAGTGCAGCGCCGCCGGCCACTCATCGCCCATCATGATGACGGGGTCGCCGATGCTGATCTCGGCATGACCGACGGACCCGTCGGGGCCGGTCATGCGGGGGCTGATCTCCGTGGCACCGAAGACCTCGGTGTACCAGTCGATCGCGGCAGCGCAGCCGTTGATCACGCGGCGAGCACCTGCTCGATCAGCAGGCGGCGGCCACGTCCAGGGCCTGCTGCACCGCCAACGACACGACATCCTCGTCGCCGAGGACCGTGATGCGCGTCCCTGGGCCTCCGGCGGTCGCGCAGCCGAGCAGCGCGGCGGTCGCCGGCGGGACTGTCCCGCCTACGAGCAGCAGCGGCGCGCCCACGTCCGCCGCCAGACCCGCAGCGGCCAGCCCGAACGCCCAGCCGCGGTCGTGCCAACCGTTGATGACCACCGCCGCCGCCAGCGGCGCCGGCTGCCCCCAAAGCTGCCCGGCGACAGCGGCAGCCGTCGCTGCGCGGTCGGGACCGGCCACCCGCTCCGCACCCGGCAGGGCCCCCGCGACCGCCGACGTAAGGGCGGCCTCCCCGCCCAGCAGGACCGGACGTCGTCCGCTGGCGCGGATCCATTCGGCGACCGCGGGGTGCAGCGACTCGCCGGCCGTCAGCACCACAGGGGTGGTCGTCCGCGCGCCGTGGGCCCCGGCGCTGATCGCATCAGCCCACGCCGCCGTCGGGTTGTCCTGCGGCCCGTGGGCGCGGGCGACGAGCACGTCGCTGGAGGTGCCGCTCGCCAACGCCACGACGGCGTCCGCCACCTGCAGCGCCGTCTCGACACGCGTCGGGCCGGCCAGCCTCCGGACGGCGAACCCGAGGGACCTCACCTGGTCGGCGATGGCGGCAGGCAGGGCGCGCTCTCCGCCCAGCAGGTACACCACGCCGCCGTCGGGCAGGATGCGCTGCAGCTCGGCGGCCACGCCGCTGTCCAGACTCTCGGCCGACGTCAGCAGCAGGGGTCCCGCGCCGGACAGCGAGGCGCCAGCCATCGCATCAGCGAACTCGTCGTCGCGGGCCAGGACGGCGTGCGCTGCCTGGGGAAGGTCAGGGCCCTCGGGAGGGTCAGGGGTCTGGGACCACGTGGCGAACCGGGTGATCATGGTGCCCGCGTCACCGAAGCGCAGTGCGGAGATTTGCACGGCCGCCGTGGTGGCGTCGGGGGACGCGATCCGCCTTGGTGCCTCGATGGCACCGCCCACGAACCCACCTCCCTCCTCAGGGTCGACCGGCTCATCCGGCAGCGGCGCGGTCGGCAGCGGCGCGGTCGGCAGCCCACCACCGCCACCGCCATCACCGCCCGACGTCCCGCCTCCGCCTGAGGTCTGCGCCAGGACCGAGTAGGTGCAGTCCACCGAGCGGCTGAGCCCGACTCGGTCGAGGGCGGTGAAGGTCCTGATCAGGGTTCCGGCTGAGGTCGTGTCGAGGCTGTGCACGCCGCTTGGGTCCTGGGCCAGACCCGACCAGGCGTCGCCCGCTGCGACGGTGACGGTCAGCGCTGCGCCCAAGGACACTTCCTGGGTAGGACAACCGCTGATGGACACCGTCGGCTCTGACCGGTCGATGACCACCCCGGCCGTCGTCGACGACGTCACCTTGCGCCCGCTGACGTCTCCTACGACGCGCAGGTCCATGCGGCCCTCGGGTAGCGTCGAGAGGTCCGCCTGGGGTTCGGACGAGGCAGGCCCGACCGCGGACCACGTGGAGGCGCCGGTCGGGCGCCGTTCCAGCAAGAACGTCTGCCCCCCGCCCGACACCCACGACACGACCTGGTTTGACGGCCCCAGAAGGGCGGGACCGGGTGCCCCGGGCCTGCCCGCACATGCGGATGCCAACGAGCCGGCGCCGTTCAGGCGACCCGCGGTCACCCACAGTCCCTGGAAGGACGTGACGGGGTCGACGCCTGCGAGGAGTGCAGCCTTTGCGGCCGCAGGCGAGGTGGCGCAGGTGCCCGCCAGCATGGCGACCACCCCCGCGACGTGCGGCGCGGCCATCGAGGTGCCGTCAAGGTACTGGTAGGAGCCCCCCGGCCAGGTCGACATGATCGCCGTGCCCGGCGCGGCGAGGTCGACCGAGGTGGCACCGTAGTTGGTGTAGCTTGCCCGGGCATCGGTGCGGCCGGACGCACCCACGCAGACGACGTTGGCCAGGTTGTAACTGCAGGGGTAGAAGGGCAGGACATCGATGTCCCGGCCGACGTTCCCGGCGGTGGTGACGACCACGATGCCTGCGGCACCCGCGTCGCTGATGGCCTGCCGTAGGGCGGAGGAGTCGCTGTCACCTCCCCACGAGGCGTTGATGACGCGCAGCGACACGCCGGCCTTGGCCAGGTCGGTGGCCATGGTGATCGCCGCGACGGCTCCCGAAGTACTGCCGGCACCCGTCGCGTCCATGAACCGCAGGTCCAGCAGCTGGGCGTTCGGCGCGACGCCGGCGACGCCGGTGCTGTTGCCGATGGCGGCACCGATGGTGCCGGCGACGTGGGTGCCATGGCCGTGTCCGTCTGTCGAGCCGCTGGCACAGACGCCCGTGACGAAGTCGAAGCCGGTCGCGCCCGTCGGGCACTGACTGAGTGCACCGGAGTTGCGCCACATGCGGCCGGTCAGGTCCGGGTGGGTGGCGTCGATGCCGCTGTCGGTCACCCCGACGACGACGGTGCTCGGTTGCAGGGTGTCCAGGTGGTCCCACGCCGCGAGGGCCTCGATGTCAGCCCCTGGGGTACCACCGGACTGACCGGTGTTGTGCAGACCCCACAGGAGCCCGAAATAGGTGTCGTCCGGTGGCGTCGCGGTGGCGTAGAGCGGGTGGTCCGGCTCGGCGTAGCGGATGCCGGGGTGATGCTGCAAGGCATCGATGGCCGCGGCGGCATCGGGGACCTGGACGACGAGGATCCGCGGACCGATCTGCTCGATCGGGCCGTCGGCCTGCGCACGGACGGCCGATCCAGCCGCGGGTCCTCCGTCGGTCGCCACGATGATTGACTGGCTGGGTTGCCGGGGGGCCTGGGCGGCGGCGGGCCCTCCGGCCAGCACTGCTACCAGGGCGAGGGCGAGGGGCATGGCCAGACGGTGGTGCAGGCTGCGACGCATACCCCTTCATCGGCAGCTGCGGACAGGACCTGAAGGGCCACCCCACTTTAGTGTAGAACTCGCCATTGGGCTGGCGGCACCTCTGCCGCCGGGGTGCTGCTGCACGATGACCTGCAACGGCTGAACGGAGGGACCTGGTCCCAAGCGGCTGCATTCCCGTTCTGATTCCGACGTCTTGACCCGACGGCGCCCGCTCAGGTCTCGTGAAGAAACATCGCCAACAGTGGGTCAGTGTGATCGGGGTCGGACAGGGCGACGATCTCATCGCCGGCCAGCAGCACGGTGTCGCCTCGTGGGACGATCAGGCGGCCATCGCGCCGGACGCTGGTGAGGGTGGTGCCCTCCGGCAGGGACAGATCCCGCAGCGCGGTCCCGTCCACCACTGACCCGGGGGTCACAGTCAACTCAAGGAAGTGCACCCCGGCCAGGTCACGGATGGTGCTGCGGTCCCTGCGGTGCTGCAGGCCCACCCCTCGGTTCACCGCCGTGCGGTAGGCGTCGATGATGTCATTTCGACGCAGCATCCCCACCAGAGTCGGACTGGCGTCCACATCGACCACCGGCAGTCGCCCGATGTCGGCGGTGGCCATCCGGTGCAGTGCCCGGAAGACCGGGGTGGTGGGGGCCACAGTCAGCGGCTTGCGGGCACAGATGTCGGCCACGGTCATCTCGGCGGGGATGTCATCATCGGGCATGTCGGACAGGGTCACAACGCCGAACAACCCGCCCGATTCGTCGGTGACCGCATACCCGTGGTGTCCGCTCTGTGCGAAACGGAACTGCAGATCACGGACGGCCAGGTCAAAGGGAACCGTCGGAGGATCGGTGGTCATGACCTCCTCGACCACGACGGACTGCATGACGTCGATCTCCTCAGGCTCATCAAAGACCACCCCCTGGCGACGCAAGGGATCGGTGTAGATGCCCTCGGGTGCCATCCTGTCCGCCACGAACGTCGCCAGACCAGCGGCAAACATCAGCGGCAGGACCAGCCCGTAGTCCCCGGTCAACTCAAAGACGATCAGGATGCTGGTCAACGGTGCCCGGGCGGCCGCCGCGAACACCGCGGCCATCCCGACCAGCGCGAACGCGCCGGGCTCGATCGCCGCCCCCGGAAGCACCAGGTCCACGGCGTGGCCGACTGCCCCGCCCAGGGCCGCGCCGGTGAACAGTGTGGGCAACAGGCTGCCGACGGCGTTGCCGGAGGTGACCGACAGCATCGTCGCGCCGAACTTCGCGATCAGCAGGATCAGCAGGAACCGGACTGCCTCAAGGCCCGAACCGCCCGCGTTGCCCTCGATCATGGACTTGATCGGTTCGGTGTTTCCGAAGATCGGCGGCAGCAGATGACCACTGCCCAGCACCTCGGGCACGGCCAGCGCGATCACGCCGACTCCCAGACCCCCAAGTCCAATGCGAAGGGGCCGGGCAAGTGGCAATCGCTGGAACAGGGTGTGACCAATTCGCTCACCATGCAGAAACGCGATCCCGACCAGCGCAGCCAGGATTCCGATAACGGCGTAGCCGATCAGCTCACGCGGATCGGACAGGCCGTATTCCCGGCGGGACTCAAAGACAATTTCGGGGCCGACCAACTCACGGGCCGTCACCGATGCGGCGACCGACGCCAGCACCACGACCTGCAGCGACCTGGCCGACAGGCGTCCCAGGATCAACTCGATGGCGAACAGCATCCCGCCGATCGGGGCGTTGAAGGACGCGCCGATCCCGGCTGCGGCCCCGGCCGCGACCAGAGTGCGCATCCGGTCCTCATCAACCCGGAACAAGGTGCCCATCAGCCCCCCGATGGCTCCACCCCCCAGCACGATCGGGGCCTCGCGTCCGCCCGACCCGCCGGTACCCAGGGCCAGCCCGGAGGCAATCAGCATCCCCGCCGGCACCCGCTTGCGAAAGCGGCCACCTCGCAGCGCGATGGTGCGCATGACCTCGACGATCCCCCCGCCGGAGACCTCCGGTACCCAGTAGGTCACCAGTGTGCCGACGATCAGGGCTCCCACGGTCGGAACCAGGACGGTGCGCAGAGAACTGGCCTGATCACCGAAGGCGACTGCCTGGGTCAGGGCGATGACCTTCACCAACCCATAGGCCAGCAGGCCGGTGAGGATCCCGATGATCCCACCCAAGGCCAACAGACCTGGTTCTCGACGGGCAAACGCCGCCATGCGGCCGCGCACGGCCGCCCTCGACTTCACGATCCTGGGGGGCATCCCTGAGCTTGTGCCGCCTAATTACTGGAAGACAACGGTGCGATCACCGAAGCGGAACACCCGTTGCTCAGTGTGGGCCTTGACGGCGGCCGACAGGACCATTCTCTCGACATCCCGTCCGAGGATGGCAAGGTCGTCCGCCGTGTGGGCGTGGGTGACCCGTGCCACTCCCTGATCGATGATGGGTCCTTCATCCAGATCGCCGGTGACGTAGTGCGCGGTCGCCCCGATCAGCTTGACGCCACGCGTCCATGCCTGGTGGTACGGCCTGGCCCCCTTGAACCCGGGCAGGAAGGAATGGTGGATGTTGATGGCTCTACCTTCCAACTGTTTGCAGAGGTCATCCGACAGTATCTGCATGTAGCGGGCCAGGACGGTCAACTCGATGTCGTGCTCCTCGATCAGGTCCAATAGCTTCTGCTCGGCCTGCGGTTTGGTGTCACTGGTCACCGGGATGTGGACGAACGGGACCCCGTAATTGGCGGCGACAGGTTGAAGATCCCAGTGGTTTGACACCACCAGTGGGATATCGACCGGCAACTCGCCCGCATGCCAGCGGTACAGCAGATCTCGCAGACAGTGATCGAACTTTCCAACCATCACCAGAGTCCGTGTGCGGTGATCAGCCCGACGCACCTCAAGCACCGCCTCAAAGGCCTCGGCGTTGCCCCGCAGGATCTCGGCAATCTCCTCGGGTTCATCGATCTGTGCCGAGAACCGTGTTCGCATACAGAACCGCCCCAGCGATGGCTCACTGAACTGTGCGTTGGACAGGATGTTGCCACCCAGGTCGGCAATGCCGGTGGCGATACGTGCCACGATGCCGGGCTGGTCTGAACACTCAAGCGTCAGGATGTGGCTGGTCTGTTCGGTCATGGCGCGATAGTTGCACGCATCACGCCGTCTGCACAGGCTCAGAAGTCGGCATCTGGCCGTCCTGAACGAAACAGGTGTCGCTTGAGGCCACCGTCGGCTCGGGAGAACACCTCCCACATCGCTGCGGCCACCGCCATCGGATTACTCCGATCCGACAAATAAGTCCGCTGATGAACCTCGGGCAGGCCAAAGAACAGCTCGAAGAAGTCGATCACCCCCGCCGGCGGAAGACCAAGCAGCGACTCCAGCCCTCGCTGTCGCAGACGATGTACCAGTCGGGCACCGGGGGGCCAGATGACCTCACGCGCGGCCGCAGCCGCGGCCCTCCCGCTGGGCAGCCCCGAGTCCACCGCGTCGACCACCTGATCGGCCAGTTGCAGGGCAACCGCCACGCTGTACCCCGTGGCCGGATGGATGAGGGGTGCCGCAGCCCCGTACGCCACGATGGCCCCAACCCCGCGGGTCAGGGGCGTGTCCACCACAAAGGCCACCCGTTCGATGGGGGCGTCGCCGGGGACGTCCACACCGCGGGCGGCCAAACGGTTGATCAGGCGGCGATGCAGTTCGGTCTGTGACAGGCCCGGCCGGCGTGCCAGTGACGTCTCTTCCAGCAGCAGCTTTCCCTCCCCCAATGGCACGGCATACAGAAAGGTCGGCCAACCATCGTGTCCGTGGTCCTGGCGCCAGTCCATGAACACCGCCTCACCCATCACACCGGTCAACTCCGCGCTGTTGTCCACGACCACCCCGACCGCCGTCTGGGCGGCGCGTCGACCCGGCGGCGGTCCACCGGTTAATGTTCGCCGGGACCCGCTGGCGTCCACAACCACCCGGCTGGCCACCGTTCTCCCACCCTCAAGCACGATCCTGGTCCACGGCCCATCCTGGCGAATACCCATCGCGGAAGCGATCACCTCGACCACCCCGTCGCCGTCGGACAGGGCCGATTGCAGCCCCGCGGTGGAAAAGGTCACGTATCGCCGTGGCAGGCGATGCTCGGTCCGCGCGACGACGCGGACATCGTGGCTGATGCGCGCGACCACGTCGCGGGACAGCCAGGTCGGCAACTCATCCTCCCACGCGCCATAGGTCGCCGGCCATGGGCGGGCGGGGGCAGGATCGATCAGTGCCGTTCGCAGGCCGCGAGCGGCGGCCCGTGCGGTCAGGGCGCGACCGGCTGGCCCTCCCCCGACGACGGCCAGGTCGACAACGGCCAGATCACCGACGGCACGGTCAGCAACGGCACGGCCATCGGTGACCGGGAGCGCGCCTACTACTACTCCACGCTCAGCAACACCGCGGCGAAGGCCAGGATCGGCAGGCCGACCATGACGGCCATACCAAGCGACGTCATCGTCGACACATCGCTGTACTCCTTGCCGATCGAATCGCGGTGACGGTTCACCGAGATGCCCCATGCCGACGAACTCAGCGTTGTCAAGCGTTCGATCGCGTTCCCGCCCGTGACCACCAGAATGCCGCCGACACCGAACAGGGCCAATGCGAAGGCTCGTACCGCAGAGGCGTCGGTGAACGCCAGCACTGGCCCGTACAGCACGAGGCTGGCGGCCAAGGCAAGGGCGTAGCCGATGCCAACGGAACGCGCATTGTTGCGAAGCGCGCTGCTTGGCTGGTGGTCGTGTCGCATGGTGAGCCCTTCCTTCACTGCCCTTCCTCGACCTGAAGGCAACATTCTACGCGGGGCGTCGTGGCAACGGAAGGCACACTGTGACTGGCCATGACCCCTCCGCTGCTGCTTGAGTTCCGCATGTCCGTCGATGACCCTGACCTGATGCCACACTCGGCAGCCGAAGTGGCCGTCATCGGGAGATCCAATGTCGGCAAGTCCTCACTGGTCAACGCGGCGGCCCGCCGTCGCAACATCGCCCGGACCTCAAAGACCCCTGGCAGAACGCAACTGCTGAACGTCTTCGACGTCACGGCCCCCTCCGGCAGCGGTGGGACGCTGGTGGACCTGCCCGGCTACGGCTACGCCAAGACCAGCAAGACTGACCGGGCGCGGTGGCAGCAGCGGATGGAGCAGTATCTGCTTGGGCGCGAGCCCCTGGTCATGGTGATGTCACTGGTGGACGGGGCCGTTGGCCCGACACGGCTGGACGTGGCCACGGCGGAGTGGATGCGCTTCAACCAGATTCCCTTCACGGTGGTCGCGACCAAACACGACAAGGTCAAACCGTCGTTGCGCCAGCGGCGCAAGAAGGAGCTGGCTGCGGGTCTGGGGCTGCTGCCTGATGAGGTGGTGTGGACCAGCGCCGTGAAGGGCACCGGGATCGACCAGTTGCGCGAACTGATAGATCGGTGGCTTCAGACGCCCTAACCGGGGCGTGGCTCAGGGGGCGCTGACATGCTGGCCACAATGGGGCCAGGCACCGCGTCCCTGAGGAGGGTTGGAGCCGTGCCCATGGAACGCGACCCGCTCTGCGATGTCGATCTGCTGCTCGGGGGTCGCCTGCCAGGCATATCCGGCGTACTCTGCACCGCCGAATGCCCGCCAGGTCGAGGGGGTGAACTGGACACCACCGTCAAACCCGTTGGGGCCGTTGTAGCTCCATCGCCAGGTGGACTCGCAGAAGGCGAGGTTATCCCACATCTGGCGGCGGGCCGGGTCGTAGTGGCCAGGCCACAGCACCTTGACGAAGTGGCGGTTGTCCGGACCGCCTTCGGGCAGTTCCTCGTAGGCGATGCCGTATTTGCACTCGTTGTCGCCATTTCGGCTGTAATGCGTGGGGCAGTGCTCGTACAGGCAGCCGTAGGTCTGGCAGCCGGGGCTTTCCGGCGGAGGGGTAGAGGCGTGGGCAGAGGGGGCAGGGAGCAGCTGGACGGTCAGGGCCAAGGCCAGCAGAATCATTCCTCGCGAGATCCGCGTGATGATGTTCCCATAATGCTTGCTGTAGTTATTCATAACGGAGGGAACGGTACGGACAAGACGTCGTCTGTCCTCGAAGCCATCTGGGCCGTTCGGTCAGTGTCCCAACGGGCAGGTGACAGGCTGGCAACGCCTGTTCACTCCAGCCACTGACTGACAATTCCCCTGGCCAATGGTCGCCGAAATCAGTTTGCCACCAGGGTTACATACCCACTCTTTTGGTGCTCAAGTGATAGACAAATAGTGCCGACACCTGTTACAAAGGTAAGTTGGCAAGCAAGATCCATCCACGTTGGAATTATAAGGTCGGGGAAACACCATGAACAAGATCATCAGCACACGGTTCGGCACTGCTCGAAGTCTTTGGATCGTGTTCATCTTCGGTGCGGCCCTTCTTGGGGTGGTGGCCCCGCGGGCCGGAGCACAGGGACCAGACCCCGTCGAAGCGACGCTGTCCGACGCCTTTGGTCTTGAGGCGGCCGTGGCGCTGGGTGGCACTGAGGTCGTGCGGATCGATCCCACACCCTTCCTGCAACTTAGTCTTCCCCCTCCCGAGACCGGGAGCGCCTCGGACTCACTGATCAGCACTGGTCCGATCGGTGACGAACCCTCATTAGGCAGCGTCGGTGTGGCAGAGCTTGAGGTCGAAGGGTTGCTGGGTGCGGACGGGTTTGCCAGAGCGTCGGCCGAAGTCGCCGACGTGGACCTTCTGGTCCCCGACCCGATCACTGGGCCGCTTATCACCGCCGACGCGATCCGGTCGGTCTCGACCACGATCTGTGATGTCCAGACCCTGGATGAGGCATCCTCCGGCTCCATGTTCGTCGGGTTGTCCATCGGTGGTGAGCCCATCCCCGTCGATGTTCCAGCCAACACCGAGATCGTGATTCCCGGTGTGGCACGGGTCATAGTGAAGCAGGTCATTCCCGACACTGACGGCCTGGGGTTCACCGTCCGGGGTCTGGTCGTGCAGACCATCGATCCACTCTCAGGCGCCCTAGGGGTTGAGGCCGTGGTGGCCGAAGCACACTCCTCGGTTGTCTGCGGTGGCGACGGCGGCCCGCCGATTCCCGAGCCCACCACGATTGAAGTGACCAAGGATGTTGCCGGGACGACCTCAGTCGCGGCACCGGGCGATGAGGTCACCTATGACATCGTCATCACCAATGTGACCACGATGGATTGCACGCTGACCCGAGTAACCGACACCCTTCCAGAAGGCTTTGAGTTCGTCAGCCTTGGTGGTGACCTGGCCGACGCCACGACCTCGGTGGTCGATGGTCGACTTATCGCCGAGCTCTCCCTGCCGCTTGATGCCGGCGCCAGCGTGACCGGTCAACTGGTCCTGAAACTACCTGAGGACGCCGTCCCGGGCACCTACTTCAACGACGTCAGGGTAACGACCACCTGCGGTATCGGTCGCACCGGACTCACCGCTCCGGTGACGGTCCCAGAGCCGGACGCTGAGTCCCCCTGCCCCGTGCGGCCAAACGTCGTCCGCTTCGCCGGTGCCAGCCCGTCGCCTGGTAGCGACAGCGACAGCAACTTCTCTGGGCAGACGGATCGTTCCGGTTCGACTCCACGGGTCTTTGGCCAGGACCGTACCGAGACCACCGTGCGGTTGTCCGAAGCGGTCTTTGACTTCGCCGACGCCGCCATCGTCGCCCGCAACGACCTGTTCCCCGATGCCTTGGCCGCGTCCGGTTTGGCGGCGGAGATCTGTGGCCCACTGCTGCTGACCCCGCCGAACAGCCTGGCACCGAGCATTAAGGGTGAGCTGGACAGGTTGGGCGTGTCGACGGTCTATATCGTTGGCGGCGTCACTGCTGTTGATCCGTCGATCGAGCAGGCCCTGACCGAGGAAGGGTACGACCTGATCCGCCTGGGCGGCACCGGCCGGCATGAAACCGCACGACTGATCGCTCTTGAGATCGTGGACTTGGGCGGCCCCGTTGCCAAGGCCACGATCGTGCGTGCCGACATCTTCCCCGATGCCCTGTCCGGTGCCAATCTGGCCACCTGGGGTCGCGCACCGATCCTGTTGACCGACACCGATCGCTTGAACCCCCCGACAAGCCAGGCGCTGACCGAGATCCTTGGATCTGGCAGCAACGACCTGTATATCGCGGGTGGTCTGAGCGCCGTCTCGGCGCCGGTCGAGGCCGAACTGGTCAGTGATGGCTATGACATCACCCGACTGGCCGGTCCCGAACGGTACGCCACCAGCATCGCGGTGCACGCCGAGGCGGTCCGTCTGGGCGCGGGACTTAGTCGGATGTGGGTGGCCTCCGGTGCGGACTTCCCCGACGCACTGACCGGTGGCATCGCCTCGTTCGTTGATTCCTCAGCGTTGACGTTGGTGGCCCCTGACACATTGGACTCAAGTCCTGCGTCACGCGACTACATCGACAGCCTTAAGGGTGACATCGACACTGCCGTGATCGTCGGCGGGCCCGCAGCCATCAGCAACCAGGTCGAAGAGGAGTTGCGCGCCATACTGGGCGGGTAGGGCAGGCCGCCCCGGTCAACCGGTTTCCCCCGGGCTGGCCGGGGCGCCGGCTGTAACTTCAACCTCGACGGTGCCCTCCATCCCCACGGCCCGGTGGCCCGGGATCGAACAGTAATAGGTGAAGGTACCGGGCGGCAGGGTCAGGACCTGTTGCACCGTCGAGGCTCCGTTGGCCTCGATGACCGGTTGGTCATCGTTCAGCCCCTCGAAGACCACATTGTGCGGCACCCCGCCCTCAACCTGCAGTTCCAGGACGAACTCCTGATCAGCCGGGAGTTCGGAGGGAAACTGGGTGTATCGCAGGCTTTGATCCGCCTCGACGTGGAAGGTGTCCAGGCCACTGGGGGTGACCTGGGTCGGACCGGTCGTGTTGGGACCGGGGGACGGGCCCGAGGACGACGTCAGTAGCACCACGACCACCACCACCGCGGCAAAGGCCACCCCTGCCAACGCAACGATCAGGGAGGTGGGCCGTTCAGGACGGCTGCGCTCGTGCGTAGACGTGTCGGTCGTATCGGTCATGTCTGTGTGGCTCCTACGCTCTGCCCTGGCCTTAGGCCAGCAGATCGCGGGTGAGGTCCAGCAGCGCCTGAGCGGCCGGGGGAACCCACCGATGTCGAGGCCACAACAACTGTACCCAGACCGCCGGACAGGCGAAGTCGAGCACGATGATCCTTCCTGACTGCACCTCCTCGACACAGGCGAAGGCTGGGAGCACCGTCAGGCCCATCCCCGTGTGGACGCACTGCTTGATGGCTTCAACGCTGCTGAACTCCATCGGGGAATGCGGCCGAACTCCGTCAGTGGCCAGCCGATCGAGAAACGCCCCGCCGTAGGAGACGTCCAGTTCGCTGAGCAGGAATCGCAACCCCGCAAGGTCACCAGATGAGATCCGGCGGCCTCCGCCCAGGGGGTGGCCGGGTGGTGCCAACAGCAGCACCGACTCCTCGCGGATCCTCTCGGCGATCACGTCCGGGTGGCGAACGGGCAGGTCCAGGGTCATCGCCACCGCCGCCTCGCCGTCGGCAACCCGGTCGACCAAGCCCGTCGGATCATGCGGGCGCAGAAACAGTCGCACCTGGGGGTAGCGTTGTTGAAACTGGCGCAGGACCTGAGGCAGGTAGTAGGTCGACAGCGTTTCGGTGGCCGAGATGGTCAGGTCTCCGGTGGGGGTGGTACCGGCGAATGCCACAGCACCGTGAGCCTCCTCCACCAGGCCCACGATGCGTCGGGCGTACTCAGCCAGGCGGACCCCCGCCGGGGTCAGGACGACTCCGCGACCGACCCTGTCGAACAGTGGGACGCCGAGGTCGGCCTCAAGGCCTTTGACCTGGGCGGTGATGGTGGACTGGGCGTAGGACAACTCCGCGGCAGCCTGGGTGAAGTTCTCCAGACGGGCACATGTCAAAAAGGTCTGCAGGTCACGGACTTCCATCACTGATACCGATCGTTTCCATCAGAATTGTTCGTTGGACATGATGGTACTCCCACGGCAGAGTGTTGCTCACGACACCCCATCTCCACGAAAGCCCCCGCCATGACCATCGCAACCTCACGCTGCACCGTCTGCACCCAGGCCCCCGGTGTACGTCTGTCCCAACACAGCGTCGGCAACGGTTGGTTGACGTATTACCGCTGCCAGTCCTGCAACGGTGTCAGCGCCGTGCACACCCCTCGTATCACCTGGCTCGGCTAACGCCCAGGTGCCTTCCAGGTCGTGGCCCGCTGAGAATCCACCCCGTTGGTGAGGAGGGGGCCCAGCGCGGTCACCAGCGATCCGATACCGTTTGGGAGTGCCCGGCCGACCCGTGTGGACCTCTCAAACGTGATCATTCTGCTGTCACCCGCCAAGTCGTTGGACTACGACTCGCCACTGCCCACCCGGAAGCGCTCACACCCTCGGATGCTGGACCGGTCCCAGGAACTGGTGGACGTGATGCGCATCAAATCTGGTGAGGAGGTGGCCGACCTGATGAGCATCTCCCACGATCTGGCCGACCTGAACGTCCAGCGGTATCAGGACTTCACCACCCCGTTCACGTGGCGCAATGCCCGGCCGGCGGTCGTGGCCTTCGTCGGCGATGTCTACCAGGGGATGGATGTTCGCGGGCAGTTCACCGAATGGGACTACACCGAGGCGCAAAAGACCGTGCGGATCCTGTCGGGTCTCTACGGGGTTCTTCGCCCACTGGATCTGATGCAGCCTTATCGACTGGAGATGGGCACCAAGTTGAAAACCGACCGGGGTGACACCCTGTATGACTACTGGGGTGGTGACATCACGGCGCTGGTGAAGGCCGACCTGGCCGTCTCCCCCGGCCCCGACGTCGTGGTGAACCTGGCCTCTAACGAGTATTTCCGATCGGTGCAGGCACCCGATCTGGATGCGCGGGTTATCAGCCCACGCTTCCTGGATGCCTCCGAACAGGGTGAGTACCGGATGGTGTCGTTCTTCGCCAAACGGGCACGGGGTGAGATGGCCGGCTGGCTGGTGCGCAACCGCGTCCGCACCCTCAAGGCGATCACCGACTTCGACCGGGCGGGCTACCGCTTTGACCCCGAACGCTCAAGCGACGACGCCCCCACCTTCATCCGGGACGCCTGACCTCGGCCCCCTCCGGCCCTCCGGCCCCGCCCAGTTCTCAGATCTGAGAGTTGGGGAGGGTTATCCGGGCTAGTCCTCAGATCTGAGCTCTTGGAGGGAGAGAGGGAGGGAGGGCGAACGGCGTGGCAGGCTGGGCCGGCCATGCGCACCGCCCATCCCGACACCAGACCGATCACGTCGTGACGGCCCTCGACGTCTCCACGGCCACTGAGGAACCGGCTGCAGCGGGATCCGGGCCGGTACTGACTGACGAGCATGTCGTGTTCCGGCTGGCCGATCCTGAGCGGCGCTATCTGTCCGTCGGGCTGTACCAGGAACTCAGTCGTCCCCGCGACGGTCAGGCGACCGAGTGGGTCGAGGGCCACTGGACCGTCAGCCTCCCCCGCCCAGACCTGGTCCCTGACGGGGCGCTGCGCATGGAGTACGCCTTCATCGTCCAACATGCCGACGGCGGCCAGGAGTTCATCACCGACCCGGGCAACCCCCTGGTGGCCGAGGGAGCGTTCGGGGCCAAGTCGGTCGTGGAGTTCCCTGGATACAGGCGCCCGGCCTGGCTGGACCAGCCACCACACGACCAGGGCACCATCAGCTGGGCCGATCTTCCGCTGCCACGTTTCGCCGACGCACTCCCCTGCGGGATCTGGCAGCCCGCGGGGACCGATCCGACCCAGCCCCTGCCCCTCCTGATCGTCCACGATGGCCCGGAGTTCGCCTCGCTCGCCCGGCTGACGGACCTGTTGTCCCAGGCCCTGGTGGCACGCCGCATCCCTCCGCTGCGGGCAGCCCTGCTTGGCCCCGTTCCCGGTCGCCGCGACGAGACCTACAGCGCCGCCGCCCGTTACGCCGACGGCCTGGCGTTCACTGCTTTGCCATGGTTGGCCCGCACCGCCCCGCAGCCCCCCGATGCGCCACCGGT
>JBPCKA010000059.1:0-3768 GCA_051004735.1 Euzebya sp. | reverse complement strand
AGGGCGTCGCGAGACACGTAGGGCTCGTTCCGGCTGGCCGAACGCGATGGTGTCCGCTGAACGAAGAGCCATCTGATCGGCACGAACGGCACTGACGCCCCGCTACCTGCCGCCGGATACAGGCATGCGGAAACGCCTGTATCCGGCCCCGGCCCGCCATGTGATAGCGGCCCGTGCCACAAGGCTCGTGGGGCAACCGATTGGGGTGTCCCCGTCGGGCGCCTCGGAGAACTTGAAGGTCGGTATGGCTCGACACGTCCTCCAGTTACTCATCCCGATCAACGGGTTGCGGCATCCACCACCGGAGCGCACATCGGCTCACCCCGTGGTAGATGCTCCGTCACACGGCGGAGCAACGTCCCGATCCAGAAGTCCAGCAACTGATTGGCCATGGGGACGTTGTTAATCGTTGTCGAGGCTCGCTGCTATTGCCTCCGTCAGGTAGACTTGACAGCGCGATGACCACCACGTTCACATACAGCCCAGGCGACGGTTCGAGTGTGTCAATCGATAGCCCGTCTGGTGATGCCTTGGACGTGCTTGGGGCACTGAGCAGTATGACCGAGCAGATAACACGTTGGCGCCGCCAGGCGGTTGCGCATGCACGCATACAAGGCCGGTCCTGGGCAGAGATCGGTGCGGCCCTGGGAATGTCCCGCCAGGCAGCGTGGGAGCAGTTCAGCGCAGACATCGACACGATGCTCGATGAGATCCGTGATCAGTCGGACCTCGCTGAAGCAGAGGCCGTGGCACTTGCCAACGACGAGATTCGACAGATGAGGGTCGACCGTCGAAAACAGGCTGAACCGTAGGTGCGGCTAGTTTGTGGACCTCAACGTGTTCGTAAGCGCGGTCATTTCCCGTGGAGCCGGTGACCCTCCTATCCGGATCCTCACTCCGGCCGAAACGTTGGTCGAACTCGACGCCGACCAAGACCCCCGCCCCCACTGAGAGTCGGTCCCCCGAACGTCCCACCACTTGTCCCCCACAATCGACCGACGGTGTCCCCAACGGCCCCGAGAGTCTGCTATGGTCCACGAAGCGGGTAGGACCAGTTTCCCGCACAGACTCTAGAGATCCGAAGGCAAGCAAATTGACGCAAAAAGGCGTCTGACCAGGCATTATAGGCGGGGGTCCCCGGTTCGAATCCGGGCGTCCCGACTCAACGACTCTCGCTGTCGCTCGGTACCTGCAAGGCAGAGTCCAAAGCCGGACGGGCAACTGAGCCTGCTGGTGGAGGTGATGCTCGGCACCTCTGCACGAATCGGGGAGGCACTCGCCATCCGCCGTCGCGACGTCGACGTCACCAGCGCCCCGCCGACGATCCGGATCGCGGGGACCCTGATTGACCGCAAAGGCATGCCCACGGTGCGCCAAGACCACCCCAAGACCTCACGGTCACGCCGGATCGTGGCGCTGCCGACGTTCGCGTCCGAAGCGGTCGAGGACGAGGGGTGAGCGTGCTCCTTGACGATGGGTTCGTGACTGCGCATCCGGACATCGCTGACCATCGAGTCCGACTGATCAACTGACGATGATGCTTGCGCTGGCCCTTCTGGCGACGGCATGCACCGGGGGTGAGATTAGGAGATCAGCAAGACCGTTGTGCCTCCCACCCCCGGCTGTCGGGGCCTCCCAGGGCGGGTGGCCGGCTGGACGACGACCTGGACACCCCAGGTGCGCCCGAGTTGATCGATGCCGCAGCTACCGAGGGTGAGGGAGAGAGGGCAAGAGAGGCGACGACACGCTTGGGCTTCACAGGCTTGAGCAGTGCCGGCTGGATCAGGGCCGGACCAGCACCCTGACCTCGGCCTCGACTGCAGCCGTCATCACCACCTCACCGCCAACCACGTAGACCCGCTCGAAGCCGGGGTCCTGGGCAGTAGCCGTCAACACGTCGCGCACGTCGGGCGAGCCGTTCAGACCCTGGCCGTCGGCCAGCAGGAAGCTGTCGCCCAACGCAGCGACTGCTGGGCCAGCAGCCAACGCATCGGGGTAGTCCCGACCGGTTGCAAGCCACAGCCTTGCCGAATTGGCACCGGCAGCCACGGCCTCGCGGTAGACCTCCAACGAGGTCGCGTAGCGCGTGTTGCCCGAGATCCGTCGCGGCGCGTAGCCGTCAGCGGCCAGGGTCTGGAACACGTCCGGGCCGACCGCGACCTCGCCGCCGACGACGACCGTGTCCTGGATACCCAGGTCGGACAGTGCCTGGCTGGTCTCTGCAGGGACCGCGTCTTTGACGACCAGAAGGATCGGCTGACCGGCGGCGGCGGCGAAGGACGCGGCCGACAGTGGGTCGGGCCAGCCCCGGGAGTCCTCGACGTTGTCGCCTTCGGCCAGGACGGCCGTCGTCGCCGACGAGCCCAGCGTCCGGGCGATCTGACCGGCGGTCGCGAAGCGGTTGACCCCGCCGATGCGCTCGACGGTCAAGCCCTTGGCGATCAGTTGGTCCTCGACGGCTTGGTTGAGCGCCTGCTCACCGCCGAGGAGGATCACCCGGTCCACAGCAAGGCGGTCGATCTCTGCTTCGGTGTCGGGGTGCAGGCCGTTTGATTGTGTCAACAGCAGCGGCGCGTCGTTCGCGAAGGCCAGCGGGGCACCAGCCAGCGCGTCGGGGTACTGGTCGGCCCGGGCGAGGACCACGGCCTGAGCGACCCGCTGTGGGTCGTCTTCCTGGGCGAAGGACGAGCCCTGAGGCACGAACGCCGTCTCGGAGATCTCGACCGCGGTCTCGACACGTGACAGGCCGTCAATGCGCACGACGATCTGGTCGTTCGTGACGGTGTCACCGGCGACCTCCTCATCGGTGCTGTCGTCGGTGCTGCCACTATCGTCGGTTCCATCATCGCCACCGCCAGAGCCACCACCCCCACCGGAGCCACCACCGCCGGAGCCACCCCCACCGGAGCCGTCGCCACCCCCGTCATCGCCGTCATCGCCAGCCTCGGTGAGGGTCGGCCGGTCAATCGGGGTGCAGCGTGCGGTGCCCGCGGTGATGTCGTCGGGCGTGGGGTTCATGCGGGTCGCGATGCTCGCAAGGTCAAGGTTCGAGGCGTCCGCAGACGGCGCGGGCCTGGGCCCTGCCTCGACCATGAGCTCGGCGCTGACACGGGGCTTCATCTCGCCGTCGCTGCCGGTCGGCGGAGGTGGCGGTGCGTCGCTCTGGACCTGGGTCACCAGAACGTCATCGACGAAGGCTCCGGTCTCCCCGGACTCGGATGCGAACAGTGGGTCGGAGGTGAACAGGTACCGGATGAACAGCAGGCCGGCTGGCGCGTAGAAGGTGGCCTCTTGTTCGACAAAGCCTTCAGTGTCACCGCTGAATTCGGCCACCGTCGTGTATTGACCCTCCTCGGCGGGGGCCCATTGGGCCTGCAGGAAGTCGAAGTCCGCCTCGGTGTCGACGTCCTGGGACCAGGTCAGCGTGACCTCGCCGCCGAGGCTGGTCAGCTCAGGAGAGACCAGCGCGACGTCTGAATCCATGAAGTAGGGGGCGACCGCGAAGGCCGTGTCCGACCCGTCGTTCTGTCGCGTCCACTCGTTGCCGATCAGGCCGCCGGGGTTGCCGTTGCGGGTCTCGACTGGCTCCCAACCCTGTGCGCCGCCCTCAAAGTCGTATGGGCCACCGATGCGCTGGGGCTCTCCCGACTGTGAGAAGACCGTCGGTGCAGACGCTCCCAACTCGGTCGTGGACGCGAACGTGTTGCCGGACGCGCTGGTGAGGTCCTCGGGGTAGGAGAAGCCCGATGGGAAGTTCTCGGTGTTGTA
>JBPCKA010000058.1:0-14738 GCA_051004735.1 Euzebya sp. | reverse complement strand
CCACCGCCACCACCACCACCACCACCCACGGCTGAACCCCTGTAGTGGAGGGACCCACTCGGCCTGGGTGCGCTCCGAGCCGTCGGGGTCCTGACCGTCGGGCGGTGGCCGTAGTGCTGTTGACGCTGTTGGCGTTGGTGGTGTTGGCCGCGCCGGCCCAGGCGCACACCGCCCTGATCGGTTCGGATCCTCCGACGGGTGAGCGGTTGGCCTACTCACCCGATGAGGTGGTGCTGTCCTTCGCGGCACCGGTCGACGTCCAGACGGTCAGCGTGGAGTTGCGTTCGGCTGAGGGTCAGGTTGTGCCGTTGGTGCCGTTGACCACCGGCCGTACCGCAGAGGTGGTCGCCTTTGACGTCCCGCGCCTGTCCCGGGACGTCTACGGCCTGGCGTGGCAGAGCGTGGGCGATGACGGTCATCGGGTCTCCGGTGAGATCGTATTCGGCGTGGGGGCCACCCCCGGACTGACCCAGATCGCCGGTGACGGTGCCGACCCGGTCACCATCACCCTCGACGCGGCGGCGCTGCTGAGCCGAGCCATCTGGTACCTGGCACTGGCATTGGTGTGCGGGTTGCTGGTCCTGCGGCGCGCTCAGACGTTTGTCGCGGCGCTGGCCACCCGCCGCGTGGCCGCTGCACTGATGTTGCTGGGTGGCGCGGCCCTGCTGCGCGGGATCGTTGGTTCTGCGGCGGTGTTGCAGGCCGGCGGGGGAGCGGAGCGCGCGTTTGGATCCCGACCTCCGGTGCTGTGGCTTGTCGTGGCGGCGGGAGTATGGCTGGCTGCTCGGCAGGCTCGCCGGCCCGAAGGTGCTACCTGGTCGCTGACGGCAGGGACCGGCGCGGCCTGGTGGGTCATGGTCGCCGCTGCCCTGTGTGGCGGCATCCTGGCCGGGCATGCCCCGACCAGACCCGATCCCATCCGGGCCGTCGCGTTCGGGGTGACCCATCTGGGTGCTGCAGCCCTGTGGGTCGGACCGCTGTTGGTGCTGGCGCTGTTCACCCGCACCCCTGCATGGAGCGCCCTGTCGTCTGCTGAGCGCAGCAGCGAGGTCCGCGCCGCCGTGGCCACCTTCGCTCCGGTTGCGGGATGGGCGTTGGCCGCGGTCACGGTGTCGGGGGGACTGTTGGCTCTGCGGGCCTTTGACGGCGACGGATTCAGAGGCGCGTTCCTGGTCGCACTGGTGACCAAGACGATCGTGGTCGCGGCGGTGGCGGTGCCCCTGGGTGTGCTGCATCATCGCCGGCGGGCCCGGTGGGACGGGTTGCCCCGTACCGTGCCCGTGGAGGTCGCGGCCCTGCTGGTGGCCGTCGTCCTTGGCAGCGTGCTGGTGGGGGTGGACCCTGGCTGGACGGGTGCAACCGGTGGCACCGACCTGGCGTTGGCGGCCCTGTTGGACGGCAATGTGGAGGACCCCGCCGACTGCGCCGCTTTGGATGTCGGGCGCGCCGCCTGCTACCGCTCATCCTTTGGGGCCATCCTTGTGGCCCAAGGCCCGCAGGCCGCCATCGACCGGGTGGCCGAGTTGAGCCAGACCGACCCGCAGGTGGCTGCGGACTGCCACCAGGTGGCCCATGACCTGGGCAACGATGCGGCCGAACGAATCCCTGACATGGCGACGGCCCTGGCCGTCGACGGCTCGGTCTGTTGGTCGGGGTACTACCACGGCTTTGTCGAGGCGCGATTGGCCGCCATCGACCCTGATGAACTGGTCGCGCAGCTGCCGGCGTTCTGCGACGGTGCGGCCGAGCCCCGCTACTCCTTCACCCACTACAACTGCGTGCACGGCTTGGGGCACGGGCTGATGTTACTGGCCGACGCCGACCTGTTCGCCGCGCTGCCGCTGTGCCGACAGGCGGGTGAGGACTGGGTGATCCGGTCCTGCGCCTCGGGTGCGTTCATGGAGAACGTCATGGCTGCACAGCAGGGCCTGGACGTCTCCGGACTGGATGATGAGAACCTGCTGTATCCCTGCACAGAATTGGAGGACATGCTGGCGCAGGAGTGTTACCTGATGCAGACCTCTCACATTCTGTGGCGGTTGAACGGCGACATCGCCGGCGGCTTCGCCTGGTGTGACACTGCGCGTCAGGAATATCAGGCGACCTGTTATCGCTCGATGGGTCGCGACATCTCCGGTCGGACGTTGCTGGATGCCGAGGAAACCGCCAGGCAGTGCAACCTTGGGTCCGCTGACCTGCGCCGGTGGTGCATTGATGGTGCAGCGTCAAACGCCGTGTACCAGTCAGCGGGGACCGAGCAGGCTGACCAGTTGTGTCAGATCGTCGTCGCCGATCTGCAGCAGGCGTGCCGCGATGCACGCGATCAGGCGGCCACGACCGTCGCGTCGGGCTGAGTGGCGCTCAGCGTTGTGCGTAGGACTGCATCGCTGCCTGCCACCCCTGTTCGGTTCGGCGCACGGCGGCCTCGGGGGACAACAGCGTGCGGACCCGGCGTCCCGCACGGTGGACCCGGCCCAGATCGGGGTCGTCCAACGCTTGGACAATTCGAGCGCGCAACGTGCCTACGTCACCGGGACGCACCAATGCCGCGCGGTCCAGCAGGTCCCTAGCTCCACCAGAATCGGTTGCCACCACCGGTCGTCCCAGCAGCACTGCCTCGGCGGCGACCAGACCGAATCCCTCACCGTGGGAGGGTTGGACCACCAGATCGGCCTTGGCGTACTCACCAGGAAGTTGTGCGGGAGCGATCGCGCCGGGCAACTCCAGATCAACGCCCCGGGCAGTCGCGAGTGCCTGCAACGCCTGCAGTTGAGGTCCCTCGCCGATGATTCGCAGCCGCACCGGTCGGCCCAGGCCAGCCGCCGCCATGACCATGTCAGCGAATCCCTTCTCCGCAACCAGACGGCCAACTCCCAGGATCAACGGCCGGTCCAGGGACACCTGTGCCGGAACAGCAATAAGGCTGGCCAGATCCAACGGCATCGGGTTCAGCCCGTCGGCTCGAAGCCCCAGGGCGTCCTGGCAACGGTCCGCCAATGAGGTGGACACCACCTCCACACGGTCGGCACCAGCCAGCGCCCAGTTGGCCAGGCCCGCCAGCCACGGCCGGTTCTCGACCACTGCCACATCGGTGCCGTGAAGATGGACCACGACCGGCAGGTCGACACGGGCAATGCGCGTGATGACCGCGCCGGGTATCCACCAGTGCACGTGCAGCACGTCGGGCCTCCAGCGGCGCACGGCCCGTCGGACGGCGGCCGCCATCTCGGTGACAAATGCCCCCAACAGCGGCGGGCCGAAGGGGGGTCGCAGGGCCAGGCGATGCATCTCACCGCGATAGGCCAACAGTTCGTGGGCACCGTCGGCATAGCGGACGCGCCGGACCGGTGTCCCCTGCACCACATCGACCTCGCTCAACCCCCGGTCGTGCGGTGCGATGACACGGACATCATGGCCTGCCGCTCGCAATGCCCTTGCCCAGGTGCCCAAGAACGCGGCGGAAGGGTCGTCGTCTGACCGGGGAAAGACGTGGGTCAGGCTCAGCGCACGGACGGGCAGATCGGTCATCCCAGGTCCGGGTCGTCCGGCTGTGCCCCCAGCACCCGGCGAACCCTGAAGGATGGTTCGTGACGTGCGTTGGCGTGCCGCAGCACATCACCGATGAACCCGGTGCCCACGAGTTGCACCCCGACCAGAAAACACAGGACGCCGAACTGCAACAGTGGCCGCGATCCGATGCCCTCACCGAAGGCCAGCTTGATCACACTCAGATAGGCCAGGATCCCAAAGCCAACGATCGACAGGGCCGCGCCGACCCCGCCGAACAGGTACAGCGGTCGGTCGGCAAAGCGGGTCAAGAACAGCACGGTCAGCAGATCCAACAGAGTCTTGGGAAAGCGCAGCAGACTGAGGTACTTCGACGTGCCGGCCTGCCGTGGCCGGTGTTCGACAGCCACCTCGCCCACCCGAAACCCCAGGTCATGGGCCAGGACGGGGACGAAGCGGTGGAACTCGCCGTACAGCGGAAGCTCCTCGACGACCTCGCGGCGCATCAACTTGAATCCGGTGTTGAAGTCATGCAGGTCCAGGCCTGTGAACGTCCGGGTCGCCGCGTTGTAGGTGCGGCTGGACCACCTTTTGGAGCGACGGTCCAGTCGGGCAGAGCGCCAACCGCCGACCATGTCGTAGTCCCCGGTCTCCATCTGCGCCAGCAGGACCGGAAGCTGGCCCGGTACGTCCTGACCGTCGGCGTCAAGCGTCACGATCAGTTGACCGCGCGCCTGCTCGAACCCCGCGGCCAGCGCCCCGGACTTGCCGAAGTTTCGGCGCAGCACCACCACCGAGACCAACGAGGGGTCGTTGGCCTGCAGTTTGGTCAGGATCTCCGTCGTTCCGTCGGTGGACCCGTCATCGACATAGACGATCTCCGACACAAGGTCCAGGTCGCCAAGGGCTGTCACCAATTCCTGGTGGAACGCGGGCAACGACTCCACCTCATCGAACACCGGCACGACGGCCGACAGCGCGAGGGAGGCATTCATACCTGCGTAGCCTACGAGGCTGCGCGCACAAGTTGGCTACGCCCGCACCTGTCAGCCCTCGCTGGTATCCCTCACTCGGGGGCCGGTCAGCTGACGCACGGCCACGTCCCCCTCAGCGCCTGAAGGCTCGGACGGGAATGGACCCACCTCTACTGAGTGGTGGTCGACGGGGACGGTGCCGCAGAACAACGGCTGGCTGGTCCAGTTCTTGCCCGCATCGTCGGTGATGTTCATGTACATGCAGGTGCCGGTCAGCTCAGGCTGGAACGTCCGGCCGGTGTCGACGTCGGTCAGGATGAAGGGGTCGGCGTTGACAAAGGGTTCGGGCTGACCCAGCACCGGCCAGCAACCCCAGTGCGAGCAGCAACCGGACGTTGAAAATCGAGCGAGAAAGAGCTGACAGGCCGTGGATCATGAGCAGACATTCGACGTCGGGTCCCCACGCTCCTGCGCCCCGCAGTGAGATTGGCCCAGTCCGGGCAGGGGGTTTGAGCTCACTACGGCCCGTACACTGCCCAGCCTGCACGGGAAGCGCCAGTTGCCCGCGCGTAGGACTCCAGGAGCCGCCACACCCATGCCCAGCATCGAACTTGACGACAACGGCCTACCGGTCACCTTCCAGGCCGAACTGCCGACGATCACCGTCGTGGTGGTCAACCTCAACGGCAAGGACATCCTGGAGCCATGTCTTGAAAGCGTGGTCCGCCAGACCTATGACCCCGACCTGGTCGAGATCATCCTGATCGACAACGCCTCCACCGACGGGTCGGTGCAGATGGTGCGAAAGAAGTTCCCTCGGGTCCGCATCATCATCAATGACGAGAACGTCGGGTTCTCGCCTGCGGTCAACCAGGCGGCAAGGCTGGCTGGGGGCCAATACCTGGCGCTGCTGAACAATGACGCCGAGGCCGACCCGAACTGGTTGGCCGCCGGCGCTGCCTACCTGGTGGGTCACGATGAGGTCGGCTGTGTGGCCAGCCTGATCCTGCGTCATGACCGCCAGACAATCGACTACGCCGGTTCAGCGATGGCGTTCAACGGGATGGGTTATGCGACCCACATCCTGGAGCAGGCCAAGGATCATCCCGGTTTTGCCGAGCGGACGTTGTTCGCCTCGGGCGGTGCCATGCTCACCCCCACCGACCTGTTCATCTCCACCGGTGGGTTCGATGAGACCTACTTCGCGTTCTTCGAAGACGTGGACTATGGCTGGCGACTGTGGGTGTTGGGCCACGAGACACACTTCGTGCCGGCCTCGAAGGTCTTTCACCACCATCACGGCACCATCAAGCGCTTCGGCTATGCCCGCGAGCGGTATCTGCTTGAACGCAACGCCTTGGCCACCATCTACAAGAACTACGGGGACGACCTGCTGTCGCGGACCCTCCCCGGGGCAGTATTGCTGACCTTGATGCGAGGACTGACCGACCTAGAAGAGCGCGACGGATTGCCAGACTTCTCGATCAAACCGGACTCGAAGAACCTCGACGACGACGACTTCACGATCCCGGCCATCACCGCAGCACACCTGGCAGCCATGCGTGATTTCGGTCGCAACATGCAGGTTCTGACCGCGAAGCGAACCGCCATCCAGTCCCAGCGGGTCAACGACGATCAGATGATCCTGCCCCTCTTCAAGGAGACCCTGCGACCCAACGTCAACGGTCGGGAGTACCTGGAGGTCTGGAAGGCGGTCGAGGAGGCATTCGATCTGCCAGACCACCTCACCGGCAAGACCCACGTGCTGATCATCACCGGTGACACCCTGAGCGAGCGGATGGCCGGTCCCGCGATCCGCTGCTTTGAGATGGCCACCGTGCTGTTCAACGCCGGCTTCGACGTGACGCTGGCGTCGATGTCGCCCCCCAGCGTCCACAGCCGCGGGTTCACGGTCACCTGGACGGGCGCTCCAGGCGGTATCAACGCACTGCTGGATGAGGCTGACATCGTGGTGTTCCAGGGGTTCGTGATGCACGCCGCCCCCGAGATCGAGGCCTTCGAGGGCCCGGTCATCGTCGACATCTACGACCCGTTCCACCTGGAGGGGATGAGCCACCGCAAGCACGAGTTGGACTGGCAGCGCTACGCCACCCACAACTCCGACACCGACGTGTTGAACAAGCAGATGATGCGAGGGGACTTCTTCGTCTGCGCGTCAGAGAAGCAGCGAGACCTGTGGCTGGGCCAGATGTCGGCCTTGAAGCGCATCAACCCGGCGACGTTCGATGAGGACGAGTCGTTGCGGTCATTGATCGACATTGCCCCCTTCGGTCTGTCCGCCGGCGAGCCCGTCAAGACCGTCGACCGTGTCCTGCGCGGTGTGGTCGAGGGCATCGACGAAGACGATTTCCTGCTGCTGTGGGGGGGAGGGATCTACAACTGGTTCGACCCGCTGACACTGATCAAAGCGGTTGGACAGGTGGCGGCCGACCACCCGGACGTGAAGCTGTGGTTCATGGGCAGCGCACACCCAAACCCCGACGTGCCCAAGATGCAGATGGCAGCCAACTGCTACAACCTGTCCGTCGAGTTGGGTTTGCTGGGCAAGCACGTGTTCTTCAACGACGGGTGGATCGACTACACCCAACGGCAGAACTACCTCATGGAGGCCGACGTCGGGGTGTCGACGCACTACGAGCACCTTGAAACGCGGTACTCCTTCCGCACCCGGATCCTTGACTACATCTGGTGTGAGCTGCCGATCATCGCCACCGAAGGTGACACCCTCAGCCTGCTGGCGAAGGAACGCAACCTTGGCCTGACGGTGCCGCCGGAGGACGTCGAGGCGTGCGCCGAGGCGATCCGGCGGTTGCGCGATGACAAGGAGCTGTACCAGCAGTGTGTGGCCAATCTGGTCACCATCAAGCCTGAGATGACCTGGGAGAAGGCCTTGCAACCGGTGGTGGACTTCTGTCGCAACCCGCGCCGTGCGGCGGATTCCAAGGGTGTGCGACGCACCTACATCTCCTCCAACTTCACCATGGCTGACGTGCAGATGAACCGGTCGGCCTACTACTACGGCAAGAAGTTCCTGGTCACGGCCACGTCGCAGGGGCCTCGCACCGCGGCGTTTCACGCGCGCAACATCATCAAGCACTACTTGTCGAAGCGGTGAGTACACGGTCCGGCGCAGGCACCATCGTCGGCCGGATGGCCGGGCGGGTTCTGCCAGCGGCGTTCGGTGACCCGACCCTGCGACCGCGACTGGCGGCCTGGTTCGGGGTGGGCATGGTGGTGCGACTACTGCTGGCACCGTTCACGATCAGCGCCGACCTGCTGGCCGTGTACTGGCGGTCCCACCTGATCGCCTATGACGGAACGGTCTTCAGCGACTACCTGGTCAACATGGGTGCCCACTACACCCACGCCATCAGCATGAGGCTGCTGGACCCCGTGCTGCCAGCCCCCGATGTGCTGTGGACCGACCCGTGGTGGTGGAGCGACAGCGCCGGACTTGCCCCCCAGGTGCAGCGTGCCTTCGTCGAGACCGACCACATCTTCACCACGTTGTTGGCCTTGAAGTTGCCCTATCTGGTGTTCGATCTGGTGGCGGGCGTTCTGCTGGTCGCCATGGTGGCGGGGCGGACGCGCGGTGGTGGCGAGGGGGCCGTGCGGGCGTGGGCGTTCTGGATGCTCTCACCGATTGGTCTGTACGCCTCCTATGTCTTCGGACGCTACGAGATGTTCGCGGTGGCGCTTGTCGTCGCCGCACTGTTGGCCTGCGAACGTGAGCATCCCTGGTGGGGGGCGGTACTGCTGGGGCTGGCGATCACGATGCGGGGGTATCCCATCATCCTGTTGCCGATCTTCGGGCTGATCGTGGTGCGCGAGCCACTGCGACGGCTGGGCTGGGCCGCCCTGGCGCTGCTGCCGTTCGGGGTGGTCCTGTACACCAACACCCTGTGGGCAGGGACGGTCGGGGAGTTCGCCCGCTTGCGGGACTTTTCGACTGGTTCGACCTTCCTGGCCTACACCCTTCCGGTTGATGGACCCGGACCGATCTATCTGTTCGGGCTGTTCGCCGTCGGGGTGTACGTCGTATTGATCGGACGTGCCTATGGCTGGTGGGGACCCGGGCCCGTTGCGCTGTCACAACTGTGGGTCTGGCTGGCGGTGTTCCATGGTGGTCTGTTCATGCTGACCACCTTCAGCGCACATTACTTCGCCTGGTTCACGCCCTTCGTGGCGCTGGCAATAGCCAGACGGCCGTGGTGGCGGGGGACCTTATGGGTTCACCTGCTGCAGGTCGCGGCGGTGCTGGCACTGGCTGATTTGTTGGGAGGGCCGGGAACGACCTGGGAGTTGTTCCAACCCGTCGCCCCGGGACTGGTGGATGCCGTACCCAACCTGCGGGAGATGGTCCTGACCGCCCCAGACCTGGCAGTGCAGTTGGCCGGGGCGCTGCGTACCGCCTTCATCGCGCTGATGGCCCTGTGGCTATGGCCCGCGATGACCGAACTGTGGCGCGGCAGCCCGCTGCTGGATGAGGATGAGGGGCCAGGCCCAGGGCACATGGTCACCCCGAGTGTTCAGGGGTCGTCCTGATTCCACCGGGTGCCCGGCTTTCTGGGCGTCTGGTGCCGTTGAACCCGGGCACTCGAGGGTTCTGGTCGAGGGGTGCCCGGCTTTCTGGGCGTCTGGTGCCGTCGAACCCGGGCACCCGGGGGTGGTGGGGGACCGAGGGAGCGCGGTGGTCGAGGGGTGCCCGGGTTTTCGGGCGTCTGGTGCCGTCGATCCCGGGCACCCGGGGGTTCTGGTTGAGGGGTGCCCGGCTTTCGGGTCGTCTGGTGCCGTCGAACCCGGGCACCCGAGGGGTGGGCCGGGCGCCGGGTACTGGTGGCCCTAGCGCCGCCTGAAACCGACCACTGCGGTGAGGGTGGCGCCGGCCAGGACCAACAGCCACAGGACGGCGAACACCGGCTGGTCACGCAGACCGGCCGCCAGGGATCTCACGACGCCGCCCAGTTGCCCCGCGGCCACGGTGACGCTTGGGCCCGACACCACACGAAAGGCCAGGTCCCCGTCCGCCGGCCGGCCGTCGATGACAAGTTCTCCCTCGGGGTAGGGGTCGTTGGTGATGCCCCGGGTGCCCTCAAGGGTGGTATCGGCCCACAAGGCCAGCGGAGTGACACCGTCCCAGTTGAACTCGGCCAGCACCAGGTCCCCGACGCTGGCGGGCGGGTCGAAGCCGGCCGACACCCAGGCACCATCCTCGATGTCGATCCCGGGCACCACCGTGGTGGCCAGCACATCGCGGTTGGCCGGGTCCCGTAGCACCACCACCAGTTCGCCTTCGGGATCAGCGGCGGCTGCAAAGGTCGCGACGCTGACGTCCAGTTGTCTGACCCGGTGGCCGGCCGGGTTGATCGTTTGACCGATCAGCTGACCCTGATCCAGCGACACAGGGGTGTTCAACGCCGGCTGGAACGGTTCTCCGCCAGTGCGCACACATCCGGCCAGCATCCAGCCGGCGACGATGAAAAGACACAGGGTCCGCACGGTCGATGTTCGTGAATGGGAGGGCACGACCGCACAGCCTACGGGGGCGCCATGCCGCTGGAGTTCATGCTGGTCAGGGTGGTGAGGTGGTCGTATCGACAGCTCGAGTCAGATCTCTGATAAGGCAGCCTTGCGGCTCGGGGGCACGACAAGCGACTCATGGAGCCCGAGAATTTGACCTCCGCAACTACCCCGGCCGCTGGACGGTTCAGCCGACGCACGATGCTGACCGGAGCGTTGGCGTCAGCCGCCGCATTAACCCTTCCGTCCGGGTGCAGTTGTTCTACTGCCTGGACTACGGTTCCCCCGACGGCATCCAGAGCGCACGGTGCCTGGACACCGGCGGGTTCAAGGAGATCACTGCCGCAAATGGTCTGGCGAACGAGCCTCCCCGTGCCAACGGCTCAAATTCCGTGGTGTGGAACGTGCCTCGCGACGCCACCACCTCGCAGGGTGACGGTGACACCGGCGCCATCGAGGTGCGGGTGACCGCCACCGGCGCCAGCGGAGGCACCGCCCGAAACACCGGGATCCTGTTCCGCTGATCAGGTGACAATTCAGTGACCGGCCGTCCCCGTAAGGGTCGGTCGGCGCTGCGCGTCCTAGATTCAGCTGCTGACGGTGCTATTCCGCAGGCGCCGCGTGAGGGATCCGGAGCGCACCGATGGACACTGCCACACGGAAGGACTCTGGGTCACGGCTTGTTCTCACACTGCTGGTCGCAACCCTCGTCCTGGCCGTACTGATCCCTGCCAGTGCCGAGACGTCCGACACGATCTCCATCATCAAGGACGGCGAGAACAGCCTGTCCAACTCCGAGATCGCCTCGCGTCTGGCCGATGAGACCTTCACCGCTGTCGACCGGGTGCTGATCGGCCGCGATGACGAGTTCGCCGACGCGATGACCTCGGGGCTGTTGCAGGCCGACAGTCCGTTGTTGCTGGTCCCCAGCGGTGGTCCCGTGCCACAGCGTGTGCTGGATCAGTTGCAGATCTATGGCCCCTCAGAGGTGTTGCTGCTGGGTGGGCCTGACGCCATTTCCGATGATGTGGTACAGGAACTGGAGGATGCCGGCTATTCCGTCGACCGTGCCTTCGGGCCTTCACGGTTCGAAACCGCCACCGAAGTCGCCGACCGTGGAGAGCCAGACCCTGACACAATCCTGATCGCCCGCGCCTTCGCCGACGGCAACTCGGGCGATCCGACACAGGCGTTCGCTGACGCCCTTGCCGCGGGCGGTTGGGCGGCGGAGAACCGCTGGCCCATCCTGTTGACCCAGACCGGAGTGCTGACCGGTACCACCCGCGACTACCTGGCCGCCCACGACGTACAGCAGGCATTCATCCTTGGCGGCACCGCCGCGGTCAGCGCAACGGTCGAGCAGGAGATCCGGGGACTGGTCGGCGATGTCGAACGGGTATCGGGCTCGGACCGTTTCGAGACCGCGGTCGAGATCGCGGGCAAGCGGGGCGCAGACAGTGCGGCCGATGCGGCCAGGGTGTTGCTGGTGGAATCCCAGGACCCCGATGCCTGGGCGGGCGGGTTTGCCGCCGCGGCGCACTCGGCCGCGTTCGGCGCACCGATCGTCCTGGCCTCGGGCGAGGACCTGCCTCCGGCCACGGTCGAGTGGTTGAGTGGGACCGGGGCGACGTTCGCCGGTGTCCAGGATCCACCGCCGGCAGTCCTGACCTGTGTCACGGTCCCCTCGGTGTGTGATGAGGCCCGGGCATTGTTGGGTCTGCCAGATGAGGTAGAGCTCAGTTTCTCCCCGCCGGACGGCAGCACCGTCCAAACCGACGATCTGGTGACCGTGTCGGTCAGCGGTGAGATCCAACAGTTGGTCCTGTCGGGTAGTTGCCTGGCAGGCAGTCCGGTCTCGACCACCGCCAACAGTCTGGCTGTCAGGATCCTGGCCTCCGACGACTGCACCCTGACCGCTCAGGCCGTGCTACCCGGCGGTATCACGCAGGACCAGGTGAACGCGGAGTACGCCGTTGCGGCCCCACCCGCCACGCAGATCCTGCTGCTGACCGCCGACAGCGCAGGCACCGGAAGCACCGGAGCGCTGCGTCTGGTGGGTGCCGATGGTTCCAACTCCCGCGTCGTGTCGGCCTGCGACGGGTGTCGGGATCTGCGGGTGTCCTCTGATGGCAGCAGAGCGGTGACGGTCGAACAGCAGGCGGTGGTGGTTCGCAGCGCCCCCGACTTCGCCACCCCGGTCGTGGCGGTGCCGGCCGCAGCGGGCGTGCAGTGGGACACCGCACAGTTCACCCCCAGTGGGCAAGCCGTTGTCGCCAACCGCTATGACAGAATCGAAGATACCAACCAGGTCGTGCGTATCAACCCCGACGGCAGCGTGACACCCCTGACGACCGGGGCCGATCTAGCCGGCTGGGATGCAGTTGCGGCGACCACCGCGGTCAGCGGAGGTGTCGGGGCACTGGTCATCAGACAGGTGGTGGGAACAACCTCCTCCACCGTGGTGCAACTCGTCGACGTGCTGGGCGGCGACATGCCACGTCAAGTGTTCAGCACGTCGGGATTCGTCGCCGCGGCGGCACTGAGCCCCGGTGGTGACAGCTTCGTCGTCAGCCTGCCTGCCCAGCAGCAGTTGGCCGTCGGGTTCTTCGATCAACGGCAGATCCTGCTGACCTCGCCGACCGACGCCCTGGTGGTGCGGGACCCGGTGTGGCGGACGGCCACCTCGCTGGCCGGTGTGGATGAGGGACCCAACGGACCTCGTGCGGTGGTCGTGGACGTCGGACTCCAGTTGACTGTGACCGGCGGGACGGTCGTGGCCAACCTGTCGGCCCCACAACGTCCTGGACTGCTGGGAGGCCAGATCCTGGCGGCGGTGGCCGACGTGCTGGTGACAGGTGACGGGCAGCCGATCGCGACGTTCCCCGGCACGCAGATCCGTAACCCTCACCGGGTTGCATCCTGACCAGGCACGCCGAAATTGCCCCTCGACAATCTGCGAGATTGGCTCTAGATTTCCGCTTACGCACCCATGAGGGGGTAAGCGTTCAGCAGGAGTATGCGGCCATGAAGAACATTCGAGGCGCGTCGGTGATTGTGGTGGCGGTGCTGTCCCTGCTGTGGGCGGTGGTGATACCGAGCCTGGCGGAGACGTCGGACACGGTGTCAATCATCAAAGAGGACGAGACCGGGGTCTCCAACTCCGAGATCGCCTCGCGCTTGGCAGACGAGACCTTCTCCACCACCGACCGGGTGCTGATCGGGCGGGACGACCTTTTCCCCGACGCGATGACCTCAGGACTCTTGCAGAGCGACAGCCCTCTGTTGCTGGTGCCCAGCGGTGGCCCGGTGCCACAGCATGTCCTGGACCAGTTGGCCCTCCTTGCACCCTCTGAAGTCGTGTTGCTGGGCGGTCCCGAGGCGATCAGTGACGCTGTGCTGGAAGAACTGAACGATGCGGGTTACGCCACCAGTCGCACCTTCGGCCCCACCCGGTTTGAGACTGCCACCGAGATCGCGGAACTGGGGGCGCCAGGGTCAAGCACCATTCTGATTGCGCGGGCATTTGAAGACCCGGACATGTTTGATCCCACCCAGGCCTTTGCCGACGCGATGGCCGCAGGCGGGTGGGCCGCTGACATGGAGTGGCCGATCCTGCTGACCGAATCGGAGGTACTGACCGGCACCACCCGGGACTACCTGGCCGCCCACCAGGTCGACACCGCCTTCCTGATGGGCGGCACCGCCGCCATCAGCGCCGAGGTCGAGGCCCAGATCCGCGAGATGGTCCCAGAGGTCGAGCGGGTCGCCGGCAACGACCGCTTCGAGACCGCCATCGAGGTCGCCGGCAAGCGGGGTGCCAACTCGGCTGATGACGTCCCACGGGTGGTGCTGGCCGAGGCACAGGATGATGATGCCTGGGCTGGTGGGTTCGCCGCGGCAGCCCAGTCGGCGATGTTTGACGCCCCGATCGTGTTGGCCAACGACAACGACCTTCCCCAGGTCACGCAAGACTGGCTGACCAACACCGGTCAGGCCTACGCCCAGTCCTACAGCGTGGACAACAACGACCCTTCGACCTTCCCGGTCCTGGTGTGCGTCACCCCCTTCGAGGTGTGTCAGCAGGCCCGCGCTCTGTTGGGATTGCCCAGTGAGGTCGGCGTGAACTTCGCCCCTCCCAGCGGCAGCGAGATCGTCCAGGGGTCCAGCGTGACGATCAGCATCACCGGTGAGCAGGGCGGCTACACCATTGCCGGCGACTGCCTGAGCGCCCCGGTCCAGGGGACCGGTCCGACGACGACGGTGACGGTGTCGAGCGCGTCGGACTGCTCCATCACCGTCGACGTCACGCTTGTCAACGGTGCCTCGCAGACCCAGGAGGTCGCCAGCTACATCGTGACCCCGCCCCCTCCGCCCCCCCCACCCCCGCCCCCGCCGCCCCCGCCACGCGACATCATCTTGCTGACCGAACCCGGACAGGCTCCAGCTTACGCCGGCGTCGCCACCCCCGGCATCGCCCTTGTCAATGTCAACGGCGGGAATCCCCGTGAGGTGCCCTGCGACGGCTGTTCTGGCCTGCGCCTCTCACCCGACGGTCGGACCTCGGTCACCATCGAGAACACCGTGGAGAGCACTGCGCTGGTCCTGCGCCAAGCACCGAACTTCGACACCCCCACGGAGATTCCGGGCACCGCCGACTTCGGTTTCTGGGATGATCCTCAGTTCACCCCTGACGGTCAGGCCATCGTGGCGGGGAAC
>JBPCKA010000057.1:0-9858 GCA_051004735.1 Euzebya sp. | reverse complement strand
CGCCCTGGGCGACGGCGACGCCGTGTGCGCGGAGCAGGTCGTGGGCGGTCCACACATCGACGGCCAGGACGCGGGCGAACTCCCGCAGCGAGACCCGTCCACCCCTATAGGCGTCCAGGGCGTCGCGCATGGCCAGTTCCCGCAGGGCGAAGTCGGCCAGCTGTCGCAGGGCCGTGGACCGGTCCTCCAGATGGGCGTTTGCGTAGGCGTCGATGCGACGCAGCAGGTCGGCATCCATCGTGGCGTTGATCCGGACGGTTTCGGCCATCACAGTTCCTCCAGGTAGGCGTCCCGTAGTTCGGTGGTGATGCGCCCCGCGGTCTGCAGGGCGATGAGGGCCGCCCTTGCCCTGGCCCCCTCGATCGCGCGCGTCCCGTGCAGCAGCACCACCAGGTCGGCGGTCCGCAACCAGCGCGCACCGAGGTTTGAGGCCCGCCGTCCCAGCACCTGGTCGTTGGTGAGGACCAGCCCCTCGACGGCGGCGGCGGCGACCACGTGGTCATCAACGCTGCCGCTGCTGGCCGACACTGCCACCTCCGCGCCCTGCAACGCCGTCTCGATGGCGGCCGCGTCGGCGTGACCGCGGTCGAGGGCGGTGGTCACGACCTCCGCGTACACGCCGGGGGGGATCACGACCTCGAGGGGCATGACGCGGAGCAGATCGAGCTGCCCCGACCACGCCAGGGAGATCAGCGAGGACGAGTCGACGACAACGCGCATTCCCACACCATAACACCCTGCGTGTGCAATGATGTGCGCAGCCCTTGGGTTCAGTACCCCCACCGAGGACGGTCCGGTGTGGACCACTGCCCGTCGGTTCGGCAGGTCCAAGACGACGTAGGTGTGGACCGACGCGGCGGCGTACCGCTGCGACTTCTCGCCCAGATCAAGTCGTTGTGTCGTCTGGGCCACCTCGATGAGCAGCGCCGCGGTGGAGGGGTGTTGATCCGGCCCCGTCGCGTCGGTCACGGCCAGATCTGGCTCGGGTTCGTTTTCGCCGTCGACGGCCAAGGGTTTCCCTTGCCGCACCTTGTGCTGGTCGTGCAGGGCCAGTGTCAGGACTTCCCCCAGCTCGGTTGAGACTCACGCGTGTCGACTGCCCTGCCGGCCCGCCTCGATCAGCGCGCCGGCGAGCAGCTCCACCCGCTCACCCACGAACGCTCCCGCAAGGACCAGACGGTGCCGCGACCTCGAGACCGCCATCCGAGACGCCTGGCAGGCATCGGCAGGACTACGGCCAGAATCTGGAGGAGGAGGGACGGGCACCACCTCCTTCACGGGTGGGCGGTCCTCCGGACGGTGGAAATGGCGGGTCTGGCGGGGACGAGCTCGTGGCGACCAGCAATGGTCTGGGCCGCGGAGGCGGTGGCGGCGGTGGCGCGCCTCCCACAGGGGCGACAGCCACGCCAGGCGGCTCCGGCGCACCCGGTTTCGTCAGCATCATCTGCACCTAGAAATCCTCAAAGATTCTCTTGCTATCCGAACATGTGTTCGGTATAGTTGATGGGGTGAGGTACGGGAACGGGGACGTGTTCGGGACTGGTGACGGGGTCGCCAGGCCAGTGGTGGGTGCTGAGGATCTGTCTGGTCGTGCTGGCGTTGAGGCCGGGTCGGCGGATCTGACGTCGGGCCATGTGGTGGCAGAGGTGTTGGAGGGTCTGACCCATGCGGTGCAGGGTTTGGGGGTGGTGGGCTCATGGCTGCAGGAGCTGGATGGGGGCACCGATCTCGGGGGCGAGGAGCAAGGCGTTGATGGCGGGGTGGTGGGGGCGGTCTTGGCGGGTCTGTCCAGGGTGGACGGGTTGGTGTTGGCGGTGGTGTCGCGGGCGGTTGGTGTGGCGGAGGTGGCGGGGTGTGGGCTGGCTGAGGGGATTGGTCGTCCTAGTGAATGGGTGGCTGCCCGGATGGGCCTGTCGGGTGGGGAGGCGGCGCGGTTGTGCCGGTTGGGGGCCAGGTTGGAGGGGCTGCCTGCGGTGTTGGAATCGTTGGAGCAGGGTGAGATCTCTCGTGGTCATGCCGTCGGGCTGGTTGAGGCGGCGCAGCAACAGCGTCATGATCACGACTTGGCGGAACGGACTCGTCGGGCCGCGGAGCGGGAGCAAGCTGAGCAGGAACGATTACGGGCGGAGGCAGCGGTCGCGGCGGCGGCCGATGCGGCGCAGGCGGCCGCCCGTCAGGCGGAGGCAGACCAGGCAGAACAGGACCGGCAACGGCGGGTGGCCCGAGAGGCGGCGGAGCGGGCGGTCCGGGCGGAACAGGCGGCTGCGGATCGGCAGGCAGCGTTGTTGGGTCGGGCCCGGGCGGGTGAGACTCCTGAGCAGATCGGGGCAGAGGCTGCACGTCGTCGTGCGTCAGACAGTGAGGTGTTGGTGGGGGCTGAGGCGGCCCAGCAGGCCGCCCGGACGGTGCGAACCTGGACTGATGCCCAGACCGGAGCGGGGGCGGGCCGGTGGGTGTTGCCCACCGCTGAGCATGAGTTGCTGCTCAGCTTGCTGGACAGCCTTCGGACCTTTGATGACAAAGACTGTGAACCTTCGGAGCGACGCTCCTTTGAACAACGTCAAGCTGATGCGTTCAGTGATCTGGTGCGGCGGGCCGCCCGTGTAGGCGATCTGCCCAGTTGCCGGGGGCAACGCCCGCATGTGTCGGTGACGGTGCCATGGTCGACGTTGACCCACACCGCCGAGTTGCCGGGCCGCACCCGTCATGGCACCACGCTGTCGCCGGCAGAGGCACGCCGGATCGCGTGTGATGCGGCATTGACCCGTGTGGTGTTGGGTGCGAGCGGGATGGTGTTGGACGTGGGTCGTGAGACCCGGGTGTGGACCAACGCCCAGTACAAGGCGGCCGAGCAGACCTTCGGTGGGTGTTGTTTCCCCACCGCACAAGGGAAGATGTGTGGCCGGGCACCGGTTGATTGTGATCTGCACCACTTCGAGTTTTGGCGTAATGGCGGACGGACTGATCAGGCCAACGGCGGGCTGCTGTGCAACTTTCATCACCGCCTGGTCCATGCGCAGGACTGGCGGTTGATCTATGACCATCAGGGTCAGCGGCTGACCCTGAGCAAGGCCAGACCCGACGGCAGCCACTGTCGACGCACCGTGAACCTGGCACGCCCCCACCCCGACCGATTACCGCTGTGATCCGTCACCTCACCTCGTCGGTGGGGCGATCGGCCACGTCCGGACCTACATTCCGTTGTTCGCCGACGCGGCTGCGATCGGGCAACTGGCAGCTTGCTTTGAACTCCAGGGGGATCCAGTCGGCACCGCTGAGGATGACCTGTTCATCGGTCATTGACCTCCACCCTGTCTGGCACCTGGATGTGTCCGAACCCGTCCCCCCGTGCGTCTCCTCCGGAACGTCCTTGATCTGGATGCTGGGCATAGCGCCACTCTGGCGGGCCGCACGCCAAAAATGCAAGCGTTGCTGGCCGTCGTTGGCCTGCGCATCAACAGCAGCAAACGCTGGGTAAAGGAGCGGCAGATGAGGCCGCCGCGGTGCGCCGGGTTGGCCGGGTTGGCCGGGTGGGCCAGGATCCAGACGTTCTGCACGCGCCGGCCCAGCCACGAGCCCAACCGCAAGCTGGTCGCCCACCGTGGGCGATCGGTAGCGTATATGGGCGGCGATCAGTAGCGCCCATCGGCGGCGATCGGTAGTGTCCACGTAGATGGCGGACGTCTACATGCCTCGGGTTATCGATGACGAGTTGGACTCGTTGACCGAATTGCCGGCGATTCTGATCGACGGCCCCAAGGCAGTTGGGAAGACGGTGACCGCCAGACGCCGCGCACGAACAGTTTGGTCGCTTGACGATTCGGCGCAGCGGTCCATCTTGGAGGCTGATCCAACATTGCTGGCTGGGGACCCTCCGACGGTGCTGGTCGATGAGTGGCACCGGCTGCCCGGCTGCTGGGACTCCGTCCGCAGAGCAGTTGATGAGGACCCTTCCCCCGGCCGGTTCTTGCTCACCGGTAGTGCGCCCACCGGGTCCACTCATTCGGGGGCAGCCCGTATCGTGCAGGTTCGGATGCGTCCCATGACGCTCACCGAGCGTCTTGGTAGCACCGGGACAATCTCGATGGGTGATCTGCTCCGAGGCGATGCTCAGGCGGTCGGCACCTCCTCCCACGATCTGACCGACTACGTGACAGAAATCGTTGCGGGCGGTTTCCCGGGCATGCGTGGTCTGTTGCCTAGAAGTCGCCAGCGCCAATTGGATGGCTATTTGGATCGCATCGTGGACCGTGACTTCCCCGAGTTCGGTGTTCAGGTACGACGCCCGGAGGCGGTGATGGCCTGGTTGCAGGCCTACGCGGCGGCCACGTCCACCAACGCGTCGTTCGAAACCATACGCAGGGCCGCGGTCAGGGGCGACAGCCCGCCCGCAAAGACGACGGTGCAGCCCTACATCGATCTCCTCACACGCCTGAGGATCCTCGACCAGATCAATGGCTGGCAACCCACACGCAACCACTTCAAAAGGCTGACCAGCGCTCCCAAGCATCACCTTGCAGACCCGGCGTTGGCCGCGCGGCTGCTGCGGGTGACTGCGAAGAGCCTTCTTCGAGGCGATACCGGCGCGGTGGAGGTCATCGGGGGTGGGCAGCTTTTGGGCGCGCTGTTCGAGTCGCTGGCCACCCTGTCCGTTCGCACGTTTGCCCAAGCCCAGGACTGCAGCACGTTCCACCTGCGCAACCGCAACGGCACGCGTGAGGTTGACCTCATCGTTCAGGACGATACGGAGAATGTGCTTGGCATCGAGGTCAAGCTGTCTGCAACGGTCAACGATGAGGATGTTCGCCACCTCCTGTGGCTTCGGGACCGAGCCCCCGGCAGCGTCATCGATCTCATCGTCCTGAACACGGGGCCGCGCGCCTACCGCCGCCCCGACGGCGTCGCAGTGGTTCCTCTTGTGCTGCTAGGGCCGTAAGGTGGCTCGGCCCAGCTGGGTGTGCGCCAGTAGAAGTCGCAGGAGGGCTCCCGCCGCCACCTGCTTCGTCGTCGCGGCTGGGAACGGCATCGTCGGCGGCAAGACGCACCGCACTGAAGGCGAGGTTGGCTTTCGCCCGGAGCTGCTGACGCCGGGCTGCCACCGTGTGGCCGCATCGGGAGTTCGATACCCAATGGCGAGGCGAGCAGTGCGGCTGGCTCTTTGAGGGGCCTCGCTATCCGGCTGCGCGCGGTAGATCGGGGCCGACGTAACCGACCACGATCACGTCAGCGAGCGTGTCGTGTGGGCTGACCATCATGATCCCGTGCTCGCCGATGGGCAGGCCCTGCACGACCTGACCGCCCGGCCGGAAAGGCTGGCCCGGCAGCGGATCGCCAGGGTCGAGGGCTTGTAGCTCGCCGACGGCCGCCTTCAGGTCGTCGACGGTGCCCGTCTCGCGAGAGCAACTATCGTGTACCCACATGAGCTCCCTCGACATGCCGGAACCTCAGTACATCGAGGTTGATGAGCGTGGCAGGACATCGCTAAAGCGTTTTCTTGACGGTTCCCATCGCTTCTATGCCGTCGAGCCGCTGGGCGGCGGTGCCTTCACGCTGCGACCGGCCCGGCTGGTGACTGAGGACGATCTCGCGCTGACGGCCCGACCGGAGATCGTGGCCGAGTTGCGCGCGGCTGCGTCTGCTGCAGTGGAGGAGTTGACCGAGGTCAACCTCGACGACCTCTAAGCAGGATAGGAAGCTGCCACTTGAGCGCTTGCGATGCGGCGTGTCCGATCCTGATGAATCGCTGGCCGGCGTTCTCCGACGTTTCAGATGATCCCTCCGCCACGCATAGCCGCCGGGACTAACGTTCATCCGCGTGGCGGCTGGGACCGCCGGTGCTGTTTCGTCAGCGAAGTTGTTGTCCGCGACTTTAGGATTGGAGCAGTTCGATCTCGCACCGTGCTCCCGATGCGTTCGCGAGCCGCGCATCAGCGGTGAGCAAGCGGACCTCCAGTGCTTCCGCGACGGCGACGTAGGCGGCGTCATAGACGGTGAGGTTGTGCCTCAGTTCCCAGCAGCGACGTATCAGCGGCCGGGGTGAGGCTCGGCGGAGCGGCAGTTCGACGAGATCCGTCAGCGCGAGCTCGGCCCGGCGCTGGTCGAGCTGGCCGATTCGGGCCAGGCGGCGAAGCACCGACGTCGTCTCGAGGTCGATCAGATCAGGAGCTGCGAGCGTTTCGCCGCGGAGCCGGGCACGGGCGATGTCGCCATCGGGTCCGTCGTCGGCCAGCGCGGGCGCGAGAACACTCGCGTCAACGACGATCACGATCGTCCCGCAACGTCTCGGTGGACGCAGCGAACGAAACCGAGCCGCCGGCGCGACCGCCTGCACGGTCCAGGATTTCGTCGATGGTCGGCGTGCTCGCCTCCTCGATGAGCCGGCTGCGCAGGTATTCCTGCAGGGACTGACGCGCCGCGGCCGCGCGTTGGCGCAGCACCCCGTGCGTTTCCTCCGGAACGTCCTTGATCTGGATGCTGGGCATAGCGCCACTCTGGCGGGCAGCACGCCAAAATACAAGCGTTGGCGCCAACTATCATTTGACCGTCGTTCTAACGCCCAGGCCGAGCTGGCGGGGGACGGCGTCGTCTTTCAGGCCGGCTGCGAGCAGGGTCAGGATGTCTCGGTCGCGGCCGTCCAGCCGGGTGTCGCCGACGGCCACGTCGCGGGTCGTGATGGGGCAGCGCGTTCCCACAGCGTCTCGAACAACGCAATCAGCGCAGTCAGCAGATGCGAGGCGTGCACGACGACGCAGTTGGCGCATGGCTCAGCTCGGTGCCGCTCACCCTTGGGCACCAGCGGCGGATCGAAGGTGGAGTGGCGGTCACGGGGGACGTCCAACGCGACGTCGCCGACCTCGGTCGCCAAGGGCTACGCCGCTCTCGCTGGCCCGGTCCACCAGCTCATCAAGCCACACGTCGTCGGCCAGCTGCTCACGCAACCGCTTCCCCGTCGTCGTGGCCGGTGGGCCGGGGACCCACTCCTCGGCGGTCGTCTCGAGATCGTCGGTGGCAGGCACCCTGCCGTTGCGGGTCATGTCGTTCATCTGGGTCATGGCTGCTTCTTCCGAGGCTGGTGGCCGGTGCTGACTCAATTCGATCACCTCGGTGCGGCGGAACCCGCGGCTGGGGGAGGCCCTGGAACGGCTGCGGTTGGCCGAACGGGAGGCGATTGGGGTCGACCGGATGTTCATCGACATGCTGGCCGACGGCCACCCGGTGCCGTCGATCGTTGAGGACGCCACCAGGGTGATGGTGACGCTCAACGGGGATCTGGTCGACGACAGCTGGGTGGCGATGGTCAGCGACCTCAAGCCGCCCGAGCGGCGCGGTGACGTCAACAGCTTGCTGCTGCTGAACCGTTTGCGGTCCCAACGATGGGTCGACATCGCGACCGCTGCTGCCACGATTCAGCGGACCGAGGGGGAGGCGGAGACCGCTCTGGCACACCTGGAGGGGGCCGTAAGGGGCTCGACGGGTGCGTTGCTTGTGATTGCCCACCCGCTGCCTCGCAGGGTGAGAGTGTGGACGCCCGGTCCGGGCATGGGCGCCGTGCTGCCCGGGTTGGAACCGGAGGACCGCGAACGGATCGCGATGGACTACGCAGAGGCCAACGGTGCGGTGACGTCCACGATCGCAATGACGATCACCGGGGTGACCCGCCCGACCGCGACCGCGGATCTGGCACGCCTTGAGGCAGCCGGCGACTTGCTACGCCGGGGGGCGGGACCGACCGCCCACTTCACTATGCCCCAGACCCCCTGACGCCCAATGGACGATCGTCTCCGCGACCTAACAGGGCGAGTCGGAATGACTACAATGCACTCATGAGTGATACGAAGCCCGTACAACGCACACTGCGGCTCCGCCAGGAGACGGCCGATCGGCTGGATGCCGCCGCCGCCCGCTCTGCCGAATCCACCAATGCCGTCGCCGACCGACTCCTCTTGGAGGCCCTGCGCCTGCAGGATCATCCACTGGTGCAGTTCCGCACCGGCGCCTCCGGTCACCGCGAACCACACTTGGTGGGCACCCGCCTGAAGGTCCGCGACATCATCGCCACCGCTCGCGGCCATCAGGGCGACATCCAGGTCACCGCCGCCTACTTCGATCTGCGCGTCCCGATCGTGGACGCGGCGATCGCCTACTACGCGGAGTTCACCGACGAGATCGATACGGCCACCGCCGATGCTGCCCGCTATGCAGACGAGCAACGCCAACGGTGGGAACGGCAGCAGGCACTGCTGTCGTGAGGCTCTGCCTCGACCACCACTACCCTCGCGTCCTCGCCGACCGGCTCATCGACTTCGGCTACGACGTCATCACCGCCCACCAACGTGGCTGGCACACCATGAGTGATGAGGATCTCCTGGCCGCCTGCGCCGCCGAGGGACGGGCACTGCTGACCAACAGCGCCAAGGATTTCGTCCCGATCGTGACCGCCTGGGCAACCCAAGGACGCACTCACCGCGGCGTGATCCTCACCGACGACGCTCGCTGGCCACGCACAGCCGACACCACCGGCAGATTCGTCGACGCGCTAATCCCACTTCTCCGCGGTGACGGCCTCACCGACCGAGTCCACTGGCTCTAACCAAGCTGGACGCCGGTGACCCCCCTCCTGGTAGGCTACCGGTATGGTCAAGCAGACGATGGTGCACCTCACCGAGGAGCTGATCGAGCAGGCTGATCGCGAGGCGGCCAGACTCAACATCTCGCGGTCGGCGTTGGTGCGACAGGCTCTGACCCGGTTTCTCGCGTCGAGCACTCACGCCGAGCATGATCGGCTGCTGGAGAAGGGGTACAAGGCGCATCCGCAGGCCGAACCAGATGATTGGGGCACCGTGACGGACTTGACGGAGGCAACGACTCGGGAGATGCTTGCCCGCGTCACCGCCGAGGAACGCCGGGCGGGGCATGAGCCGTGGTGATGCGTGGCGAGGTCTGGTGGTACGAGGACCTCTCAATACCACGGCGTCCCGTCCTGATCCTGGCGCGGGCCAGCATGGCGGGCACATTGACGCACGTGGTCGGGGTTCCCGCCACCACCGTCGTCCGCCGTGTGCCCACCGAGGTGACGTTGACGCGGCTGGACGGTCTTCCTCGCGAGTGCGTCCTCACGCTGGACAACATCGGACAGTTCCGGGCGGCGCTCTGCACCGAACTGATCACCACATTGCCAACCGAACGAATGACGGAGGTGTGCGCAGCCCTGGCCGTGGCTACCGACTGCTGATCGGCCTCCGCGCTCCCCACCCTTTCTGGACGCTTGTGGGCAACGAGGTTGTCTGCGAAATGAGCGGGTTCATGCGATCGGGAGTGGGCGGTCAGGTGATGGCGTGGGTGGCATCTTCACTGGACCTCCATGTCCGGATCCATGTGCTTATCCGGCGAGGGCATCACATCTTCGGTCTCAACTGACGTCGTGGTCGAACTGCCACAGGCCGACAGCAGAGTGGCCAGCACCAGTAACAAGATGGCCCAACGGGGCCGGACAAAGCGGGCCGACATGGTGAACTCTCCGAGGATCGGTGAACTGCGACCCCCCCACAATAGAGCGTGGAGGTTGAGCTAAAGAAAACTGTTGACAGTCGAACACATGTTCGCTACAGTACTGGTTGTGAGACGTGGGAATGGGGTCCAGATCAAGGTCGACGGCGGGGTCGTCGATCAGGATCCCGCCGCGCAAGATCCTGAGGTTGGGGACTGGCTGTTGGCGGACTGGGAGCAGCTGTTCCTGGACGTGCCTGATCCGGTGGAGATCCGGGGGCTGGTATCAGTGGGCGGATGGGAACCTGATGTTGGGTTGGCATCCGCTGGCGAATCGGTACCGGATGGCGCGGCAGTGTCCGATGGGGGAGT
>JBPCKA010000056.1:0-66597 GCA_051004735.1 Euzebya sp. | reverse complement strand
GCCCCGAAGTCGCCGACGTCGCTGGTCAAGATGGCCTCGCCGAGGCGTCGACCGAGAAGCGCCAGATGTGCGTCGATCGGATCCTTCGTCCCGGACTCGGCAAGGAGCTCGCCAATTCGTCGACCATCGCCAAAGTTCGCAACGACATCCACGGCCTTCAACGCAGCGGCGAGATTAGCTTGTCGAGGGCTGCGCCAGACCTGGGCCACGACGGCTTCAGAGGTACGCAGAATCTCCCTCGCTTCGGCGGCTGCTGCCATCAGTGCAGCGATCGCGCGGCGATCTCGATCAGTAGAGATCAGTGGCCCTGCGCCGACGATCAACGGAAGTACGACCGTGCCTGCTCAAGTTCGACTTCGGTCAGGGACCCTGATTGAGCCTCGGTGTCCGTCACGAACTCTCGCATGTTGGCAAACAATCGTTCGCGTTTGGCAAGTTCGGCCAACGCACTCTTCACCGCAGCCGTCTGCGTCCCATAGATGGAGGCAAGGAACTCGAGGTCGGCGGCGGCATCGTCATCGAGTCGCAGAGCGGTTCTGTCGGCCATGCGTCAAACAATAACACATACAGACGTCAACCACTCTTGACACGCATGTCCGTGATCACGCGACGACCGCCGCCCATCCGGCAGATTCAGCCGTCAGGTGACGGCGGCGGTCACCAGAGCGGCGGCCTGTGCCTGGCGCCAGCGGCTGAGGTCCAGCAGGTTCAGTGCGGCGCCGAGCACCAGCAACGCGGTCCCCGTCCAGTCGGTGAGGACGAAGAGCAGCGCCGCGGGACCGGTTGACAGCACGACCTCACCAGCTGTCTCCAGGCCAACATGGAACGCCCCGTGGATGGCCATCAGGACGCCACCGGCGACCGTCACCAGACGAGCGCGCTGACGACCATGCCGACGGGTGCTGGCCCACACCATCCACACGACCAGCGGTGCTGCGGCCACACCGACCAGGTGCAGCACGTAGCCCGCGCCGATGATGCCGACAGCCACCAGCAGCGCCTGCACCGCGGGGACGGTGCAGGCCAGGCACACGCCCGCGAACGACATGAGGGTGGCGAGGACGCCGCCACCGGCGGCCACACCCGTGATCCGTCGGGAGGGTCGCTTCGCACGCGCCGCTGCGTCGGCCGATCGCCGGGTGCTGCCATCGTCCTCGCCACCAACCGCCTCGCAGCGCACGCAGCTCGCCACGTGCTCCCCCAGCCCTGCAGGCGTCGGACCCGGATCGTGAATAGCGGCGACGTGGACCAGCAGTCGCTCCAGGTCGTGATCGCTGATCGAAGGGTGGCCGCGGTCCACCACCCGGTCGATCAGCCGCTCCAGGTCCGCCGGGGCGGCTTCCGTCGGTGCCTGGCCGATCGCGCCCTCCAGGCGGCGCAGCGACCGATGGATCGTCATCTTGGCCGCGGCGGTCGTGGTGCCGAGGACCTCGGCGATGCTGGCCATGGACAGCCGTGCAGCGAAGCGCATCCTGCTCGCGCTGGCCCAGGCCCTCCAGGGCGCTTGCGAGCTGGGCCATCAGCTCGGCCCGGAGCGCGTGATGGTCGGGCTGCTCCGACTCCTCCATGTGATCCAGCGCGATCGGGAACGCCGAAACGGGCTGCTCCCGATCCGGGCGACGCAGCCGGTCGATGACGACCCGTCGGGCGATCGTGAACAGCCACGGCTCCACCGGGCCCCGGGTCGGGTCGAAGCGGTCCCAGGAGCGCCAGGCACGGACAAAGACGTCGGCGGTGACGTCGTGGGCCTCGTGGCTGTCAGGCACCCGGCTACGCACGAAGCGCCAGACGGCATCCAGGTTGTGGGCGTAGACGGCGGCGAAGTCGGTGTCCTGCGGGCTGTCGGTGTGCTGCCCGATGTCGGTGGCGGTCATCCGTGATCTCCCTGTACATCCGGTGGCCCGTCATCGGACCCTCGCCCATGAGTTCGTCTGCCAGCGTGATTCGTAACACAGGTATCCACGTGGATCCACGGAACCTAAGGAGCAGGCTCGCTGCCTGCCATGAAGGGCGCATGTGTCGTCAAGGGCCGACCGCGACCTGACAAGCACCCTTCGCCGACTCAGCGATCTCCTGTGATCGCTGGCAAATCAGTCTGCGCAAAGTCGTCGCCGACGAACAGGAGAGGGTGACCCAGGCGTCGCGCGAGCGTGTAGGTGAACGTGTCGCCGAAGTTCAAGCCCGCGGCGTGGCGCCCCTTGCCAAATCGGCGCCAGCAGACCACCGCATCCGCGGCCTGCTGGGCGTCCACGGGGACGATTTCCATGTTGATGCGAGACAGGAACTCTTCCAGCAGTTGGGAGCCCGCAGGTCCGGTCTTCGCCTCGATCACGATCCCCAACTCCACCCGAGTGGCGGCCGACATGACGCAGGCCTCCTCCAGCAACACCGTCTCGATCTCCGCTCGAGAGGGTTCGTTGAAGAGCACGGCGACCACGGCTGAGGTGTCCACGACCCTCATGTCGGTAGCCCGACATCGTTGTAGCCGAGGATGTCGTCACCGTCACGGTCATCGACGACCGTGAGGGCACCGAAGCGCTCGATGATGTCGCCCAGGCCGACCGCGCCCGTTCGTCGGCGTTGGAGTTCCAGTCGTGCGACCAACGACGCTTCCACCGCGTCGGTGATGGATTCGCCGGTCAAGGCAGCCAACTCTCGGGCCAGCCGGTCGACGCGCTCGCTCTTGATGCTCAGCACCATGGAACCAAGGTACCAGCAGCGGTTGTTAGGTGCCTAGCGCGGAGGTACCGCTGACGACGTTCGGCATCACCGAGGCGTCGGCCAGCCGCGCTCACGCTGTCGGTCAGGACCGTGGAGACCCACCTCTCCTCCGCATACCGCAAGCTTGGTGTGGCCAGTCGGTACGAACTGCAGTCGCGCCATGAGGGTCAGGCTGCCCGCGCCTGATCCAGCATCGACTCACAAATGGCAGCCTCGCCGCCCAGCGCCAGCACACGGCCGGGATCAAGGCGCGTGATTTCCAGGGCCACGGCGTCAGGCAGGCTGCCGCAAGCGGGAACCAGCAGGATGGGACCGTCGGTCAGCACTCCCCCGGCGACCGCGTCCACGAACACATCCGCGCTGGCCAGGTACACCGTTGGCGCCCCGTCAGGGAACTGCGCGCGCGAGATCGAGATCGCAGTGTCGATCCGCGTGGGGCCACTCAGGCGACCGCCCTCGCGAAGCGGAGGATCGGTTGCCTGCCCAGGGGATTGACGCGCCGCGCCGGAGTCCGGGGCCAGTTGCAGTCCGCTGCTGTCGACCACCTCCCAGTCGCTGCCGGTGATGTCGGCCAGTGCCCGCAGGTCATCGTTGTTCCAGGACTCATCGGGCACCCCAGAGATGAACCAGGGTGACCCGTTGTCGGCCAGGAATGCCCCATAGGTCTGCAGCGCCACCACGATCGGCTGAACCTGCGCCGGGAAATCCGACGGGTTGATCGAGGACGACAGCCGCAACCGGGCACCCATCGGCGGGAGGGTCGGATCGTCCGTGGCCCCTGCCTGGTGCCGTGCCGGCCACACATAGGAGCGGTCGGTACGGGGCGCGGTCACACGCAGAGCGTGGTCGATGTGCCCAGCGGCAACCTCCTCGGGGCGCACCAGCCCGGGCAAGATCGGCAGACCGGCTGCGTCCGCCGAGGTCCAGGTGTCAGTGCGGAGTTCATTTGAGTTGAGGTCAAAGATCGCTCCGGACCCTGCCGTCCATCCGCCACTGCCGTCGGGGTAGGCCTGATACACCTCATACAGGACGCAGGCGTCGGCGTCGACCACCAGGATGTGCCGGTCGCCGTCCGCATCCGGCCCACCCTCGATCGGGGCGTTGGCGGGAATCGGATAGGGACCTGGGTCGCTCTCCTGATCGAAGTCAAAGCTGATCGGCACCCGTTCCTGGTCGCCCGGCACGACCACGTAGGGGATCCCGATAGGGCCACCGTCGAAGATGCCCGATCCGAAGTCGGCGTGCGCGGGCTCATCGTTACCGATTGAGGCGACCCACTCGACTGAGCGCGGGTGGACCGGCAAGTCCTCAATCGAGGTGTTCCAGATCGAGTCCGGCGGAAGGACCGGACAGCCTTGCGCCTCAGGCAACGCGGTCATCACCGAGGGGGGTCCGGCGCAGGCCGTGGCCAGGCAGACCAGGACCACCAGCAGACATCGCAATCGCACCATTACCGGCGACCATAGTGGGAGATGCCGGGGACAAAGAATTCGGGAGGCAGTTGTTGCGGGGGTGCCTGGCCCAGCAAGGGGTATCCGCTGGTCTGCGCTGAGGCCCCCTCAAAGGAGAGGGTCACGTGGACATGGTCGCGGTGAGATGCTCCCGCGGGGCAGGGGTACTGCGAGCGCATGTCTGCGACCGAGTGGATGGACAGTCGGCTCAGTTCCTCGCGTGCCTCCCAGCAGGCACCATCCCAGATGATCTGCAGGACTCCGAGACGCCGCGCGACCACATGGGGACCGCCATCGCGACCGGCCAGGAGATAGTCCACCAGCTGGTCCCCCGCTGTCTGGCCTCCCACGAATAGGTCCACAGCCCGTCCGGGAGCGTGTGCTGACCAGGTGTCATACCAGGTCTCATCCCCCGGGGGGATATCACGGCTGGAGTGACCGGGGGGTGGGGCGATCAGGCGGCAGGACAACGTGTCGGCCCGCCCGATACCAGGCCATCGCGTTGCCCAGGCCGTGAACGCCGCGGTGCCGGGCGGCAGCGAATCCACGCAGATCTCACTGCGGGTACCGACCAGAATGCTGTCACTGCGGCCGTAGGGGTCGTAGCCGTCAATCGGGTTGAACGGGGCCAATAGCGATGGTTGATACTCGATCTGAAACGCCGGATTCTGGGCCAGCACGCCGACCATGGACAGCACCGTCACGGCGATGGCGAGACCAACCGAGGCCGACAACCAGCGACTGCGGTAGCGACGGACGAGGGTCTCTTGAGGACGCACGGCGGTGAACTGTACGTGGTGTCTGCTGGTCCAGGTCAGATCGTCGCCGCCGCTTCGAGCGGGTCGACCCGTTGCAGACCCACAATGCCGTCAAAGTCCCCGTCGGGACTGATGATGACCGGGATGTCCCGAACAATCGCGGTCGCGGCATGCAGGGCGTCGCGACCGGTCAGTGACTCATGCTGGGCAAAGAGTTCCAGGCTCAGCCGTAGATCACGCTCAGTTAACTCGTGGAGAGGACACAACTTCGATGCCGCCACCGCCACCTGAGCCGATTCCTGTCTGTCACCAGTCCGTCTGGTGCGCTGGTGTAACAGTTCCTGGATGGCTTGCACGCTGGCCTGACCGCTGTATGCGGGCAGGACGTCAGGCGACAGCAGCCGGCGGCAGGCTGCACGGTAGGGACTGTGTCCGCCAACGGCGTAGATGAAGATGGCCGTATCCAGCAGCGCAGGGCCGAACTGCATCATGCCTGCCCGTACAGGGAGTCCACCAGATCAGCCTTCTCGCTGGCCCAGTCCCCAACCGGCATCGGCTCAGCAGCAAGCAAGACGTCATATGCGTCTTTGCGGGCGTCATGGTCGACGCCAAACCGTGCATCGACTGCCTCGCGAATGAGTTCGGCGATTGCCCGTCCGCTGCGCGATGCTCGTCCAGGAGCAAGTTGGATCAGACAACTTCTGTGTACATCTCGCAGCCGGGATTTTCACACAGGAATCCCGCATCGGGGTCGTCGGCCTCGATTGGCAGGGCGGTGACACCGCATCCCGGACATATCGGTGCCCGGTGTTCCTCGCGGCTACGGTCCAGTTCGCTCATTTTCCGTTCACATCTTTCACGAGATCCATCAGTTGCCCGAGACCTTCAGTTTGTCATCGATGCTCTGGCCGACCGGGTCCACTACCCGGCGGCGTGACGTCGTCCCGCCTCTTTCATGTCATCGGTGATCTCGACACCTTTAGCCACGGTCAGATCTATGACCTGTGGCCCGCTGGTGCCAAGTCCCCCGATTTTGAGCGTCATGACGTCGGGTCGCAAGCGTCGGCTCTCCGGCCGGCACAACATCGAACCGCCACCTCGCACCCGGATTGTCGCGGTCAGACGTGCACCACCCGAAACTGCGCTGGTGTTCCAGGACGTCGACGCAGCACTGGACCTCCCACTCAGCGGTTGGGCACTGTCCGACGACTACGCCGAGTTCGATGCCGCACAACCGCGCGCCCATGAACCCCTCGGAGAAGCGTGCAGGCAGGTCGATGTCGGTGACAGGGTCAACAGGGCGGCAATGAAGCGTGTCGACAGCTTGTGGGACATATCCAGCAAGTTCGCCGCGTGCGGGACGATCACTGCCCCGATGCGAAAAGTGGGCGCCCGGGGTGCCAGATGGGCCCTGGACATGATCCGGCTACAGTGCGAAGCCAGCCAAGGAGGCGAACGTGATCATCACCCTCACCTACTGTGTCCCTTGAGACTATTCGGCCCACGCCGTGCGCGTGGTCAGTGAACTGATCTCGAACTACCAGCACGTCATAGATGAAATGCGGGTGGTGATGGGATCCAAGGGCGTGTTCGACGTCGAAGTCGACGGTGAGTTGATCTTCTCCAAGAAACAGGTCGGACGGCAGGCGAAGACGGGTGAGGTGCTGACGGCCTTCGAGAAGTTGTTGGGACCCGATGTCACCCGGTACGGACAATGATGGCGCAAGCCTGAGCGTGTACGTGCATCGGGTCAGGCCGGGGCGATCTGCACCAGCAGGTCTTTGGCGTTGACCTGGCTGCCAGCGGGCGCGAGGATCCGGGAGACAATGCCGTCGCGCTGGGCGTGAATGGCGGTCTCCATCTTCATCGCCTCAATCGTCAGCAACAGATCTCCGGCGGCCACCGACTGCCCCTCAGTGATGACGACCGAGGCGATGACGCCTGGCATCGGGGCAGCCACATGGCTGGGATCATCAGGATCTGCGGTTGGGCGCCGTTCCACGGTCGCAGCCGCCCGCCGGTCCGGCACCCTGATCGAACGCGGCTGGCCGTTCAACTCGAAAAAGACCCGCGCGTCACCATCGTCGTTGGTCTCACCCACCGCGCTCAGCAGAATGTGCAGGGTTTTGCCGCGCTCGATTTCCACCGACACCGCCTGGCCTGGCTGCATCCCATAGAAGAACACCGGGGTGGGCAATACCCGCACAGGGCCGAAATCACGCCGGCGTCCCATGTAGTCCAAGAAGACCTTGGGATACATCAGGTATGAGCACAGGTCCTCGTTGGTCACCGGATACCCGTCCAATTCCTCAACCAGCCAGTCCCGGGTCGCCTCGAGGTCCACCGGATCCATCGATGCGCCGGGCCTGGTGGTGATGGGTTCCTCACCCTTCAGCACCTTGGCCTGCAGCGCGGGTGGGAACCCACCCGGGGGCTGACCCAGGTTGCCGCGCATCATGTCGAGCACCGAGTCGGGGAAGGACACCTCGACCTCGGGATCCTCGACCTGTGCCCTGGTCAGCCCCGCCGAGACCATGGCCAGCGCCAGGTCACCAACCACCTTGGACGAGGGGGTGACCTTGACGATGTCACCAAACATCTGGTTGACCTCCGCATAGGTCAGAGCGATCTCATCCCAGCGCTCGTCTAGGCCCAGGCTGCGGGCCTGCGCCTTCAGGTTGGTGAACTGACCACCGGGCATCTCATGCAGATAGACCTCCGAAGCCCCGGCCCGCATGGGCGTCTCAAAGGCCGCGTACTGCTGGCGTACCGTCTCCCAGTAGGTCGACAGCGCCCGGATCGCCACTGGGTCAAGCCCGGTGTCACGAGCCCCATTACGCAGTGCCTCGACGACAGAACCCAGGTTCGGCTGCGAGGTCAGTCCTGACATCGAGTCGATGGCGCAATCCACCGCGTCAACACCGGCCTCCGCCGCTGCCAGCACGGTGGCAGCCGCGATCCCGGAGGTGTCGTGGGTGTGCAGATGCACTGGCAGTCCCACCTCCTCCTTCAGCGCCTTCACCAGCACCCGAGCCGCGGCCGGCTTCAACAAGCCAGCCATGTCCTTCAGACCCAGGATGTGGACACCGGCAGCCTGCAGTTCTTTGGCCAACCCGACGTAGTAGGCCAGGTCATACTTGGCCCGGCTGGGATCCAGGATGTCGCCGGTGTAACAGATCGCTCCTTCGCAGATGCGGCCGGTCTCCAGGACCGCATCCATCGCGACCCGCATGTTGGTGACCCAGTTCAGACTGTCGAACACCCGGAACACATCCACGCCACTGTCGGCAGCCTGCTGCACGAAGGCGACAACGACATTGTCGGGATAGTTGGTGTACCCCACGCCGTTCGAGGCCCGCAGCAGCATCTGGGGCATGAGGTTGGGCATGGCCGCCCGGAGGTCCCGCAGACGTTGCCACGGGTTCTCCTGCAAATAGCGCATCGCCACGTCGAAGGTGGCCCCGCCCCAGCACTCCACGCTGAACAGTTCAGGAAGCAAGCGGGCATAGGACTCCGCCACCGCCAGCATGTCGTAGCTGCGCATGCGGGTCGCCAGCAGCGACTGATGTGCGTCCCGCATGGTCGTGTCGGTGATCAGCACCTGTTCTTGTGCCAGCAACCAGTCGGCGACGGCCTGCGGACCTTCGCGATTCAGCAGGCCGCGCACGCCTGCGGTCCCCACCTGCTGGGGCGCAACTGGGGGACGCGGCACCCGTGCCAGCAGGGGTCGAGGACGGTCGAGTGTGTCCGGATGCCCGTTGACCGCGATCTCGGCGATGTAGCGCAGCAGTTTGGTGGCCCGGTCACGCCGTTCGGTAAAGGCGAACAATTCGGGATGGCTATCGATGAATGAGGTGGTGTAGCTCGAGTCGACAAAGCCCGGGTGCGTGATCAGGTTCTCCAGGAACGCCAGGTTCGTCGCCACTCCGCGGATGCGGAACTCCCGCAGTGCCCGTTCCATTCGGCAGATGACCTCCTCGGCTGTCGGCGCCCAGGCGGTCAACTTCTCAAGCAAACTGTCGTAGAAGCGTGTGATCACCGCCCCGGAGTAGGCGGTTCCACCGTCCAAACGGATGCCGAAACCGGTGGCCCCGCGGTAGGCGGTGATGCGCCCGTAGTCGGGGATGAAGCTGTTGAGTGGATCCTCGGTGGTGATCCGGCACTGCATCGCGTGGCCGTTCAGTGCGATCTGTCCCTGTCCCCGCAGACCGATCGCCTGGTCAACCGTTGCCCCTTCGGCAATCCGGATCTGCGCCTTGACGATGTCGACGCCGGTAACTTCCTCGGTGACGGTGTGTTCGACCTGGATGCGCGGGTTGACCTCGATGAAGAAGAAGTCACCGGTGACGATATCCATCAGGAACTCGACGGTTCCGGCATTTTGATAGCCGGCGTGACGGCACAGCTTCACGGCCAGCCCACATAACCTCTGTCGTTGCTCCTGGTCCAGATATGGCGCGGGGGCGCGTTCGATGACCTTCTGATGACGTCGTTGAATCGAGCAGTCCCGTTCGAACAGATGCACCAGTCCGCCCTGGCTGTCACCCAGGATCTGCACCTCGACGTGCCGGGCCTGCTGGACCAGGCGTTCCAAGAAGACCTCGCCGTTGCCGAAGGCCGCCTCAGCCTCGCGTCGCCCTTCAAGGACCTTGCCCTGCAACTCCTCGGGGCCGGCGATTGGTCTCATGCCCCGACCACCCCCGCCCCAGCTGGCCTTCAGCATGAGCGGGTAACCGACCTCAGCCGCCAGCTCAGCGATGGCACTCGGATCCTCCGGCAGTGCCGGGGTCGCAGGGACGACGGGGACGCCAGCCTCGATGGCCAGGTTCCTGGCACTGACCTTGTCCCCCAGCAGGCGCATCGTGGCTGCGGTGGGTCCGATGAAGGTGATCCCGGCTACGACACATGCCTCCGGTAACGCGGGGTTCTCGCTGAGAAAGCCGTAGCCCGGGTGAATCGCGTCTGCACCCGACATCGTGGCGACCCTGATCACCTCGGCGATGTCCAGGTAGGCCTGGACCGGGCCCAGCTTCTCCGTGGCGCCTGCTCCCCCGCCGACCTGATAGGCCTCGTCGGCCTTGAACCGGTGCAGACCAAGCTTGTCCTCTTCGGCGTAGATCGCGATGGTGCGCTTTCCCAACTCTGTCGCTGCGCGCATCACCCGAATGGCGATCTCGCTGCGGTTGGCAACCAGGATCTTCTCGAAGGTGGGCATCAGCGTGATCCTAGGCTCAGGTGGAGGTCAGAGAAGTCTGGATCTGTGCCAGGTCACGGTGCCACTCACAGGTCTCCACGGAGTCCGCATCGGGCAGGTTGACACATCACCATCACGAAGATCCAGCCCGACCGGTGGCTCACTTCGGAAACTTGGCACCGTCCGTGGCCCGGAGAGCTCGTGAGCTTCATGGGGCGATAAGCTGAACGGTCGGGAAGTACGTGCGATAGCGAGCCGTGTCTCGCGTGAGCAGTCGGAGCCCGGCCACGGCGGCGTGGGCTCCGATGAAGAAGTCAGGCAGCGCCGTCGATCTCATCCCCTTGTTCCGTCGGTAGTCCAGGAACACCTTGCCTGCGAGGAATGCTGATTCCCAGGGCAGTGCGAGTCGCCGGTAGTCCGCAGGCGGAAGTGCATCGTCGAGGTCCTCGATTTGGCTGAACCGGATCGACACCTCGCCGTAGATGATCGGATTGATGAACAACGGGCCTGTCTCTGCCGCCTCGATAAGGGCGTCCGAGGACCACCCGAGCCACGTCCCGTCCTCGGTGAGGACATCGAGAAGGACGTTGCTGTCGACGAGAGTCCCTGTGGCCACCGTCAGCCTTGGCGCGTGAGAGCCATGATCTCGTCAGTCGTGAGGAGCACATCGCCTCGGCCCCTCAGGCGCTGCGCGAGTTGTCTACCGCGCCCGGAGGCGTCGTTGACTTTGCGGACGATGATGGTGTCTTCCTTCCTTTCGAACTCGACTTCGGTACCAGCACCGATGCCAAGCTCGTCCCGTAGACCCTTCGGAATGGTGACCTGCCCCTTTTCTGTCATCCGCATGTAGGAATCATACCAGTCGTACTCCAACACGTGTAGATAGTGGTGCACTCAATACCCGACCCAGCCCCGTCGCGAGTAGTCCAGGATCACCGGATCAAGCAGCGTCGATGCCCTGCTGCTGGTTGGCAGTCGATCGGGGGGGAAGACCTGAGCCGCGCGTAACACGTCCGGGGAGAGGAACCGGAGCCCGGGACCGTGCCGTGCCACACGCAACTCGGGAGCGTCGGATTGACGCGCTGCCAGGACGAAACCCCAATCCCCGAACGACGGCACATCGACGTGATAGGCCGTCGTCGCATACCCCGCCGTCCGCACCGACGCCTCGGTCGACCAATACGCCTGCGGGGCGAAATAGGGGGATCCGCCTTGGACCACCAACCGACCCCCTGACGCCAGGGCGTGGCCGATCAGCCCGTAGAACTCAACCGAGTACAGCTTCGCCGTCTCCATGGAGTCCGCATCGGGCAGGTCGACGATCACCACATCGAACCCGGACGCCGGCGCGGTGTCGCGCATCCAACCAAAGGCATCGGCGTTGACGACCCGGACCCGGGGGTCGGTGAAAGCCCCGTCGTTGAGCCGCACCAACGCGGGCTGTGTCATGGCCAGTTGCGTCACCGCCCGGTCAAGATCGACCAGCGTGATCTGTGCAACGTCGTCGTAGCGCAGGACCTCACGCAGCGCCAACCCGTCACCACCGCCAAGGATCAAGACCCGACGGTGACGGCCGGCCATGGCGGGGTGGACCAGTGCTTCGTGATAGCGATACTCATCCAGGCTGGAGAACTGCAGATCGCCGTTCAGGAACAGCCGCAGGTCCTGGGGACCGCCGCCCAGGAGCGGTTCGCTGGTCAACACGATCTCGGCGTATGTCGATCGCTCGGAGTACACGATGGGCGAGTCATACAGTGCCTGACGCGCAGTGGTCTCAAACCGCCCCGACCACACCAGGGCCACTGCGAGAACCGCGATGGCCAGCACCGCAAAGCCATCGATCAGACGGCGCTGTCGGACGCTCAGAGCCTTTCGGAACAGCAAACCGGCAATGCACCAACCCCCCACCACGTTGAGCATCCCCACCGCGACAGTGCCCTGCAGCAGACCCAGGAGGGGAAGCAGCAGGAACGGAAACGCCAGACCGCCGACGAGTGCACCCAGGTAATCGGCCGCGGACAGGTCGGCGACCGCCTGGCTGGCATCCTGCGCCCGCACCTGCTGCACCATCCGCATCAGCAGCGGTATCTCCATGCCGATCAGGCTGCCGACGCCGACGGCGGTCAGGATCAGGAACGGCACGTAGGCATCAAGCCAGGCGAACGCCGCATACAACACCAGGACCGAAAGCCCGCCCAGCACCCCCAGCATCGTCTCCACGGCAGCGAAGGCACGTGTGGGCCACCGCACCAGCGGTTTGGCCACCAACGCTCCCAGGCCCATGGCGCTCAACGTCACCGACACCACCACGGCGGTCTGGGTCACGCTGGAGCCGACCAGATAGGACCCCAGGGCAATCAGAGCCAGTTCATAGATGATTCCGCATGCCGCACAGACCAACGCCGCCAACAGCAGCATCGAGCGCCGCCCGCGTCCCACGACACGAGCGCGAATCACGGTGACGCCGGTCAAGGGACCCTGCAACTCATGCGATCGAGGCTGACACGATGGCGGCCACACCAACATGAGACGCCATCACGACATACACCGCTGGATGAGGGATGTCGTCCAGCACGATGTCCCGCAGCCGGCCTGGCGTCAGCGCGTCGGCGACCACGAAGGCCAGCCCCATCAGCCCGATACCGACCAGCCCGAAGACCGCGGTGTCCACCAGTCCGCGGCCAAAGTCGTTGGAACTGGTTGCGATAGCCACGACCACGATGCCGGCAACAGACAGCGTGCCCGACACCACCAGCATCGCGGCGTTCCGGTTGCGACCCTCGATCAGGATCTGACCCAGCTTCCCCGGGGTCAACACATCGACCACCACAAACCCGAGGGCCATCAAGCCCAGTCCGATGGCCGCGAATGCCAAACCCTGCGCTGCTCCAACAAGTACGTCGACGATCATGGTTCCTACTCCTGTGTGGTGCTGGCCGGATTGCCATGGACAATGAGTGCTGAGGCCGGGATCGGGGTGCCCAACGACAGTTCGAGCGCACCATCGAACTCCTCAAACGACATCGACCGCTGCCCTCCCTGCTGGCGGTAATCGGAGTACACGACCGTGCCGTGCGTCCCCGTACCGGTGCTACCCGAGGCTGCGTATCGTGCTCGACCCGTCTCTACCCGATGCAGCACCGTGCCGTCCTGCATCATCACCTGCGCCGCGTGCGGTTGACCTTGTGAGACCAGTCCCAACGGGATTTTGTCACTCAGCAGCAACGGCCAGTCTGATCCCGGGACGACAGTCAACCAACGGGACGCGGAGCCGTCGGACAGGTGGTGGTCCCACCACACCTCACCATCCTCAGAATAGGTGATCTGGCCGCGAACGGTGGCGTCCCAGCCCTGCACAGTGACCACGTCACCGACGCTGATCGAGGGACCTCCGGCTGCCATCAGGCCCCGGCGGGCGGAGCCGGCGGTGTTGCGCTGTGCGACCACGCTGAACACCCCATACCCCAGGCTGGCCAGCCCCAGCAGTCCCAACGTCACCACCAGCCCGCCGCGTCGCCGAGCAGCGTCGCTGCCGGCGCTGACGGCCAGCTGATCATCGTCGGGAGGCGGACCGGTGCGTACCACGACTGGTTGGAACGGGACCTGAGTGGATGCTGCAGCCACCAGTCCGGGAAGTGCCTCCACTGCCGCTCTGAGGGCTTCGTCATCCCGGTCACCCAACAGATCCGCGGAGGAGATCGGCAGACTACTGGCGTCAATCCCCCGGATGGTCGACATGATGGACACGGTGGCAGAGTCGTTGCTCTCCGATGTCTCTGAGGTGTAGTTGATGCGCGCGTCCAGTACGACGCTGTCGTCACAGCCAGAGTCCGGTGACACCCCCACCCCGCGGTCACTGCCTGTCTGCACCGATGACGTTGTGCCGCTGATCGTCACGACGTAGCCGTAGCACACGTTCTGCTCGGCCCGAGCCTGAGCAAGAAACTGGACCAGTTCGGCCTCATCCTGGGTGGGCAGCAGGCCCGCCCAGGCCGGACCTGCAACCGTCAGGATCGAAATGACGAATGCCCCGACCACGATCAGGCGCCAATCCTGGGTCGCGCTCCTCATTTGCCTGTCCCCGGGCCGCCACCCCTGAAGTCGCCGCCGTATCCCCGGTCTGCGCCCCAGCGTCGACCCACGTAGGGGTAGTAGCGCCGATATCCCTCCTGCAGCCGGTCGACCGTGATGACAGCCGTGCCATCCTGCAGGCCGTCTGGGTCGGGCAGCACCGCGATCAGACTGTCGCGATACCGCAGGTACACGCCGGTGGGGTCATCCAGTCGTTCTGCCGGCGGCCACGCCGCGACGATCGTGGCAGCGGTCGGTCCTACTGGCTGGTCGGAGCGGTAGGCGCGGTCTCTCGGTGAGGCACCCGGGATGACGCTGGCGTCCACCGACTGGAAGGTGTCGGCCACGAATGACTCCACAGTCCCCGCAGTCGCGAACGCCGCGGCTGCCCCCAGCAGCAGCACCCCTCCTAGGACGAAGGCTGTAATGCTTTGCCACTTCATGGGCGCGGCACCCAGGTACTGATGGTTCGGACAATCTGATCGGCTTGTGGATAGACGTGCCAGGTATGCCAGCGAAGGACTCCAGAGGCTGACCCGGTTGGCTCCCGTTCGACCAGCAGGGCGGTCACCGCCAACGGATCACAGCCGAATCGTCCCAGCAGCATCTGCTGGGAGTCCCGATCCGCACGGTGGTCAAGGCCCGCGACCAACTGGGTCAATGCCCGGTGATCCGGTTCGTCCACTACTTCGGCCCACAGGCGGTAAATACCCGCGTCGGTGTCCTGTTCCACCTGGCGAGGCAGCGCCGTTCCAGGCACGCCGCAGGCGATGGTCTCGGTGCCCAGTCCCGAAACTTTAACGCGATGGCTGCTGCCCAGGACCGACAGGTGGATGGTTCCGTGCTCGGTGGGGACCCGCAACGTGGCCAGGGACGGCGGGGCGTCTGAACCAGATTGGTCCTCACCGCTGTGGTGGGTCTGCCACTGCCAGGACAGGTCAGCGGCGCGCGCATCGATGTAGGGCACCGCCAGGAGGTGTTTCACGTCGTGCCCGCGCTCATGGCCGACCAGTGGGGTAGATCGTGACCTCGTGCAGGGCAATCGGATGGCCGACGCCCACTTCCCAGGCACCGTCCCCGAATCGTTCGAAGGACGCCAGTGCGCCACCGTCTGCCACATAGTCTGCGTAGGTGTAGGTCCCACTCGGTGTCGTCCCAGTCGTGCCCGTGGCGCTGAACTGGGCTGTACCCCGCTCGTCCAGCAGATACTGGACGTCATCGACGGTCACTGCTCGATCCCCCGCACTGCCCTGCGATACCGCGCCGAGCGGACGAGTGGTCCACCATGCCAACTCCACGTCGGTGTCGACCTCGACTGACAGCCATCGTTTGGTGGTTGTGTCATCCAGCAGATGTTCACTCCAGGTGGCACCCCCGGTGTTCATGCTGAGGGAGCCCCGCACGGTCCAGTCCCGTCCGTCGTAGGTGATGACCGAGCCTGGAGCCAGGTCCAACGCCTCGGCGGCCTGCGGTGGTGCGGCGGCCAGAAACGGGTCCTGTGAGCGGGCGGCAGGGCTGCCCCCGCGCCGGCTCAGGATCACGATCACGACAACGACCAGAACTACGATCAGCACCAGTAACCAGATCATTCGCCGCTCCTCCCTCGCCTGATGACCTTCATACGGGTTGACCGATCATGGGCCAGTCACCGTGCGGTGCAAACCTACGACGTGGAAGGGGCAGAAGCGAGGGCGACGATTCCGCGCCCCGCGCCCCCACCCCAAGATCGTGTCCGAACAGCAGCAAGCGACCATGGCAGGCGACGCCGCTGTCGGGGCTGGTCAGTCGTCCAGCTGGAACGTGATCTTCATCGTGACCTGGTAGGTATGGCCACTGTCTTTGAGGTAGACCTCCTGATCCTTGATCCAGGCGTGCTCCACGTTGCGCAGGGTTGATTGGGCTCGCTGCAGCCCGACGGCGACGGCGTCATCGAAGCTGGACTCCGAACGTGAGGTGATCTCGGTTACACGTGCGACTGACATTGCTGGTTCCTTTCGTAGGGGATGACAGTGGCATAGTGCCATGCTACGATTATGCTACGGTAGTGGCATGGCACGGACACGAATCTCAACGACGGTTTCGGACGAACGGCTGACAGTCGCTCGATCTCTCGCAGACTGGCGAAACGACGCGGAGTTGATGGATGCCGCACTGGAGGCGTTGATCGAACGAAACCGGTCTGGCGTGATCGACGCGGCCTACCGTGACGCCTATGACGCTACCCCAATCGACACTGCAGATGAGTGGGGCGACCTGTCCAGCTTCAGGGACGCAGCAGCCCGCACATGATTCACGAAGTGGGCAACGCGGAGGTGTGGTGGTGTGAACTCCCCGACATCGGTCGTCGACCCGTGGTCGTGCTCAGTCGAGACGTCGCGATCGTCGCGTTGGGGCGGGCCATGGTGGCCCCTTGCACCACCACCGTGAGGAACCTGCCCAGCGAGGTCGTCTTGGAACGCGGCGTCGACCCGGTGCCCAGGGACTGCGTGATCAATCTGGACTCCGTTGAGAGCGTCGGGGTGGGCAGCCTGGTGGAGCGCCTCGGACGGCTGTCCGGTTCCCAAAAGGCCGCGGTCTGCCGGGCACTCGCGATCGCTGCGGACTGCCCATCGGCCATGTGATTGCGGCCCCGTCCCCCATGCTTCTCCGTTCACAACACCGCCAGCGCCTGTGCCAGATCCGCAATCAGGTCTTCCGGGTCCTCGATGCCGGCCGAGTACCGCACCAACCCCTCGCTGATCCCCGCGACGGCCCGTTCCTGCGGTGTCAACTCCACGTGGCTGGTGGTGGCGGGCGGACCGACGATCGTCTCCACCTGACCAAGGTTGGCAGCAAGATAGGCATGCTGCAGTCGCGGTAGCACAGCCTTGACGGCCTGTAGACCGCCTGCCAACTCAAAGGACAGCATCCCGCCGAACCCCGACATCTGCCTGCGGGCCACGTCATGACGGGGGTGTGTGGTCAACCCTGGATAGTGCACCGCACTCACCCTGGGGTGCTGCTGCAACCAGGTGGCCACGGCCATGCCGTTAGCATTGTGTCGTTGAACACGAAGGCCCAACGTCTTCAGACTTCGCAGCATCAGGGCGGCTACCTGCGGGTCCATGCTGGCGCCCATGATCTCGCGCAGCGCATAGACCCGGTGCACCATCTCCGCGGACCCGCACACCACGCCGCCCAGGATGTCGCCATGACCGCCCAGGTACTTGCTGGCGCTGTGCAGCACCAGATCGGCGCCCAACGTCACCGGCTGACAGTTGATCGGCGTGGCAAAGGTGTTGTCGACCACCACGACAGCGTTCTGCGCATGTGCCAGTGCTGCATTGTGGCTGATGTCGAGGATCTTCAGCGCGGGATTGGTGGGAGTCTCCAGGTACAGCACGTCACAACCCTGACCAATCGCCTGCTGCAGTCCATCCTGATCGTCGGTGTCCACCACCACGCACTCGACACCGAACCGGGGCAGTATCTGGGTGAACAACAGATACGTGCCGCCGTAGGCATCCTTCACCGACACGATTCGTTTGCCCGCCCCGGTCAGCGCCAGGAGCGTGGTTGAGATCGCAGCCATCCCGGTCGTGAAACTCGTGCCCTGTTCGGTTCCCTCAAGGGCGGCGACCTTGGCCTCGAACCGGTCAGTCGTGGGATTGGAGTTGCGGCTGTAGATGTGACCCTCGGCCCGCCCGGTGGCGGCTGCCAGCCACGTCTCCACGTCGGGATAGGCGAACGCGGCGTTGGCGGCAATCGGCGGGATGACCGACCGGGTCGCAGGATCCACCGATTCGGTGGTGTGAACCGAACTGGTCGAGGGTCCCAGGTCTGACATTTGCGTCTCCTATTCGTCCAGATCCTCCGCCGGGACGCGTTCGATCCCGTCGGTGACGGTCATCGCCACACCGGCCAGGTTGGCCACGATGCGCTTCAGGTAGCGGTACAGCAGTGCTCGCGGCACCGCATGGGATGCCGGTAGGTCTGAATGGATCATCTCGCGGATCATCCGCTCCAGGCGATGTCGTAGCTCTGTGGCACGGTCGCCGTAGGCCTGCCCGGCAGCGATGTCCACTTCGGACAGGATCGTCGAGGCGTCGGCAAACATCTGCGACACCTCCTGACGCAGTGCCTGGATCTGGGCGTGATCGGGGGCGTCGGTGAACCGCACCCCCTCGTCGGCCAGGTCCAGGATGTTCTTGTGCTGATCACCGATCCGCTCAAGCTTCTTGACCACCAGCAGATCGGCCAGGACCAATCCGACATCCTCGCCCCCGCGGACGGCGACGTGCACCAGCAGGCGGCGACGCACGTCCTCTTCGGTGGCGTTGATCCGGCTGTCGGTGGCGCGGACGTCCCGTCCCAGGCTGGACACGTCCGGACCGGCCTCGAGCGCCGCCATGGACAGGTCGAAGGTGTGGCGGCAGTCGGCCAGCATGCCGATCAACTCACGCTCCACCGACTGCATGCCACTAGGACCACCGCGGATGAAGTTGAAGACCATGGCGCCTCCTTAGCGCAACAACAGGACGCCCACAAGGGGCACGACGACGAACAGGCCAAGCACGTAAACCAACACTAGTCGGCGCTGACTGGTGGCCATTTCGGCTCCCCGTTCCGCCAACCGAATCGGGATCTCACGAAGTGCCGGGATGGGATAGAACAATCCGATGCCGGCAAGGTTGAACAGCGCGTGGACCAACGCGATGGTCAGCGCCTCGGGCCGGTCCGTGGCCAGCGACGCCAGCAGGGCGGTCACGGTCGTGCCGAGGTTGGCGCCGAGGGTGACGGGGTAGGTGCTGCGCAGGGTCAGGACGCCGGAGGCCGCCAACGGTATGAGAATCGAGGTGGTGATGCTTGAGGACTGCACGGCGACGGTGATCAACATCCCGGCCAGCAGTGCGGGAGCCCCACCGCCCCTGCCAAGCACGTCGTTGACGGTCTGTTCGACCCGATCAGCGACCAGACTGCGCATGTTCTTGGTGATGTAGGCCAGGGAGACAAAGATCAGTCCCAGCCCACACGCCAGAAGCACCACTGCCAGTGCCGTCCCGCCCAGGCCCAGGCCCGCCCACAACTCCTCGACCCTGTCCGAGGGGAACTTCACCGCCGCTTTGATCGGGCTGTTGAACGTGGTCCCACTGCTGCCGACCAACACAGAGCTCAGGCTCTGGGCGATGCTTCCCAGGATCCCGGTGGCCAGTTCGAGGGGCAACAGGACGATGACGCTGAGCACATTGAAGAAGTCGTGGACGGTGGCAGCCGCGAAAGCAGCCTTGAACTCCTGCGGTCGACGAAGATGTCCCAACGACGCCAAGGTGTTCGTCACCGTCGTGCCGATATTTGCTCCCATGATCATCGGGACAGCGGCGTCCACCCCCAACAGGCCCGCACCCACCAGACCGACGATGGTCGAGGTGGAGACCGAGGAGGACTGTGCGACGACGGTGGCCAGGATGCCCACGAACAATCCGGCCAGCGGATTGGTGACACTGCGGAACATCTCCTCCTGCACCGACGGGCCCAACCCGGTAATCCCACCCTCCAGCAGGCCAATGCCGACCAGAAAGGTGTACAGCAGCCCAAGGACCAGCAGCCCTCGGATGATCGGCGTCAAGGCTGGCGGGCCATGAATCTGCCTCCCGGACACGTGTGGAGGGAGGTCGGGGCCAGGGGTCACGGTCGGTACCGTAGCGAAGTCACTCAGGCGGCACGGTGAGGATGGCCGGATGGCGTTCTCGCCAGCCCCTGAGTTTGGCTGAGCCGGGGGCGGGCTATGACTTGAGCGCCACAGCCATTCAACGACGAAAGGCAATCCCATGATCTACGGCGGAATCCTCGGCACGATCCTGATCGTCCTACTCATCATCTTTCTGGCTCGCCGCGTGTGAACCGGCCTGGGGGGTCGCCGGTAGCTCCGCCGGATTGTGCCTTCCAAGTTTCGCTTCGGTTAAGACGGGTAGGAAGTCAGCATGATCATTCTTGGAGTAATTCTCATCATCGCCGGTGCTCTGCTGAACATCAGCATCCTGACCACCATCGGTGTAATCTTGGCCGTCATTGGGGTCATCCTGTTCATCCTGGGTTCGACCCGCAACGCCTTCGGTGGACGACGCTTCTACTGAGGCCAGCCCACAACTGGACAAGGAGATGGCGGGCGTCCTGGGACGCCCGCCATCTCTTCAGTTGCGCGTCGGTCAGCTGGTGACTGCGTCAACCGCGTCGGCCAGGCCGCGTGCAGCCTCACCGTACTGATCGACCAGTGACTGGCTGCTGGTGAATCCGGTTGAGCCGTTCAGTAGACCTGAGACGGTCCCGACCAGTGCGCCCACCTCGGGAAGGGTGTCAACACCCAACCCGGCCACCAGGTCGGCCAGCGCGGTGGTGTCCAACAGGTCACCAACCAGGCCGTCGATGGTTGACAGTAGGTCGGCCAGCTGGTCCAGGGGCAGATTGCCCGAGCGGTTCCCCAAGCTGGAGGAGATCGCATCCAGAATTGTCACCAAGGCGGCTGCCTGAGCAGGATCACTGGTGTCCACGGGGCCACCCAGCGCCTGGTTCAGGTCGCCCAGGACGTCGATCAGGATGGCCTGACGCGACGTAGAGATGCGGTGACCCTCTGGTCCGACCATGCGAAGGAATGCGGCTTGGACCGAGGTTGGCTGAGCGGACATCGCAGTGAGGAAGGTGCTCTCCGCACTGCTCTCACACTCGTCGGCAAGGGGGCTCGTCCCACCCCCCCAAGGGGGCTCGTCGGGCTGCACATCGGATCAACCTACACGACAGGACTAGTCAAATATGGCTAGACCTTCGGAACACATCGTTCGCGGCTTTACATCTTTCTCAGGCGTTATGATGCGCCGGACTCAACGCAGATCGATTCCCACGATCTGTCCTGAACGGGTGCCGACATACAGCCGACCTCCCCACACTGCGGGCGTGGATTCGACGCAGCCCACAAGGTCGATATCCCACCGTGGCGTGGGCGGATCTTCCACCGTCAGATCAAACGCGTGGATGCCATCGCCGCAGGTTCCCTGGAGCAACACGTCGTCCACCACAACGGGTGAGGACCACAGGTGATCACCAAGTTCCAGGCTCCAGCGGACCTCGCCGGTGAGCGCGTCCAGTCCGAACAGCATGCCCGAGGTGGTTGGCACGATGACCAGGTCACGCCAGATCGCCGGGGTACCCCACACACCCGCCACCAGGGCACCGGCCTGTGCCGCGGGGTCCGTCATCCCCCACACGACCGGTTGATCCGGGCTGGCGGGATCCAGACGCACCACCTGACCGACCTCACGGCTCCGGGCGGTGTGACGTTCCCACTCCGCTGCCACGATCAGGTCTCCCGTTTCGGGGTCCACCACCACGCTGGCGTCGACATCATCACCCATCCACCAGCGAAACACCTGCTCGGGATCCCGCGAGGATGCAGTCAGTGATCCCAGGTCCCAGCCCTGGACCAGGCCTCCGGAGTTGGCGAAATAGACGACGCCCTCGTGGATGGCCACCGACCCCTCGATCGAGACATTGTGGTCACCCAGGTCGTGCAGCAGTTCATCGTCCCAACCCGCGACATCGCTGATGACCTCGGCGGACAGGCTGACCCTGCCGTCATCGTCATAGGAACGATCCAGTCGAGCGACGAAGAGCCGGCTGTTCTCCCCACCAACGACAAGATGCCCATCGATGATGAGGCCCGAACCGTCCCAGTCGTCATTCCACAGGGTCGGACCGGTGGCATCTGCCGCCGACATCGACCACAGTTCCCGAGGTTCCTCACCGTCAAAGGCAATCGCCCGATACTGTCCATCGCGTGATCCGCTGTACACGATGGGGTACCCATCCGGGTCGATGGACACCGATCCCTTGATGATGTCACCCGTGATGAACGGCGGGAGTATGGCCTGGCCGGTGTCGCCGTCGATGAAGTGAACCGCGCGGTCATATGCCCCGACGACGACCCACGTGCGGCCGTCGCGTTCGAAGACCGAGGGCTGGCCTGTCCAGCCACTGCCGCACCACTGTTTGGTCTCCTCCCCCACCGTTGATTCCGAACACAACGACCGACCCGGATAGGTCCACAGGATGCTGGCGTCAGCCCCAATCGGACCCGTGCCGTAGAACGTGCGCGTTGCGTTGCCGCGGAAGGTCATCAGGCCGATGGGCGTGGCCTCGGCAGGGGACGGCACGACCGTGGGGGTCGCCGTGGCCGCGACCGGGGCGTCAGTCGAGGGCGGAGGTGTAACCGGTTCGACCGGTGTCGCTATCTGGGTCAACGGTTGGGTCGCCACGCTGGTCGAAGTCTGCACGGCCCCGGGCTGCGGAGGATCTCGCCATGTCAGCACCACAGCAGTGGCGATGAAGGCAATTCCTGCGGCAACCAGGACACGACTTGTTGCGGCCCAGGCTGAATCACTCCTGCGCTGAACCTGCTGATTGCCGCTCATCCAGTCCGGAGCCTACGCAACCGGGTGGATCACAGGCCACAGCCACCCCGAGCCGTTGGAATCGCTCAGGCCCCCGGGAAGATCAAGCAGCGGGGTAGGACCTGTTGGCCGGGGGTCACCCCTGTGGATGAGGCCGCCTGCCGGGCCATGGCGATCGACGTTGGCTGGTTCGCCCACGTGCCCTGCAGAAGTTGGGTCGCCGGGGTCGTGTTGGCATCGAAGCGGTAGATGTCCATGCCACGGGCGATGTCGTTGCCATACCCGTAGAACGATCCGTCCTCCTCAAACCGGTTGGTCTTGAACGACCAGGTGTCGGAATTGGCGAAGTAGGCGAAGCCCAAGGTGGTGATGGGCATGTCGGTGGGCAACGTGGCGTTGTCGGCCAACCCGGAGATATCCAGGACCCACACGCCGGCGTTGTACCAGGCGATGGTGATGATCTGCTGGTCGGGGTAGATCCGGAACACGTGCGCGGTACAGGTCAGCGCCTCGCCCTCACCCGATCCGGTCCCTGCCGGCCGGAAGGCGGGTATGAAGTAGGTCCCGACCTTGTTGGACATCGGGTTCAGTTCGTTGTCGCCCGTGACGTCATAGATGTGCATCCCGCCACCGGGGCAAAAGCCGTTGCCTGCCGCGCCGGCGAGCTCATCCTCGACAATCAACAGATCCCGCTGGGTTCCGGCGGAGTCGGTCACGGTGATGGGGTCGGCCTGGTGCTCGAGGTTGATGGCCGGGTCGATGAAGCTCGAGATCTCAACGGGAGCTGCCGGGTCGGTGGTGTCAAAGATGATTGTTTGCGACAAGGCGGCTGAGTACATCCGGGTTCCATCGGCGTTGAAGGTGATGTCATGCGACGACGTTCCCAGCCCGGGCCGTACCGGCAGGTCGATCTCGGCGATCCTCTGCACGTCACCGAGGTCAGAGATGTCATAGATCTGGATCTGTGGCGTGACGTCGGTGATCAGGGCGGAATCGGAGTTGTAGAAGTAGTTCCCGGTCGGATCCACGGTGCCGTTGTGCGATCCCTCGATCACCGGAATGAACCCGCCGTACACGGGGTCCAGAGGATTCGTCAGTTCAACGACGTAGGTGCCGTATGCCGGTTCCTTACTGTCGGGAACCTCGTCAGGCTGGTCACCGTCGGGACCGCCACCGGTCTCATCAACGAAGACGATGTCGCCGGCGGCAACTGCATCCTGGACACAGCGGGACTCAACGACCACCGACCTGGTGTTTTCGGAGGTGTAGGTCGCAAACGTCCGATCGCCCTGCTCAAAAACCTGGACGTCGCCCTGCAGCACGCCACAGTCATAGACCGACGTGACCTCGGCATTCTCGGGATCGGTGATGTCAACGATCTGCATGCCGTTGAACTCGGTGCCCGCGATCGCGTACTGGCGCTCCTGGCCACCCTCGGGCAACAGCGCCTCAAGGGCATCCCCCGCCTGCTGGTTGACCGCGGCGGTGCCACCGACGATACGCAACCGTGTGGGGCCCGCCTGCTCGATGGCGGTGAGTGTCTCGGGGGAGCCGCTCAGCCCCAACCCGTCCACCAGGAACAGCACTCCTCCAGTGGTCCCCACTGCCGCTCCCGACACCAGTCCGTCCGGGAAGGCACGACCGGTGGCGACGTAGATGTTGTGCGGATCGGCGCCGCGACGGATCGATTCGGCGGCGATCAGGGCGGAGGTGTCAAAGACGGTCTCACCGCCCAGGCGGGTCACCTCACCGGCGACCTGGTCAATCTCCGCGGCGACGTCCGGGGTGACGTCGGACTCGTTGCCGAACAGGGACACCGAAACCTGGTCACTCAACAACGCCGAGGTTTCTTCGGGCAGCCGCGTGGCATTGACCAGCAACAGCGGCACGGCATGGGTCGCTCCCAGTGCCGAGGCGCCCAGGGCAGCCTGCCAACCCTCGTCGGGGTCGACGCGCTCCCCTTCGGTGATCAGCACCTCGCCGCCCACACCAAGCCGCTGGGCGATCAGGGCCGCGGTGCCGTAGCGGTTGGCGCCCCCGATGCGGTCAACCGTGATGTCGGCACCTTCAAGATCGGACACAACTGCATCGTCCAGTGCCTCGGTCCCGCCCAGCAGGATGGCCTGAGCGGCACCCAGACGCTGAATCTCCGCCAGCGTCTCGGGTGACAGTGCGTCGGCGGTTGACAGCAGAACGGGGGCGTCCAGCGAGACAGCCAGCGGAGCAGCCGCCAAGGCGTCGGCGTACACCCCGCCCGTCGCGATCAGCACGGTGTCAGCGGACGCGAAGGTGTCCTTGGACACCTCTACCGCCGTGGTGACCCGGCCGGGTCCTGCCAGCCTGGCGAAGTCGCCCGCGGCACCGCTGGTCAGATCGGCGAACTCGATGTCGGTGCCGTACGGCAGGTCCTCCACCTCGGGGTAGGCCAACTCATAGGAGATGTTGTCGACATGCGACATGTTTTCGGAGGAGAAGAACTCCGCCTCTTCAGCGTCCTGCGCAACCGCCGGGGCGGGTGACAGCAGACCTGCGACCATCAAGGTGCAGAGGGTGAGTGTTGGGCTGCGCATGCTGTGGAGTCTCATCACCCGTCATACGTCCACCACGCTCATCACATTACGGACGTTCCCGCGCGGCGTGCTACACCGTGACAATGGCCCAGGATGAATTGGAACGAATCCGCGGTTACGTCACCGATGAACGTGAGGCAGCGTTGCTGTACCGCCGCTTGGCCGAGACCGTGCAGGGTCGCGAGCGCAAGGTTCTGCTTCGTCTAGCCCACGGCGAGGAATCGCACGCCGCGCACTGGGAACGCGTTCTGACCGGTCTGGGTGCCGACGGGCCGTCGGGCACGCCCCGCCTGGGCTTCTCCGGACGATTGGCATTGCTGTTGGGCCGCCGATTCGGCCTGATCGGTGCGATGCCAGTCTTGGAACGCCATGAGGGCCGCGAGATCACCGAGTACAGCGACGAACCGCATGCCCCACGGCAGATGGTCGATGACGAGAGGGATCACACCGAGCTGGTGCGGTCACTGGCACCGACGTGGCGTCAGGAGATCGCCGGGACGCTGCGGGCAGGCGTGTTCGGGATCAGCGACGGCATCGTCAGCAACCTCGCGCTGGTCATCGGGGTGTTCGGCGCGGGGGCGACCACCTCGGCCGTCGTGACCGCCGGGGTCGCGGGGCTGGTGGCAGGCGCCCTCAGCATGGCCGTGGGCGAGTACGTCTCGGTTGCCAGCCAACGCGAGGTGTTGCAGGCAGGTGAGTCCGGCGATGCCGACGCCGATCCCTGGAAAGCCGCGATCGCATCGTTCATCACATTCTCTTTCGGGGCGTTTATTCCCCTGGCTCCCTTCCTAGCCACCAGCGGAACGGCTGCGGCCCTGATCGCGCTGTTCGCCACCGGACTGCTGTTGTACGTCGTTGGCGCGACCCTGAGTCTGCTGACGATGCGATCGGCGGTTCGCGCGGGCCTACGACAGCTGGGCCTGGGCTGGGGCGCGGCCGGGGCGACCTACGTCGTGGGGCTGCTGATCGGCGGCGGCACGCCCGCCTGAGCCGCCGACGTCTGCTCGGCGCCCCGCCGGATGCCACGGGTGCGCCTGGCGTGCCTGAGGGAGTCCAGTGTCAGCACCGCCAAAGCGGTCCACACGATGGCGAACCCGGCCCATCTCGACGGTGCCATGGATTCACCCAGGAACAGCACCCCGCAGATCAGTTGCAGCACAGGTGCCAGGTACTGCAGCAACCCGATGGTGGACAGCGGCACCCGCCGTGCCGCTGCTGCGAACAACAGCAGAGGGATGACCGTGGCCAGGCCGGCCGACATCAACAACAGGGCCTGGACCGGCGCGTTCACCGCGAAGGTAGACTGCCCGGTCAGGCTGAGCCAGATCAACCACACATCACGGTGACCAGAGGATTGATGAAATACCCGCAGGATGATCTCCACCGCACCGGATCGCTGCAGCAGCCGAAAGTACAGCGGAAATGTCCCCCAGATCAGCTAGGCACCGACCCCATAGCCAACCCCTCGGCTTGATTCGGACTGCATCTCAGTGGTCATGCGGGCCGTGGACGCCTCAACTGGCGCTGGCGCGTCGCCTCTTGGCCATCTGCTCGGGTGAAGGCACCTTCACGTTGGTGGCAAGGCTCAGCTGTTCCAGCGTCCGGATCAACCGCCATGAGGGGTCGAGCTGCCCCGGTAGCAGGCCGTGGCGGGCGGACGTCGGGAAGGCGTGGTGGTTGTTGTGCCACGACTCGCCGAAGGACACCAGCGACAGTGGCCAGTTGTTCACCGACTCATCCCGCGTGTCGAAGGGCTGCTCGCCGAAGAAATGACAGATCGAGTTGATCGACCAGGTGATGTGATGCAACAGGAAGACCCGCACCAGGCTGCCCCACAGCAGCGCACTGAGCGCCCCGCCGATGCTCATGGTCACCAGTCCTCCGATGACCGGCGGGGCCAGGAATGAGCCCACAATGATCCACGGGGCCGCCCGTTCGACCCGGACCAGCGCGGGATCGGCCAGCAGATCAGGCGCCCAATGCTGCGGCTGCACCCCGTCTGGCACGAAGAACCAACCCATGTGGGCGTGCCACAGCCCCTTGACGGCGCCCTTCAGACCGGTATCGGTCACCAGGTGGGGTGAGTGGGGATCGCCATAGGTGTCGGCATAGGCATGGTGGCGTCGGTGGGTGGCCACCCAGTGGATCACCGATCCCTCGACACCCATCGTGCCGGCGACGGCCATGACAACCCGCAGCGGTGTGCCGACCGCGAAGCTGCGATGGGTGAACAGTCGGTGGAAGCCCACCGTGATCCCAAGACCCGTGAAGATCCAAAATCCCAGCAACAGGCCAAGGTCAAGTCCCGATATACCGCGGCCCCACAGCAGAACCACCGCCACGACGACCCCGACGAAGGGGATCCCGGTCAGCAGCACGGCGACACGACGCTGCAGCCGCAACTCCGCCGCGGTGACGGGCCGGGAGCCCTTGATCTCGGGCACGCCCTCTTGGGCCAGGGCGGCCTGCATGATGGACTCGGCGTCCAAGATATCCACCGGATGCCCCTCGTCTGAAGCGACCATACTGTTGCTGTCTGCATGGTGGGACAAGGGAGGGTCCGAATCTGGTGGCGGGGTCACGGCCGGTCCCTGCACACGGTAACGCGACTTGGCCCCTGCGCACTGCCTTGGCATGGCCGATCGGCTACCGGGGCGGCTACCGTGTCGGCCGACACCCGCCCGAGAGACGCCATGCCCCTAGTCGCCCACACTGACCTGCCCACGTTCGCTGCGCTGCTGAATGAGGGGGAGCCTGTCCTCAACACGGACCGGGCCCTGACCCAGGACATCCGCGAACTGCACATCGGGCTGCTCAACATGATGCCCGACGCCGCGTTGCGGGTGACCGAGCAGCAGTTCATGCGACTGATCGGGGGCGCGAACACCATCGTGCAGGTCTATGTGCATGTCTTCACCGCACCAGGTATGCGACGTGAGGGCCCCGTTCAGGACTACATCGACCGCTACTACACCCCCTTCGCGCAGTTGCAGGAGCACGGACTGGATGCGCTGGTCGTGACCGGTGCGAATCCCAGCAGCTCGCGACTTGAGGACGAGCCGTTCTGGACTCCGCTGGCGCAGGTCATGGAATGGGCCGGCGAACATGTCACCTCGACACTGTGCTCATGTCTGTCCTCCCACGCCATCGTCCAGCACACCCACGGCGTGATGCGCCGTCCCCTTCAGGCCAAGCGCTGGGGAGTGTTCTCCCATCGCAACACCGCCCCTGACCACCCGTTGCTCCGTGGGATCAACACGCGTTACGACGTGCCCCATTCGCGCTGGAACGCGGTCAGCTCTGCCCAATTGACGCAGGCGGGTCTGCGCGTCCTTGCCGAGACCGAGGACGGGGACTTTCATCTGGGCACCAGCGCCGATGGCATCCGGACCGTGTTCCTGCAAGGCCACCCCGAATACGACACGGTCAGTCTGTTGAAGGAATACAAGCGGGAGATCGACCGGCACCTGGCCGGTGAGATCCCTCTGCCACCGATGCCCGCTAACTACCTGGGGCCGGGGGCGGCCCGGACGGTCGCCAGGTTCCTGGAACAGCTGATGGCAGGCGATTCCACGGTGACGTTCCCGGAAGCTGAACTGGTCCCCCACCTTGACAACACCTGGCGGGACACGGCCAAGGCGGTGTTCAACAACTGGATGGGCCTGGTCTACCAACTGATGAACGTCAAACGGGGTGTGCCGTTCATGGACGGCATCGACCCTGACGATCCCCTGGGCATACGCCAGCGTTGACGGGTACCACTCGACCACAACACCCCACTGCTTCGGGGAACCCGGCGGCACCGACCATCGTCGTGCCGCCTGACCTGCCGATCGCACAGCGAGCCGACGAACTGATCGCGGCCATCGCCAGGTATCAGGTGATCGTCGTGGCGGGCGAGACGGGTTCGGGAAAGTCAACTCAACTGCCCAAGCTGTGTCTGGCCGCCGGTCGAGGAACTCGGGGCCGTATCGGGCACACCCAGCCCCGCCGAATCGCTGCTCGGGCGGTGGCCGAACGCGTCGCCCAGGAGCTGTCCACCAATATCGGCGGACTGGTTGGCTACCAGGTTCGTTTCACCGACACCGTCAGCGATTCCTCAGTGATCAAGGTAATGACCGACGGCATCCTGCTGAACGAACTACAGCGGGATCGCACCCTGTCCGCCTACGACACCATCATCATCGACGAGGCACACGAACGCGGTCTGAACATCGACTTCATCCTGGGGTACCTGGCCCAGTTGCTGCCTCGCCGCCCCGACCTGCATGTGATCGTCACCTCGGCCACGATCGACACGCAACGTTTCGCCCAGCATTTCGCGGCCGCCGACGGCACACCGGCACCAATCTTTGAGGTCTCCGGGCGGACCTATCCGGTCGAGTTGCGCTACCAACCACTGACCGACACCGATCACCAGGGCAACACCGTCGACGTCGACCTGACCGACGGGATCGTCCGGGCGGTCCAGGACCTGACCGCCGAAGGCCCCGGTGACATCCTGGTCTTTGCCAGCGGTGAACGTGACATCCGCGATGCCGCCGACGCGCTGCGCAAAGCCAAGCTGACCAACACCGAGATCCTGCCGCTGTATGCCCGGCTGTCAGCGTCTGAACAGCAGCGCATCTTCCACCCCCATGGGGGCAGGCGGGTGGTCATCGCCACCAACATCGCCGAAACCTCACTGACCGTGCCAGGCATCCGCTACGTCGTTGACCCGGGCCTTGCCCGCATCTCCAGGTACCACCGCCGCACCAAGGTCCAACGCCTCCCGATCGAAAAGATCTCCATCGCCTCGGCCGATCAGCGCTCGGGACGCTGCGGCCGACTGGGCCCTGGGATCGCGATCCGCCTGTATGAGGAGGATGACCTGGCGGCTCGTAGCCAGTTCACCGAACCCGAGATCATGCGGACCAATCTGGCCAGCGTGGTGCTGCAGATGACCGCCCTGGGGTTGGGCGACGTCGCCGCCTTCCCGTTCGTCGACCGACCGGAGAGCAGGGCCGTCGCTGACGGGGTGGCGGTACTTGAGGAGTTGAATGCCCTGGTTCCCGCACCCAACAACCCTGGTGGACGCGCGCTGACGGGGATCGGCAAACGCCTGGCACGTATCCCCCTGGACCCTCGTCTGGCCCGAATGGTGCTGGCGGCTGAGGAGGAAGGATGCGTCCATGAGGTGATGGTGATCGCCTCGTGTCTGTCCATTCAGGATCCGCGTGAGCGCCCCCAGGACCGGGCCCACACCGCCGAGCGCTACCACGCCCGCTTCATGAACTCGTCGTCGGACTTCCTGACCATCCTCAACCTGTGGGACCACCTGAACGCCAGCCGAAGGGAGTTGTCGGGAAACCAGTTCCGCAGACGATGCAGCGAGGAGTTCCTGCACTACCTGCGGATCCGGGAATGGCAGGACGTCTACAGCCAACTGCGTCGGGTCTGCAAGGACCTGGGGATCCGGATCAGCCGACAAGAAGAACCCGGTGAAGAAGTTCACCGAGCCATGTTGGCGGGCCTGCTGTCCAACATCGGCATGCGCGACGGGTCCAGCCGGGAGTACCTGGGCACGCGTGGAAGCCGGTTCGTCGTGGGTCGACGCTCTGCCCTGTCGGACAATCCGCCAGCCTGGATCATGGCCGCAGAACTGGTCGAAACAAACCGCCTGTGGGCCGGACTTGCCTGTCATATCCGGCCACAGTGGATCGAACCGCTGGCCGGTGATCTGGTGTCGCGCAGCCATGGTGAACCCCGCTGGGATCCGGGGCGCGGTGCTGCGACCGTCCTTGAGCGTGTGAACTTCAGGGGCATCCCGATCGTGACCGGCCGCACGATCAACCTCAGCAGGATCGATCCTGAGGCGGCACGACAGATGTTCATCCATCACGCCCTGGTGGAGGGAGACTGGACGCACCGCTACGACTTCCAGCGTGACAACGCCGCGCGGCTGCAACAGGTGAGGGGATTGGAGGACCGCCTGAGACGATCCCTGGCGGATCCCGGCGATCTGCTGGTGCAGTTCTATGAGCAGCGGATCGGCCCTGAGGCCACCTCGGCTGCACATTTCACCACCTGGTGGAGGAAGGTCGCCGCGGACCAACCCGATCTGCTGACCGTCTCAGTTGGTGCGTTGTTGGCCGGATTGGAGGTGCCGTCCAAGCAGGACTTCCCCGACCACCTTCCTGCGGGAGGTGAATCGGTCCCGGTGTCCTACACCTTCGACCCCTCACGTCCTGAGGCAGACGGTGTGACGGTGGACGTCGGTTTGGAGTTGCTGCCCACCGTGCACGCCGGCACCTTCGACTGGCTGGTGCCCGGTATGCGACACGAGTTGGTGGTCGCCCTGATCCGGGGACTGCCAAAGCATCTGAGACGCGGGTTGGTTCCGGCACCCGACACCGCGACGCGGGTTCTGCAACGCATCTCACCCGACGATGGTCCTCTGCTTCCGCTGCTCGCCCGCGAACTGACCCGCATCGGTGGCGCTGCGGTGCAGGTCGAGGAATGGCGCGGTGTCAGGATTCCTGACCACCTGCGGGTTCGCTACCGAATCGTTGACGACGGTCGGGTGCTCGCCAGCGGAGGCGACCTTGCCGCGTTGAAGAACGGTGTCGCCGCTCACCTGCGCCGTGCGATTGCACAGACCACGTCCTTGCCCGACCAGTCGGGGCTGACGGGTTGGAGCGTCGGTTCCCTGCCGCGGTCGGTGACCGGCACCCGCAATGGCGTTGAGGTCACCAGCTATCCAGCCCTGGTCGATGAGGGCGACGCTGTCGGCGTCCGAACCTTTGCGACGGCCCAGGAGCAGCGCCGGGAGATGTGGGCAGGCACGCACCGTCTGTTACGGCTGGCCCTGCAGAACCCCGTCCGCATGGTCGACCGAACACTGGATCGCGCCACCAAATTGGCGTTGACCCAATCCCCCCACCCCGACATCAGCGCGGTTCTGGAGGACGCACTGGCCTGCGTGATCGACGCGATCATGTCCGACCACGGGGGCCCCGTCTGGACCAAGCAGGAGTTTGACACGCTGAAGGACGATGTCGTGGTTCGTTCCCCGCGACTGCTGGTCGTGACGACCAAGGCCGCTGCCGACATTGCCTCACGCGCACAGTCCATCAAGCAACGACTAGCGCAGCCCGCCCCCCAGTCGTTGCAGCAGGGCCGGACCGACGCCGCACGCCAACTCGGTCGCCTGGTGTACGCCGGTTTCATCACCGCCACAGGGGGACGCCAGTTGGGGCATTTGCCTCGGTACCTCCAGGGAATCCTTGTGCGTCTGGACACGATGGGGCGTAGTCCCGGGCGCGATGCTGAACACACTGCGTTGATCACCGATCTGGAGGAGGAGTACCGGCTGCTGGTCCGCCTGCGCCCTGACCGCGCCGATGCCCTGCGCGAGTTGCGATGGCAGTTGGAGGAGTTCCGGGTCAGCCTGTTCGCCCAGTCATTGGGCACGGCCACGAGGGTGAGTGAATCCCGGCTGCGTGGTCGGTTGGCCGAAATCCGGCAGCACCTGTCCGGGTGAGTTCCCGCCCACCGTTGAACGTTTTGGGCACGTGACCGCTACGATCCGCTAGCGATGGAGTTCATCGGCGATCCTGCCATCCTGGACCAGTTGTATGGCACCGGACCCACCGCGGTGGATCGGGTCGACAACCCCGTCCTCAGGGAATTGGATCAGGCCCATCTGGCCTTCCTGGACCACGCGACGTTCGTCGTCGTGTCGACCGCGGACCACGCCGGACTGACCTGTTCCCCTCGGGGTGGCGCGGCCGGCACGTTGGCCAGCGTTCGCGACGGGCGGACGCTATGGCTGCCTGATGTCGCCGGTCGTATTCATCAAACGGTCCACAATCTGATGATCGACCCTCGAATCGGTCTGCTGTTCATGGTTGCCGGTCAAGACGAGGTCTTGCGCATCGCAGGCACTGCCCGGGTTTCCGCATCAGCCGAGCCACTGGCAGAGGTCAGCCGACCGGGACTGAGTGCCACGACCGTGATCGTGGTCGACGTGCAGCGGGTCCGGACTTCAGGTACAGGACCGCTGAAGCGCGCCGGCCTCCACGGGGACCGGGCTGGCCTGCCGACAGACACCGACCCGGGAGCCACCCCCCCACCGTCATTGGTGATCGCTGAGTGACTCCTCTTCGGTGGCCGTGACGTCATCGGTGAGCTCGGCGGCCAGAAGGTCAGCAGGTTCGTCGGCTTGCTTGGGGCCGAATTGGGTCGCCAACACTGCACCGGCCACCATCCCGAAAATCGTCCAGCCGACCAATGCGCGCACTCGCTGCTTGCGTTCCTGCTCCACCGTCTTCAGGCGGACTTCCTCCGCGGAGGCATGGACGGCCTGGATGATGCGATCAGCTTCCGCGGCGCCGGCATCCCGCAGGTCCACGCTCAGCGAGGTGAGCCCGTGGCCCAACTGCGATCCGACGCTGGACAGTTCTGAGCGGAAACGGTCAAGGTCGAAGTCGGCGTCCAGCATCTTCCTTGCCTTCTTCGCCTTCTTCCGCAACTTCTTCACCTGAGGACGGGCGGCCTGGCGAGCGTGGCCCCAATGCTCCTCCGCCGCATCACCGAGGGCATCCGCACGATCGGTCAACACGGCTCGGGCTTCTTCCCAACGGCGTCTTGCCTCTTTCGCAGCAGCCTCCCGACGCTCCTCATCGGTGATGCCGCTGATCTTGCTTCGCAGGGTGTCAATGCTGGCTGTCCGGGTCATGGCTGTGGTTCCTCACTGAGTCGCTGAAGGCAGTGGCTGTTGAAGATGATGACTGGTGGTGCATACCCATTCCACCCCTATCGCAGACCTGGGCTTGTCAACAGGGCTGCCACTGGCAGTCTTGGGATGGCGTGTCAACCCTCACCCCAACCGCCTTCAACGACGCTGTCCAGCGTCGAAGAACGTTTGCCATCATCTCCCATCCCGACGCCGGCAAGACCACACTGACGGAAAAATTCCTGCTGTATGCCGGTGCGGTCGGAGAAGCTGGCGCGGTGAAGTCAAGGCGTTCGGCCCGAGCGGCACGCAGTGACTGGATGAAGCTGGAGCAGGAGCGGGGCATTTCCATCTCCTCAACTGTCCTGCATTTCGCCTACGGTCCATGGCGCTTCAACCTTCTGGACACGCCCGGGCACGCCGACTTTTCCGAGGACACCTACCGCACGTTGTGCGCCGCCGACGCAGCAGTCATGGTCCTTGACTTCGCGAAGGGTCTGGAGCCCCAGACGCTGAAGCTGTTCAAGGTCTGCGCGGAGCGGGGCCTGCCCATCGTCACCTTCGTCAACAAGTGCGACCGGCCTGGCCTGGCACCTCTTGGATTGCTGGACGAGATCAGCGAGCAGATCGGCATGGAACCCGTGCCCCTCACCTGGCCTGTTGCCGACGGGTCTGACTTCGCGGGCATCGTGGATCGACGCACCGGTGAACTGCACCGCTATGACCGAACCGACCACGGGGCCAAGCGTGGCCAGGAAACAACCGAGCCTTTTGTGGACGCCGACCCCGGCGCGTGCCCGATGGACCGCTGGGCGGCCGCAGAGGAAGAGATCGGACTGCTGGATCTGGAGGAACGAGTCCTGGATCGCTCGGCCTTTTTCGCCGGCAAACAGACGCCTGTGTTCTTCGGCTCGGCACTGCAGAACTTCGGCGTCAAACTGCTGTTGGAGGGATTCGCCGACATGGCACCACCCCCTGGCCCCACTGTCCTTGATCAGCCGGCAGACTTGCATGCCCAACCCGTCGAGGCCCCATTCAGTGGGCAGGTGTTCAAGGTTCAGGCCAACATGAATCCGCGCCATCGCGACCGTGTGGCCTTTGTCCGGGTGAACTCCGGCGTCTTCGAACGGGGGATGGCTGCCACGCTCAGCCGCACCGGACGCAGCTACCAACTGAAGTATGCCCACCAGTTGTTCGCTGCCGACCGCAACACCGTCGATGTCGCCGTGGCTGGCGACATCGTTGGTCTGGTCAATGCCGCCGACCTGATACCCGGGGACACCCTGTACTCCGACAGCGAGGTCCGGTTCCCACCCATCCCGACATTTTCTCCGGAGAAGTTCGCCTCGGTCCGCTCGACCGACACAAAGCGGTACAAGCAGTTCCGCCGGGGTCTGGTGCAGTTGGACGAAGAAGGTGTGATCCATGTGCTGCGCCGACCGGAGTTCGGCGATCAGGAGCCGATTCTGGCCGGAGTCGGCCAACTGCAGTTCGAAGTTGCCGAGTATCGCTTCGAGCATGAGTTCGGTTGCCCGGTTCGCATGCAGAATCTGCCCTGGGAAATCGCCAGGCGTGTGGAGGCCGAGGCTGTCGACCAACTCAGGGGTCAGTTCAAAACCCTCCTTGTCACCGATTCCCAGGGGCAGCACCTGGCGTTGTTCGCCTCGTCCGTGGCCCTGGACAAGGCCGTGAAAGATCACCCCGACATCGACTTCGCACCGCTTGGCACCGGGCTGGCACGCCGGACCGCCTGAGATGGGTGAGGGGTCACCACAGCCATCAACGATGTACGTCGGCGCGGGCCTGGCACCACTGGGTGGGGTGCCTGCAGGTCAGCGCGCACTCATCGTCACCGGCTCGACGATCTGCTGGACAGGCGACCCCACTGCCGCTCCACGCGTCGATGAGGTGGTCGATCTTGGCTCAGCCTGGCTGACACCCGGGTTCGTTGATGCCCACGTCCACGCCACGGCCACCGGCCTGCAGGCAGACGGGTTGGACCTGACCGGCTGTGACTCGCCCGCTCAGCTGCTGGCGATGGTCCGCTCACAGGCGGCAACGTCGGAGCATCAGGTCATCTTCGGCGCGGGCTGGGATGATTTGACCTGGCCCGAGCACCGACGGCCCTCGGCGCACGACCTGGCTGCCGCAGCCCCTGGAAGGGTTGTCGTCTTGGTCCGCATAGACGGTCATTCGTGCCTGGTGGATGCGGTCACGCTGAGCACCTTGGATCTGGCGACCGTAGGCCACTACGTCCATCGAGATGATGCTGGGCAACCCAGCGGATGGCTGCTGGAGTCCGCCAGCGAAATCGCACAGGTGGCCATGCGTCAGGCGTTGACGTCGAGGCAAGTGTCCAGCGCACGGGCAGCGACATGTCAGCGGGCGCTGGATCTGGGCATCACCTCCTTTCACGAGATGGGCATCCCCGCACTGAGTGACCGCAACGACGCCCTGGCCTGGGCGAGGGGAGACTGGCCGGTCACGGTGCATGCCTACTGGGCGGCGATGGCCATCGACCCTTCCGGCGTACTGCGTCCGGGCGGCGATCTGTTCCTTGATGGATCCATCGGGTCGTGCACCGCGGCGAACCACCAGCCCTATCGCTCAAATGAGGATGGGTTGGTCAACGGCAGCCTGTTCCATTGCGACGAGCAGGTCGGGGCCTTCTTCGAACGCGCCACGCGGCTGGGACTGGGTGCGGGGGTCCATGCCATCGGCGACTCAGCGGTGGACCAGGCCGTCCGGGCAATCGAACAGGCTGCAGAGACCTGCGGCGCAACGGCCGTCAAGGCTGCTCGTCATCGCATCGAACACGCCGAACTTGCCAGCCCCACCGTCATCGCCCGCATGGCTCGACTGGGTGTCGTGGCCAGCGTCCAGCCGGCGTTCGATGCCGTCTGGAATGGACCAGGCGGCCTGTATGAACGTCGCTTCGGCCGCCAGGAGGCCGACCGGACCAACCCGCTGGCATGGTTTCGGGAAGCCGGGGTTGACATGTGCTTCTCCTCCGATTCCACCGTCACCGCGATGGATCCGTGGGGCGGCGTCCTTGCGGCACAATCACATCACGGCGGCCTCAGCCTTGACCGCTCGACTGCATTGGACTGCGCAACCCTTGGTGGCAACCGGGTCATCGGGGTTGATGACGAGGTCGGTGCCCTGACCCCCGGCCGACGTGCCGACTTCGTCGCCTGGCCGGCAAACCCGCTCACCGCGGATCCGCGGGGGTGGTCTCCGGTGACGGTGGTGACCCACGGGATCCGTCGCGTGTGACTTCTCAAGCCCGCGACCACTCTCTGATTTAGTGCGCCATCAAACAATGGTGCATAATTGGTCTCCTCATGTCTGCATCACCGTCCGCCTCTCCTCAGTCTCGCCGGATCCGTGTTGCCATCGTCGGGGCCGGATTCAGCGGGATCGCCATGGCACTTGAGATGAAACGCGCCGGCTTCCTCAAAGACGTCACCATCATTGACAAGGCAGAGGAGTTCGGGGGCACCTGGCGCGACAACGTGTATCCAGGCTGTGCCTGCGATATCCCCTCACATCTGTATTCCTTGGCAGGCGAGCCCTACGACTGGCCGGCCTTCTACTCTCACCAGCCCGCAATCCTTGACTACATCCTGCATGTGGTGGACAAGCACGACCTGCGGTCCCGGGCGCTACTGGGCAGCGCGGTCACGCGGCAGGAGTGGGACGACGCCCAGGCCTGTTGGGTCCTGACGTTGCAGAACGGTCAGACAATCCCCGCCGAAGTGGTGGTCAACGGGGTTGGCCCACTGTCGCGCCCGATCATTCCCGACATCCCCGGCAGGAGCACGTTTCGCGGCCCGATGTTTCACTCCGCGGAGTGGGATGTGGGCACCGACATCGCGGGCAAGCGGGTCGGCATCATCGGCACGGGTGCATCGGCAGTGCAGATTGCACCGGCAATTGCAGAGGACGTGCAGCATCTGAGTATCTTCCAACGCACCCCCTCATGGGTGATGCCCAAGGTCGAGCGGACCTTCTCCCCCATCGAACGCAGGATCCTGCGTCATGTCCCCGGTGTGCAGTCGCTGCTGCGTGAAGTGGTGTTCAACGTGGTGGAACACGTCGTCTGGAGGGTGCTAGCCCAAGGCCGACTGGCCCAGAAGCGGGCAGTCAGGCTGGGAATGTGGAACATCCACCGGTCCATCACGGACCCCGATCTGCGTCAGGCGGTGACGCCCAGCCTGATCCCGGGGTGCAAACGAATCATGTTCTCAAACACCTGGTATCCCACGTTGGCCCGACCCAACGTCGATCTGCACACCAGCGGAATTTCCGAGATCACCCCAACAGGGGTGCTGTCGCAGGACGGCAACGCCGTGCACCTGGACGTGCTGGTGTACGGCACGGGGTTTGACGCGCACCACTTCTGGTTCCCCATGGAGGTGCTCGGACAGGGCGGCCGTGAGCTTGAGCAGCACTGGTCCACAGCTTCTGCGGCCCACATGAGCACCACGACTCCTGGATTTCCCAACATGTTCTTCCTGCTGGGGCCCAACACCGGCACGGGGCACAACTCGGTCGTGCTGATGGCAGAGGCACAGGCCAAATACGTGATGGGTGCCTTGGAGTTCCTGCGCAGCGGTGCCGCGGCCTGGTTGGCTCCCGGTGAGCAGTCGGCGGAGCTCTTTGGCGAGGAGATGGCTGCCCGTCATGCCGACCTGGTCTGGGCGTCGGGGTGTGGGTCGTGGTATCTGAACCAGTCCGGCGTCAACGACACGCTGTATCCCGGACGTGTCAGGGACTTCCAACGCCGCCTGGCCCGCTTCGACATCGAGGCCTATAAGACCGGGTCTGACCGGCCTGTGGCATGGCAGCCTGGCACCACACCATGAACCTTCCAGGTCTTCGCCCCTTCGTCGCACTGCTGATCGCAGTCGCGGTGCTGATGAGTGGCAGCGGGTCAGTCGCCACCACGCTGACGGCGCACGGACGAGCTACACCGGGGACTCGGGTCCTGGCACGCCCAGACGGCGATTCCGATTCCGAGGATGCCTTCACGGCCCCACTGTCGGCACGGCACACCTACGACACCACCCATTTCCGCCTCCATTGGACGTCCACGACCGAGGATGCGACGGCGACCACGTTCGTCAAGGACGCGGCCATGGTCTTTGAGGAAGTCTGGGATGTCGAGATCGACCGACTGGGCTGGCCCCGTCCGCCCTCCGACGGGTCACTGGGTGGCAACGACCTGGTCGACGTCTACTTCGTCGATCTGGGCGAGGGCGCCTACGGGTACGCCACGGCAGACGATGCGTCTTTGTGCCGGGACTGCACCTCCGCACATGGGTACCTGGTTCTTGACAACGACTACCTCGGGTTCTTCCCCGATGTGTCCGGGGCCCTCCGCTCGACCGCCGCCCACGAGTTCGGCCACCTGGTCCAGTTCGGTATGGTCTACAACGGGGAGGGCTGGGCCTTCGAGGCCACCGCGGTATGGCTGGAGCGGGTGGTCTTCCCCACCGTCGACGCCCGCACACAGTACCTGCAGGACTTCTCGGCCCATCCCGAGTTGGCGCTGACCGACTTCGGGTCCTCAACGGGCGGTTTTGATCGCGCCTATGGCGCCTACGTGTGGAACGTATGGCTGGCAGACCGGTACGGTCCGGCGATCGTCCGTGATGCCTGGCAGGCGGCGTCACAGGCCGATGGGCATGTCCTGCAGGGCTACGCCACGGCCTTGGCTGGGCGGGGCGTGCTGTTGGACCAGGAACTGGTCGCCTTCACCGCCGCGACGGCCGGCTGGGATCACGGCGGCTTTCCAGGGGAACCAGGGACCTACCCGCCACTGAGTCGCCAGCCTGATCTGGCTGTCGGGGCGGTGCAGTCGGTCCAGATTGATCACTCCGCGGCCTATGTTGCCGATGTCGTCGCGGACGGGGCGGTGACCGTGACGGTCCGTGGACCGAAGTTCATTGCCGGCGGTGTGGCGTTGGTCGCGGCCTCGGGGTCAGAGGTCCTGGTGGTTGTGGATGACACGCTGTTTGACGGCGAAGCCACGGTAACCCTGCCGCAAGGCGCCGACATCGGGCGGGTCACCGTGGTCGTGGTCAACGCCGATCCGGCTCTGGCCGTGCCCAAACCGCCATCCTCGGACCGACCCCGCTACCTCTTTGACGACGTTGAGTACCTGATCGGTGTCGATGTCGTCCCGGGGCCACTGGTCAAACGCTGACATTTCCCGTCCCTCGGTTAACGTTGTGCCGTGCGCACGTCGATCGTGGGTTAGATTGCCTGCATACACTCCACGAGATGAGGGATTGGAAATGAGCGATCAGGGTTGGAACACACCGGGTAATCCCCCACAGGATCCCAATGCAGGTCAGGGGCAGAACAATCCGCCTGCTCAACCCCCCGAGCAATGGGGTGGGCAACCAACTCCTGGACAGCCGCCCCCAACTCAACCAGGCGTCCCTGCCCCCGGTCCGCCCCAGCAACCCGGTCAGTGGGGTGACCAACCAGCTCCGGGCCAGTCACCCCCGCCGCAATGGGGACAGGCCCCGCCACCGCAGGGAGGTCCACCTCAACAATGGGGCCAGCAGCCGCCACCGCAGCAGCAATGGGGACAGCAGCCAGGAGGGTCCGGTGGCGGCCTGGAACCCAACATCGGCGCGATGCTGTCCTACCTGATGTTCGGCTGGATCGGCGGGCTGATCATGTACTTCACGCAAAAGCATCCGGAAGTCCGCTTCCACGCTGCTCAGTCGATCCTGCTGTTCGGTCCTCTGCATGCGATCTCCATCCTCCTCGGCGTCTTCGGCGGTGGCCTGTTCGGCTTCGGCGGTGCGACGTCCTTCGGTGTCCTCATCCTGCTCAGCGGCTTGCTGAACCTGTTCAGCTTCATCATGTGGATCGTGATGTCCATTCAGGGCTACGGGTTGAAGCACATGAAGTTGCCGATCATCGGGGACATGGCCGAACAATGGGCGGCCAAGCCGGCCTGAGCCCCTCCGGCCGCGACGAACGACCCGCTCAGAAACTGACGCGGGTCGTTCGCAATCGTGCCAGCGCGTCCAGGTAATCCGACCGTGGGATCATGATCGCGCCCATCCGTTGCAGATGATCGGTGTGCAGTTGTGCATCAATCAGGTGGAAGCCACGTTCGAGCAGATGGTCATCCAGTGCGACCAGTGCGACCTTCGATGTGTCGCGTTCCAGGTGGAACATCGACTCGCCGGTGAATACCGCACCGACGGTGATGCCGTACAACCCACCGACCAGACGTCCCTCCCGCCACACCTCCACGGAGTGGGCGTGGCCCTCCCGGTGCAGAACCTCATACGCCTTCCGCATCGACGGCGTGATCCAGGTGCCCTCACCCGGCCGGTCGGCGCACGCCTCTATGACGCTGTGAAAGGCCTGGTCGGTGGTGATGGAGAACCCGCCGTTGCGAATGCGTTGCGTAAGGCTGCGGGACCGTTTGACGGTCCCCACGGGAAACACCGCACGGGGATCCGGTGACCACCAGTAGACCCCTTGGTCACCATCGGGCCAGGGAAAGATCCCCTTGGAGTAGGCCTCGATAAGGGTGCTGGGTCTAAAGTCCGCGCCTACCGCCAGGGGCGCATCGCCCGGCGCCGTCCGCGGATCTCCAAACATCCCTGCCATGGGCCAACCATGCCATCCCGACTTGGTGCATTCTTCAGTCATCGGCTTGGGACCAGGACACGTGCACCGTCACGGTTGCGGCGACGTCTCCGGTGGCCGTCAGCCTGGCCGTCCACTCATCTGGCACTCGCGCCTCGAGCAGTGGGTATTGGATCGTGCAGACCAATCCTGGTGTGCCCGACTGGCGGGTACCCGGACGCCGACCAGTGGGTTGATACGAGCCACTGCCACAGCACGTTCATTGGCAGTCAGCGGGCGCGACGCAACGCTCCCCCACCATTGCAATGTGGGTGGAAACCGATGTCGAGGCTACAGTCATTCGTTCACCTTCGGGCTCCTACCCTCGCTAGGCCCACAAGCTACTTCGACCGCTCCGCCCTGATGGCCCCGGGCCGCCGGCCCGTAGTCACGAACTCAGCTCAGAACGGCATGAGCTGTTCGTCTGAGGGTTGGCCGGGCCGGGATTCGGCGGATCGGGGCATGACGGGTCCCCGGGTGGTGGCCGGCCTGGTGGTGGCCGGCCTGGTGGTGGTCTGGCCGGTGGTGATTTGCCCAGTTGGGGTGGGGCGTTCAGGCGTGGTCGGGTGGTGTAGGTGGTTCGGCCGATGGTGGTGTACAGGGTCCCGTCTGGGTCCATGCGCATGGTCCAGCGGCCACGGGTGAGGGGGGTGTGGTCGGGACGGCAGATCAATGCCGTGTTGGTGATGTCGGTCGGACCGCCCTGTTCGCGGGGGATCACATGATGAACGTCACAGTGGGCCGCGGGAGCGCTACAGCCTGGTGCCCGGCAGCCCTGATCACGGGCGATCACTGCCCGTCGGAGCGCCGGGGGGATGGGGCTGTAGGAGTCACCGATCACGACCGGCATGTCGGCATCGTCGGTGAACAGTGGAATCAGTTCGGCGTCATCAGCGATCGAGCGGACCAACGCCCTGCTGACCCGCAGTCGGCCTGAGCCGCGACGTAGCAGCAGGCGTGAGACGACACTGCCCACCCCATCACAGTCCGCATCCTCGGTCTGGGGGGTGGTGAGCAGGTCGCTGATGCGGGCGATGAGCACGACTCTGGGCCGTGCCCGCCGGCCCAGCCCGCCCCCGCCCTCACCGCCGGGTTGGTCATTGGTCCCGCCGCCGAGGTAGGTGGCGGCGATCCTGCCGAGCGCTTCGGCCCATTGCTGGGCACGGCTTTGTACCGGACGGACCGACTTGGGGATCGCCTTGCCGTCAGCATCGACCGGTCGTGGATCTTCAGGGCTGACCGGCGGGTCAGCGGCAGCATCAAGTGCTTCGCCGAGCGTCGCGCCGACCTCAGGGGCCAGGGTGCCGTGGATCTCTGTCCACCCGTCAAAGCCGGGTTGGAGGACTAGCCGTTGAGCGCGTTCCTGCGCGTCCTCGTTGTTCTCCAGACCTTCACGGTCAAGTCTGGCGGCAAGGTCTGCGGTGGTGTCAACGATCCGGTCGGGCTCACCCAACCCCGACGCGAGCACCCCGGCCAGCGCTTCATCTAGCACCTGCCGTTGGGCCACCGACAGTCGGCGGGCCTCCAGCACGATCCCCCGCAGTTGGGACCACGACAGCGACCCGCCATCAAAGGCCGTCCATACCCGGGGCATGGCCGAGAGGGTCTGCACGGCCCTGTCCAGGAACCCGACGTCGACTCCGGTGGCGCTGGCTTGCAAACCGAGGTGACGTCGGGCTGACAGGCCATCACGTGGTCCGGCCTCAGCGACGGCCCGTAGGACGGTGGCCATGGCCCGGTCGGCATCGCGCAGCGCCGCGACCGCCCGGTGCAACGGGTCGGTCGCCACAGGCAGGTAGTAGGGGTCAAACGGGACGTCAGCATCGGTCAGTTCCCAGGCCACATGGGAGGGCGTCAAATCCTCGCTGACCTGCGTGTTCTCGATCTGAACTGACATACCCACATCATACAAAGGGGGTGCGACACTCCCTGTGTAACCATGCCAATCCTCACGCCTGGCCGGGTATCCCATGGCGGTCGTGTGTGCGGTCCTTTGTCAGCGGTTTGACTCCCACGCTCGCGCAATGTCCGCTCGTTATGGCAACCGCCCCGGCCTATCCCAGTATCTGGGAGCAGCCGGCGTCCACGTCATCGGGCGACCAACTAATCCTCCGTCTTTGACGGCCCAATGGGACCCTGGCCAACCCGATCCACCCTCCCACTCACGCACGATCCTCAGGCACCCATCGCGTGGACGCCGCCGTCACAGTGCACGATCTCGGCGGTGACGCCCGGCATCCAGTCACTCAGAAGCCCACAGACCACGCGACCAACCGGTTCGGCATCGGTGACATCCCACCCCAAAGGTGCGCGCTGTCCCCAGGTGTCCTCAAACGATGCAAACCCCTCGATTTGTCGGGCAGCCATGGTCTTCAGTGGTCCCGCAGCCACCAGGTTCACGCGAGTGCCCTGGGGACCCAGATCGCGGGCGACGTAGCGGCACGCGCTTTCCAGCCCGGCCTTTGCCACGCCCATCCAGTCGTAGGAGGGCCAGGCGACGGTGGCGTCAAAGTCAAGACCGACATAGGACCCGCCGCCAGACTCCGACAACAACGGTGCCATCGCCCGCGCCAGGGATGCGAAGGAGTAGGTGCTGATCCGAACCGCCGTGGCGACATCTTCCCACGGTGTCTTCATGAACTCCCCGCCAATGGCACTGGCCGGGGCAAACCCGATTGCATGCACCACGCCGTCAACCGCTCCCCAGCGTTCAGCAAGGTTGTCGGCCACGGCCGCGACCTGATCCTCATCGACCACGTCCATCTCTAGCACATCGGGTGTCTCAGGCAGGCGACCAGCCACGCGCTGCGTCAGCCGCATCCCCTTGCCGAAACCGGTGAGCACCACCTCGGCCCCCTCTTCAATCGCCAGGCGTGCTGTGGTGAAGGCAATCGAGGCCTCGGTCAGCACCCCGGTGATCAGCAGTCGTTTGCCGGCCAACAGGCCAGAGGTAGCAGTCATGATCGGGTGCCTTACTGCGGGAGGTTGTCGTGGCGGAAACCGGTCTGCCGGCTGCCGCGGAGAGCGGCCAAGGTCCCCAGGACCACCTCACGTGTGGATTCCGGTTGGATGATCTCATCAACGCTCAGGATCTCGCCTGGCAGGTCGGGACGGAGCGCCTCGGCTTTGTACTCCTCAACCAGTCGTGGCCGGCTGGCGGGATCGGCCGCGATGGCTTTGCGGTGCAGCACATCGACTGCCCCCTCGGCGCCCATCACCGCGATCTCGGCGCCGGGCCAGGTGTAGACCGCGTCGGCGCCCAGATTGCGGGAGTTCATCACGATGTAGGCACCGCCGTAGGCCTTGCGGAGGATGATCGTGACCCGAGGGACGGTGGCCTCGGCGAATGCGTACAGCAGCTTGGCACCCTTGCGGATGATGCCCGAGGATTCCTGACCCGTGCCCGGAAGGAACCCGGGTACGTCAACCAAGACCACCAGGGGTAGCCCGAACGCATCGCACATCCGGACGAAGCGAGCGCCCTTCTCGCTGGCGGCAATGTCCAGACAGCCCGCCAGGACCGACGGCTGGTTGGCAACCACTCCTACCGGTTGGCCGTCCATCCGCGCGAACGCGGTGACCAGATTGCGTGCATGATCGGCCGACAGTTCCAGCACCGAGCCACCATCGACGATCCCACGGATGCTGTCGCGGACGTCGTAGGGCTGGCGGTGATCGGTGGGGGTTGCCACAAACTCCTCGGGATCGCGCGGCGGGGCCAGGGGCAGATCGTCCCAGACGGATGAGGGCAGGTAGGACAGGACCTGGCGTGCCAGGGCCAGTGCCCCGTCAACGTCATCGGCGACCAGGTGGGCGACTCCACTGGTGGTGCCATGCACATCGGCCCCGCCAAGGTCGGCAAGGGTGACGTCCTCGAACGTGACAGCCTTCACCACCCGCGGTCCGGTCACGAACATGTGTGCCCGGTCCCGAGCCATGATCACGATATCGGTCAGCGCCGGTGAGTAGACGGCCCCTCCGGCGCATGGTCCCAGGACCACTGAGATCTGGGGTATCCGGCCTGATGCCTGCACATTGCGATAAAAGATCTCCCCGTAGCCATCCAGTGCGCCGATGCCCTCCTGGATCCGAGCACCGCCACTGTCAAGCAGTCCGACCACCGGGGTTCGTGCCCGTGCTGCCCGGTCCATCACCATCGCGATCTTGCGCGCATGGACGGCTCCCAGGGACCCACCCAACGCCGTCGGGTCCTGTGCGAACAGACCCACGGGCCGTCCGTCGACAGCAACGGTTCCAGTCACCACGCCATCACCATCTGGGCGCTTGTCGGCCATGCCGAACGCCGTTGTCTGATGACGGGCCATGGACCCGAACTCGATGAATGAGGCCGGGTCGGCAAACGCGATGATGCGTCCGCGTGCGTCCAGCGGACCGGTGTGGGTCTCACTGGACGTGGTCGCGCTGTGAGCGCTCATGATCTTCCAATCCCTAATGCGGTGGTGGTCGGGTTGTCCGGTGGTGGATGGCGTCTGGCTCAGAGCCTGACCTCAGGGCACAGTCAGGGCCAGCACGGCGTTTTGACCGCCGAAACCAAACGAGTCACTGATGACCACGCGCACATCGGCCTGACGTGGGGCCTTGGCCACCACGTCGATGTCGATCTCGGGATCCTGGCTGTCCAGGTTGGCCGTGGGCGGGATACGACCGTGGTGGATGCTCAGCGCACTGAACGCAGCCTCGATTGCCCCCGCACCACCCAAGGCATGTCCGGTTACTCCCTTGGTGGAGGTGACTGCGGGACCATGCGGCAGGACCCTGCTGATCATCCGGGCTTCGCTGACGTCGTTCAGCGGTGTGGAGGTGCCGTGGGCGTTGACATGATCGACGTCAGAGGTGGACAGACCCGCATCCGCCAGGGCGGCACGAACGGCCAACTCGCCGCCCTGGCCCTGCGGATCGGGGGCGGTCACATGGTGTCCGTCGGCACTGGCTCCGTAGCCGGCGACCGTGGCATACCGGCGCACCCGCCGTGCGGAGGCGTCGGCCTGGCGTTCCAGCACGACCACCCCGGCCGCCTCGGCCGCGACGAAACCATCGCGGTCCACGTCGAAGGGCCGTGATGCCCTCACAGGGTCATCCACACGTCCCGACAATGCAGTCATGTTGGCGAAGCCGGCGATTGACAGCGGAGTGATTCCGGCCTCCGTACCACCTGCCAGAACGATGTCACAACGGTCCAGTCGTAGCAGATCCAGGGCGGTTCCGATGGCCGTCGCACCTGATGCGCAGGCTGTCGCGGTACACAGATTCGGTCCATGGGCCCCGAACTCCATGGCCAGGTGTCCTGCCGCCATGTTCGGGATCATCCGTGGGATCAGGTGAGGTGACACCCGGCTGGGCCCTCGATCCAGCAGCACGCTGTGCTGCTCCTCCCAGGTCGGTGCCCCGCCCATGCCGCAGCCGATGATCACGCCGACGCGGGTGCCATCCCATTGTTCAGGGTCCAGGTCGGCGTCAGCGACGGCCTCGCGTGCTGCGACCAGGGCCAACTGGACAAAGCGATCCAGCTTGCGGGCCCGGCGTCCGAGCTGCTCAATGCCATCAAAGCCAGGGACCCGGCATGACATGGTCACGCCCAGGCCTTCCAGCGCCGGGTCTGTCGCCGCCGTCCCCTCACCACGCAATACCGCGTCCCAGGATGCCTGGGTGCCTATGCCCCCAGGCGTGACCAGCCCAATGCCTGTGATGACCACCTGAGGGTGGCGCGGGGTGCCGCTCTGCTTGCTCATGCGTACCTCAGACACTGGCGCCCTTGGCCTCCAGCAACGTGACAGCGTCACCGACGGTCTTGAGCTCGGCGGCTTCGTCGTCGGTGATTTTCACGCCCATGTCATCTTCGGCGGCCATCGAGAACTCGACCAGGTCCAGGGAGTCCAGGTCCAACTCCTCGAAGGTGGACTCTGCGGTCACCTCATCCGGGCTGATACCGAACTTGTCATCCAGCATTTCCACAATCTTGTCGTACACGGTCACGGCGCTACCTACCTTTGTTGTTGTTGGGTTTGAGGATGATGGGTCACAGGGACGGCTCACGCCAGTGCAAGATCGGGCCACGTCAGGGTGGTCGACCCCCAGGTCAGACCACCACCGAAGGCCGTGATCAGGATCCGGTCCCCCGGGGACACAAATCCCTGCTGGTGGGCGTGGGTCATGGCAATCGGCACCGAAGCGGCCGAGGTGTTACCGACCGTATCGAGGTTGATGAAGTTCTTCGCGGTGTCCACGCCCAGTTCGCGACACACCGCATCCAGGATCCGCACGTTGGCCTGATGCGCGATGACCTTGTCGATGTCGGCCACGGTCCACCCGCGCTTGCGAACGGCGGCGCGGCTTGAATCGGCCATCGCGGGAATCGACCGGCGATACACCGCCCGACCCTCCATCACCAGATAGTCATCGCGCGTGGCACCGCGCTTGGGATCTGGAGGAATCCGACCGCCTCCGCCATCCACATGAATCAGATCGCTGCCCTCGCCATCAGCGCCCAGGTCGAAGGGGCCAAAGGCGCCTGGTTCATCAGGGTCGCCAGCACGCACGACAGCGGCGCCCGCGCCGTCACCGAAGATCACTGCCGTGTTGCGATCGGTGGGATGCAAGAACGAGGTCATCACCTCGGTGCCGATGACCAGTACCCGCGTGGCGGTACCCGCCGCGATCAATCCCTGCGCCGTGGCCGCTGCGTACACAAACCCACTGCATACGGCACTGACATCAAATGCGGGCACCGTGCCCAGGCCAAGCGCGGCGGCAACGTCGGGGGCAGTTGCCGGGCAGCGCCGATCAGGGGTCATGGTTGCCAGGACCACGGCATCAACGTCGGTGACGCCATCAGAGGTTGCCTTCAGTGCTTCACTGGCGGCTTCGACTGCAAGATGCAGAGACGTCTGTCCGGGCGCAGCGCGCCGCCGTTCGCGAATCCCTGTGCGGGTGCTGATCCACTCATCGGAGGTGTCAAGAACTTGGGATAGATCGTCGTTGGTGACAACCTGATCCGGAAGATAGGCGCCCACCCCTGCCAAGACCATCGCCGACGGCGTGCGGGCCATGATGGTGGGTTCTCCCGGCCTATCGGGACTCGTGCTGCATGCCCTCGCGACCGGCCGGCGCAACCCGCTCGAGGTAGGCCAGACCCTGTCCCAAGGCGACAAGCTGACCGGGGCGGGCCAGGAGTTCCTTCAGGGTGGCGCCCACGGGTGCATACACCTCGTCCGCGCGTCCGTTCCCGCCCGTGATGTGTCCGATGACGTCACCAGGCTTGACCATGGCTGGAGCCTCGACAACTGGTGCGAACCGTCCTGTTGAGGGAGCCACAGCGATTGACATCCTGTCCGCGACCGTGCCGACGAAGATCTTGATCTCTTCGCGCTGCGGGATGTCGGTGACGACGTCGAACATGTGGGTGCCTCCAGAGGCGGTGTCGGATCCCGGGGTGTGGGATCGGGGTGCGGGACGGGCTGTCTATCCTGTTATACCCAGTTTGTTGACATTGACGTCAATGTCAACTTTCTCTTCCCGACCATTTGGCCAGGCCCGGGTGAATCCATGTCGCACACCATGCGCCAGGGTCGTGGTCGAAGCCTTCAATGGGGTGGGTCGAGCACCTCTCGCAGGAACGCCGGAATGGTCCGTTTACCCGATCCGTCGGTTGCGATCACGACATACACGGTTCGCGCCGTCACGCATTCCTTGTCGCCTACCCGGACAACGAACTCCAGGGTGAATGACGTGGTGCCCATGCGGGTGGTTACGACCGAGATCGCCACGTCATCTCGCCAGCGCACGCCGTGGCGCCAGGTGGTCTCGTTATGCACCAGCTGGACGTCATATCCACGGGCGATCAAGGATTCGTAGGGCAGCCCGCCCGCGGCCAGGAACTGGGTCATGGCGTCATCGAAATAGACCAGGTACCAGGAGTTGAACACGACACCCTGTTGATCCACCTCCATGTAGCGGACGTCAACATGGTGGATGAATGGGTCAGACATGGTGCTCACATTAGGATGCCCTGCCATGGTTCCCTCAGCCCAGTCAGTCATCGCCGCCGTCGACGCCGGTCACACCCAGGCCCGCACCGACCTGGAAGCATTGGCGCGGATCCCCTCCATCGCCTTCGCGGGATATGACCCCGCGCCCGTGCACGACTGCGCAGTGGCAACCGCCGAACTCCTGGAACGCTCCGGCTTGCACCACGTGCGATTGCTTGGGTTATCCGGCACCGCAGGTGAAGGCGCGCCTCCCGCGGTGTACGGCGAATTGGTCGACGCCGGCCCACAGGCCCCCACGGTGCTGCTGTACGCCCACCACGACGTCCAACCCACGGGGTCCCTCGCCGAGTGGTCCTCCCCCCCGTTTGAACCGACCGAGCGACAGGGTCGGCTGTATGGCCGAGGGTGCGCCGATGACAAGGCCGGTGTCGTCGCCCATGCCTCGGCGATCGCGGCATGGGTGAACTTGGCTGGCGCACCACCGGTCAACGTCAAGGTCATCATCGAGGGTGAGGAGGAGTTGGGCTCGCCGCACCTGGACCAGTTCCTGGCGGTCCACGGGGATCTGTTGGCCGCCGATGCGGTGGTGGTCGCCGACCTGGTCAACTGGCAGGTCGGTGTGCCGTCGCTGACCTATCTGCTGCGCGGCATGATCGACGTGACCGTGCAGATCGACGTGCTGGATCACGCGGTGCATAGCGGGATGTACGGCGGACCGGTGCCCGACCCGCTCACTGCAATGACCAAGCTGATCGCCGGCTTGACCGATGATCAGGGAACCGTGCGGATCCCACAGTTGCGTGACGGCCTGCGAGCGCCCAGCGACGAGGAACAGCAGCGCCTGGCGGCCCTTGATTTCGATCAGGAGCGGTTCCGTGACGAGGCAGGACTCATCGCCGGGGTTCCATTGGCCGGTGACCCGGATCTGCCAACCCTGCAAAAGATCTGGATGGAACCAAGCCTCACCGTTTTGGGCCTGGACGCACCAAGCACCACCCAGGCATCGAACTCGATCCAACCACGGGTCAGCGCCAAACTGGGCCTGCGGATCGGCCCGGGGCAGGATGCCAGGACCGCGCGGCAGGCCCTGGTTGATCATCTGCAGCACCAGCAACCGATGGGCTTGCGTGTGACCGCGACGCCAGGTGCGGCGGGCGAGCCGTTCGAGACACGCCTGGACCGTCCGGCCGTCCAACCGATGCTCCAGGCGCTGCGTGACGGCTACGGCAGCGAGCCGGTGCTGATGGGGTGTGGCGGTTCGATCCCGCTGCTGGAGCCGCTGCAGCACGCCAACCCGGACGCCACGATGCTGCTGGTTGGCGTTGAGGATCCAGACTCGCGTGCCCATGGGATCGATGAGTCGCTACACCTGCAGGACTGGCGTTCTGCCTGCCGTTCTGTGGCGCTGTTGTTGGGCAACCTTGCCCCAGGCACGTCGTCATCATGACCAGACAGTCGGAGTATGACGCGGCCTACTTCACGTTGTTGAGGGCCCGCGAAGAGTTGTCCCATCTGCTTCGCTACCAAGAGTTCCTGGAAGAGGAACTGGCCCGCCTGGCAACATTCGCAACAGCTCTGGACGAGGCGTCAAGCGTGGTCCCGCGGAAGTTTCGCAAGATGGTGGACTCAACGGACAAACAGGTGCTCGAGGCCCTGGGGCGCCGTCGGGCGATCGTGCTCAGCGAGCGGCAGAAGGTTCCTCAGCGGATCGCGGATCAGGAGGCCTTCGTCGGCGAATGCGAGCAGGACGTGGCCGCACTGCGGTGACGGTGCCTCAGACCTCGGACGGCACGACGTCTTCGAAGCGCAGTACCAGGTCGTTGGGCTGGACGGTCAGCGAGACCTCGTCTCGGGGCGCCCACAGCGGAATGCAGTCGCCCTGTCCGGCATGACCACACAGGCACACCACCAGCTTGCCATCTGGGTTCATGCCGATGAGTTGCCGGGCGTAGCTCAGCAGCTCGGTCATGGTGACCTCGCCACCCATGCGACGTGAGTAGGCCATCGCCCAGCGTGACTCCGGACGTCCGAAGATCGCCAGTGCAGCCCCGGGGTACAGCTTCGTCACCGCGCCGAGGGTGCGGATGTTTCCTGCAATGATCTTGTCCTGCTTCGGCTGTTTGCCGATGCGGGCGCCCACCACCGGTGCTGCCAGCCCCCCGGGCAGATCGCTCAGGTCATAGTTGCCGGCAGCCTGTGCGGCTTTCTGCCGGTCGATCTCCACCTCATAGACCTGCTTGGTCGCCACTGCGGGGATACTCCTGCTGGATCGCTGACTGGACACCGCTAAAGTCGCGGCACAGAAATCCTAGCGGTCGTGGGAGTTGGTGCCCCAGACGGCTCTAGGGCACGTCTAGTTAGTCATGGTCCGTTCAGACGGGTCAATGCCGTAAGACGGTCACGTCGGACCCGTACCGATGGCGTCCTGCAAGCGGGTGAAACCGCCTGAGCGCAGCAAAGGGGGCAAACCAAGGTGGATTCGGCGTGCAAACGCGGGACCGCTGTAAACCAGTCCGGTGTAGGCCTGGACCAACGAAGCGCCTGCCATCACCCGCAGCCAGACGTCGGTTGGCGTTTCGATCCCACCGACCGATACTAAGGTGACCTCCTGCCCCACCCTGCGGTGCAGACGTCGCAGCAGGTCAAGGGAACGAGTCTTCAGTGGCGCCCCTGACAGGCCCCCGGAGCCCGCGGCGGACACTTCTTTGGTGGCGCTGGCCAGGCCGGAGCGATCGATGGTGGTGTTGGTCGCCACGATGCCATCCAGACCGGTCTCCACGACCAGGTCTGCGATGGCATCCACATCGGCGTCGGCCAGGTCTGGCCCGAGCTTGACCAGGACAGGTGGCGGCTGGACCTGATCTCGGCAGATGTCGAGCACCTCGCGAAGCAGGGGCTTGAGGGTATGGACGGCCTGAAGATCGCGGAGGCCCGGGGTGTTCGGCGAGCTGACGTTGACGACCAGGTAGTCGCAGTGAGGGGCCAGCAGTTCAGCACTGGCCGCGTAATCAGCGATTGCCTGCTGTGGTGCGACCACCTTGGTCTTGCCGATGTTTGCGCCCACGATGCCCTGGCCCGACCGCCGGGAGCTCAAGCGCCGCGCGGCGGCTCCCGCCCCGTGGTTGTTGAACCCCATCCGGTTGACCAGGGCCCGGTCGGCGGGGAGCCTGACCATCCGGGGACGAGGATTGCCTGGCTGTGCTTGCGCGGTGACCGTTCCGATCTCGACGAAGTCAAACCCGAATGCCGCCAGGGCGCTGAACACCTCGGCGTCCTTGTCAAAGCCCGCCGCCAGGCCCAGCGGACCAGGAAATTGAAGCCCCATGGCGGTTACCTGCAGGGCAGGGTCGGGGCGGGCCAAGACCCGACGGATCGCCGGAAGCGCTCCCGGGGTGCGCTGAAGCAGCCGCAACGCCGCGATCGTCTGGGAGTGCGCCGTCTCGGCATCCAGGCGGGACAGCGCCCCTCGAAAGATCAGGTCATACATCGTCGGCCCAGCGTCGCAGACCGACCCACTGTGTGGTCAAGTCCGCTTGAGAGGTATTCCCACGGGATTCGAACCCGCGCCGCCAACCTCAAAGTTCGACGTAGCCGCCGTTTCGGTCATCTACCTAGAATCCACCATCTACTAACGTCTTCCCGTCGACAGACGACCGAACGGCTAAGACCACAGATGGGCGGAACCCAGGGCCCGCACATCGCGTTTCGTCAGTCTGGTCCATCGACGTCTGGTCGACGCGACCGGCATGCTGATGAGATTCTGTCTCAGCCCAGCAAAAGCCTGACGCTGCTCCCGGATCTGGTTCCACAGAGGTGCCGATTTCTGGAGCGCCCCTGGGCTCACCTGCTGGACGTCGCGATCGGCATCAGCGCCTGCGCCTGGATCCCGTTCGGCGTCCGGTTGATCACCACCTCGCAGCCACAGCCGCGATTCACGTGACTCGCGTAGCGGCTGGTCATCGCTGAAGAGAACTCGCCGATCCGGCGACCGTCGACCTGCACCTCGAGACACGGCTGGCCTACGTATTTTCCCGACGCGATCGTGGACGGCTCCAAAGTCGCATAGACCAGTACTGACTCGTGACCGGAGAGCAGTCCCTCAAGCACACCGTTGTGGGCTTTGCGCTTGGTCACCGCGACGTTGCGGTCCGCCTCAAGAATCCGCAGCCGCCCCGGACTGTTCGCCGGCCAAACCGCGTCCGGCTCGGCTAAGCGTAGGAATACCCCGTACCAACGCTCACCACCACCGACAATCGCAGCAGGACACCAGCCCAGATGCCCTGACGTGCGCAACTGGAGGAGAAGCGGCTGGTAGGCGCCCGCATCCTCGCGCGCCAGGTAGCCGACCGTTAGCCCGTCGACTGCCACTCGGACGGCGTTTGCATCGTGCAGGTTGTCTGGCTCCGGGATCAGAATGGACTGATGGAGGGCGACGTCGCCCCGACGCTCCTCCCCGTGACAGATCTGGCTGAGCGCGTCCTGGTAGTGCGACTCGCCGACGGCATTGACCCGCCCGCCAGCCCCGAGCCGCATCAGCGGCAGGGGAGGCACACCCACCTGTTCACCCTGACGAGGCCTCTCGCGCCTCCGCGGCGAGTCCCGCACTGCCCTGACCCCAACCACTATCTCTACCTGCGGCTGCGCCCTGCGCCGACTGAACCACCCCATGGACCCTCCCTGTTCGTCCGGATCCTCTCACCTTCGGACGCTTATGCACCCGACAGCCAACGCTCCGTCTAGTCTGTGCTCAGAAGCGAACGCTAACGTCTCAGGAAGCTGCTTGTCCACCGCCGTCCTTGCTAGCGGCGCGCACGCGATCCAAACTATGTTGATCTCGAGGACTTCACGGTCGACCCGGACGAGGGCTGACGCCCCACTGCCGACCGAAGTGGGCCAGGGCTCTTGAACCAGGCAATTCTATAGATCCCTCGGGACAGGCCCCGAAGTCTCTAGCCTGAACGCCATGGAGAGCACGAGGACGCGGATCGGGGCCCTCGGCCTCCGACCTTGCACGCTCGACGGGGCCCGGTGATGGCTGGCATCGGGCACGTCCATCGGGTACTCGCGTTTGGTCCGCAGGTCAGCGACAACTCTGGCACCGCCCGGTATGCCGAGGTTCGGGCACTGGTCAAAGAGAACACCCCCGCATCGCCGTTCGTCGTTGCCAACGAGGCGATAGCCACGGCACTCGGACAGGTCCTGGCGCTTCCCGTCCCTGCGGGCGGGATCATCCAAGCGGACGGTGATGGACTGGCGTGGGCCTCATGGCACTTCGGACCGGGGGGACAGCGACCTCCCCCGGTCATCCCAGCGCACATGGTGGCGGACCACCCAGCCCTGTCAGCGGCGGTCGTTGCGTTCGACTGTTGGATCGCCAACGACGATCGGCACCCAGGAAACCTCGCCTACAAGCGCGACCTTGTACCGGTCGCCGTTTTCGACCAGGGACACGCACTCCTCGGGCCGACCGGGCAGGGCGTCGCACGGCTCATCGCGCGACGAGACGGACCGCATGTGGCAGGGTGCCTTCATCCTGAGATGGACACCGCCGTCCACTTCGGCATGCTAGCCGAGGAAATCGGTGCCATCCCACGACGGCGAATTGAGGCGATCTGCCGATCAGTTCAGCAGTCTGGAGCCATCGACCACGAAACCACCGATCATGTAGTCGACTTCCTCGACCACCGGAAGTCGCGCATCATGGAACTTCTGTATCAAGCCGCTCCGGACTTCCCCGGCATCACTGAATGGAGCATGACATGAGACCCACCTGGCTGGTAGCCAAGTACATGAGTGACCTACGTCGGCGCGAGCCGCGCAACGTCGGCGTGCTCCTGTTCACCGAGGAGGGGGTCCTCAATCGCTTTGTCGGTGCCCGGGCGGACGGCACGATCGACGGCAGGCGGACTGGTCTCAGTGGTCCACACCTGGACAACTTCAAGGCCTGGGTGGCGTTTTGGCGTCACGCCGGGACGTCCACAGACGATCCGCGGACCCTTCTCGCGACCCCCACCGGCGACGGAAACTACCTTCTGGAGTTTGGCGGCGAGCAACTGTCCGGGACCGTGGACCCTTCTGCGCTCCTTGATGAGCTCTTCGAGATGCTTGTCATGGATGACCAACCCGAGGGACCCGAGTCCGTTCGCGTGGCGGCCGAGCGAGCTATTGTACAGCTGGGATTGACTGACCGGATCCAGAGAGACGCGACGGTGCAACGTCCCGTCGGCGACACACTGGATGTCTTGCGCTTCGACTACCGGTATGACAACGGCCAGCCGCACTTCCTTGAAGCTGTTTCGTTCGGAAGAGGCGACAATGCGTGGAACGCCGTTCACCGCGCTTGCTACCTTTTCGAGAAGCTCCGAGAGGTCCGCGAGCTCCGTAACCCCCAGGGCATAGCCCTCGTTTCCGAAGCCAGTCCCTCAGATCCGATGGTCGTTCTCAGGTCGATCGTCCCTGTGATCGATCTGGCAGCGCCCTCTGCAGTGGAGCAACTCGCGGACGTACTCCACATCTGACGAGTGAGGTGTCCCGGGCCGAGCGCCTCAGGTTGCAGAGTAGCTTAGTCGCAACTATTCTTCGTCTACGCAACCAAACCAGAAGAGAAGCCCATGGACAACTATCAATGCCTCGAATGCGACGAGACTGGAACCGCGGCAGGAATCCGGCGCCATAGGAAAAGCGCCCACGACCACCCGAGCCGCGCCGAGTTCATCGACCTCTTCTTCGATGACACCGTCGAGGGAACGGCTCATGAGGTTCGGCAATGGCTGGAGACTCACCACCCGGACGGAAACTGGCCGTACGCAGCCTGGGATCAGAGGGCAGTGTCCAGGGATCTGTCTCAGCACAAGAACTACCCCCGCCGCTGGGATATCGCCTGCCACGGTCATGGACCGGGCGCCTTGTGGGCTCGGGTGAAGTTGCAGACGGGAGAACCGTCCACCGACCCATCGATGGACAAGGTCGCAGGCATGGTCAGGAAGGTTCAGAGCGACCTTGACGCGATCCTGGACCTACTGGAGAGAGACACCGCATAAGTTGATATCGGATGGCCGCCGCCATGGAGGAGTGGCCCATTCGCGCCATGAGTTCCTTGGTCGACGCGCCCGTCGGTAGCCACTCGCCCGTCGAGCATCCCCGTCCAGAACTCGCTCTCGCGCCAGCCAGTTCACCCCTGACGACACGCTCCTCTAGGATCGAGAGCACTTGCCGCAACGGGCACGGGTCCAAGGGTCCCCGGGTAACGGGCTGAAGGCCCCGGTGGCAGCGTCTCCAGCCGTGCAAGGTGTTGGGGTCAGGAACCAATCGAAGGACGATTTCCGTGAACCCATCCCATCTTGTCTCTGCCGCTGCTGGTGCCGGGCTTGCCATTGCGGCGGATCGCCTGCTCCGATCCGACGTGGTCAAACTCAGCCGGTCGAGTGGCTCGACGGTAGCGGCCCCTACTGCTGACCTGTGGATCACCGACTTCCTGAACGCGTCCTACTACGCAAAAGACCATGGACAACAGAGATCTAGACGATCTTCGCCTGGCGTTCACGATTCTCACCACGTACTGGCACCAGCAGGACACCAGGACACTGGGAGCTGTGGATGTCGTGCGGTTCCATTCAGCCTTCGGAACATCGCGCTTGAGCGGGGTCGACGGGGGTCGAGGGCGCCTGGATCGCAGGTCGCTGCTGAGCGGGGGTGACCGCCTCATCGGTTCGTGGTTCAGCGAAGCGGCTCAAGATTGGGATCGGCTGGGCTGGGGGATCGCCTTCGAAACGGTTGCAGGCAAGCAGGCACATGACCCCACCGCGCGACTGGGACGCGCAAGCATTGGACCCTTGTCACCGCCCCGCAGGCCGACGAGTGAACAGATCTGGCATACCTATCCCCCTGTCGAGGTACCCGACACCGCTGCCACTGTGGAGGCCGTCCTTGCCGTGGAGCACTGGCCAGACTATGCCGCCGAACTCGGCCGCTTCACACCCTTGCGTCGCGGCGGCCTTCAAGATCAGACGTTCGAGATCGAGGTCGTCGGTTTCCCGACCCCACGAACCCCGGTGTTCATCCGCGCCTACGTGACCATCACGACGCTTGTGACCGCCGACGACAAGACGGCACTGGACACCTGGGTGGACGATGTCAAGACCGGGTTCGCGGCCCACCCACACGAGATGTCGCCCATACCCGAGGGTGCGGTGGTGAACGCGGGGTTCGACCTGACCTGCCATGAGGGCCACTTCATGGGCGACGCAAAAAACCGTCTGGTGTTGTACTCCCTTGATGGTCACAGCTATCTGCGTGCCGCAGGAACGTGGGATCCGATGCCATGGCATCTGGCGGAACTCTATGACCGGGTTGGCCAGCTGTCCCAGCACGCTTTCTGGGGGATGGCCGGTCCGGACCAGTCGATGCTCCACCAGATTGCCCTCCAGGTCGGCCGACGAATGAATGCCGCGGCTCACGGGATGTCCGGGTGACACAACGGGTCGACGCGGTCGTCGTCGGTGCCGGCCCGAATGGGCTCACCGCCGCGATCCGGCTGGCGCGGGCAGGCAAATCGGTCCTGGTCTGTGAGGCTAAGGAATCCGCTGGTGGCGCGGTTCGATCAGCGGAGTTGACCGAGCCCGGGTTCATCAGCGACACGTTCTCCGCGGTCTACCCGGCTGCCGTTGCCTCCCCAATCCTGTCGGCCATGCCATTGGAGCGCCACGGCCTGGAGTGGGTCACCCCTGAGATCGCGATGGCGCACCCCATGCCGGATGGCCGCGCTGGCGCCCTGTACCAGGATCTGGACCTCACTGCAGACAACCTCAACGGGCTGCACCCTGGCGACGGCACTGCCTGGCGAAACTGGGTGAGCCCCTACCTCGATCACATCGACGCGCTCAAGCGCACCCTGCTGGGCGGATTCCCGCCGCTGATCGGCGCCGCACGACTGGGCGCTGGGCTTGGTCTGGAGGGGACGCTCGAGTTCTCCCGGCTGTTGTTGATGCCCGCCGCGGTGCTGGCCAGGGAGCTGTTCGGAGGGGCCCATGCGCAGGCCTGGTTGTACGGCTCGGTACTGCACGGCGACGTGCCGGCGGAGGAATCCGGGTCTGCCATTGCCGGTGCCTACCTCCAGATCCTGGGACACGCAACCGGCTGGCCCAGCCCGCGAGGTGGCGCCCAGCATCTGACGGATGCGCTGGTCGGATATTTGAGCGAGTTGGGTGGTGAGGTCTGGACGTCCTCACCCGTCGAGCGCATCGTGACCGATGGTCGACGGGTCGGCGGTGTGCTTCTGGCGACCGGGGAACGCGTTCGTGCCCCGATGGTGATCGTCGATACCTCCCCTCATGCCATGCTCCGTCTGGTCGGGTCGCGAATGCCGGTCGAGTACGCCAAGCGGCTGGGCCGGTTCCGCTACGGACCTCGGACCGTCAAGGTCGACTGGTCGCTGGATGAGCCGGTCCCATGGACGGCACCGGCGGCCCGACGCGCCGGAACCGTCCACGTGGGTGGAGAAGCTGCGGCTGTCACCCGTCAAACGGCAGCGGTACGAGCGGGATGGATCCCCGACGAGCCGTTCATGCTGTTCGGGCAGCAGTCAGTCGCCGATCACACACGGGCACCAGACGGCAAGCACACGGCCTGGGCGTACACCAGGGTTCCCGAGGCGGTCGCGGGCGCAGGTGCGGCGCTGGCACACGCCGAGCGAATGACGGACCAAATCGAACGGTTCGCACCCGGATTCCGGGACATCGTGCGGCGCCGTCATGTCCAGGGCCCTGAAGCGCTTCAAGCCGGAAATGCCAATCTGGTCGGAGGCGACGTCGGTGGCGGTACCTACACGTTGGACCAGACCATCTTCCGTCCCCTCCCCGCCCTCGTCCCCTACGCCACACCGATACGAGGACTGTGGCTGGGCTCGGCCTCGACGTTCCCCGGCGGTGCGGTCCATGGCGTTCCCGGCTGGACGGCAGCAGCTACGCGTTGCTGGCACGCAGGATCGGACGATAGGAGTTCGCCAACGTCCCTTCCGAGCTTCACAGAGCAGGCTCTGACCTGCGGTTATGAGCGGTAGTCCCGACGGGATTCGAACCCGCGCCGCCGGCTTGAAAGTTCGGCCCAGGCCATTTCGCTGACCTGCGATTTTGCCTAAAACTGCAGGTCAACAGTGGTTTGGGCTGACCACCAATATCCGCCATATACCGCCTTGGGCCATAGCTTATGGCCGTTTTATGGCCCGTTTTAGTCTTCCGAATCCTCGGAAGGACGACGGCGAAGTCCTGTGGCTCGAACCCATCAAGGTCGCCCTGACCCGTCCGCTCGTGAGTCGACGGCGTAAGATCAGAGTCTATGACCGATATTCGGAGCGCCGAACGGATCGCGACCCGACGCCAAGTGATAGTTCACGCCAAGCAGTTGCGGAAGGTTCTCCGTGACCACGGTCTTACGAATCCTCGAGTTCGCCACGACGGCGTCGTTATCGTCCACACCGCGGACCCCGGCTACGGGCCGCTGAACCGCGCGACACTCCCGATTACCGAGGTCGTGGGCGTACACGTCCAACTCATCACAGACGACGTTCCCGGTGCAATCAACGCTGAGGATGCCATCGCGATGTGAGGAGCCGCAACGTCGAACAACAAATTGTCGGCGTACTCGATGAGATCGAGGCTCTTCTGCCGTCGACAGTCGAGGAGTGGCGTGCCGATCGGATTCGACAACTGGCCGCGGAACGCCTGTGGATTCTTGCGGGCAACCTGGCTTAGGCGAATCGAGTGGACGAGGGGTTGAGCACGCACTCGCAGCCATGGTCTGAACTGGTCGGCTTCCGAAACCGTTTGGCCCACATTCTTCCAGATGACCTTGACCACGATCGCGTGTACGAGGAGACCACGGCGGACCTCTATCGACTTCGCCTCGACATAGCGAAGCAGGACGTTTCGGAGGAAGGATGATGTGAAGTTCCAGAAACAGGCGACTCGCAACGTTCGACCCGTCTGACAGCTTGATCGAGCACGGAGGGTGGCAAAGTTCCGTGGCTCGGAGAGGTGTGTTGCTCGGTCTACCATGACTTGGTGGAGGCGTTGAGGATCAGTGCCGAGCAAGTTACGTCGAGATACATCAGTAGACCGTGGGCGCGCACCACATCGAACTGCCGATCTCCGAGCGCAGCGTGGAGGGCCTCGATCGAACTGTCGAGAAGCTCTATCTCGACGCCAACCGACTTCGTCTCGGATCGACACAGCTCGCGTAAGTCGGCGGACGGCTCGACTCCCGTGACGGTGCAGGCCCGCTTAGCGAGTTCGATTCCCTGGGTGCCTTGACCGCATCCCACGTCCAGGACGTGCTCGTCACGATGTGCTCTGCAAGTGGACGGTGAATCAGCTCTTGGCGGACTTCGTGGTTGTGGTTGCCGCCAGCGCACAAAGTGAGGCGTCGGACTACTGTGGATAATCCGACTCCAGGTTGGCGGCGCCAGCACAATGCGGTTGGCACCGTAGATGGACAGATTGAACGACCGGCCGCCCCGGAGAACAGCATGCTACCCATCACCATCCCGATCCTCGCGCACGCGGTCATCGTTCTTGCAGCGTCACAATGCTGAGCGGCGGCAGAGCAGCGCCTCCAACAGCTGAGCAACACCCCGCGTCTTCGCCGCACCCTGTCAGCGTGACCACCCACGCCTCGTGCACAGCATCCTCCGGTGTCCTCGCGTGGAGCGGTGAATCGTGCCGCAGCATGATGTCATGCCCTGTGTGGATCAAACGTCGGTGATCAAGCCACGGCGGTGGCGACCCGCCAAAGCGCCCAACATCGTCAGGCGCTGGGACGCAAGCCTGGTGAGGCAGAGGAACCGTCGGTTGCGAGGCGGCGTCCTACCAAGCATGGTGCTCCTCCGCATGGCTCTGTTCGGCCTTCTGATCCTCCTCGTCGGTTGCGGCCCCGCGCTAGTCGATCGAGCTCAGGATGACCCGTCGAGCGAGGCACTCACCCCGTCCTCGTCGCCATCGTCGACCGCGGGCGAGTCCACTGCGGCGGGACTTGATGCGCACGTCTACGCCGATCAGGCGACCCTGCCGATGGCGGAGGCGTACGAGCACGTCGGTGTCGCCACCACCGCGGGTCAGCTGCAGCAGCAGTGGCAGCGGTTCGGCTTCGCCGACGTGCCGCCGGTCATCGACATGGTGCAGCGCCACGTGCTGTTCCTCGGCTTCGGGGAGTCAGGCTCGTGCCCGGTCGTCTTCGGAGGCATCGAGGTGGACGGCGCGATACTGCGGTTGATCGATGACCAACCGGAACAGGGGTGTACCGACGACTACAACCCCAGGACTCTCGCGGTCAGCGTGGCTGCGGGCGTCCTCCCCGACGGCTACCTCACCGTCGACATGCCAGCAGATGCCGAGGACGTCACCATCTCGATGTCCGGCACGGAAGAGCCGCCGCCAGCGACGGCCGATCCCGTCAGCGCTTCGATCTCAGACGTCAGTCTGGTCCCAGAACCCGCCCGAGCCCCACTCGGCACGACGATCGACGTACTCATTCACAACGGCACAGCTGACGACGGCGTCGGCACGGGGCAGGTGGTCACCATCGACCGGTGGACCGGCTATCACTTTGAGACTCTCGGCCAGGTCTTCGGTGGGGACGGCGTTATCGAGGTCGGCCCCCAAGAGACCGGGCAGCTCCTGGCACTTGATACTGGCGATCCAGAGTTCCCGACCGGCGAGCCGGGCTGGTTTCGGCTCACCGTCCAGCTCGACGTGACAACGGGCGGCTTCGGACGCATCGATGCGCGAGGCAACCTGCAACTCACCGAGCCGACAGCTGAGGTATCCGAGGGCTCTGCGGTCATCACAAGTGGTCCTCCCTGTATTGACGGGGCCGCCTGCGCGGCTGGAATCTTCATCGGAGACGTCCGCTACGAGCAGTCCTGCGGGCTGGTGGATCCGACAGTGGTATCCGACACGGTCTACGCGACCGGGGAGGGCATCACTGCCCACATCCTGGATGGAGTCGATCCGCGGGTGATGCTTGCGTGGGAGACCTCATGCGAGCCCCCATTGACTGGCCGCTGGCACGTCCTGTTCGCCGCAGACCGGCTCGGCACACCCGAGTACAACGGCGCCTGGTGCCGCGCGGCTCTCAACCCACCCGACCCCGCTGAGGGCTTCAGCTGCTGACCGCCGGCAGGCCGTAGACAGTCCTCCACACCGGAGAAGCCCGCTGCGCCTGCAGGCGCCCAGATCGCGACGCAGGAGGTCTTGTGGGCCGTACGGGCTAATCGCTGGAGACCCTGGAAACCCGTCGCCGCACAGCGGCGCGACCCAACCCGCCTACACCGGTTTGCGTACGGGCGGCTTGGAGATCGAACTGATCAATGTCAACACCAGTCACATCAGTCACAGCCCTTTATCAATATCCATTACCACTCGCTGCCGAACTCACGTCGGCTTGAGACCGGGTGAGGCCGGCCAGCCGCTCGAGCTCGCCCATTCCCGGGCTGTGACCCTGGGCGCATGGCGGCGCCATCCACCCGTAGGGCCTCCGGAACGCCCGCCCGTACTTCGCGATCAACGATTCAACAACTCGCTGGGAGAGATCAATGTCGTCCTGGGTCACTCCGCTCAGGCCGTGCTCATGGGACTTGCCCAACCAGTCGAGACGATCGACTTGGTAGTGATCGATGAATCGCTGTGCGATGTCGTCGCGGCGGTGACTTCCGACTACGTAGGCGACTGCGGCCGCCTCGTGGATGTACCACTGGCGTGCGGTCGCTCCGGCGAGAAACCCAGAACTAAGCAGGTGGTGGATCTCCAGAGCCGCTGGAAGGGCCCCTGAGTGGAGACCGGCGAGAACGTGGTACGTCTGATCATCTTCCGCCTCGGCAGCTTGTTGCCGGTGCGCGCCGAAGTTCTGGGCGGCTTGGGCAGACGCAAGGAAGTGGGCGAGCACGCGCCGCAACGCGGCACCCCGCACCGCCTCGATCGCGGCTTGCTTGCCGCGCAGACGTTCACGATGAGCGTCGGTGTGGACTTCGGCCCGCGGGGCCAACGTCTTAGCGAAGTCGTCAGCCGTCCTCGGCATCACCTCAGCGATCTGCCCCTCGGAGGGGCCCTGGTGCGCATGGCGTCCGCCTGGACTCTGAGGGCCTCAGCAAGTGCCTGACGCTGCTCCCGGATCTGGTCCCACAGCGGGCCAAATTGCCTGGGTGGGTCCGCGCTCACCTGCGGGACGGCACGATCGGCATCAGCGCCTGCGCCTGGATCCCGTTCGGCTTTCGGCTGACCACGACCTCGCAGCCGCATCCCCTCACCACGTGACTCGCGTAGCGGTTGGTCATCGCGGAGGAGAACTCGCCGATCCGGCGACCGTCGACCTGCACTTCTAGACACGGCTGCCCAACGTACTTCCCCGACGCGATCGTGGACGGCTCCAAAGCCGCGTAGACCACCACCGACTCGCGATCGGCGAGCAGCCCCCCGAGCACATCGTTATGCGCCTTGCGTTTGGTCACCGCGACGTTGCGGTCCGCCTCAAGAATCTGCAGCCGCCCCGGACCGTTCGCCGGCCATACCGCGTCCGGCCCGCCCAGGCGGAGGAACACCCCGTACCAGCGCTCACCACCGCCGATGATCGCAGCAGGACACCAGCCAAGATACCCGGACGCGAGCAACTCCAGGAGAAGCGGCTGGTAGGCGCCCGCGTCCTCACGGGCCAGATAGCCGATCGTCAGCCCGTCGACTGCCACCCGGACGGCGTCTACATCGTGCGGATTGTCCGGCTCCGGGATCAGAATGGCTTGATGAAGGACGACGTCGCCCCTCCGCTCTTCACCGCGACAGATCCCGCTGAGCGCGTCTTGGTAGTGCGACTCGCCTACGGCATTGACCCGCCCGCCAGCCCCGAGCCGCATCAGCGGCAGGTCAGGCACACCCACCTGCCCACCCTGGCGAGGCTTCTCGCGCCTCCGCGGAGAGTTTCCCACCGCGGTGACCCCCACAACGATCTCCACCTGCGGCTTTGCCTTGCGTCGCCTGAACCAGCCCATGGACCCTCCCTGTTCGTCCCGATCCGCCTTGGACCCCAACGTACCTCCGGCAGCGGACGCTCCTGTGTGCCTGCGCTCAGAACTGAGCGCTAACGTCTCAGGGGGCGACCTGTCCACCATGTGTCGCGCACATCAACGCCCCTAAGGGTTCGTTGAGAGATTCTCGATCCTCCGCCAGGCTGGCTCCAAGATCTATGATGCAGATCATGACCGATGCCGCTGCACTCCCCGACGGCCCCAAGGGGACGAGCCTCTTGCCCCCCGCGATGACTGAAGCAGATTGGGCGAAGGCACCGGTCCTCAAGTCGCTGGACCAGTTGATCATTGAGGACCTGACCGACGAAGAGTTTGACGCGTTCCTTGAGGCCGCTCTCAGTTGAGACTTGTCCGTTGACACGGGCGTCTTCAGCGCCAGCCTGCGACGCAAGCCCCATCCAACCCTCACGCCACTCGCGGCACGCATGGTTGGGCAACAAGTAGGACTGGCACCTCAGACTGTGGCAGAACTACGATATGGCGCACTGGTTGCCGGTTGGGGCCACGGTCGCCGCCAGCGACTGGAGTCCGCGATAGCCGCAACGACGGTCATACCGATGTCGGACAAGTTGATGACCGTCGTCGCGGAGCTTCGCTACGCCTGCCGGCGGGTTGGTCATCCATTGGCGAATAGGGCGCACACCAACGATCTTTGGATCGCGGCCTGCGCGATTGACTCCAATGCCCCGCTACTCACAGCGGACGGGATCTTTCAAGACGTACCTGGCCTCGCCCACCTCCGCACAACAACTTGAGGTCGAACCCCTTCTCCAGGTTGCTTTCGAGAACAGGCAGCCTCGCCAAGACAGCTCCACCCCGTAGAGCTTCGAAGGGCACGGTGCCTGACCGTCCGTCGAGGCGGCCCCGTGGTGTAACTCCTGGGCGAGCAAGGACTTCGTGGCTGCGACAATCCTACCGAACACATGACTGGCCCATCCCATCACCAACGCTGCGCGTGGCGGTCGAAGGTCACGACGTCTCGGCGATTGCCGTTCAGCCAGTCCTTGATGTCGGTGGGGTCAAACCGCAGCAGGTGACCCCATTTGATGAATGGGATACGGCGTTCCTGAACCAGCCGACGAACGTGCCTGACCTCCACGCCAAGCACCTCGGCAACTTCCCCGATGGTCATCAGATGTTCGAGCTGGACGTTCGCGTCGGTCTTGTTCGTGGCGCTCAATGGGGCACTCCTTGATCAGACGGCCTGGTACAGCCTCGTAGACGGATCTGTCCGACCGTTTGTGCCAACTATTTTCAAGAACTTGCGAGAACGACGTACGGCTCGCCCCCGACATGCACGCGAGTCACCGTCATTGTCCGTCATCGACCGGACCAAGAAATCGACCGGATCTTTACCGACTAGTCAAACGGCCTGTCCGCTGTCGACCGCCAGTGCCCAGCCCACTCCCCTGGGCTCGACCCACCCAACCACAAGCCTTTTCACACGTCTGGCAGATCGAGGAATCCGGACCGGCGGGTGGGTGGCCGGGTGCACCTGTAGGACATGGAAACTCTCTTCTGTCCGGGTGTGTCGTGACGGTGTCGATGCGGGTGATGTCGGCTGGGACCGGTTACCGCTACCTCCTCAAGTCCGTCGTGGCCGGCGACGGCGTCCGTGATCTGTCGACACCGTTGACCCGCTACTACGCCGAGCAGGGCACACCCCCGGGGTTCTGGCTCGGGAGCGGCATCGCGGGTCTGGGCGACGGGCAGATCCGCTCCGGGGAGGTGGTGACTGAGGAACAACTTCAATCTCTGCTTGGTGAGGGACGTGATCCTGTCTCGGGCATTCCGCTTGGTCGGGCGTTCCCGCAGTACCAAAGCCGGGCCGAACGAATCGAGGGGCGCGTCGCCGTGCTGGACGCGGGGCTGACCGGCGATGAGCGTGCTGTGGCGGTCGCCCTGATCGAGGTTGAGGAATCAGCCGGCAAGGTTCGTCGTGCGGTGGCCGGGTTTGACTT
>JBPCKA010000055.1:0-4587 GCA_051004735.1 Euzebya sp. | reverse complement strand
TGGACTCATGCATAACGCCGTGGCGCTACATCAGCGCCCATCCTGGTGGCGACGAGAGCACCAAGCACTCGCCACCACCCGCCCCACACCGACTGATCGGAAAATGGATGTGCCCGACGTCTGTGGCTGGGGCGCGCGTCAGCGCTCGGGCGGAGCCCGAGATCGTTGTGCGGCTGGGTGGGCTGTCAGTCAGGCGGCCTGGGTGAGAGTGACGTGGTGGCCGAGGGCTTGGAGTTGGTGGACCAAAGATCGGGTTTTGCGCTGCTTGTTGATGGTGGTTGTGTGGTGGTCGGCGCCGAGGTCGTGGAAGCGTGCGGTGGGATCGGCAAGGAGGTGCCACACGATGACGAGGATGGATCGAGCAACCGCGACGAGGGCTTTGAGCTTGCCTCGGCGTTTGACCAGGCGCCGGTAGCGTTCACCCAAGAAGGTGTCGGTTCGCGCCGCGGCAGCGGCGGCCTCCCCCCGGACACCTTTGAGGTAGGGGTTGCCCTTGCCGGTCGTGGCGGAACGGTTCTTGGCGCCCGACTGGATGGTGCGTGGTGAGAGTTTGGCCCATGACACAAGATGGCCAGCGGTGGGGAACTGGCTCATGTCCAGACCGATCTCAGCGATGATGGCCTGCGCCGCCTGGACGCCGATCCCGGGGATCTCATCGAGGCGGGCGACGGCGTTGAGCGGGGCGTTGTCGTCGTGGCGGGCAGGGCTGTCAACGTTGGGTGGCGGTGCCTGCGCAGCGGGGATCTGGGCGAGCAACTCATCGATACGCTCAGTCAGCTTGGCGATCTGTGCGGTGAGGGCATCGATGTGGTCAAGCACCATCTTGATCAGCTCCGCGTGGTGGTCGTCAAAGCGGCCGCTGAGGGGGGGTGTCAAATGCTCTGTGTAAGTAAGAGCTGCGATCCGTAACCATGAGGCTGATGGCCTCAAAAGGAGCAACAGCTATGAACACAACGAGAAAGACCGACATGATCAACGAACCGTCTGGTGTGTCAGTGGAGCAGACCGCTGACCGCTACGTCCCCGGGGCGCCGCCACGGGTGACGGCGGCGGGGCTGCGTGAGCTGGTCGCCGATGACGCCTGGCTGGAGACAGTCATCGACCAGGCCACCGATGGCGGCGTCAGCCTGACCGGCGACGGCGGGTTTTTGCCCGGCCGTTGATGATGCCTTCCGGGCCGATGACCGCTCCGACGAGGACCTTGATCCTGACGTCGGTGACGTCGATGGGCAACTCGACCGTGCCACCCCCGGTGAAGCGTTCGATCCAGGCATCGCCCCCGGTGGCGTCCTGGGCGCTCTGGCGCAGCCCATTGGTGACCAGGCTGGCCCCTAGTTGGCTGGCGCGAACCGTGGTGGATCCTGCCGGCGTGGTGATCTGCACCGGCAGATTCGACAGACGGTCCGAGACGTCCTCTGCGACCGCCACCACCTCAGCGGGAGTTCGGACAGTCACCCCGGCGATCGTCGTTCCCGGTGGCAGGGCGGTGAAGGCGATCCGCACGGCGATCAACAGACGATCAGCAGCAGCGCCACAACCCCGACGATCCACCAGGTCCGCCTGTTTCGCGGGGCGGCATAGATGACGGTGGGGAAGTCGTTGCTGGACATCCCGGCCACCGTATGTCCCCGGCGGTGGCTGACGACGAGGTGGTGCACAAGTGCGGCAATCCGCGTGCAACGGGACGACGGGACACTTCCAGGCCCCTCGACAGCACGCTGGGCTGGTACTAGGGTCCAGATCACTGACCGTGTCCAGACGTCTGCCCCAGGAGATTACGCTCATGTCATCGATGGACCGCCGTGCCCTGCTTCGCAGGGCCGCTGCCACAGCCGCAGGGGCCTCTCTGGCCGCAGGGCCGTTTCAGGGCTTCTTCACATCGGCTGCGGCCGCATCCCCAGCCAGGGCCGGTCGTCCGCTGGGTTATGGCCCACTGCGACGTGTGACCGACCTGCGGGACGGGCAGGTGCGACTGCTCTTACCCGATGGATTCTCCTACCGCTCGTTCGACCCGACGGGGGCATCGCTGACCGATGGGACCTTGATCCCTGGGCGCCACGACGGGATGGCAGCCTTCCGCGGACGTCACGGCACCTCGATCCTGATACGCAATCACGAGGTCAACGGCCCCGTCGGTGCGTTCGGTGATACCCAGAAAGCCTATGATCCGATGGCGGGCGGTGGCACCACCACGGTCGAGGTTGACGAGACCGGCAACGTCCAGCGCAACTTCACCAGCCTGAACGGCACCCAGATGAATTGCTCTGGCGGGCCGATGCCCTGGGGATCCTGGATCACGTGTGAGGAAACGGTCAACGGTCCCGATGTCGGCAACGACTTCACCGGTCAGAACAACTCCCTGTTGACCCAGAAGCACGGCTACATCTTCGAAGTACCCGTCGACGGCCATGCCGTAGCGCAGCCGATCAGAAGTGCCGGCCGCTTCGCGCACGAGTCGGCCGCCTACGACGCCCATTCGCGAGCGGTCTACCTCACAGAAGACGACTTCGCATTCCCATCAGGCTTCTACCGTTACCTCCCACCCACCAATCCGATGAGGACCAAACGACTGGATGACGGCGGGCGCCTACAGATGCTTGCGGTTTCCGGGCGTCCCAACGCCGATCTGGCCGGGCAGAACGAACCGGCTCCGGCAGTCGGATCACGCTTTGACGTGACGTGGGTCGACATCGACGAGCCGGATCCATCCTTTTCGGTAGGAACGACGAACGACCAGGCCATCCAGGCGGTCGCCAGTCAGGGCCTGGCGAAGGGAGCAGCGATCTTTGCTCGTCTGGAAGGTGCCGCTGCGGATCGCAACACCATCTATTTCTGCTCGACCCAGGGCGGTGCCCAGCCTCCCGGCGCATCCGATCCTTCCGGTTTCGGGAAGGGCCGCGGGCAGATCTGGGCCTACCACACCCCTTCGGAGATGTTGCATCTGCTGTATGAGTCTCCCTCTGCGGAGGTGTTGGACCTACCGGACAACATCACCACCAGTCGCACTGGCACCCTGGTGATCTGTGAGGACGGCGGCGACGGAAACTTCCTGCGTGGGCTGACCACCGACGGAAGGATCTTCGACTTCGCCAAGAACGCCATTGCCGGGCGTGTCGACGATGAGTTCGCCGGTGCCACGTTCAGCAACAACTGGGAGACCCTCTACGTCAACATCCAGGCGAGTCAGGGACTCAGCTTTGCGATCTGGGGTCCATGGGGCGGCGGAGGTTTCTGACGGTTCGGCGTCCAGGCAGGTGAGAGGCGGGGTTGTCGCGAATCTGGTTGGTGACCCTGCACGTCCGCGAGATTCCTGGTGTTGGGCGTCACCTGAGTTCGTGATGGGCGGGTGGTTTGGCGTCATTGGCGGGCAGGACGGGGGTCAGGGCAGGATCGGTGTGTTCTTGAACGCGCAGAGGCCCCCCCGCTCATTGTCTTGTCGGACGACGGAGGGCCTCGTGAGCTGCGGAGTGCAGCGATGCTCACGGTATCTGTCGACCCGGTCGAGGTCGAGTTGCAATTGTCATCAGGCGGGCTGGTGTGCCCGTCGTGTCGGGGCTGTCTGGGTCCGTGGGGGTCAGCGCGTCAGCGGGTGATCCGAGGCGCTGACCAAGTGCGGGTGGTGGTGCCACGGCGTGGTCGGTGCCGGGATGCCGTGTGACGCATGTGCTGTTGCCAGCGGGCCTATTGCTGCGCCGGGCCGATGAGGTCGGGGTGATCGGTCAGGCGATCGGGCTGGCCGCAGTGGGTGTGGCGGTCCGGGCGATCACACGACGGCTGGGTCGGGAACGGTCCACGGTTCGTGGCTGGATCGCCCGGATGCGCCAGCGGGCAGCCCGATCGCTGATGCGGTGGTCGTGATCGACGCTGCGGGCCAGGCCGCCAATCAGACCGTTTGGGACTTCGCGTCGGTGGCGACGGGCGGCCGGTTGTTGTGCAACACCAGCCAGCCCTTCCCGGCGCCGTGGCGGCCGTGAACCCTTCGCGTCTCCGTCAACGACCCCGAGGAGATGCCCGATGGAAGATGCTGTTCGACGAGAGATCGCCCTGTTCCGCTATGCCCTGGTCCGCCAGGCCGCCGACCCGGCCCTGACGGGCACTGAGCGGGGCCGGCTGGTCCGTGACCTGGCTGGTCGTGATCATGTCGGCCCGGACGGGCACCGCCGACGGGTGGCCCGCTCCACGTTGGATGAATGGATCCGTGCCTATCGCAAGGGCGGGTTTGACTCGCTAATCCCCGCGCCAGGCTCCCGGCAGCCGCGAACGACGGCGGAGGTGCTGGCGTTGCGGTGTCGTTGAAGGAGGCGAAACCAGGGCGGACCGCCGCGCAGATCCGCCAGGTCATGCTCGCTGCCGGTCACACAGCCCCCTGCAGGCCATCGGCCTCGACGTCCCAGCCGGCCGCACGCAGCACCTGGTCGCGTGCCGCCGCCAGGCACGTGAACGTCGCCATCTGCCCGCCCGTGACGAATCCGACCGCACCGCCGGAGGGCAGTCCCAGCAGCTCGATGATCCACCTGGCGGCGACCTCCTCGGCGATCGCCACGCCCGGCGCCAGGACGAACAGGCCGGCGTTCTGGTCCCAGGTGG
>JBPCKA010000054.1:0-26733 GCA_051004735.1 Euzebya sp. | reverse complement strand
TACGGACACTATCCTGGTTGGGACCATCGACATTATGCTGTCCCGTGCCGTGAATCGTGGATATGCCATGGGGAATGGATCCTGGCCCATCGATTTCGGGCTGGTCGGAAACGATATCCAATGGGTCTTTGACGAGGTGCAGTTGATGGGTCCGGCCTTGGTGACATCGCGACAACTCCAGGTCTGGCGAGATCGTTTTGGCACCTTCGGGCCGACCGCGTCGATGTGGATGTCAGCAACGCTTGATCTGGACCGGTTGAACACGGTCGACGCTCCGGCGCCCACACCAGAAACGGTCGTCACCCTGGACCGTGAGGATCTAGCAGACCAGGACCTGCGTGGACGGGTCCAGGCAAGACGGCAGGTCGGGCAGGTTCAGGACGGGAGGAGCCTGACCGCGGCGATCCGTGACCATCACCGGCCAGGAACCCGCACCATCGTCTTTCACAACACCGTGATGCGGGCCCAGCAGACCTTCGCTGACTTGTCCACCGATGCGCAAGCTGCCGAGGTGGTGCTGATCCACTCGCGATTTCGACCGCCTGAGCGAGAGGCCGCGATGGCAAGAGTCCTGATGGAACCCGGTCCTGAGGGAGCCATTGTTGTCACCACCCAGGCTTTAGAGGCCGGAGTCGACATCACCAGCGCATGTTTGTTCACTGAACTCGCTCCGTGGAGTTCGATCGTGCACCGTGCAGAACCTTGCAACCGGTATGGGGAACAGGACGATGCACGCTTGCTGTGGTTTGAGCCGGAGGCCGCCCCACCGTATGAACAAGACGCCATCGCGGCCAGCAGAATCGCTCTGACGGAGTTGGATGGGACCCGGGTGACCGGCCAGGACCTTGCGATGACCAAGGTCGCTGAGGCTCTCCCGCTCCACGCGACCATTCGTCGCAAGGATCTGGTCGATCTCTTTGACACCGCACCTGACCTGTCGGGGAACGACATCGACGTCAGTCAGTTCATCAGGGAAGACGAGGAGGTGGATGTACGTTTTGTCTGGCGCCAGATTGTTGAGGGAGCAAGAGCGCCGAAGGTGCTGGACAAGTCCACACCCGCTCCCACGAGAAACGAGATGTGCGCCGTACCGATCAGCGTCGCCCGCAAGGCAGCGAAGAAGGATGCGGTCCTGTGGCGGTTCGACACCGCGCTTGATCGTTGGGTGCAGTGCGAACGCCCCCGTGACGTCGTTCCTGGCAGCGTCCGTCGTTCCTGTGGCCCAAATCGAAGAGGACGGACTGACGACCCTCGACAGTGGCGCGGGCGACCACCAGACCGCCCGCAGTCGTTCGCACGACATTCTCTGGGTACCGGGCTCGCCAAAAGGGGTTTCATCCTGTCGATCTCGGCTTGGAGTTCCTGGGCAAGGCTGACAATCTCTCCGAGGGGATCGTCGGGCCGACAACTACTTGGGAGAGCCTGACCCCCTTCGCCCCGCCGCATCACCCAAAGCGGCAGCAGTACGAAGGACAAGGATGGCTCGCCTTCGTCGAGAGCCAGGTCAGTAAAGCCTGTGAGTGGCACGGAGTCCCCGACCCCGTTGACGTCGATGTGCAGTCAGCGCGGACTCCTTGGCTGGCGTATCGGCGACATCGCGGTAAGGAACGTCTTCAACTGGCCCGTCGTGCCGTCGGGGTGAGGATCCTCTTTCGCTCCGACGTCACGGGGCCACTGGCCTTGGGCTCCTTGTCGCATTTCGGCCTTGGGGTCTTCGTCCCGGCGTCCGCAGACCAGTGACTACCCGTCCACGGTGATCTGGGCTGCCACACGACGGGCCGCTCGGTCCACTGCCCGGGTAAGTTCGCGGGCAAGGATGGGTTTGATGACCTCGGTGGCCAGGGGGCGCAGTCGTTGGAGCGTATCGATGACGTGGGTGGCATGGTCGTCGGGGGGAGTGCTCAGGTGCGCCGGGGTGACCAGGTTGCGTTCTACGATTCCCACGAACTGCTCGGCCACGTCGGCCATGTCGATCTGGACCTGCTCGAACAGGTCCAGGATCTCGGCCAGGGGCACGCCCACGGCCACCAGTTCGGCGCCGGCCTCGACCAGCAGTGGGGAGGGGATCTTCAGCTGGTCCCCGTCATGTGCCTCGATCAGGCCCAGGGTCACCGCTCGGGTCAACAGGCCCGGGTCGGACTGCACCTCGGGAAAGCGTTGGATCATCTGGGCGACCGACTCAAACGCCGGCTCCTCGTCGTGGAACGGGGAGTTCAGCAGCGACCGCAGGCCCAACAGGTGGCTGAAGTCCCCGCCGATCGACCACACCTCCAGGGTCTGGCGGATGGCCTCCAGGCTGAAGCCACGTTCCTGCAGATCCTCGATGATTTCCAGTCGCTGGACGTGCTCCTCGGTGTAGTAGCCGGTGCGGCCCTCCAACTGCGGGGCGGGTAGCAGGCCCTTCTCCCGATACGCCCGGATGTTCCGGGAGGTCACCCCCGTCTGGGCCGCCAGCTCATCGATACGTAATCGCACGGCCCAAGGGTACGGCCTGAGTGGGCCCGGTCCCGGTTGGGTGTGTCGGCCGACCCACGCACAGAGTCGGACGTAGGCTTGGGCAGGTGCATGGTCCTGCTTCCTCTCTGTGCCAGGCGCTGGTTGACCGCCTGCCCTTGGTCAGCGCGATCCACTGGCACGACGAGGTCACCTCGACCAACGCCCTACTGATCCAGGACGCCACCACCACCCCGACGGGGACCGTCCACGTGGCCGATGTGCAGACCGCTGGCCGGGGCCGGCGGGGCCGCAACTGGTATGCGCCGCCGGGAACCTCGCTGATGCTCAGCATCCTGTTACGACCGGGGCTCCCACGGGCGTCCTGGCCATTGTTGACCCTCATGGCCGGCAGCGCTCTGATCCAGGCTTGCCGACTGGTGATCCCCGATGACCCCGCGCGATTGGCCTTGAAGTGGCCCAACGACCTGCTGCTTGACGGCGTCAAGGCCGCTGGCATTCTGACCGAATCAAGCGACAATGCGGTGGTCATGGGGATCGGGATCAACACTGATTGGCGTAGCGTCCAGGTACCGGCGGGCGTGCAGGCCACCTCCCTGGCCCATGCCACGGGCGGCGACATCGACCGCTGGCAACTCCTGGACCACGTACTTGGCCATCTGGACACCCACTATCTGCAGGCGCAGGCCGACCCTGGGGGAGTGGTGCGGCGATACATCCCCGATTGCGCGACCCTGGGCAGTGAGGTCACCGCCCATGCAACCCCACCTGTGAAAGGGAGGGCCGTGGGTCTGACACCCGATGGACACCTGAGAATCCGAACCAGCGATGGCCGTGAGCGAGTGGTCACGGCCGGAGATGTGGAGCATTTGCGATGAGTGACGGACAGACGCCATACGACCCCACAACCCGCCTGGACGCAGGCGGCGACGCGGCCTACGAGCCGACTACCCGGATGCCGCAGGACGACCCTCCGCCGGCCGACCGGACCCAGCGACTTCCCGCCACGCCTGGGGCAACGCCGCAACGGTCCCAGCCGATCTCCTACACCGAGGACTACAACGCGGACCGTGCTGCCCTCGATGACCGCGCCGGCGTCCCACCCGACCCGATGGGGCCAGACGAGCACCCCGAGGACGCCCCGCGGACCTTCACCACCACCGCGCTGATCCTGACCTCGGTCGCGGCACTGCTGATCGGCGCCATCCTGACCCTAATATTCCTGCCTGAGCAGGACCCACAGGTCGTGCTGACCGACCAGTCCGCCGCGCAGGCGCTGACCGAAGCCCAGACCGCCAACGCCCAGCAGGCCACCAGGATCAGCGAACTTGAGGCGATGGTGGCCGAACGCGACGCCACGATCGCCGGGCTGCAGGCCGCCCAGGAAGGCAACCAGGCCGCTGCCGATCAGGCTGCGGCGGACCGCCAGACCGCCTTGGACCAGCGTGAGGCTGCCCTGAACCAGCGCGAGACCGACATCACCGGTCGGGAACAGGCGGTGGCCCAGCGTGAAACACAGGTCGCCGAACGCGAGCAGGCCGCCGACACGGCAGACGCCGACACGGCCGACGCCGACACACCCGGCGATAGCGGCGGTGGGTTTGAGCTACCGAACGTCCCGGACCTGGAGATTCCCGCCGACCTGCCTCAGATCGATGAGGAGGCCGCCCGCGGGGTCCTGGAACGCTTCATCGACCGGATCCAGAGCTTCTTCGGCTCCTGAACCATTATTTCCCGTCCGCTTTGCGCGACGGGTCGTGGTGGCTTTGGTCAGGGGACGGTGACCCGCAGTGACACCTCGAAGGGGGCGAATCCCTCGCCGTCCGAGGCGTCCTGTTCGCGGGCGGTGACGGTGTAGGGGCCGGGGTCAAGGTTTGAGATGGTGGCCTGCCACTCACCCCGGCAGCCCGTGCCACAGGTGGCGGTGGCAAATTGTGACTCGACCACGGCTCCCGAGCCGTCGGTGACCTCAAGGTCGAAGGTGGCCTCAAAGACGTTGGCGGTGCCGGACAACTCGATCAAGCCGCCATGCGTTCCGGACTGGGCCACCCCCATCGCCTGGCTGATGACGATCGGGGACACCGCGAAGGGGTCGGCTTGGAACGGCATGGACCAGTCCACATGACCCCACAGGTCGGTGATCGGTTGGCCGTCAACCAGCACCACGACACGATCCACGGTGGAGAACTGCGCGCCGGTGTGGGCCAACATCTGCTGAAACGCCTGCTCACCCTCGGCTCCCACACCCGGGTTGGTGGCCACCTCGGCGGACAGGTCCACCCTCAGCAGCCCGTCGGCGACCGCGATGTCACGCAACGTGGTGCCGGCCGGGACCAGGTTCACCAGGCCCCGGGTGGCCGGGGCGCCCAACAACCGGGTCATCGCCTCACGCGCAACGCCTTGCCCCACGGTGGCGCGGTCGTAGGTGAACACGACGGGTTCGACGAAGATGCGGGTTCCCGATTCCCGGACCAGGTAGTACTCCAACCTGGCCTGCGCAGCCGGCTCCGCCGTCGCCGACGCTGTGGGCGTAGCTGGCGTCGGGGGTGCAGTGGTGACAGCCGACTGCGTCGGGGTGGGCGCCTGCGTCGGTGCCACACTCACCGACGGGGAAGGTGACACGGGTTCCTGCCCCGACCTGCATCCGGCCATCAGCACCACCACCGCCACTGTGATCACGATCACCGGTTTGCGCACAACGCCACCTTCATTGAGGTCCAACCTGTCCTGCCATCAGACGCGGGAACAGGTCCCCGGGTTGCGGGTAGATCACCGACTGGTCGCCGATGAACCCGAAGGGGCCGGACAGGGTCACCTGCTCGATGTTCTGCGGTTCCAGCCGTAACGCGACGTAGGCCAGCGTCACCATCTCACCCGCAGGGATGTTGGACAAGGTGTGCTGCCGCAGGGTGGCGACCACGTTGGCGATGTAGGTCAGGTTGGTGCGTGAGGCGGCACGGGTCTGTTGCAGGGCCGACAGCATCAGCACTGTCTGGTTGCGGCTGCGTCCGATGTCACCGTCCGGCAGGCTCTTACGATCGCGGGCAAACGCCAGCGTCTGGTCGGGTCCCAGTGTCTGTGGGCCTGGCTGGAGGTCGGTGCCGCTGAAGGGGTCGGCCATCCGTTGTGGCACGTTGACCACGATGCCTCCCAGTGACGTCGTCACCGCCTGCACCGACTGGAAGCTGCCCATCACGTAGTAGTCGATGTCCAGACCGCTCCACGCCTCCAACGCTGCCTCCAGCCGTTCGGGGCCCCCGAAGGCAAGGTGGGCGTTGACCTTTGTCCCGCCGATCGCTGAATCCCTGGGGACGTCGACCACGGTCATGCGGCTGGTGGCCGGATCCACGACGAACAGGTGGATGCCGTCGGCGCGTCCGGCGGCGGGATTGCCCGGTCGTTGGGGCGGACCGATGTCGCTGCCGATCGCCAGGACGATCAGCAACCCGTCAGCGCCATACCCGGTGCGGTACAGCCCGGTACGAACCAACCCCTCGACGGCCACCGCACCCGTTGCCACCAGCACCAACGCCACCGCCACCAGCAGGGCCATGGCCCGCAGACAGCGTTGCACCACCGCACCAACCCTCATGACATGATCCCCTGCAGGTCCCCGCCGTAGGTGGTCGTCGGCTGCACCGCGACCAGCGCCAACTGCCCCTGTTGCAGGGCGAAGGTCATGACCCCGGCATGGCTCACCGGACCTGACCCCTCGACCAGGACCAACTCCAGTGTTGAGGCGTAGCTGAGTGTGACCGCCTCGACGACGCTGCCATCGATGATCACATCGGCGGTGGCCGAGGCCGAGCCCGTCCGGGTCCCCAGCACCTGGACGCCGGTGATCGAGCCCAATGCCGCCCGGGTGGCCTCATCAAGCGCGGCAGGGTTGACCAGTGCGGTGATGCCCGCGTCGCTGAACAACGTGTCACGGTTGACGAACTGGGAATTGAGGAACCGATTGAGCCCGTCGGACGCCAGGTTGACCGCATGGTTGACGGCCCCCTGGTCGATGGGTGTCGCCGCGGCGCCGAACAGCTCGTGGTTGTCACTGGTCTTCACGCGCACCTCGTCCACGGCCGTGCGAAACGGTGCGGCCTGGGGCAGCGGTTGGGGTTCGGGCGGCTGGGTCGGGGTGGGAATGGGCGTCGGCGTCGGGGTCGGCGTGGCCTTCGCGGCGGTGTCAGAGCCCACGCGGACCGGGACCACCGTCGTGCACGCCCCGACAATGAGCAGCAGGAAACAAAGGAGGGGGACAAGACGTCGCATGGGGCTCTAGGAAGCCTGCCGTCCGGTGAGCACCGCGGCAACGACCTTTACCGACCGCCTACGCTGTGGTCCACGATGCCGGATTCAGACACCTCCCCGCCGCCGTGTCCCAGCTGTGGCGCACGGCAGAGCAGGGTTGCCGAGGACGTCAGTGATGAGGTCACCGTGTTCGCCTGTGACGCCTGCGAGGCCACCTGGGCGCAACGTCGGGAGTGAGAACGACGGCCGACCGGTCGACAACGCCTGCCCTGCCGTGCCACCAGAGACATCATCTGCGAAGGTTGACATGTGACCACTCCCTACCCGCAATTGACCAGCGCCGCGGATCCCGGTAGCGACGCCTTCGGGTCCTGGACGGCCGCCAACACACGGCTGGTTACCGACCTGTCACACCACCTGGCCCAGGTTCGGTTGGGAGGCGATGAGCGATCACGCGCCCGCCACGTCGAACGGGGCAAGTTGTTGCCTCGTGACCGGGTCGATGCGCTGCTTGACCCGCTCAGCCCGTTCCTGGAATTGTCCCCCATGGCCGCTCACGGTCTGTATGACGGGCAGGCGCCCAGCGCCGGCATCATCACCGGGGTGGGGCGGGTCAGCGGCCGGGAGTGCGTCATCGTGGCCAACGACGCCACGGTCAAGGGCGGGACCTACTTCCCCATGACGGTCAAGAAACACTTGCGGGCCCAGGAGGTGGCACTGCAAAACAACCTGCCCTGCATCTACCTGGTCGACTCAGGCGGAGCGTTCCTACCCAAACAGGACGAGGTCTTTCCCGACCGTGAGCACTTCGGCCGCATCTTCTACAACCAGGCCAACCTGTCCAAGCAGGGCATCGCCCAGATCGCCGCGGTCATGGGATCGTGCACCGCCGGGGGCGCCTACGTACCGGCGATGAGTGATGAGACCGTGATCGTGCGCAACCAGGGAACCATCTTCCTGGGCGGACCCCCGCTGGTGAAGGCAGCCACCGGCGAGGTCGTCAGTGCCGAGGACCTAGGTGGTGGTGACCTGCACAGCCGCACCAGTGGCGTGACCGACCATCTGGCCGAGGACGACGCCCACGCTGTGCAGATCGTGCGACAGATCGTGGCCACCCTGGGGCCACGACAGCCGGTGCCATGGTCGGTCCAGCCCGGCAAGGACCCGGTGGTGGATCCGGCCCAGTTGTATGGCGTGGTCCCGCCCGACACGCGTACGCCCTATGACGTGCGTGAGGTCATCGCCCGGATCGTGGATGAGTCCCGGTTCGCGGAGTTCAAGCAGTTGTACGGAACCACCCTGGTGACCGGCTTCGCCCACATCATGGGGCACCCGGTGGGGATCGTGGCCAACAACGGGATCCTGTTTCGCGAGTCGGCGCTGAAGGGCGCCCATTTCATCGAGTTGTGCGACCGGCGCAAGACCCCACTGGTCTTTTTGCAAAACATCAGCGGGTTCATGGTGGGCCGGGACTATGAGGCGGGAGGGATCGCCAAGGACGGGGCGAAGATGGTCACGGCGGTGTCGACGGCCGGCGTGCCGAAGTTGACGGTGATCGTCGGCGGCTCCTTCGGGGCAGGCAACTACGGCATGAGCGGCCGGGCCTACTCGCCGCGCTTCCTGTGGATGTGGCCAGGTGCGCGTATCAGCGTGATGGGTGGTGAGCAGGCCGCCACGGTGCTGGCCACGATCCGCCGGGACCGTGCCGAGGCCAAGGGTGAGGAGTGGACACCCGCTGATGAGGAGGCGTTCAAGGCACCGTTGCTGGAGCAGTACGAAACCCAGGGCCATCCCTACTACTCAACCGCCAGGATCTGGGATGACGGCGTCATCGACCCGGTCGACACCCGCATGACCTTGGGACTGGCCCTGGCGGCCTGCGCCAACGCCCCGGTGCCCGATCCTGCCTACGGGGTCTTTCGGATGTAGTCAGTCGGTGTGGCATACACCGTCTGACGCCACACCAACGACAGGCCCACGGAAATGACCGCAGCACCGGTCACCATCGCCCAGCCCAGCGCGTAGGAGTCGGTCGCGTCGACCACCCCGCCAAAGACGATTGGCCCTGCGGCGAACCCCGAGTAAAAGCCCAGGACCACGACCCCCGAAGCCAGCCCCGCGACGTGGGCCGGGGCCTGGCGGATGACTGCCAGCATGGCCATGCCGTTCCACGCAGCGGTGCTTATTCCGATGACGGCCGCACCGACCCACACCAGCCAAAACCACAGGGTGGCTGCACCGATCAGCATGGCCGCCCCGCTTATGGCCAACAGTGCCATCGCGGTCAACGCCCAGCGCAATGCAGAGGGAACCCGATCAGCGATCACGCCCCAGCCCAGCCTGGCGACCATCGCCACCCCGCCGACGACGGCAGACAGCAGGCCTGCCACTGTCTTGGCCAACCCCAGATCCTCGACCCCGAACAGTGGCAGGTAGGCGCTGACGCTTGAGATCCCCACTCCCATCGCAAAGGCATAGGCGGTCAGCCAACCCGTGCCGGTGGGCAAATTGGCCCAGGAACCACTGCCCTGCCGCGAAACCTGCCGGGCCGAGGCGGGAACGGACCGCAGGGTCATCATCGCCCCGACGGCGGTCGGGGCCAGACACACCAGGGTTGCCGTCCGCCATCCCGCCAGGCCGGCGATGACGGGCAGCGCCGCACTGCCGATGAAGACCCCGACCTGGATACCGGATTGCTTGATTCCGGTCACCAGTCCCTGACGTTGCGCCGCGATCGAGGTCTGGATCATCCGGTTGGTCACCGGGTTGGCGATTGCGATCGACAGACCCGCCAGCAGTGAACCCAGGACCAGGATCAGGTAGGTCGGTGCGGCCGCCACGATCACGACGCTGATGGCCATCACCCCGAACAACCCCAGCAGGGGTGGGCGTGCCCCAAGTCGGTCGACCACCCGCCCGCCAGCCGTCGACAGCAGCGCGGCCGAGACATACATCGCGGTTGTGAGGGCACCCAACTGCGTACGCGACAGCCCCAGGTCGTCCACGATGAACGGTCCCAATGCACCGAACACGACCTGCAACAGCACCGCGACGGTCATCGCGGTCGCCATCGTTGCGACCTGCAGCACCGGGCGGCCGACGTCGTAGTGGGTTTGGGTCATTCCCGTGGGGTGGGGGTACCGAAGATTCGCCGCAGACTGGACTCGACCACGTTGACACCGGCAGTGGTCATCCCCCGCGCAGTCTGTCCGATCCGATCGGTCGGCGGGAGCAGTACCGCATCCTGGATGCCGTCCCTGACTGCCTTGCGGAACTGGGGGACCAGCGCCTCGCCGGCGGCGGTCAGTTCGGCGCTGGCGTTGGCGGTGGCCTGCTGGGCCATCTCACGGGCACGCTGCTCCAGGTCGGGCACCAGGACCAGGCGCCACAGCAGATACATCGCAACGGCGGTTGAGGCCGATGACAGCAGTGCGGTCACGATGATCTGCATTCCCGGCCTTTCGTTGAGGTGTTCCTCGGCGCTGGAATCCGCATGAAGGGCATCCTATGTCTACGCTGCGGGTGGTATGCAGCGAACTGACTTCTCCTGGGCCGACGAGCTGACCACCCTCAGACTGGCCACCGACGACCGTGGTGTCGCCACGATCACCATGGACCGGCCCCAGGTCCGCAACGCCTTCAACGACCAACTGATCGCGGAGTTGACCGAAGCCGCCCGTCGTCTGGGGGCGATGCCCGCGGTCCGCGTGGTGGTGCTGACCGGCGCCGGCGAGGTGTTCAGCGCCGGGGGTGACCTGAACTGGATGAGGGGGATGAAGGACTACAGCAAGGGGGACAACGAAGCAGACGCGGTCCGGATGAACGCGATGTTTCGGACGCTGTATGACCTGCCCAAGGCACTGATCGGGCGGGTCAACGGGCACGCGATCGCGGGTGGGACCGGGCTCACCGCGGTCTGTGACATCGTGGTGGCAACGCAGTCCGCGAAGTTCGGCCTGACCGAGGTGGTGCTCGGACTGGCCCCGGCCGTGATCTCGCCCTACGTCGTCAGAAAGATCGGCGTCTCCCACGCCCGGGCACTGTTCGTCACCGGCGAGTTGTTCGACGCCGACAGAGCACTGCGCACCGGCCTGATCCATCAGGTCGTGCCCGACATCGAAGCGCTGGACCAAGCTGTCGCCGCAGCAGTGACCCGTTGCCTGAAAGCGGGGCCCAACGCGGTGTCGGTGGCCAAACGCATCCCCGACCTTGCCGCGGCCACGCTGGAGCAGGCAACGGCCATCACCCCAGGGCTGATTGCCGGTCTGCGCATCAGTGAGGAGGGACAGGAGGGCATGCAGGCGTTCCTGGACAAACGCCCGGCCTCCTGGGTCCCGGTGGATCCTGCGCCAGCGGAAGGCTGACCAGCGTGTTTGACACCGTTTTGGTGGCCAACCGTGGGGAGATCGCCGTGCGGGTCATCACCAGCCTGCATCTGATGGGTATTCGCGCGGTGGCGGTCTTCAGCGACGCCGATACCGACGCCCTGCATGTACGTAGGGCTGATCGGGCCGTCCACATCGGCCCGGCGGCTGCCAGCCAGTCCTACCTCAATGCACCAAAGATCATCGATGCATGCCTGCGAACCGGGGCACAGGCCGTCCATCCTGGCTACGGATTCCTGAGTGAGAACGCCGAATTCGCCCAGGCCCTGGCCGACGCCGGGATCACCTTCATCGGGCCACCCCTGGGCGCGATCCAGGCCATGGGCGACAAGATCAGCGCCAAGAACCTGGCAGTGCAGGCCGGCGCACCGATCGTGCCGGGCGTGTACCGCCCGGGGATGACCGACCAGGACCTGATCGACGCCGCCGATCAGGTGGGATACCCCCTGATGGTGAAGGCCTCAGCCGGCGGCGGTGGCAAGGGCATGCGGGTGGTCACCGCACCGCAGGGGTTGGCAGAGGCGATCACCTCGGCCCGACGTGAGGCACTGGGCGGCTTCGGTGATGACACCCTGATGCTGGAGCGCTACGTCACCGAGCCCCGCCACATCGAAATCCAGGTCCTGGCCGACTCCCACGGCAACACCTTGTGGATCGGTGAGCGGGAATGCTCCCTGCAACGACGCCACCAGAAAGTCATCGAGGAATGCCCCTCACCGGTGCTGAGCGACCGCGTTCGCCAACAGATGGGGGCAGCCGCCGTGGCCATCGCCACCCAGGTCGGCTATGTCGGAGCGGGCACGGTGGAGTTCATCACCGACGCCGCTGCCAGCGAGTTCTTCTTCCTGGAAATGAACACCCGGCTGCAGGTGGAGCACCCGGTGACCGAGGAGGTCTACGGCATCGATCTGGTCCAGGCCCAGGTGCGGATTGCTGCCGGTGAACGCCTGGGCTTGACCCAGGCCGAGGTGGTCCCCCACGGCCATGCGATCGAGGCTCGGGTCTACGCCGAGGATCCCTCCCGTGGGTTCCTTCCCACCGGCGGGACGGTGCTGCGTTTCGACCACCCGGCCGACATCCGGGTCGACGCCGGCGTTGCCGCCGACAACGTCGTCACGGCCGACTACGACCCGATGATCGCCAAGTTCATCGCTCATGCCGAGGACCGGGCCGGGGCCCTGGCCCGACTGGACCGGGCCTTGGCCGACACGATCCTGTTCGGCTTCCCCTCAAACATCGCCTTTCTCCGCACGCTGCTGGCCGATCCGCAGGTCCAGGCCGGGGCGCTGCACACCGGTCTGATCGGCGGGCTTGACCTGCCCACCGCCGAGGTGCCGGAGGAGGTCTATGCCGCCGTCGCACTGGCAACGATCGCCCGCCGGCAGACCGCCCTGCCGCCGTTGCACAGTCCCTTTGACATCCCCACCGGGTGGCGCCTGGGCGACCCCGGCTGGACCCGGTGGCGGTTACGGCCCGCGGGCGGGGGTGAATCGGTCGACACCTGGGTTCGGGTCAGAGCCGACGGCCCCGATGTCAAGGTCGGTGACAGTGCCGCGATGAAAGGGGCCGCATCGCTGCGCGGCCATCTGATGCAGGTCGACCTGCCCACTGGTCGCACCACCTACACCGTTGACATGACGCAGGACCGGATCTGGATCGGCACCGAGGGACAGGCCTGGTTGATTCGCGAGGAGGATCTGGCCACGGCATCACGTGGTGGGGGCACGGCGACGGGCGCACTGGTGGCCCCCATGCCCGGATCTGTCGCAGCGGTCAGCGCAGCGGTGGGGGACAGCGTCACTGCCGGTCAGACCCTGGTGGTCGTCGAAGCGATGAAGATGGAGCATCCTCTGGTCGCCCCCTTCGACGGGACCGTCGCCGCCGTTCACGTCACCGCGGGGGATCAGGTCGGCATGGAAGACCTACTGGTGATGGTGGCACCGCTGGAGGACCCGGCAGCCGAGGTCATCGATGAGGGTGGCGTGGCCTGATGCGCACCCCTCAATTGGTTCGGGATCCGTCCGGCGATCTTCCCTCAGCCATCACGATCTGGGAGGTGGGGCCACGCGACGGGCTACAGAACGAGTCGTCGGTGGTGCCAACGGCGATCAAGGCCGAGTTCATCGATCGGCTGGTGGACGCCGGGCATCGGGTGGTCGAGGCGACCTCGTTCGTGCATCCCAAGTGGGTCCCGCAGTTGGCCGACGCCACGGAGGTGCTGGGATCCATCACCCCGGCTGAAGGCGTGCGCTTCCCCGCCCTGGTACCCAACCAGCGGGGCATGGCCAGGGCGGTTGAGTGCGGGGTCAGCGACATCGCCATCTTCGGCAGCGCCACGGAGTCCTTCGCGCGCCGCAACCTGAACCTCAGCATGGGCGAGCAGTTTGAGATGTTCGCACCGGTCATGGTGCAGGCAGCGGCGTTGGACATGCAGGTGCGCGGGTACCTGTCGATGTGCTTCGGCGACCCCTGGGAGGGGGACGTGGCCATCGACCAGGTCGTATCCGCCGGGATGAGGCTGCTTGAGCTGGGGTGTTTCCAACTGTCCCTGGGCGACACCATCGGGGTCGGCACGGCCGGGCACGTGCAGGCGCTGATCCGCGCGTTCGCCGACGCCGGCGTTGGCCCCGAGCGGCTGGCCGTGCACTTCCATGACACCTACGGCCAGGCGCTCAGCAACACCATGGCAGCGCTGGGCGAGGGGATCAGCGTCGTGGATGCCTCGGCCGGCGGACTGGGTGGCTGCCCCTACGCCGAATCGGCGACCGGCAATCTGGCCACAGAGGATCTGGTATGGCTGCTGGACGGGCTGGGCGTGCACACGGGCGTGGACCTGCAGGCGCTGGTCGCCACCAGCATGTGGATGGCCCAGCACCTGGGCCGTCCCTCCCCCTCACGGGTGGTCCAAGCACTGGCCGGTCAGGAGGGCCCGCGCAGGATGATGAACGTGTAGAAGATCACCGACAGGCCGATGCAGATCCAGCCGATCAGGATGCCGGGTTTGGCGCCCGCCTCGCCCCGCCACCGGCCCCAGTAGATGACGCCCAGCCCAGGTCCGCCGATCAGCGGTGACAGGACGATTCCGAAGATGGAGATCAGGATGCCGATCGAGACAAGAACCGGAGCCTTGCCCGCGAGCGTTCATCAAGCATCGCCTCGATCAGGACCTTGACCGCCACCTGACGACCCACCGCAAGCTGTTCGGCACGGTAGACCACACCGAAACCGCCCCGGCCGATCTCGGTCAGGTCGGTCAGTCCTGGGATCTCCGGTGGCGCCATCGAGGGCATCCTACCGGGGTGCCGGCCGTGTCAGGGGAACCCCCCATGGGCACCCGCAGGTCCCCGACGTAGGGTGGCGGTATGGCCAACGAACCACGTGGTGCAGGTACCGCCGGAGGACTGCTGTTCCTCGCGGTGGCGGTGTTCATCGGCTACCTGGCGATCACCACGATCGCGGGGGTCCTCAAGTGGCTGCTGGGTGTGGCCTTCGTGGTGATCATCATCGCGTTGGCGATCCGGCTCCTGAGCCGTCGGTAGCGACCTCGCGGCCTACACTGCGGGCCGGTCTGCCGTTCACCTCTGCCGATCCATCTCCGGGAGCACATCGTGGCCATTTCCTTTGACCTGACCGACGAGCAGAAGGCCCTGCGCGACGTCGTGCGCCACTTCGCGCAGACCGTCGTTGCCCCCAGGGCCGAGGAGTTCAACGCAAAGGGCGAGTTCCCACTGGACCTTGTCGCCCAGATGGGTCAGATGGGTCTGTTCGGCCTGCCGTTCCCCGAGGAGTACGGCGGTCAGGGCGGGGACTATCTCTCGCTATGCCTGGCCATCGAGGAGCTCGGACGGGTCGACCAATCCCTGGGCATCACCCTGGAAGCAGGCGTCGGCCTGGGGGCACAACCGATCTACAAGTTCGGCACCGAGACCCAGCGCAAGGAGTGGCTGCCCCAACTGGCCCAGGGACGAAAGCTTGCGGGCTTCGGGCTGACCGAACCTGGCGGTGGCTCCGATGCCGGGGGCCTGCGCACGACCGCGCGGCGCGACGGCGACCACTGGATCATCAACGGATCAAAGCAGTTCATCACCAACGTCGGTACCGAGATCAGCGAGTTCGTCACCATCACCGCAGTCACCCAGGACGACCCCCGCCAGGTCACCAACTTCATCATCCCGACCGGCACGCCCGGCTACACGATCGGAGGCGGCTATCGCAAGGTCGGCTGGCACGCCTCGGACACCCGCGATCTGTACTTTGAGGATGTGCGGATCCCCGCGGAGAACCAGCTGGGGGAGGAGGGCCGGGGCTTTGCCAACTTCCTGAACATCCTGGATGAGGGACGGATTGCCATCAGCGCCCTGGCAGTGGGGCTGATCCAGGGGTGCGTCGATGAGTGCCTGCGGTACGCCCATGAGCGGGAGGCCTTCGGACGGCCGATCGGCAGCTACCAGGCGGTCGCCTTCAAGATCGCCGACATGGAGGCCATGGCCGAGGTCGCCCGCAACCAATACCTCTACGCCTGCTGGCTGCTGCAGGAGGGCAAACCCTTCAAACGCCAGGCCAGCGTCGCCAAACTGATGTCCACCGAGTACGCCGTGACCGCCGCGCGTGAGGCCACCCAGGTCTTTGGTGGGTACGGCTTCACCACCGAGTACACGGTCGGACGGTTCTACCAGGACGCCAAGATCCTTGAGATCGGCGAGGGCACCAGCGAGATCCAGCGCATGTTGATCGCAAGCGACCTTGGCCTGCCGCGGGCGTAACCCGTCCGATCGCGAGCGCAGCGAGCGACCGTCACACGACACCCCTTGACATGGTGTACCTCCTCCAACATATTGCAGTACTACCACCAAGGGAACGGATGTCACGTAGTGGTACTGCAAACAGCGAGTCTTCCGGTGGTCGACCAGGTCAGGTTGAGTCTGTCGTCGTTGTCGGCGGCAGAGGCGACGGTGGGCCGGTGGATCCTGGCCAACTCCGGCCGGGTGCCGGCGCTGTCCATGGGGCAGGTGGCGAGGGAGTGTGACGTCAGCGACACCACGGTCCTGCGTCTGTGCCGCCGGGTCGGTTTCAACGGGTTCACCGACCTGAAGTTCAGGATCATCGAGGACGGGGCGCGCCAGACTGTCGCGGCCGACGAGGAGGCCGCACCACTACCGCACGCGGGTTCCGCCGTCGCCGCCTCGATCTTCGAAGACTGCGTGCGGGGCCTGCGTGACACGCTCGGACTGCTGGACGATGAGATCGATCGGGCCGTTGACCTGATCGACGTGGCCACGCAGATCCTGGTGGTTGGGGTCGGGACCTCCCGGCCGGTGGTGGAGGCCATCCAGAGCCAGTTGTTCAGGCTGGGCCTGAACTGCAGGAGCCAGTCCGACTCCTACCTGCAGTTGATGGAGGTTGCGCTGCTTGGGCCCGGTTCCCTGGTGATCGGGGTCTCGCACAGTGGCGCGTCACTTGACCCAATCGAGACGTTGCGGTTTGCGCGGGCGGCTGATGTCGCGACGGTGTGCATCACCGGAGTGCCCGGCTCGCCCATCACCGCACACGCCGACGTCGTCTTGACCTCGATCGCCACCGAGGTTCGCACCGAAGCCGTGGTCGGACGGGTCGTGCAGATCGCGTTGGCCTCTGCGTTGGCCCGGGCGTACGCCGACCGTCATCCCAAGGCGACGGCGGATGCAGAGAACAAGGCCTTCGGAGCCGTCATCAGCAAGACCTTGTGATCCATCATGACGCCGCACCACACCCTCGCCCACACCGATGCCACGCTACGCACGATCTGGCTGGACCCCGATGATCCGGACTGCGTGCAGATCATTGACCAGCGGCTGCTCCCGGGCGTCCTGGCCAGCGCAGAGGTCCGCTCGGTCGGCGAGATGGCCACAGCGATCCGCGACATGGCAGTTCGTGGCGCCGGATGCATCGGTGTCGCCGCGGCGTTCGGCATGTTCCTGGCGGCGCTTGAAACACGCCAGATGTCGCTGGTTTCGGCAGATGCGACGTTGCAGGCGGCGGCTGTGCGGCTGCGGGGGACGCGACCGACAGCCGTCAACCTGTCGTGGGCCGTGGCCCGGCAGTTACGTTCGATCCTGGGTGTCGAAGACGGCGATGAACGCGTTGAACTGGCACGACTGGTGGCCCTCGCCATCACGCAGGACGAGATCGACAACTGTCGCCGGATCGGGGAGCACGGGCTTGACATCATCCGATCGATCCATCAGCACACCGGCCAGCCGGTGCAGATCCTGACCCACTGCAACGCCGGCTGGCTGGCTTTCGTCGAACACGGGACGGCGACGGCCCCCATCTATGCTGCCCACCGGGCCGGGATCCCGGTCCACATCACCGTTGGGGAGACCCGACCACGCTCGCAGGGGGCTCTGACCGCATGGGAGTTGGGGCGCGGGGGCGTCCCCCACACCATGGTGGTCGACAACGCGGTGGGACATCTGCTCCAGCGCGGGGAGATCGACGTGGTGATCGTCGGTGCGGACCGGGCGACGCGCAGTGGCGACGTGGCAAACAAGATCGGCACCTATCTGCGGGCCCTTGCAGCAAAGGCCCACGCGGTCCCCTTCTACGTGGCCCTTCCCTCCTCATCCATTGATCCGGACAGCCGTGATGGCCTACGGGACATCCCCATCGAGGAACGCGACCCAAGTGAGGTGACGCACACCCACGGCGACCTGGACGGCACGTCGGTCCAGGTGCGGGTGAGCCCCGTCGGTACCGCGGCTCGCAATCCGGCCTTTGACGTCACACCGGCTGCCCTCATCACCGGTCTGATCACCGAACGTGGGGTCTGTCCGGCCGAGGAGTCGGCCATCGAAGTCTTGTTCCCCGAGATGGCACGGCGGGTGGAGACATGACCGCACCGGCTTCTGGTACCGAGTACGTCGCCTTGGATCGCGACAGCGTCATCCGCGTGGTGACGGACAATCCTGCCTTGGCCGCGGTGACCGGCGACGGAGCGCTGCAGGCGCTCGAGATCGGTGACGGCAACCTGAACCAGGTGTTCGTGCTGAGTTCGCTGCCAGAACCGCACCGCACGATCGTGGTCAAACAGGCATTGCCCTACCTGCGGGTTGCGGGGGAGGGGTGGCCGCTCACCCGAGAGCGCATGCGATTTGAGACCGAGTCGTTGCGTCTGTACAACCGCCTGGTCCCTGACCTGGCGCCGCTGGTGTATGACCACGATCACGAGCAGTCGTGGGTCGCCATGGAATGCCTGGACCAGCACCGCGTGATGCGCCTGGGTGTCATCGACGGCGACCTGCCCCAGGGAATCGGCGGTGACCTGGGACGATTCATGGCCACGCTGGTGTATTCCACCAGTGAGATGTCGCTCACGGCGCCGGCCAAGAAGGCCCAGTCGGTCCGTTTCAGCAATCCCGAACTGTGTCAATTGCAAGAGCAGTTCGTCTACACCAATCCCTTCTTTGACTCCCCGGAGAACATCTGCAATCCGTTGTTGGCCGACGACATACGCCAGGTGCGCACCGACGGTGCGCTGAAGCAGGCAATCGCTTTGGCCAAGAGTCAGTACATGGACCACTCACAGGCTCTGCTCCACGGCGATCTGCACACCGGCAGCGTGATGGTGCACACCGGGGACCCGTCCAGCGGCGATGGGGACCGGCCAGCCACGGTCAGCCCAGCCACGGTCAGCCCAGCCACGGTCAGCAGGGTGATCGATCCCGAGTTCGCGTTCTATGGCCCGGTTGGCTATGACGTTGGCACCCTGCTGGCCAACCTGGCGATCGGAGCGCTGGCCCAGCAGGTGCTGCTGGATCATCCCGCACGTGAACGCAGCCAGGCACAACTGGTGGACATCATGGAGACGTCCTGGCGGGTGTTCGTTCACCACATCGTGCGGTTGTGGACTCCCGAATCCGGTGGCGACATGGCCAGCGCGTCGTTCTGGGGAGGCGACATGGATGGTTTTGCCCGCTTCCGCGACGGCGTGCTGGTGGGTATCGCAGGCGATGCGGGCCGTCACGGTGGCTGCGAGTTGCTGCGCCGGTGCATGGGCATCGTCTCGGTCGCTGATCTGCAGGCGATAGCCGACCTGTCGGTGCGTGCGCGGGTGGAGCGGGCGTTGCTGGCTCTGGCACGTCGATGGCTGCTGGACTCCACCCCGCCCTCCACCGCTGCGGCCCTCTCGGCCGTGCACTGGCTGATCGACCCGGTGCGGCAGTTGTTGGCGGCAGATCTGGACCCGGGAGTGCTGGCATGAGCACCCCCATTCCGGTGGTTCTTGACACCGACATCGGGACCGATGTCGATGACGCCCTGGCGCTGACGTTCGCCCTGGCCTCACCCGAGATCGACCTGATCGGTGTGACCACGGTCGATGCCGACGTCCTGACCCGCGCACGTATGGCCGCCCGATTGCTGGGGATGGCTGGACAGACCGACGTGCCGGTGATCGCCGGCGCGTCCGCAGCCCTTGCCGTGGGCAGGATGCCCAACTGGTTCGGCCATGAGGGTGAGGGGTTGCTGGACGTCGACTGGGATGGTGATGAGGCACCGATCCTGGCTGGCTCGGCGGCGCAGTGGCTGGTGGATCAGTCCTACCGGGCTCCCTTCCATCTGGTGGCCATCGGGGCGTTCACCAACGTCGCGCAGGCACTTCTGATCGATCCGACCCTGCCTGAGCGGGTCAGGAACCTGACCGTGATGGGCGGCATGGTCCACCCCGAGCATTACGACCCGCAGTGGCGCCAGTTCTTCTCTGAAACCGGCCTTCCGCCCAACCATATGGACCACAACACCGCCTGCGATGTTGAAGCTGCCCTGATGGTTGCACGGGCGGGCTTTCAGATGACCTGGGTCACCGCGGAGCTGACCTTCTGCACCACGCTGCACCGTGACGCAATCGCTGAGTTCCGCGACTCCGGCACCGCGCTGGGCGATCGCCTGGCCCGGATGCTTGAGATCTGGTCCTCACGGTGGTTTCACCACATCCCGAACTTCCCCCAAACCGCCCGACCGTTTCCCAGTGAGGCGGTTGCCGCCCTTCACGATCCCCTTGCCATGGCGTCGGTGTTCGGCGGCGACTGGCTGACCCTGCGCGACCACGCCCTGTCGTTTGCTCAGGAAGGGGATCTGTTCGCCATCCGCCAGGTGGAGCAATCAGACACCACTCCGACGATCCATCGCGTGAGCGTTGCGGTTGATCGGGATCGTTTCAACGAGTTCTTTCGACAACGGGTCACGGCGTATCTGCACAGCCTCCGTGACCCGAGCACCGGCTCCGACATCCGTCGGCGCCGTCCCTAGACACCACCACACACACCACGATGAGACTGGAACGATCATGGCAAAGACACCCCCCCGGCGGTCTCACCGTCGACTGATCCGCTGCCTTCCACTGGCATTGGTGTTGGCATTGCTTGCCGCGGCCTGCGGTGGAGATGACGGCACGACCTCCACACGCGACACGGCTTCCGAAGCCACCACACCCGCCGAGGCAGCCGACATACCCGAACCCAGTGATGAGCCCGATGCCACGGCCAGCGAGGCCGCAGACGCGGGCTCTGAATCGGACTCCGCGTCGGACTCCGGCGAGGCGGTCGTGCTGAGCTTCGTCGGTCCCGAGACACCCGAGGCCATGGCTCCGGTCATCGCCGCGTTTGAGGAGCAGAACCCGATGATCACGGTGGAGTATGAGTCGGTGCCGTTCAACGACTTGAACTCGATCATCCAGACCCGGGTCGGTGCAGGAGACTCCGATCCCGATGTGTATACCGCCGACCAGCCCCGGATCGCGGCGCTGGTGGATCGCGGTCTGCTGTTGGACATCACCGATGAGGTCGGCGACATCAGTGATCTGGTCATCCAGAGTTCAATCGACGCCTCCACGGTGGATGACCGGCTGTACGCACTGCCGATCTCCACCTCGACACAGCTGCTGTACTACAACTCGGCGTTGCTGGAGGCGGCGGGAACCGATCTGCCTTCCATGGACCCCGCAGACCGCCTGACGTGGGAGCAGGTCCGCACCGACGCGGCCGCTGCACAGGAAGCGGGCGCGGAGTTCGGCATGATGTGGGACCAGGTTAACCGGTACTACCAGTTACAACCACTCCCGGAATCGGCCGGTGGCGGCAGCGGTGTCGGACCCGACGAGTTGGACATCGATGTCACCGGCGATGGGTGGGTGCAGGCAATGACCTACTACGGCGATGCCTTTGCCGACGGGCTCGCGGCCCGCGGCGTGCCGCCCGAGCAGACCCCTGACATGTTCGCCTCGGGCCAGGTGGCCTACTTCGTCGGCGGTCCGTGGTGGCTGCCAACATTCGATGATGCAGAGGGACTGGAGTTCGGCGTTGCCCCGCATCCCTACTTCGAGGGTGGTGAGGAGGTGACTCCGACGGGGGCCTGGTCGTGGGGTGTCAGCTCCAGTTCGGATCATCCACAGGAGGCGCTGCAGTTCATCCAGTTCGCTGCGCTTGACGACGATGGGGCACTGGCCACGGCACAGGGATTCCCGTTGCCGCCGGCCAACCTGAGCACCTTCGAGTCCTACTACGCCGACAACCAGGTCGTTGACGGTGTGGCCGAGCTGATCTCCTACGAGCTGGAAAACACCTCCAGGATCCGCCCGCGGACCCGAGGCTACGTCGAGCTGGAAGAGTTCATGGGTCAGGCCTTCGAGGACATCCGCAACGGCTCCGACCCGGCCGAAACCCTGCAGGCAGCACAGGAGAACATCCAGCAGGCATGGTCGCGGCTCGAGTGACCAGCAGGGGGTCGAGTCAAGGCCGGACGCGCCGCCGAGAAAGTCTTTCGGCGGCGCTGTTCCTGCTGCCGGCCCTAGCCCTGCTGGTGCTGTTCCGGCTGGCACCCGTGATGATCGTTGCCCGTGACAGCCTGTTCATCGGGCAACGGTTCGTCGGCCTGGACAACTTCACGTTCCTGTTTGACTCCAGCACCTTTCGAGAGTCGCTGGTCACGACGCTGCAGTTCAACCTCATCATCAACCCGCTCCAGATCCTGATCGCCTTCGGCCTGGCACTGGTGCTGACCGACGGCGCACGACGGGCGGGACTGTGGCAGACCCTGAACCTGCTGCCGATCGCGGTGCCTCTGGCAGTATCCGCGGTGGTGTGGGGAGTGGCCCTGCGGCCCGACGACGGAATCGTCAACGCGGTGCTCGACACCGTCGGCGTTCCCGCCCAGCCGTGGCTGACGTCGCCCGACCAGGCCATCTGGGCCATCATCATCATGGCCTCATGGGTCGGCGTCGGGTACTGGTCGCTGTTCCTGGTGTCGGGGCTGAAGCAGATACCGCCCTCGCTGACCGAGGCCGCAGCCGTGGACGGCGCAGGCTACTGGCGCAACCTGGTGTCGATCCGGCTGCCGCTGATGCGTCGGCCACTGGCCTTCGTCCTGGTGGCCGACACGGTGGTGAACCTGCTGCTGTTCGCGCCGGTCCAGATTCTGACCCGAGGAGGCCCGCAGGGTTCGACCAACCTGGTTATGTTCGACGTGTTTCGCACCGCGTTCGTCCTGAACGACAAGGCACTGGCGTCGGCCGAGACATTGCTGCTGATCGTGGTGGTGCTGCTGATCGTGTCCTTCCAGTTCCGCTTGCTGGGCGGCTCTGACCTGGACGGCAGTTCCTGATGCGCCCGGGCACCCGGGCAGGTCGGCGGGCGGTGATGACCACCACAGCCGCCGCCTTGATCACCGTGGCGTTCATGCTGCCGATGGTCTGGCTGATCGGCAGTGCGTTTCGTCCCAGGGCCGACATCTTCGCCCACCTCTCACCGTTGACGTTGGAGGCGTTCGTCCCCACCCGGGTGACACTGGACAACTTCAGGTCGTTGTTCGACCGCTCCTTCGGGCTGGCGGTGTTCAACTCGGTCTTCGTGGCCGCGCTCAGCGTCGGGTTTGGGTTGGTAGTCAACTCCTTCGCCGCGTTCGCGCTGAGCGCCATCGACTTTCCGGGTCGGCGCTATGTGTTCGTGGCGGTGGTCGTGAGCTTCCTCGTGCCCTTCGAATCGATTGCGATCCCCCTGTCGAACACGGTCAGGTCGATGGGCTTTGACAACGGCTATCCGGCCTTGATTGCCCCAGGTGTCGCCAACGGATTCGCCATCTTCCTGCTGCGCCAGTTCTTCCTGGGCATCCCCGTCGAACTGAAAGAGGCGGCTCGACTGGACGGTGCCTCGCTGTGGCACATCTACCGGCACGTCTACCTGCCACTGAGCAAGGCCCCCATGATCGGGGCCGGGATCATCATCTTCATCTTCCAGTGGCAGGCCTACCTGTGGCCGTTGCTGGTCATCAACGACCCCCGCCTGGAGGTCGCGCCGGTCGCCCTGGCCAAGCTGATCGGCCAGTTCAACTTCGATGCCGGCCAGATGTTCGCCGGAGCGATCATCCTGGCGTTGATCCCCGCACTGGTCATCCTGCCGCTGCAACGCAATTTCACCGAATCCGTCGCCCGCACCGGGATCAAATGACACGCAGGAGGAGTCACACCCCATGGAGAACCGCTGGACCAGCCAGGACGCCCGGGCGTTTGATGGCCCCATTGCCGGGTGTGTCTACTGCAGCCGTCTGATCGGTTCTGATCCGTCGCTGGTCCTGCACGGCGGGGGCAACTCGTCGGTCAAGGCGCCGTTTCATGACATCACGGGGCACGACATCGACGCGGTGTACGTCAAGGGTTCCGGCTGGGATATGGCCGACATCCAGGGTGCAGGCTTCGCACCGCTGCGACTGGATCGACTGCTGCAGTTGCTGGAGTTGGCCCAGTTGAGTGACTCCGACATGGCCCGTGAACTGGCGGCGGCCAAGCTTGACCCTGCGGCGCCCAACCCGTCGGTGGAGAGCCTGTTGCATGCGTTCCTGCCTTTCCCGGCTGTTCAGCACAGCCACGCGGACGTCATCATCTCGCTGAGCAACCTGGCACATCCCCAGCGGCTGGTGAGGCAGGTCTATGGCGATGACGTGGTGGTCATCGACTACGTCAAGCCCGGGTTTGACCTGGCGCGTCTGGTTCGCACCAGTTGGCCTCAGCAGGTCCATGCGGGGACCAGGGGCATGGTGTTGTTGAACCACGGCCTGTTCACCTTCGGGCAGGACGACAAGACGGCCTATGACCGTCACATCGACCTGGTCGACACCGCCGAGCGCTGGCTGGACACCCATGCGCCACGATCGGTGCCGGTGACAGCATCGCCTTCCCCGCAGCTGCCGCATCCTCAACCAGAGGTGCTGGCCGATCTCCGCGCCGCGGTGTCTGAGGCAGCGGGACGGCCGATGATCCTGCGGCAGACGCTGGATCAGGAGGTGCTCCGCTTCGTCGCACGCGAGGATCTGGCACAGGCAGCCGGTTCGGGGCCGCTGACGCCCGACCATGTCATCCGAACCAAGCGGGTGCCCCTGATCGGCACCGATGTGGCGGGATATGCCGCGGACTATGACCGCTACGTGCGGGCGCATGCCGATCAGGTCGTCGGCGAGTTGGAACCGATCGACCCGGCACCCCGCGTCATCCTGGACCCTGCCCTGGGGCTGCTGACGTCCGGAGCCACCTGGTCTGAGGCCAGCATCGCCCGTGACATCTACCAGCGAACCATCCCGGTCATCGAACGAGCCCAGGATCACCTGGGCGGGTATCAGGCCCTGCCGCCCGCAGCGTTGTTCGCCGTGGAGTACTGGGAACTGGAGCAGGCCAAGCTGCGACGTCTACCTCCCCCCGCCGAGTTGTCCGGACAGGTTGCGCTGGTCACCGGTGCAGCGTCGGGGATCGGCCTGGCCTGCGCCAGGGAGTTGGGTCGTCGTGGTGCCGTTGTGGTGGGCGTCGACCTGGCCGAATCGATCACCCGGTTTGCCGTCGGCCCGGGGTCGTTGGGAATCCAGGCCGACCTGACCGACCCTGACTGCCCGCCGCACCTGGCAGCTCGCCTGGCCGCTCATGCAGGTGGGGTGGACATCGTGGTGCACTCCGCAGGGATCCTTGGGACCACCCAGACCATCGCGGAGTACACCCACGCGGCATGGCAGGCCGTGCATGACATCAACATGTCGGCGGCAGCGGCACTGTTCGCGGGTCTGTACCCACTGTTGGCCAGATCTCCGGTCGGCGGTCGGGTGGTGGCAATCGCCTCCAAGAACGTGCCGGCGCCAGGACCGGGGATGGGCGCCTACTCAACCTCCAAGGCGGCGCTGACCCAGTTGGTACGGGTTGCGGCGCTGGAATGGGCGGCCGATGGCATCCGGGTCAATGCCGTGCATCCTGATGCGGTGTTCGATACGGGTCTGTGGGACCAGGCCACGCTGGCGGCTCGCGCCGCGCATTACGGGATCTCTGTGGAGGAATATCGTCGGCGCAACCTGTTGGGCATGGAGGTGACCTCGGCCGATGTGGCCGCCACCGTGACCGCGTTGTGCACCAACCAGTTCCGGGCTACGACCGGCACTGCGGTTCCCGTTGACGGCGGAAACGAGCGGGTGATCTGAACGGCCGGGGCTACAGCATGACGGGTGGTTCGGGGCTGACCAGCAGTGCCTGCTGGGGCAGGAACGTCTGGTCGGCGGAAAAGCGTGATCGCAGTCCTGTGACCTGGCCCGTCTCGGATTGGATCGACAGCAATCGTCGGCCCATGCCCGACGGCCTGGCGCCCGCGGTGGCCGATCGACCCTCGGCCGGTGGGACAGATGGATCGCAGATCACGTCGGAGCAGGTGATGGCGTAGCTCTGGGTCACTCCCGGGATGAAGTCGACCAGGTTCTGGCCCAGCAGCAGACGGTCCAGGGGCGACAATTGGCCATCCAGCAGCAGCGCGCCAGGGCCGTCAGGGAAGGCATAGACCCGATCTGAACCGGGAATCGGGAAGGCTCGTGTCGTGCTTGCGTCATCCCTGTGTGCCAACACGTTCAGGTCGGCATCCAGCAGGACGATCCCCAGAGCCTGGGGGAAGGTGTCACCGCGTCCGCCCTGCAGACGGATGTGATCCACTCCGCTGACCGCCACCCGCCCGCCCGCGGCGGACAACGACAGTTCCGTTGATTGCGGAGGCTCCTGCCGTCGGTGGGCGGGTGAGGGCAGGTCGGTGGTGGCGACCGTACCGGCCTGCAGGTCCACGGCGTGCAGACGCCCGTCGAACCCCTCACCGAGGTACAGCCGATTGGCGTCGACATCCCAGGCGAACGGGGGCACCTGAGCAGGGGACAGGTCGGGCAGTGACATCCCCACCTCAAAGGCCACCAGGTGGGCTGGGAGGTTGTAGACAGTGACAAAGACCAGAGAGGAGTCCGCTACCTGCGAGGAGTCAGCCGGCGTGGACAGCACGGCTAGACGTTCCTCATCCAGCAGCCTGACGTCCACCACCTGACGACCGGCCGGCAACTCCTCACCCATGGTGACGCCCTGGACCGTTGCCAGTCGTGCCATGGTCTGGCCAGCGGAGGTGATCCACGCCAAGGTCCCTCCGGCCCGTCCCACCCACAGCGGTCGGACATCCACGGTGTCCACCGGCCAACGGTCGGCCTGTGATCCGGTGGTGACCGTCCGGGCGATTCCCTGTGCCGGTTCCAGTAACACCAGGGGCTGTGGGGGCGGACTGGCCGTCCAGTCCGGGCTCAGGGTGGCCACGGTCGCCGTCAGTACCGACAAGGTGACCGGGTT
>JBPCKA010000053.1:0-54523 GCA_051004735.1 Euzebya sp. | reverse complement strand
GTGTGTTTGCCGGTGGCTACACCGGCACGGTGCATCCACCGACACACTGCATTGGGGGGTGGCATGCAAGGATGCCAGTCGGACAGGCACAGTGGCAGCCCGCCCCGATCAGACAGGTTTCGCCGTGACCTCAGCCAAGCAGTCCACCTTCACGCCGCGTGATGCTGGACTGCTGCTGCTGTTGGCGTTTCTGTGGGGCAACTCGTTTTTGTTCATCAAGACCGCCGTGGCCGAGATCCCACCCGGCTGGGTCGTCGCCGGCCGCTTGACCATCGGCGGCGCACTGCTGGTCGGCATCGTGGCCGTGCGACAGCTGAAACTCCCCACCCAGCGCCGCCATCTGGTCGCGCTGGCCGCCATCGGAATCCTGGGCACCGCGGTGCCGTGGACCGGTCAGGCCTGGGCCCAGCAGTCGTTGGACTCCGGACTGGTTGCGGTCCTGAACGCCACCACTCCCGTGGCCACGCTGATCCTGGCGGTCGCCGCAGGCATCGAACGACTGCACACCGCCCGGGTGGTCGGTCTGGGCGTGGCGGTCATCGGCTCGTTCATCATCATCGGCGGGGAGATCAGTGCGGGAGGTCCGGTGATGGCTCTGGCAATCGCGGCGATCGCACCCTTCGGCTACGGCCTTGGCAGTGTCCTGACCCGCCGGGAGATCTCGGGAAAGGTCGGGACCCTTCCCGCCGTCGCGACGCAGTTGTGCATGGCTGCGATGGTGTTGACGTTGGCCTCATATGTGGTTGAGGGATCACCACCCGTCCTGTCCGAATTGAGCCCCTTGGTCACTGCTGCGCTGTTCGCGTTGGGCCTGTTCGGCACTGGCATCGCGTTCATCATCTACTTCACGTTGATCGAACGGGTCGGCGCCACGAACGCCTCGATGGTCACCTATCTGGTTCCCATCGTGGGCCTGGCAGCCGGCGCGGTGGTCCGTGGTGAACGGTTCGGTGCCAACGTGTTCATCGGGGCCGCCATCCTGATCCTGGGGGTCTATCTGGCCCAACGCGGCCCGGCCGACCCGTTGGTCAGCCTTCCGGGCGAGGACTCCGGCGCGGAGATCGCCCCCTCCCATCCATCTGCTTCGGCCTGACAAGGCCGTGCGCTAGTTTGCGCGGCATGGACACCGACTCCCTGCGGTATGAGTTGACCGATGGCCTGGCTCATATCACCTTCACCAGACCCGAGAAACACAACTCCTTGGACCTGACCCAGGGACAAGATCTTGAGGCCGTGACAGCCGCGATCGCCCACGACCCCGATGTGCGGGCGATCCTGATTGATGCGGAGGGCAACTCCTTCCACGTCGGCGGTGACCTGAAGTACTTCGCCGGTGTCGATGACATGCCGGCGGCCCTACGGACCCTGACCGCGTTGGCTCACGCCGCCGCGGAACGGCTGAGTCGCGGACCTGCCCCGGTGGTCATCGCCGTGAACGGGGTCGCCGCGGGCGGGGGTATGAGCTTCGTCATGGGCGGTGACATCGTCCTTGCGGCGGAGTCGGCTTCGTTCACCATGGCCTACACGGCCGCGGGGCTCACCCCCGACCTGTCCTCCAGTTGGTATCTGCCTCGACTGGTGGGCCTGCGCAGAGCCCAGGAGTTGATCCTGACCAATCGAAAGCTGTCCGCCCAGGAGGCTCTGGAGTGGGGGTTGATCACCCGCGTCGTTCCCGACGACGAACTGGCCGAGCAGGCGATGCAGTTGGCGACCCGACTGGCGTCAGGACCGACCCGGGCATTCGCGGGGACCAAGCGTCTGCTCCGCTCCAGCTTCCAGCAGTCGCTGGAGGCACAGATGGCCGATGAGTCCCAGTCGATCGCCGACATCGCGGCCACGGAGGATGCCCAGGCAGGCATCGCCGCTTTCGTGGCCAAGCAGCGACCGACCTTTCACGGGCGTTGAGCAGCCATGACCCGTGTGGCAATCATCGGTGCAGGGATCATCGGTGCATCGTGTGCCTACCACCTGGCCAGCCGAGGGGCTGAGGTCACTGTCGTCGAACGTGAAGAGGGCGTCGCAATGGGGTCGACCGGCCGCAGCGCCGCAGGCTTTCGCACCCAGTTCTCGACGGTGCACAACGTCGGCCTGTCATTGCTGTCGCTTGACTGGTACCGCTCACACGAGTCGGGCTACACCCCGGCCGGATACCTGTTCCTAATCCCTGAGGACAGGTGGGAGGAACGCCTACAGCAGGTGGCAATGCAACGAGATCAGGGCGCAACGGTTCAGGTGTTGTCCGTCGAGGAGGCCCGCACCATCGTCGACTTCGTCCCCGACGGCATCGCCGGGGCGACGTTCGGACCGGATGACGGCTTTGTCGACCCCGATCAGTCAACCCAGCTATTGATGCGCAAGGCCCGGGAGGAAGGAACGCTGTTTCACCGCCTGGAGACCGTCACCGGGATCGAGGCCGACGGCGACGGCTGGGTCCTGCACACCAACAAGGCGACCGTTGAGAGTGACGTGGTGATCAATGCTGCCGGAGCCTGGTCGGGCGGCATCGCGGAACTGGCCGGCCTGACCGTGCCCGTCCAACCCTTCCGAAACGACGTCTTCGTGACCGCCCCACGACAGCGCGAGCGACTCCTGCCACTGACCATCGATGTGCCCTCAGGGGTGTATTTCAGGTCCGAGGGTCAGCGGTTGCTGATCGGCCACCATGACCACGACGGACCCAAGGGGTTTCTGACCGGCGTGGACTGGGATCACCTGGAGCCGATCATGGAGGCGGCGTTCGCTCGCTATCCCTGGTTTGAGCAGGAGCAACTGGACGACAAGGCCTGCTGGTGGGGCTACTACGAGGTGACGCCGGACTTCTCGCCGGTTCTCGGACGTGACCCTGCAGCTCCCAACTGGGTCAACGCGACGGGGTTCAGCGGCCACGGAGTGATGCATGCCCCGGCCTGCGGGCGGCTGATCGCCGAAGAAATCCTTGATGGAACAGCCCACACGATCGACATCGCTCCATTCCGGATCGAGCGCTTCAGCGGGGACACTTTGGAGACCGAAACCGCAGTGATCTGAACGGTAGTCGCCAGCCACAGCACCGCCCCTCACACCGGCTGCCACCGCTGGACGTTGGCAGCCAGCACGGTCAGGGGAACACTGCCTTGACCCAGCACCACATCGTGGAACCCACGCAGGTCGAACGAGCGCCCCAGGCGGCGTTGCGCCTGCGCCCGCAGTCGTTGGATCTCGATGCGCCCCAGCATGTAGGAGCAGGCCTGCCCCGGATACACGATGTAGCGGTCGACCTCGGCGCGAACCGAGTCGTCGGGCAGCGGCGAATTGGCGCGCAGGTAATCGATCGCCTGCTGCCTGGACCAGCCCTTGTGATGCACGCCCGTGTCCACCACCAGTCGGCACGCGCGCATCGAGTCGGTGGCCAGCATCCCCAGTAGTCCCAGGTCACCGGAGTACATCCCGATCTCCGCAGCAAGTCGTTCGGTGTATAGGCCCCAGCCTTCGGCGTAGCCGCTGAGCAGGCTGCCAAACCGGCGGAACGTAGGCAGATCCAATTCCAGTTGCAGGGCCAGTTGTGTGTGATGGCCCGGAGCGGCTTCATGGAATGCCGTGGCCTCGGCCTCCGCCCGGGGCAGAACAGGATCGATGGTGTTGACCCAGTAGGTGCCATAGGGCCTGCCCGCCGCCGGCACCTGATAGAAGGCTGCCGCCGCCCCCCTGGCTTCGATCTCGGGGATCGGCTTGACCACGCAGGGAATGGAGGGCAGCCGCCCGATCACCTCACCGACGCGGGCCGCCGCCATGTCGCACAACTGCTGGGCATGGGCCACAATCTGACCAGGACCTGAGTAGTTCAACGAGGGATCGGTGTGCAGACGATGAGTGATCTCGGCCAACGAGGTCACCCCCAGGAACCGCTGGCCGATCTCGGCATACTCCTGCTGCAGTTGGATGACCAGATCCAGACCGATCTGGTGAATAGCATCAGGATCGGGATCGGGCAGGGTGGTGAAGGACCGAAGTGAGGCGAAGTACATGGCCTCGCCATCTGACAACCAGCACAATCCAGCCCGGTCATCGGGCCGCGCATGGGGTTGGATGTCAGCCGCCAGGCCGTCGGCGTAGGCAGTGAATGCCGGCGCCACCTCGGTGGTCCACAACCGCTTCACACGTTCGTCCCAGGCGTCATCATCACCGGAATAGTTGCGCAGCGGCGTCAGCAGCAACGCGTCCGCCGCAGTCTGCTCAGCCGTTGAACGGCATTGTGTGATTGCGGCGGCAACCCCTCGCTGGACCGGAGTACGGCCGCCCGCCACTCCCTGGCGATGACGCGACAGGGCCGTGCCCAGGTAGGCACCGATTCCTGCCAGGCGGGTGAGGAAGTCCTCCGCGGAGGCCGCATCGGACACCTCGATGCGAGAGAGGTAGAACAACAGCGCCGTCTGGGGACCGTAGTCGAAGGCATCGACGCTCATTTCGAGCCAGCCATGCTCAAGCCTGGCGATGTCATGTCCCAGCAACTCCATCAACATGGCCCGGCTGGTCTGCTCGGTGGCCGACAACCCCTCATCGCCAATGGCCCCAACCTGGTCACGCAGTCTGCGGGCTGTCGCGGCAGTTGCCTCCTCGCCCTCAGGTGACAGATCGGGCAACCGATCTCGATGCACGTCCAACCCGTGATATGTCGCCGACAGCGGGTCAGCAGCCATCTGGTAGCGGTGAAACTCCTCAGCCACTGTGGCAAGACGCATGGAATTGGATGGATCAACGGCGGGTTGCGTCATGGGCCTCACGATAGCGATTGCCCAATCGTTCCCACGTTTCCCCCTGGTGGCAGGTCTTGAGGGTCATTAGGCTGCCCGGCAACAGACGCTGAGCGAAGGACAGACGGATCATGCCCACAAACCCCGACGCCCTGGTGAGCACCGACTGGGTGGCAGAGCATCTCACCGATGACCATGTCGTCGTCATCGATGTCGATGAGGACATCGAGGCCTACAGCCGCTCCCACATCCCTGGTTCCGTCGGCCTTGACTGGAAGGCGGACCTTCAGGATCCGCTGCGTCGGACGTTCCTCAATGCCGAGGGCTTCGCACAACTGATGGATCAGCGCGGCATCACAAATGACACCCAGGTGATCGTGTACGGCGGCAACAACAACTGGTTTGCCGCCTATGCCTATTGGTATTTCAAGGTGTATGGCCATGATCGGGTCGCCCTCATGGACGGGGGGCGCAAGAAGTGGGAGCTGGAGGGGCGTGAGTTGACCGCCGATGCCTCGCAGGTCACGCCGACATCGGGCTATACGACGGCCGAACCCGACAACGACATCCGCGCGCGGCGCGAACAGGTTCTGGCCGAGTTCGTCGGTGCCCCAGAGGGGACGTCGCTGGTGGACGTCCGCTCGCCAGCGGAGTTCACCGGTGAGACCACCGCTCCCCCTCACCTGCCGATGGAAGCCGCGATGGTTCCCGGTCACATCCCTGGCGCAACCAACATCCCCTGGGCCACGGCGGTCAATCCGGACACCGGAGAATTCCTGCCCGCGGAGGAGTTGCGTTCCATCTATGAATCCAAGGGCTTGTCCGACACGCAGGAGGTCGTGGCGTACTGCCGCATCGGCGAGAGATCGGCACATTCCTGGTTCGTCCTGCATGAGATTCTCGGATATGACCGGGTCCGCAACTACGACGGGTCATGGACCGAGTACGGCTCACTGGTCGACGTTCCCGTCGAGCGATAGGGCAACCCTGTTGCCAAGGGCCAGTACTGGCGCATCGGTGGGCGCGTGCAGGCTGAGGGACAGCCACCACCCGATGACGACGGCTGAGGGACGTTCTAGGCTGCATAGCCCATGGCACACACCACCGATCAGTTCCTTGCCGCCGGCGGCACCACCATCTTCACGCAGACCTGGATCCCACCCCATCCCACCGCGGTCGTGGTCTTGTCCCACGGCTTCGGCGAGCATTCCGGTCGCTACGCACACGTGGCACAGGCACTCAACAGCGCCTCCTACGCCGTGGCTGCACTTGACCACCGCGGGCATGGTCGATCAGGGGGAAAGCGGGCGCTGCTGACCGACATCAGCCAACTCGGCGCGGACTTGGCGATGTTTCGCGACGAGGTCGCCAAACACCACGACCTGCCTCAGGTGCTGCTGGGACACTCCATGGGAGGCGCGGTCGTCATAGACCACCTGGTAGGCGACCACGCCCCGGTGAGCGCCGTGGTCCTCAGCGCGCCGTATCTTCGCAATGCCGCCCCCATCCCCGAGCTGCTGAAGAAGCTGGCTCCGATCATCGGACGGTTCTTTCCATCTGCTCCGACGCAGAAGTTGGACGCCGATCTGGTCAGCCGCGACCCCGCGGTGGTCAAGGCCTATGAGGACGATCCACTGGTGTTCCACGGAGCGATTCCGGCGGGGACGGGAGCGGCGCTGCTCGCGCTGGAACATGAGCTTCTGCCCCGTATGGGACAGATCACCGAGCAGACGTTGATCCTGCATGGCGTTGATGACCAACTGGCCGCCGTCAGCGCTTCACGTGAGGCTGCGGCCGCGATGGGATCACAGGTCGAACTGAAGACCTATGAGGGGATGTATCACGAGATCTTCAACGAGTCGGAGCAGGAACAGGTCCTTGCCGACCTGGTGGGATGGCTGAAGGACACCCTGTAACCGGGCCCTTGGTGAGTGGGTTCAGGTGCCCTTGATGCAGGCGTCCGGGATCGTTCTGGCCGGCGGCGCATCCCGGCGGATGGGGCGCGACAAGGCCTTGATCCGACTGCGGGGCGAACGCCTGGTGGATCGTGCCGTCAGCCGACTGCAGCAGGTCTGCGACGATGTGATCGTCGCATCCGGTCATCGGACCATTCCAGGCCTGGAGGTCAACCAGGTGAGAGACGCAGTCGGCGTCGGCCCTCTGGCCGGTCTGACCGCAGGTCTGACACGGGTGAACCATGAGTTGGCGTTCGTGATCGCGGTCGATCTACCTGAGGCCAGCCCGTCGCTGTTGCAGCAACTTGCACTCCTTTGGACAGGTGAGGCCGCGGTCATCCCCAGTGCCTGTGGCCGTGCACAGCCATTGCACGCCGTGTGGTCAGCGTCGGCGGCCATCGGATTGGATGCGCTCCTGGCTGAGGGTCATCACTCGGTCATTGCGGCGGCACAGTCTCTTGGTGCCACCTTTCTGACACAGGAGCAGACGCGAGAACTGACGCGTGACGACCGTTGGGCGGTCAACGTGAACGAACCAGCCGACCTGCACCGATACTTCGGCTGAACCACCACGCCGGGGACTCCAAGCGGAAGGAGATCAGCGAGGTGGCATCAACGGCAGAGCGCGGCGACGACGCCGGGGAGCTTCCAGGTACCTCACCAACTCGGCGTACACCGCCGCCGAGGACGTCTGGATCAGTTCCCGTTTCATCGATTGATACACCGGCTTGGCGCCCTGATAGGCACGGTCATCGTCGGTGGTACACCACCAGTCGAAGTCGGCGCCACCAACACCCCAGGCGCCACGGTCATAGCTGGTGATGGTGGTCGTCACACGTTCCTCTCCGTCGTCGGCGGTGTCGGTCACGATCTCGCGACGCAGTGGCACCAGCCAGCACACCTCCGGCTTGTAGTCGATGAAATGTTCGCCTCGGTCCACGGCGTACTGGTGCAGCGCACATCCTGCCCCGCGATGCCAGCCGGTGCGGTTCAGGAACACGCAGGCACCCTTTGTCATCCTGGTCCGCTGGGCACCATCCGGTTCGGTCGCGACAACGCCATGGCGGACCACATACGCGTGGTTCTGGAGATACTCGGGGCCCAGGACCTGGACCATCTGCACCGTCCGATCACGATCCTCATCATCAACGAAGTGTGCGCCGAACCGACAGCACCCCCGGTCATCGCCATCCACCCCTTCGGTTCCCGGACACCCCTGACCGTAGATACAGGAGTAGGACGAGGTCAGAAAGGAGACGTCGAACACGTACCGCTCGTGAGGTTCGTCGGGGTCAGTCAGGCTGACCCATTCGCGGTCCAACATGGTGGCGCAGCGTAGTTGTTTGCGCGACCAACGGCGATCCCCAACGGGCCCCATGGTGAACAGTTCGTGCGCCGCATCCTCCACATGCGGTCCAATCCGTGGATACTAGGTGTCCATGGACTTCGACTATGAAGGTACCGACGAGTTCGGAGGACGCGTTCTCTGGGCTCGGGTCGGCGTTTTTGCAATTGCTGCGCTGCTGATCTTTGGGCTGGGGAGGTGTACCAAGGGTGGCGGTGATGTCGAGCAGGCCGACTTCGACGCGCTGTTCACCTCAAATGCCAGCGCCCAGGCTGAACTGGCCACCGCACGTCCGCTGATTGCACGGTTGCAGCAGGAGAATCAGGACCTGGTGAACCCACAGGCTGGCTCCCCCGGCGTGACCCCGTCCGGTACGCCGGCCCCGGGCGCAACCAGCCCTGCCACGACCGATGGCCAGGGGAACCGGATTTATGAGGTGCAGGCAGGCGACACGCTCTCAACGATCGCCCAACAGGTCTACAACGACCCAACGGCCTTCGGCATCATCGCCAATGCCAACAACCTGTCCGGGTCCTCACCGTTGCAGGTCGGTCAGGAACTGATCATTCCCGACAACCCCGACGCCGCCCAGTAGCCGCCGGTTCCCGACGCCGTCTACTCGACAGCCATGCTGGGTACCGTCGAGTATCCTGCGCCCACGATCCCAACAGTTCATTTCGACCCTCGCCACGAGTTGACGTCACAGGGGGCACACCGCCCGACGTTGAATCCTACCGCGAGACCCCATGGTCCAGGCTGCGAGCCCTGCGCTCGCGAAAGGCAGGAGGTTCGCCATGACGGCAACGCCGTCCGATTCGCCCGAGTCCGCCACCGACGAGTTGACCGGTTCCCCCCCGGAACCCTCACCGTCACCGGAACCTCCCCAGTCTGATGGACCGCCTGCCCCGGCCGAAGCTGAGCCAGAACCGACGGCCGAGGTAGAGCCAGAACCGACGGCCGAGGTAGCGGCTGAAGCCGCTCCCGAGCCGGACGCGACTGCGGCTGCGCTTCAGGAAGACGCAAAGAAGCGTAAGAAGAAGGAAAAGAAGAAGCCCAGCGGACCCGATCCCGTCGCGGTCATGAAGCGGATCGGCACCACCAGCGAGGCGGCCCTGGTCTACGTCAAGGACCCCGACCCCAAGCTGAGCCGGATGGCCCGCAAGCACCGCGAGGCCATCATCACCGACATCCCTCCGGTGACTGCCGGGGCGCTGTTGGGGCCTGATGCGTTGTGTCGTCACTTCCTGGCCAGCGCCGCGTCGGGCAGATATCAGGACCTGTTTTTTCTGTGGGACCTGTTCGTGTCCTTCCCCGAGGAGTGCAAAGCAGTCCTCGCCGCACGGCAAAAGGCGCAGGAGAAGGCCAAGGCAAAGCTGAAGATCGCCACCCACCTGGGATTGCTGGGCGATGCTGACCGGGTTGCCTCGGATATCGACCGGGCCTCGGGACTTCCCTGGCGTTGGCTGAAAGAGGTCCTGGACCCGATGGGCGCGGCGATCAGCCAGCGACCTTCCGTCCTGGCCGCGATGACCCGCAAGAATCCTGACCAGCAGTTCGACATCCCTGCCGACCCCTCGGATCGTTGGTTGGCCGAGGCTGCGGCGCTGAAAGATTCCGGTGCAACCATCCCTCCCGCCATCGATGAGATTCTGGGAGCCAACGCAGACCGACTTCCGGCGACGGTTGCAACCCTGTCGATGGCACACAGCCAGTACCCCGACCGAGTCAGCGCCCTGATTGACCGGGTGGATTTGGACGCCCCCGACATTGGCGCGATCATGGCCTGGTCCAGGGATCACGGGCATGGCGAGCAGTTGGTCAACCGCGTTCGAGAGCGGGTCCAGACCGCCGCAGAGCAGGACCGTGCAGGTGGCCTGGCAGCGTGGAAGCAGTGGCAGGCCCGTGGTGTGGACATGGCGCTGCCCGAGTCCCTCTTGACCCCGTCGCTGGAAGGTCTGGATCTGGGCCGGCCGGAGTCAGCCGAATTGATCAAGACCCTGATCGATGGTGGTGCCGACCTGGATGCCCAGCAGATCCTGGACGACATCGCTGCAGAGAACCGTATGCGGGGCGAAAAGGCCTTCGAGGCGTTCGTCTGCGCTGGGTTTGACAACGTGCACCTGCCGTTGGCGCTGGAGGGCAACCCGATGGTCCGGACCGAAACCCGGTGCCCCTCATGTCAGGCATGGACCTGGGTGCGGCCCGGACTGGAAAAGCGTTGCCCCAGGACCGGCTGCCCGCTGCGTGATCAGACCGGGGTGGCAACTCCGGACCAAACCGTGGACATCGACGCCGCCGTGGCCGGGATCGACGCTGGTGGTTCAGCTGCGCCCAGCGTGCCTGCGGAGGTCAGCACACCGCAGCCGCGTCCATCTGCCCCGCCGCCGGCGGCACAGGTCGAGGTGCCCGCACCCGAGGCGCCCACTCCCGAGGTATCCACGCCCGAAGAACCCGCACCAGTCGAAGCCGAGTCAGACGAAGCCGAGTCAGTCGAAGCCGAGTCAGACGATCAGCCAGCCGCCGACCAGGTCCGGGATCAGGCGGGGTCCTAGGACAACGCAGAAAACCGTAACCGCCATGTCTGAGACGGACAGCACCAGCATCACAGCCGCCGAGATTGATTTTCCTCGACTGCATTCCCGCACCCAGGGATTCTCCCTGGGGGTGCCCCGCCATCTGACGGTTGCCGGCGACAGGGTCCTGTTCCTGCGTGGCGAGGGTGATCATCCCAAACAGTCACTGTGGATCAGCGATGGTGACGGAGAACGTCTGCTGGCAGACGCCGATGTGGTCATGCCCTCCGCCGAAGGGGCGATTCCCGCGGAGGAACGGGCACGACGTGAACGCGCTCGTGAGCGCGGCAGCGGCATTGTCAGCTTTGCCTGCGATGACGCCGCCCGGCACGCGGTGTTCAGCCTGGGTGGCAAGCTGCTGGTGTGTGACACCACGACCGGCCTGACCGAACTTCTGGCAGTTGACGGTCCGGTCGTTGACCCTCGGCCCGATCCGACTGGCCAACGCATCGCATATGTCCAGGACCAGGCGTTGTGGACCGTGCGATTGGACGGCACCAACGCTCCACGGATGCTCCTCAGCGAGCGGGACAGTGACGTCAGTTGGGGTTTGGCGGAGTTTGTCGCGGGTGAGGAGATGGGACGGACACGGGGCTATTGGTGGGCTCCCGACGGACGTGGACTGCTGGCCGCGCGGGTGGACGTCTCACCTGTCCGCCAGTGGTGGATCTCCTCGCCGGTTGACCCCGACACACGGCCCACACCGATCCGGTATCCGGCAGCCGGCACTGACAACGCACTGGTACGTCTGGCCCTGATCGATCTGAATGGCGAGCAGACCCCCGTCAAGTGGGATACCGATACCTATCCCTACCTGGCGCAGGTGGTGTGGTCAGCCAACGGCCCGCCGACGTTGGTGGTCCAGAGCCGTGACCAGCAAACCGTGGTCATCTTGGCGGTGGACACCCGAAGTGGCGACACGACCGAACTCGCGGTGGAGTACGACACGCCGTGGATCGAGTTGATCGACGGGAACCCCGCGTGGTTGCCGGATGGCCGTCTGGTTCGAGTGGTCCAGACCGAGGACACCCGCAGAGTGGTGATCGACGGTGAACCCGTGGGCGACCCCGACCTGATGGTTGCAGGGATCGTTGGTGTCACAGATGACGCAGTCGTCGTGACCGCCCATGTCCGGGCCAGACCGTGGTGCACCGTGATCGCTCGGTTCGACGCCACCGGTGAGGTCACTGTCCTCAGCGATCCGGGCGGTCTGGCCAGCGCCACCATGAGTGCCGGCGGGTGGTTGGCGCTGTCCCAAAGGCTCCCGGACTCCACGGCAGTCAAGGTCACCCTGCGCGGTCCGACGTCACCCGAGCCCGGAAGGGTTCTGGCGTCCCGCGCCCACATGCCCCCGGCCTTGCCGGTGATCCGTCACGCCCCGGTGGGATCCACCGACCAGCCGATCACCCAGTTGTTCCTCCCGCAGGGATGGTCCGCCGACGATGGGCCACTGCCCGTGCTGGTCGATCCCTACGGAGGTCCCGGAGCCCGTCGGGTTGTGGCCGCCGGAGCCGCGAACCTGACATCGGAATGGTTCGCCGCCAACGGGTTCGCCGTGGTCGTCACCGATGGACCGGGCAGCCCTGGGCACTCGCTGTCCTGGGGGGCGCGGATCGCCGGCAACTACGCCGACCCACCGCTTGAGGGACAGATCCAGGCGCTGCACCGCACCGCAGAAGCGCACCCGGGCCTGCTGGACCTGGACCGGGTTGCCATCCGTGGTTGGTCATTTGGCGGCTACCTGGCTGCCATGGCTGTCCTGCGCCGGCCCGACGTGTTCCATGCGGCCGTGAGCGGGGCCCCGGTCACCGACCAACGTTTGTACGACACCCACTACACCGAGCGGTACCTGGGTCACCCCGATACCGCCTCACTGGCCTACGACCATTGTTCGCTCGTGGCCGATGCCGCACAACTTCGTCGGCCGCTGCTGCTGATCCACGGACTGGCCGACGACAACGTCGTCATGGCCCACACCCTGCGGCTCAGCCGCGCCCTGCTGGAGGCCGGCCGACCACATGAGGTGCTGCCGCTCAGCGGCGTCACCCATTTCACCCCCTCCGAAGATCTGAACACCAACCTGTTGCTGCTCCAACTGGATTTCCTGCGACGGGCATTGGCACTACTCGACTGACTGGCTACGCGCGCGCCTGGCTATCCTCGACTGACATGTACCGGGATGATGTTTGTGCGGTCTGCGGCGAGTCGTTGCCACCAGATCATCTGTACTGCCGGGAACATGCTGCCGTCGTCGATGACCTGCTGCACCAGATCGGTGAACGTCTGCACCGGTTGACCCAGGACGTGCAGGCCGCTGCAACGTTGCTCACCCAGATTCACCCCGAGACCTGGGACTATCTGGCCGAGCACCTGGACGATGATCCCTTGTGGCCACCCCATCCGGTCCTGATCACTACCACCGATGGCGAGGATGTCGACGTGGACGTGGATTCCGAGCCAGGCCAGGTCACCGTCTCGATCCGTAACGATCTGGCGACCCTTCTGGCCGATCTGGCCGCTGCCTTGCAACGAACATCGCTTGATCAGATGACCACCGCCGCCCGACATGCCGATGGCGCGGGGGCGACACATTAAGCAAGCACAAACGTGCGCGGGCCAACGGTCACGGTTCCACGGATAGGGGTTCGCGCTGAGGTTGACTACGCGGCCACATGACAGCTCATCGCGGCCGCAGCGCCGCCGCCGAGTTGAGCGCCCGCGCAACACTGCTGTTCGACGGTGCTCGACTGACCCTGCCCACCACCGCCCAGGCATTGGGGGTGACCGAGCACGCGACCGCGCGCCTGGTGGTCCTTGGCCGGTTGCAGGAGAGTGACCAGATTCTGGTGCTGCCGCCCGGCTGTGGTGGACATCTGGCCGGCATCCTCACCAGGTCAGCGGCAACGGTAGAGCACCTGGCCACCCGACCGCCCGCACCCGCCGCAGCGGATGGTTGTTCCGGGAATCAGCCTGCACGACCACCGGGTGGCAACGTATCGGACGGTGGCAACGCGGACGGTGGCAACGCGGCGTGGACCAGACCGGCGCGCCCAGGCGTTGGCCCTGGCCACTGCAGCGGTCCTCGGCGTTGCACTGGCAACGCTCACGTGGCTGGCGTCGATAGGTGCGTCGCCGGCCCCGATGGTCGCGCTGCGCCCTGCCGTACCTGCGGTGGAGGACGCGTCTATCGCCCAAGTTCCCCCCGTGATGACCGAATGGGCCGTTGAGGACACCTCTGCGCGTGACGACGTGCTCAGCCTGCAGACCGCGGATCAGCCGAGGGTTGCGGGCACCCGCCGGGCACCCCAGGCCGCCGTCGATGTCACCGACCCCGGGATCTGGGACCGCCTGGCCCAGTGCGAATCCTCGGGCAACTGGGCCACCGACACAGGAAACGGTTTCTACGGCGGGTTGCAGTTCCAAGCGTCCTCGTGGCACCTGGTCGGTGGAGAGGGACTTCCCCACCAGACACCCCGGACCGAACAGATCAGCCGGGCCATCCGGCTGTGGCACATTCAGGGTTGGCGGGCATGGCCGCATTGTTCGCGGCAGCTGGGGTGGCGCTGAGGCAGGATTACGACACCGACCACTCGTGAACGGCCCGCAGCGCGACCGCCGCACCATCTTCTAAGACCCCCGGAACCACATGGTGTGCCACCTCGATTACCTCTGCGGCAGCATCCCCCATGGCGATTGCAGTGCCGGCCACCAGCAACATCGGCAGGTCATTGGCCCCATCGCCGACGGCGACCACGGCAGCGGGATCCAGCCCCAGTGACGCCCCCGCCACGACCAACGCGGTGCCCTTATCCACATCCGGATGAGTGATATTGATGTAGGTGAACTGCGGTGTCACCGGAGAGGTGGCCGCCCCCGCGTTCAACCCCAGTCCCCGCACCGCGCTGATGACTGCGTCGCGCTGCGCAGTGCCCGAGGTCACGATCGTGGCCTTGATGGTGCGCTCCAGCACGTCAGGATGGTCGGCGAGCGCGCCCAGAGGTTGGCCGATGACCTCATCCCAGTGGGGCCGGTAGCGCTGGTCAAGGCTGGTGACCAGGAACCCCTCATCGGCGTAGAACTCTGCGTACATGTCCTGCTGGGTACACAGCGCCAAGACCGCCTCACGTTGCCCCGCGGTCAGCGGCCAGGTCCGCAGAGCCCGTCCATCAACCCGGACCTGTGCGCCGTTCAACACGATGTGAGGACCGGCGATCCCCAATTGGTCTTGCACGCTGGCAACCCCAGCCACGTTGCGTCCGGTTGCAAAGCCCACCGCCACACCGGCGTCAACGACCAGGTGGACCGCTTCCACCACAGGAGCGGTCACCACTCCCCCGGGACCCATCAGGGTCCCGTCCAGGTCAAGCAGCACCAATCCGGGTCGCTCGGCCGGTACCCATCCAGCCCGACGGCCACCGGGGTGAAGTGACGTCATGGGGGCATGGTGTCGGTCCATGTCCGGCAGGGTAGTCGCCGGCCAGGGACAGGGGTGCAGCGTCGCACGGGCCGCGTAGCCTGCTGGGGATGAGCCTTGCCGAGCAGATCCCCAACGACCTCACGGCCGCGATGAAGGCCCGCGACAAGGTGCGGACCGCCACCCTGCGCATCGTGCTTGCCGGCATCAAGAACCTACGGGCTGAACCCGGCCACGGCGGCGACGTCACCGATCAGGAGGTTTCTGACATCATCGCCCGCGAGGCGAAGAAACGGCGGGAGTCCATCGTGACCTACACCGACGCCGGTCGGGATGAACTTGCCGCAACAGAGCAGGCCGAGCTTCTGGTCCTGACCGCCTACCTGCCCCAGCAGATGGATGAGGAGCAGATCCGAGCGCTGGTGCAGGAGGCTGTCGCCGAGGTGGGTGCCAGCGGTCCGCAGGATCTGGGCAAGGTCATGAGCGCGTTGATGCCCAAGGTCAAGGGCAAGGCCGACGGCAGGCTGGTCAACACGTTGGTCCGCAGCGCGCTTGAGTAGACCGTGACCAAACGAACGCGAATCAGTCCGTGCGGTCGCGCAGGTAGCGCTCGAACTCGGCCGCCAACTCCTCACCGCTGACCGGCGGGCTGGGCAACTCGTCGGTATCAAGCGGGTCTGGCTCGGTGTCCGCCCGAGCCTCAAGCGCGGTGACATAGTCCGCCAGCTCGTTGTCCTCGGCCACCAACTCACCGATGTCGACCAACTGCTCCTCGGCCTCCTGCGCCAGGTCAGCCAGGTCTACCTCGGCCTCTAACAGACGCAAGACTCGTTCGGCAATGGCCAGCGAGGCCTTCTGATACGCGGTTCCCGCCAGATAGTGAGGCACTCCGACCCACAGGGTCACGGCCTCAAACCCCGCCTCGGTGGCGGCTTGGTGCAGGGCGCCGACGATCCCGGTCGGTCCCTCATAGGTCGAGCGGCGCAGCCCGTGCGCCTCGGCCACCTCGACGTCGGTCGATGACCCTGTCAGCGGCACCGGTCGGGTGTGGGGGACGTCGACCTGGAGCGCGCCCAGGGTGACGATGCGGGTGACACCGAGTTCCCTGGCCACCGTCAGAATGCAATCGGTGAAGGTTCTCCACCGCGTGTTCGGTTCCCGGCCCTGCAGCAGGACGACATCGCGTGGACCGTTCAGACGGGCGTAGCTGAACACATTCTGGGGCCATTCCAGACGACGTTGCTCACCGTCCCAGTGGATGATCGGCCGGTTGACCTGGAAGTCGAAGAAGTCCTCTGGATCGATGTCGGCGAACACGGTGGCATCCAACACCTCAACCAGCGTGTCAAGGGCGCCGGTCACCGCCTCACCCGCGTCGTTCCACCCCTCGAAGGCCGCAAACAGGGTGGGCTGCTTCAGGTCGGGTGGCTGGTCATCGTGTCGGCGAACTGCACTCATGTCCCCTGGAAGTCTGGCATACCCGGCCCGCCCTGCCGCGACCCGGTGCGCTCAGGCCGCAAAGGACCGTTCCAGGAAGTCCAACAGGACCGGCCCGACCACCAAGCTGCGAGTCAACTGCACGTCATGCCCGCCCGCGGGGACCACGAACTCCTCCGCGTGGGGCCAAATCCCGCGAAGCTCTGCAAAGTGAGTTGGATCCACCGTCTCATCCCGATCCCCGCGAATCAGCAGGCTGGGCACCGACAGGCCACTCATGGCACCCGTGTCCACGGCCACGGTCAGCCCACCCGAGTCTCGGTGGCACACCTCACGCCAGGCATCAGGACCGCCCAGGGGCAAGTGAAGCTTTGACAGCTGACGGGCCCACAGCGGATAGGACGCCTCCAACACGTCAGGGTCGAACTTTTCCCGCCACCGGTGAAGCCCGTCATGGTCACGCACACTGACACCGATCAGGACCAGCCCGGCGAACAGGTCATGATCGTGCTCGGCCAACCCCATGGCCGTGTGACCGCCCATCGAGAATCCCGCGATGATCGGTGGTTGCGGCATCGCCGCCGCATAGTCACGGACGGCAGCCACCAGGACCTCGCGCGAATAGGGCTGGTCTGACACCGGCGTCTTGCCGTGGCCGGGCAGATCGGGCAGGTGCAGACGAAAGCCAGCGCCCACCAGTCCCTTGATCAGTTTGGACCAGTGATAGCGACCGGTGCCGATGCCGCCGTGCAGCAGCAGCAGCGCCCGCCCGTCCTGGGGGCCCTCGATGTCGACGTGCATCGGCTACAGCCTATTGGGGTGTCCCGCCCGCTTGGACAACGACGGTGCGGACAGGCACCCTGGCGGGCCTATGGCACTTCAGGTCGGGATCGTCGGGCTGCCCAACGTCGGCAAGTCCACCCTCTTCAACGCGGTCAGCGCTGCTGGCGCGGAGGCGGCCAACTATCCCTTCGCCACAATCGAGCCCAACATCGGCATGGTGCCGGTTCCCGACGAGCGTCTTGACACGCTGGTCGTCCTGGCCAAGGCCCGGCGCAAGGTACCGACGACGGTGGAGTTCGTCGACATCGCCGGCCTGGTCAAGGGTGCGTCGCAAGGAGAGGGACTGGGCAACCAGTTCCTCTCTCACATCCAGGCCGTTGACGCCATCTGTCACGTCGTGAGGTGCTTTGAGGACGACGACATCGTTCACGTCGACGGATCGGTCGATCCGGCCCGCGACATCGATGTGATCAACACCGAACTGTTGTTGAAGGACCTGGAGATCATCACCAAACGGGTCGAGCGAGCCGCCAAGAGCGCCCGGTCGGGTGACAAGGCCGCGATCCGGGCGGCCGCGGTGTTCGCGTCCGTTCAGGCACATGTCGAGTCTGGAAATCCGGTTCGGACCTTTCCCGTGGACCCGGAGGACATCAAGGTCCTCAGCGAGCTTGGACTGCTGACCGCCAAGCCGGTGATGTATGCGGCCAACGTCGGCGAAGCCGACCTGCCCGAGGGCAACGCCATGGTGGAGGTCGTGCATGGAATCGCCCAGGACGACGGTGCCCACGTGGTGGTGATCTCGGCCGAGGCCGAGGCGCAGATCGCAGAGCTTGACCAGGAGGAACGGGCCGATTTCCTGGCTGACCTTGGTCTGCAGCGCAGCGGCTTGGACAAGTTGATCACCGCCGCCTACGAGCTGCTGGGACTGCTGACCTTCTTCACCGCCGGCGAGATGGAAGCCAGGGCGTGGACCGTGCGGCAGGGCGCGACCGCGCCGGTGGCGGCAGGCAAGATCCACTCCGACATACAGCACGGCTTCATCCGCGCCAACACCATCAGCTATGACGACTACGTCCGTCTTGGCGGCGAGCAGGGCGCCAAAGAGGCGGGCAGACTTCGCCAAGAGGGCAAGGATTACGTGGTGGCTGACGGCGACGTCATCCACTTCCTGCACTCGGGTTAGCCGCGCGGAGGTCACCATCGGCTGGTTGGGCTCATAGACTGCCGGATCGTGTCCGATACCCTGCTGTTTGCCTCCCGCATCATCAAGCTGCCAGTCCTTGATCCCGAGGGCCAAACGCTTGGGCGTGTGGCCGACATCGTGATCGGCGCGATCCGTGGAGTCCGGCCGCCTCCCGTCGTGGGACTGGTGATCACCGTGCCCGGTCGGCGGATCTTCACCGGAATCACGCGTGTCCGCCGGATCGATTCCGAGGGGGTGCACCTGGCCAGCGGCACGATCAATCTGCGGCCGTTCAATGCCCGGCCGGCGGAGGTCACGGTGGTCGAGAACCTATTGGACCGCAGGTTGGAGGACGACTCGGTTGTCAACGATGTCGCCATTGCCCAAACCGGCCCCCCGGCACGTCCGTGGGAGTTGGGGCGGGTCGACCTGCTGTTCGGTAAGCGTCTGGGACGCCGGGGACGGCGACGCAGTGCCAACTGGGAGGTTCTGCGACCGCTGCTGGCCCAGGGCGGGGATCGCTGGGCGCACCTGCGCGAACTGCATCCCGTCGAGGTGGCCGACAGCCTGGCGGGCATGACCGTCGCCGAACGAACCGCTGCTGTGGCGGCCTTGGATGACGAGCAACTGGCCGATCTGCTGGAGGAACTACCCGAAACCGAACAGGCCGACCTGATCGAGGAGATCACGGTCGAACGCGCCGCCGATGTCCTGGACGAAATGGCCCCTGACGACGCGGCGGATCTGCTGGCCGAATTGTCCATCTCACGCCGCGAGGAACTGCTGGCCGCGATGGAACCGGTCCACGCCGAGCCGGTCGTTCGTCTGCTGACTCACGACCCTGACACGGCGGGTGGCCTGATGACACCCGAGCCGGTGATCCTGGGCGGTGACGCGACCGTCGCCCAAGCGTTGGCCATCGTTCGGGACTCCGAAGTACCAAGTGTCCTGGCCGGTCAGGTGTTCGTGGTCGATCCTCCGTTCGAGGCGCCGACCGGACAGTTGTTGGGTGTCATCAGCCTTCAACACCTCCTGCGGGAAGCTCCGGCGACTGCGTTGGGCGACTGCGTCGGTGCCACGTTCACGTCGGTGTCTCCCGACGCCTCCGATGAGGCCGTGACCCGCATTCTGGCCGCCTATGACCTGCTGGCCGTACCGGTGTGTGATGACGTGGGACACCTGCTTGGTGCGGTGACGGTGGATGACGCACTGGACAACGTGCTACCGGAGGGCTGGCGCGAGACGGCCCGTGACGACCGGGTGCCCCGAACGACCCGGCGGTCGGGAGGTCGGCGATGAGCCGGCGGGGCGACCTGTCCTCACCCCGCGGGCTGGGCCGCCGTTTCGGGGCGTTTTACGACCAGGAGAGATTCGGCCGCTTCTCCGAGGGAATCGCGCAGTTCCTGGGCACCGCGACCTATCTGGTCGGGCAGACGGTCATGGTGATTGTCTGGATCATCCTGAACGTCACCGCCGTGCGGCTGCGGTGGGATCCCTACCCCTTCATCCTGCTGAACCTGCTGTTCAGCACTCAGGCCAGTTATGCCGCGCCGCTGATCCTGCTGGCGCAGAACCGTCAGGCCGAACGTGACCGACTGCAACAGGAGCGCGATCGTTCTGTCAACGCGCGGACACTGGCCGACACCGAGTATCTCGCGCGGGAGATTGCGGCAGTTCGACTGGCAGTCACCGAGTTGAGCACCGAACGTGACCTGGGCCGCGAGTTGCGTGGGTTGACCGAGGCGATCGAGCACATGGCAGGCCGATTGTCGGCATTGGAGCCAACTGCGGACTAAGTCAGGCGTGCGCTTGGCGGGCCCTGGGTATGACTGCGGCATCCAACCCACCTCGGATGCAGCCATGAATGTCAGTCTGGACGTCGAACTTCCCCGTTGCAGTCGAGCGATCCCGGTCCTGCGCCACTCGGTGGTCAGGCTGTGCGCCGAGATCGGTGTCAGCCCGGACGACATCCAGGACCTGTCCCTGGCGCTGGCGGAGGCATGCAACAACGTGGTCCTTCACGCCCACGACGATGACTCGTTTGCGATCACCTTCTCGCTGGTGGACCTGACAGCCAAGGTAGTGGTGCGCAACAGCAAGACCCCCTACCCCGCCGCTGTGATGGACTCCGCCATGGGGGCAGTCGACCCCTTGTCTGAATCAGGACGTGGCATGGCCATCATGCGTGCGCTGGTCGATACGGCGCGCTTTGCCCCAGGAGACGGTGGTGGGACCCTGGTCGAGTTGACCCGCCAGGTGTCAGCCTCGGGAGGCACACTGCTGGCCGACGCCGCCGGCTGACCGATACTCCTGCAGTGGTCGCTGATGGCACTCTGGGAAGCCGATGGACGACTTCGTCATTGCGGTGAACCACGAGGCAGACACCTCGCTGCCCTACCTTGTGCGGATCCCACTCGGGACCGACGGGGTGGTGTTGAAAACCAAGGAGGTATGGCCGTCGACCAGCAAGTTGTACTGCCACCCCGCGGAGTGGCCGTCCCAGCCCGAGATCGTCGAACGGGTCGCTGTCCGGACCTGCCGTCGGCGCGGCGCGGCCATCGACCTGGTCCTTGACCGCCCGCGACTGAACCGCTCGCAGTTCGTCTTCACCAAGGGACGCGGGCGGCGCATGATCTTCTGGCAGACCGCGAAGGTCGCCAAGCAGGCCCGACCCAATGTGGCACTGCCGACAGCCAGGTCGTTCGGCCGCATACTGACCATCGTCGTCGACACCGGTGAGCGCTACGCCTGGTCGTTCAGCGACCAACAGGCAGAGGTAGTGCGACGCCGTCTGCCAGTGGGTGACTACGCCGTCGAAGGCGCCGATGGCAGGCCCGTCGGTGTGGTCGAGCGCAAGAGCCTTGAGGATCTGGCTTCCGGGCTGATGTCGGGACGTCTACGGCACCAGGCCGCGGAACTTGCGGCTGCCCCACGTGCCGCGATCGTGGTGGAGGAGCGGTACTCCCAGTTGTTCGCGCTGCAGCACGCGCGCCCGTCGGTGGTGGCCCAGGCGCTGGCGGAACTGATGGTCCGCATCCCCCACGTGCCCGTGGTGTTCGCCGAGAACCGCAAGCTGGCCCAGGAATGGAGCTACCGTTTCCTCGGTGCGGCGCTTGAGCACGCTGAGGAGGACCTCGGCGCCGAGGCGCTGGTGGCTGTGCTGTCCTCGGCCGGGCCCCTGCCTCCGGCCCAGCCGACGCCGGGTGAGATCCGCACGTGGGCCAGGGCACAGGGGCTTGAGGTGTCGGATCGGGGACGGATCGCCGCCGAGGTCCGGGCGGCCTACGACCAGGCCAACCGCCGGCGCTGATTGGCCCGTAGGAGTCACCACGCCACGGCGGTTAGGTCGACAGGCTGGCTTCGAGAGTTTCACCGTCGGTTAGCACGACCCTGCTCGGAAGTCCCTCATCGGTGAACTCCACGGTTTCCAGCGTCCCGTCGTCGAGACGGTCGGCGACGAAGGTCAGCAGCCCATCGATGTTGGGCGCGAACACCCCGGCCGGGACCTGGTCCACCCCGGGATCCAGGGGGGTGATGACGCATACCGTCCCGTCCACCACCGTCAGCCGGAAGGACCCGGTCGGCCCTACGCACGAATCGCAGGTCCGGGTCAACTCGTAGTCGTAGAAGTCGAGGTGGCGGCTCCAGGTTTCCCGCGCGTCGTCCAGGTCCCGCGCCAGTCGGGCCGAGGTGGGCGTGTCGGCGCACGCGGTCACAAGCAGGAACAGGACCGTGACTAGCGAGACAAGACGCATGGTCCGGGTGAACGCCAGCCACCGCAGCTACGCGGCGTGCGCCGGCAGACGTCACCGTCTTGTCAGAACCCCGGGATGCGCGATCCGCCCGAGCCGGCCAGGCGGGGAACAGCCGGCAGTCCCAGGATCTGCGTGGCCGAAGGGTGAACCGGCAGGATTGAGTAGCCCATGTCACTCAAGCCACGAGGGGATGTGATGGGCGTCCTTGGCCGGGTTCGTGGAACAGCCCACCCCGCGATCGTCTGTGCCGATTCCAGGACCGCGCGTGGGTCTGATTGAGCCATGGACCCGGTATGGACGTCGTGTCACCGAGCACATCCCGCTGGATTGCCGCCCGTCGGACCAGACGGTAATCTCAATCCTCCCCGGGCGGTTAGCTCAGTTGGGAGAGCGTCTGGTCGACAACCAGGAGGTCACAGGTTCAAGCCCTGTACCGCCCACCGCGACATAGTATGCCAGGGCCCTGAGAATTCGGGGCCCTTCGGCGTTTCTGAGGACCCAGTTGGACTACCCTGGACCCCGTTGACGACCGATGGGGGTCCACAGGGGGTCCACACGGGGACTCAGAAGGGGTCCAGCCGGGAGAGGTCTGCGGATGTCGCGAGGCAAGGGTGAAGGCACCATCACGAGGTGGCCTCATACGTCCGCGAGTACCTCGAGGGTCGACGCGACGAACTGGCCGCGAACTCATGGCGGCTGTACGACCGTATGCAGCGGCTCTACATCGACCCCCACCTCACCATGCACCTCTGGCCCTGAGGACCCCGGATCTCCAGCGCCTGTACAGACGCCTGAAGGACGAGGGGATCGGCACCGCGACGATCGGGCGCGTGCACTCGGTGTTGTCGGTGGCACTCGGCGAGGCCGGCTTGTGTAGGTACGTGATTGCCAGCCGACACGGTTCGCGAAGAAACCCTGCTTGCCGCTGGGCAGCAACTGTTCTCGCTCTTCAGGAGTGATCGCAACGGCGTTCGCGACCAGATCGCGAAGCTGGCGCCCCACCGGATGGCGGGGCCCTCACGCGCCATCTCGGCGTAGTACGGGCTTTGCTCAACCGTGCACCCAGCTCTGCGCCCGGGGCGTAGAGCCTTGACCAGTCGGGGTTGGGCAGGAAATTGAAGGAGTAGGTGACCGAACGCCATGTCCACGGCGATCCCGGGGTAGGGGTTGACATGCCATATCCCCCCCGACGCCTGACTCACGGTCCACGATCGCGATGTCGTCGATGCCCATGCGCCATAGCTGGATCGCGGCGCCCATGCCGCCGTCTCACGCCCGTCTCACGCGTGCGTGGCAGGCTCCCAGCTACGGATGTCGAGGATGGAGATGTGATGCGCGGAATCAAGTTCGTTGCGACCATGACGGTGATGGTCCTCATGTTGGCCGGGGTGTCATCGGCCCAGACCGGTGAGGTCATCTCGGTCGTCAACAGCGATGGCCCCGACTCCAACGTCGCGGTCGCGCTGGCGCTCTCAGCCATCACCAACCTCGGCCAGGTAGACACCGTGATCCTCGCTCGTGACGACCAGTTCGCCGACGCGCTCGCCTCTGGCGTGCTCCAGGGCAGTTCGCCGCTGCTGCTCGTGCCCTCCTCTGGTGCGGTGCCGCAGGCGGTGACCGATCGGCTCACCGAGCTCGCGCCGACCCAGGTGGTCATCCTCGGTGGCGAGAACGCCATCTCGCCTGAGGTCGAGGCGGAGCTCGCGCAGACCTACATCGTCGAGCGACGGGCAGGCGCCAGCAGGCTGGAGACCGCGATCGACATCGCAACGACCGACGTGCCGTTCGCGACCACAGCGATCCTCGCCCGGGCGTTCCCCGCCGCCGGCAGCACCGATCCGACCCAGGCCTTCGCGGACTCCCTGGCGGCAGGAGGGTGGTCGGCCGCGACCGGATGGCCGGTACTGCTGACCCAGTCCGAGGTGCTGTCCACATCCACGGCCGACTACCTCGCGGATGCCTCGATCACGGAGATCAAGATCGTCGGTGGGCTCGCGGCGGTGTCCGCCGAGGTCGAGACCGCATTGCGGGACCTCGGTATCACGGTCGAGCGTGTTGCGGGCTCGTCGCGCTTCGCCACCGCCGTGGCGACCGCCGACGCGCGGGCAACGACCAGCGGCAGGTCCATTGTGGTCGAGGGACAGGCGGCGGACGCGTGGGCCGCCGGCTTCGCTGCGGCCGGACGTTCGGCGGCCCTGGACGCACCGATCGTCCTCACCACCGGTCCGACCCTGCCCGAGGTGACCGCGACGTTCCTCACCGGACTCCAGGGTGCCGAGGGTGACCCTGCCCAGCTGACCTGCGTGACGGACCCGACGGCCTGCGAGGCTGCCGCCGCTGCGCGGGGCGCCGAGATCAACCCGTTCACCCTGCAGGACACCATCTTCGCCTCCGACCCCGTGGCGACGGACTACCTCGGGGTCTCGATCGACGTCGATGGCGACCGGATGGTGGTCGGCGGGGTGCGAAGCGGCAACAACCCGGGCCGCGCTGTGGTGTACGAGCGTGACCAGGCCGATGAGTGGCAGGAAGTCGCGGACCTTCGCGGTGACGTCGACTGCCTGGCCTTCGGCAGCGACGTCGCCATCGATGGCAACACCGTGATCGTCGGGGCACCGCGCGCGTGCGGGGGGGACGACATGGAGCAGGTCAGGGTGTTCCACCGAAACCCCAGCGGGGACTGGTCGTTGACGCAGACGATCAACTCCCCGAACGACGACCCGAGCGGGGGCTTCAACAACGGGTTCGGGGCCACCGTGGCGCTTGACGACGGCACGCTGTTCACCGGCACGTACTCCTTCTCCACACCCGGGGTACCCCCGATCGTCGCGCGGGGCGTGGTCGACATCTTCCGCGAGGGACCGGACGGAACCTTCCAGCCGAGCCAGTCGATCCAAGGCCCGTCGGCACACGTGGGCTTCGGCACCGCCGTCGCGGTCCAAGGCGACCGCGCGGTCGTGCTCGCGTTTCCAGAAAACTCAAGCACAGGCGGTCCCAACCCACACTTCGTGCTGCAACGCAACGCCGGCGGCACCTGGGCCGTCGACGCCGAACTCCCCAGCGACACCGTGCCCGGCAGCACCACCCACACCTTCAGCACGATCGCGATGGACGGTGACCTGATCGCCGTCGGTGATCAGCTCGACGGCGATCCCAGGACCGGGTCGGCGACGGTGTACCGCAACGTCGGCGGCGACTGGGACGACGGCACCGCCGTCACCACCGAAGGCGATGACTTCTTCGGGGCATCGGTCGCGTTCCTGGACGGCATCCTGATGGTCGGCGCCAACAATGGCGTGGGACGGATCTACGCCTTCGCCCCGGACGGCGAAAACTGGGTACAGGTCGGGGTGCGAGGGCCTGACCACCCGTTTGACGGCGGCGGGTTCGGGACGGCTCGGTTTGGCTCGTCGATGGCGGCCGCCGACGGCCGCCTGATGGTCGGCGCCCCACTGCACTCCGGGACCGTCAGCGCCCAGGGCGCGGTGTTCGAGTACACGTTCAGTCCCTAGGGCCTGCAGGTAAATTACATGGTCGTAGTTTGAGGTGGGGTGAGGGTGTAGTTCCACTCGCCGTGGAAGTCGTGGAGGGTGCGTGGTAACGCTGGCATCTCGGCGTCGCTGATCTTGATGCCCTTGGGGTAGACGCTGTCATCGAGCTCGGCGTCGATTGTCAGTCCGCTGGTTGAGGCGTGGCCCTGATCGTTTCGATGATGACCTCGTGGGAGGTCAGCGGTCGGCCTCGCCAGTTCATCGAGATGTGGCTGAACATGCGGTGCTCGATCTTGTTCCACTTCGAGGTGGCGGGCGGCAGATGGCACACGGTGATCTCAAGGCCTGTGTCGGCGGAGTCCAGGAGCTGACCGGGGACCTGGGGTCCCGTAAGAGGAGCCCCGACCGGCACACCACGACCGGGCGGAGTGTGTCGTGGGTGGATTCTCCTCCTCAAACATCGAGTATGTCGCCACCCTGTTGAACGACTCCCCCGGGGTCGGTGGACGGGTCCACGTCATGCCCAACAACGACCGTCGGTTCTATGTCTCCAGTGTCCAGGGCGTGCGGATCTATGACATCAACGACCCGGCGCTGCCGATCCTCATCGGCGCCCTTGAGATCGCCAACTGGGAGAACGAGGACGTCAGCGTCAGCCGCGACGGCAAGACGGTGCTGATGAGTGAGTTCACCGGGACCGCCTACACCTACGTGTTCCAGGTCTCTGACCCGGTTGGTCCCCTTGGCAACGTCACCATCTCAATCGCAGACGCGTTGCCGCTGTCGGCCAGTCACATCGTTGACTGCATCGACGACAAATGCGACTACTTCTACGGCGCCGAAGGCCAGATCTGGGACGCCCGCAACAAGACCGACGTCAAACAGTTGAGTCGTGGCTGGGACGTCCAGGCCAATGAGCAGACCGGGCAGAACATCCCCTTCGGCAGCGGTCACAACCTGGAAGTCGTCGGTGACTACGACCTCGACGGCAACCCCGACACACCACTGCAGCGCGTCGCCATCAGCGACACCACCCCCATGGTCATGATGGACGTGACCGACCCCGTCAACCCGATCGTCATCACCACCTCTCTCACGGAGGACCACGGCAGCAACAAGACCGCCTACCAGCACAACAACAAGGTCCTCAACTTCGAGTCCTATGTTCCGCGTGCGGCCGACGACCAGTACGTGCCCTTTGACGAGGCGACCCCAGGCTCCGGACTGCGGACCGGGGAGTTGTTGATCGGCAACGGCGAGACCAACTTCCGCCCCCAGTGTGGCGGCGGCTCCGGCCCGCTGACCTCCTGGTCAGCCACCAACTGGGAGAAGGGCGAGCAGTTCCGCGTCCTGAAGACCTTCCGTCCGGTCAATGGGACCTATGACGGTCCCGACGGCAGCGGCGGTGACCCGGCCGTGAATGCCATCGGTTGCTCGGGCCACTGGTTCGACGTTCGTCCCGATGACGCCGATGCCACCGACACGATCGTTGCGGCCGCCTGGTATGAGCACGGCACCCGCGTGATCCGCGTCGACGGTCAGACCGGTGACTTCGAGCAGTTGGGCTTCTTCCAGCCGGTGGCCGGATCAGCCTCGGCCGCCCACTGGATCGTTGATGAATCCGGGATCTTCATCTACACCGTGGACTACCTGAGTGGTGTGGACATCATGCGCTACAACCCCGAAGCGCCTCTGGAGAGCCCCCAGACATTCGACTCATCATGGTTCGTCGCCGACCCGGCGGTGACCCGCTTCTCCGAGCAGCAGCGGACGTTGTGCCGGATCGCCTTCCAGTCAGCAACCCCCTCGGTGCCGGCGGCAGTGGCCACGACCGCGGTGCTGAACAACTAGCAAACTCGTGACAGGACAGTCACAAGTCCCAGCCTGATCATCGGGCTGGGTCTTTGTGTTTTCTGCCGTGGGCCACAAAGTGTTCAGTTGCAACCACTGGTTTGTGTCCCGGGATGAGCTTCAGCAGGTCCGTGACGGGAGGGACCAGGCGACGATGACATCGGCTTGGACCAGCCTCACGGGCGTGTGCTGCCGAGAGTTGACGTGACACCGTGCGCCGCTAGTTCAGCAGGGCCAGCACCGTCGGCAGGCTGTCGTTACCCAACCCTGATAGACCCAACCGGACTCCAGTCCCGGTAGGTCCAGCCCTGGCGCGCGAGGGATCACCGAGTACCAGATGCTGGAGAACCCATCCGACCCATCCCCGTTTGTCGGCGTGCCCAGGGTGTAGCGTCCCGAGGCATCCGACAGATCCACTGGGAGGTCAGCCAGCAGGCGGGCTCCCTCATTGTTTTGGATCTGCCCTGTCAACAACAGAGGGCTGTCCAGAGAATCACAGGCATGGATGTTGACCGCGGCCACAGCCGTCGGGTCTATCCCACGTCAGGCACCACCTCCGTCGCCGTTGCCGCTGGTTCTGCTGGCACGTTGGGGCCACTTGGTGCCACCTCGGTCGGCGTCTGGTCGCTGGCAGAAGGCGTCGTCGTGGCGCTGGCCTCAGGGGTGGCGTCGGCGGCCGTCGACGGGGCTTGCGACACCTCGGACGGCAGGGTGTCTGAGGCTTCGACGAGGGGGTCGGGATCGCCGGAACAGCCGGCTACAACGAGGGGGAGAATGAGCATGGCAAGTAGTGAACGCATGAGGACAAGTCTCACATGGTGCGCTGGCCAGCCTTACGGTTGCTGGTGACCTCACGCGCGTCGGTCTGCTGGCTTGACCGCAGGGGGTCCTCGCACTACCGTTCGCCGGCCGTCGCCGGAGCGTCCGTCGCCGATCCTGAACAGGAATCCTGTGTCGCGTCACCTGCTCGCCGCCCTGATGGTGCTGGTACTGCTCCCCAGCGCCGCCTTCGCCGCTCCCAAGGGCCCCTCGCCGCAATCCGGCCACTCGGAGTACACGGTCGTTGGTGGGCAGCAGACCCAACCCGGTGCCTGGCCGTCACAAACTGTGCTTGCCTTCGCCGATGCGCCTGATCTTGCCTCAGGCTTTTTCTGCGGAGGCACCCTGATCACCCCGACCCTGGTGCTGTCGGCCGCACACTGCGTCTCCACCGATGGAGGGTTGCTGCTGGGCCCGGCCAGCGACGTCCGGGTGGGGATCGGAGTGGATGAGTTGTCCGACCCCAACCCGGTGACAGCCGGCGTCATCAACATCTACGCCAACCCGGGATGGAACCCACGAACGGGGTTGGGCGACATCGCTCTGCTGGAACTTGACCAGGCGGTGCAGTCGCCCGTCCAACCATTGATTGCCGCCGATCAGACGGATCTGTGGCCCACCAGCACCCCCGCGACCGTGGTCGGTTTCGGAGCCGCAGATGCCGATGGGACCTTGTTCTTGGATCACCTCCGTCAAGCCGACGTCCCCATCTCTGACATCCAGACGTGCGCGCAGGGCTACGACGAGACGCTGAGCACCTTGGTCGACCCCGACACCATGGTGTGTGCGGGAGAGGCGTCCCCCGACCCTGGCTCGCCCTCGGCTGACACCTGTAACGGCGACTCGGGCGGCCCTATGCTGGTCCCCGACGAAAATGGCGTCCTGCTGCAGATCGGCATCACCAGTTTCGGCGGCTTCTTCTGCGGCGCGGAACTGCCGGGCGTATACACCCGCGTGGATGCCTACCTGGACTTCATCGACGGTGTGATCGCAGGTGAGGTGCCGCCCAGTGAGGTCATCGACGGTGGCCTGGCCGACCTTGCGCCCGGCACCGTTGCCCGGGTGGGCGCTGAGGACCCAATCACCCAGGCGGTCGACCTGTCCCGACTGGCGTTCCCATTCGACCAGAGCAGCCTGAACGGTGTCGTGGGTCGTGTCGATGATTTCGCCGATGCTCTGGCCGGCAGTGCTCTGGCCTATGGCGTGGCGCCGCTGTTGTTCACCGAGACCGCCAGCCTGGCGCCACAGGTGGCCGAGGAGTTGACCCGCACCGTGATTCCCGGTGGGACGGTCTACCTGTTGGGAGGTGAGGCAGCCCTGTCCCCCCAGGTGGCCGCCGATATCGCCGCGCTGGGCTTTGAGACCGTCCGTCTGGCCGGCGACACTCGTGAAGGGACCGCGGCCGCCGTCGCGGCTGAAATCCTGTCGTTGTTCGGAACAGACCAACCGCCCCTGAACACGGTGATCCTGGCCACCGCGAACAACTGGCCGGATGCGGTTGCGGCCGGTCAGATCGCTTCTTGGTTCGGCGTCCCGATCCTGCTGACCGCCCCCAACTCGTTGCATCCCGCGACCGCGCAGGCTCTCACGGTGATGAATCCCGCCAGACTGCTTGTGATCGGCGGGGAGTCGGCGATAAGCCAGTTCGTGGCCGATCAGGCCGGTGCGATTTCCGGGGCGGTCGTGGACCGGTTGTCCGGGGACACCCGTATCGGCACCGCCACTGCCGTCGCCGTTGAGATGCGCTCGCTGTTGCAGGACCTGGATGGCTTCGCGCCCAACGTCGTGACGGTCACCAACCTGTACCACGACACCGGCTTTGTTGATGCCTTGGCCGGTTCCATGGTTACCGGGTTCGTGGGCGGAATCCAGATCCCAACCGATCCGACCGGTTCGTCCCTGGCACAGGGCGTCGAGGCAGCCGCGTGCGGACTCTCCGACACCGCACCAGGTGTCATCATCGGCACCGAAACCACGATCGGACCAGGCGTTGACGGAGAGTTGGTGACCCTGCTGGCAGCAGCCTGCGGCTGATCCCGGATGGACGACACCGGCGCTTTTCCGCACCGATTGAACATCACGCAGGGGAGTACGCCGCACAGCCCGTGATGGTCCCTGGTCACGGGAGCGCTGGGCACATATTGCACAGGCCCGACCTGCCAGCGGGCTCACTCCCTGGTCAATGTGTGCGTGAGCGCGTTTCGCACGTCAAAGGCTTCCAGTGGCCAATCGTTTCGCCCGCTGCAGGTCCAGGCGTACCAGGGTCCCTTCCACCGCAGTGACCTGCGTCGGAGTGACCTCAGGCAGCCGAAAGGCGGCGTGCACAAAGCGAGCCATGTCAGCGCGGTAGTCATGGCCGTAACTCGTGAACTTTCCCGGCACCTGGACCATGGAGTTCAGTGCATCCACGGTCGTCTGCAGGAAGGTCACCACCGGAGTCCACCGCATCCCGGCAGGCACACCACGGCCACGCTGGTCCTGCTGCAGCCATCGGGGTCGTTGAACCAGCAGGTCAGGCCCGAGAACCGCGATCGGGTCATTGTCATGGCTGAGGATGACCGCACGCAACCGATCGCGACGCTCCTCCGGCAGTGCCTGTAGTTGGGCGATCCGATCGAAGACCCCGACCGTGCCTGGCGGCACCAACGAACTCGAGCCACGGATCATGCCGCTGCGTGACCACTTCGCCAGCCAGGGCATCCCGACCCACAAGGCACGGTCGATGCCGTAATGCTCAAACCCACTGATGCCCTGGTGCATGATCACGTCTGAGGAGGTCCATGCCCCCATGCTCTCGCCAAACACCAGCACCCGCGGACGGTGTTCGGCAGGCATGCCACGCAGGCGTTCTCGCACACCCAGCAACAGAATGCGAAACTGGCTGCGACCAAGGGCCACGTTCTGCACCGCCAGGAACGAGGGGAACGCCCCGTACTGGATCGCGCAGGTCGCCACGTCGCCGCGGGTGAACAGTTCTGCTGACTCGACCAGGGTCTGATCAACCCAGCCTGTTCCGGTGGGGGAGACCAACAGCAGGTGACGGCGCTCATACGCCCGGGTTCGTTCCAACTCCTCCAAGGCTTGCTCGGCCCGTCCGGTGGGATACAGCGGCTCGGAATCCAGACCCACGTAGATCCGGATGGGATCCATGGCAGGTTCGTTCATCACCGTGCTGATGGTGTCGCTGGTCAACACGTCGGTGACGAAACGCCTGCCCTGTCGACCCAATTCGGCAAACGCCGACAGACTGGCCAGACTGCCCGAGACACGCGGGTTGTCCGGTGGCTGGTCATAGGTCGCCTCGATCGTACGGTTTCCGACGCCGAGTCGGGTCACGCCCCACGAGTAGCCCGCAGCTGCCAACCCGGCCCACGCCGCCAAGTTGGCGACGTCGGCCAGGACCTCCTTCCCCGCCCCCCGGCCCAGCCAGCGGCGCAGGCCGAGGCGTGACAACCCGACCCCCTCGCCCAGCAGTCGTCCGACACCGACCACACCTGCGGACACCGCCACGCTGAGAGCCAGTCCATTGCGCTGCTCTATCGGCCACGGCTGAACGGCGGCGGTCCGTTGCTCCAGGCGGCGGTCAGCCCATAGTCCCAACCCGGTCAGCACCGAGGCCGATGCCACCGAGGTGCGCAACCAACTGCGGGACGGCTGTCGCAACCACAGTGCACGGCCCACGTCGTGAATGGCCCCACCCGCAGCAACGCCCCGAAGCATGACTCCGGCGCCGCGCAGTCCCGACCACCACAGGCGCTCGCCGTCATGCTCGGGCAATGTCGTCAGGCCGACGCCGGCCGCACCGACCAGGGCACGGACTGCCAGCCGGCGAGGGATATCGCGCCGGTCTCCCAAGATGGGTGCCAGCACGCGTTCGGCGTTGGCCGCTATCGCGCGGGATGACAACACGGCCAACCCACCCACAACGCCCTGCAGCACCGAGGTTCGCGGCATCAACGATGGTGCGTAGGAGTCAAGCCATGCCTGCGTCGCCAACGGGGCGCTTGGTGAGCCGAGGTCAGGTCGCAGCCAGACGATTCCCCGCCGGACCACTCTAGCTGCGACGATCGATCTGACCAGGTCTGCCCCGGCCGTGCCAGTGATCGCGCCAGTCATCGAGCCAGTCATAGACACGCGGATGGTAGCGGACCGCCCCGTCAGGAGGCCGGGCTCAGCCTGGCTTCAAGTCCGATCGTCCGGGCCCGCTCAGCCAGCAATCCAAGCACGCCCTCCACGCGGGAGTTGGGTCGCCGCGCGGAACGGCACAACGCCCGCACACGCCGCTGCCCCAAATCAGGGGTGCCCTCCAACAAATGAAGACCGCGATGCCCGCCGCCACGCAATGACCCAAAGCTCAGATCTGAGGGTTCAGCCGCCTTACCGGGACCAAAGCTCAGATCTGAGGGTTCGGGGGCCGAAGCCGTGCCCGGCCCAAGGCTCAGATCTGAGGGTTCGGCCACATTACCCCGACCAAAGCCCAGATCTGAGGGGAGGGCGAGGTGCGGTGCCAGCCCTGCGGGATGCCAGTTTGACCGCGGTCATCGCCACAGCGGTCGTCTCGGGGCTCAGCGGTCAGACCGCCAGCCTGGTCCCCGCCTGGCCGTCGGCGGGATGGTTGCTGATCCTGGCGCTTGCCTCGCAGGTACTCGCCTGGTTGTTGATCACCTCGGCCCTCCCCCGATTGCCCTCAGCGGTGTCATCGGCCGTCCTGACCCTGCAGCCGGTCCTGGCCGTCATCATCGGGGTCGTCCTGCTGGGGGAACGTCCCGCACTCAGTCAGTTTGCCGGGATGGTCCTGGTGGTCTCAGCAGTGGCCTACGGCACCCGCGGCGCCAGTCAGACCAGCGAGATGACCTCGCCCCGCTGGAGACCAGCCAAGGAGTGGCGCGCCAGGCTGTCCTGGGTCAATGTCCACAAGTCCTCGCCGATCACGATCGAGCGCAGCACACCGGGGACATACTGGGGGCCGTCCACCTCGGCGTTGGCGACGCGCCCCTGCTCGGTCAACGTCCCCTCGCCAACCTGCAGCACCACGGCCCCGTTGAAGGTGGGGCCGAAGTAGGGCTCGACGCTGCCATCAGGCCCCTCTGACACCGGCAACTCGTCGGGAGAGGGATACAGCTCGGCGGGAATCACAGCCTGCCCCGTTGGGCTCCAGTACAGGAAGGCACGGTGGTCATACTCCACCGGTGAGTACCCCTCACCAAAGTTGACCTGCGCGACGCGTTGGGGGTTGGCACGGTCGCGGATGTCAAACAGCGACGCCTGCAGACCCAGTTGCTGACCGGTCTGCTCGTCGGCGTCCTGGCCCACACCCAACAGGTAGCCGTCGCCGACGGGGTGCAGGTAGGAGGAGAATCCCGGGATTTCAAGCTCCCCGAGGACGGCCGGGGCGGCAGGGTCAGAGGTGTCGATCAGGTACAGGGGATCGGTCTGGCGGAAGGTCACGATGGCCGCCAGGTCGGGGCTCAGGTAGCGGACCGACTGGATCTGCTCGGTCACCCCCAAGCCGTCAAGACGGCCTGTCTGCACCAGTTCCTCACCCTCCTCGCGCAGAATGATCAACGATGATTGCGACTCCTCACCTGTCGAGGGACCGAACCAGTCAGGTTGGGTGGTAGTGGCAACCCGGATGACCCCGGCGCTCTCGGACAGGGCGAACTGACCGATGAGTGTTCCCTGGACCGAGCCCGACGCCACATAGGACGTGGCCGCGGGCTCAGAGATGTCGAAGCTGTGCAGGTCGGTGACCAGGTCCTCAGTCCGGGGCGGCCCGATCACGTCGATGAACGGCACGATCCACCCGCCCCAGGGGGAGGTTGCCACGATCAGCCGGTCGGTGGAGGCATAGACGGTGTCGCCCGCTGCGACCAGGCCAGCCCCCGAGGTCGGCGCCAGTTGATCACCGCGCAGGTCGAACGTCAGCACCGACAGGGTCTGCAGACCCGCGAACTCGGCGGGCTGGTTCAATTGCGTGCAGTCAAGGATCTGCTGCACCGCGCCGGCGTTTCCGTCCGCGTCGATGATCTGCAGGTGAGGGACCCAGTCGTCGATGTCGGAGGAGGCCAGAATCTGGCGATTCTGGTCCAGGGCATCCTGCTCGGCGGACAGACCCCCATCCGTGGGAGCCGTGAAGGACAGACCTGTCGGGTCACTGACCATCACCAGACGCACGGTTCCGTCGATCATCCGGGCGGAGCGATAGGTGCCCTCCATCCGAACCGCGCCCAGGGTGACGGGGTTTGCCGGGTCGGTCAGGTCGACACGGGTCACCAGCGTCCTGGTCGGTGCGAAGGCGGCGATCCGGTCTGAGGCAATCGGCGTGCCCGGGGCACCCATGGTGCTGAGGATCAGCAGGTCGGTGCCGTCCAACAACAACTCACCGCTGTAGGCGTTCTGCTCCAGAGGGACGGTGGATACCACCTGCTGGCTGGCGATGTCGACGACCTGCACCTGCTGGCCTGTGGCGGTGACGATGATGCGCCCGTCGGTCTTGACCAGATCAGGCTCGTCCACCCCCTCCTCCTGCACGTTGGTGCCTGACACGTCCGGCGCGGCGTTGCCTCCGGTGGCGGGTGCCTGCGCGACCGCGGTGTCCGCTGCACTAGCCTCGTTCGCGCTGTCTCGCACGCCTCCGCCATACCCGTACCCCAGACCGTAAGGACCGACCAGATCCGAGGCGCCGTCGATGAAGTAGCGCAGCAGCGCATCACAGGAATCGAAGGGACGCAGCATCCGTCGCGCTTCCTGCACAGCGTCGGAGTGGCCGCCAGCGTCGGGTTGGTTGCTGCCCTCACCAGCCGCCGGGGGCGGGGAGGCATCGACCACCGACTCATCTCTCGAGGTGGTGCAGCCGGACAGGATCAGGATGAGCAGGCTCAGGATGGCGGTCAGGCGTCGCATGTCAGGTCCAGTTGGCGTCATGTGGGCAGGTATGAGCGTCCGACGCCATCCTCCGCGGCCGGGTTCCAGATCCGACCAAAAAGAATCCTGCCGGCGACGCTTCACCCACCACCGGTCACAGGCTACGGCTGTCCAGCATGGTCTGGGCCAGATCGATCATGTCCTCACCACGGAAGGTAGGTGGCTGTAACAGCGGGTTGTAGGCCTGCCCAGGGCGATGGACATAGCCCGCCCGCCATCCTGCCTTCAGCGCTCCTGCGCAGTCCCAGTCGTGCGTGGCGACCATCACCAGATCAGATGCCCGTTGCTCCAGGTGATCCCGGACATGGTCATACACGGCGGTGTCGGGCTTGAAGCGGAGGACCGCATCCACGCTCAAGATGTCATCGAACAGGTCATCGATTCCGGCCGAGGTCAGCTGGGCCTCGGCGGTGGCCTGCCCGGAGTTGGTAAGGGCAACCAGGCTGAGCCCGGCGCCTGTGAGTTGCACCAGCCCTGGTCTGACGTCCTCGTGCGCCGAGAGCTTGGCCATGATCCCGACGATCTCGTCTGCCTGGTCCTCGGACACCTCCAGGTCAAGCCGTTGTCCGAGGTCGACAAGGACCGCCCGGCCGATGGTTCCGAAGTCTTGCCAGGTGCCCAACATCGTCATCACCGTCGAGGTGTGAAGGAGTCGTGCGAACCACAGCCGTTTGACCTCGCCTGCACGGTCACCAAAGACCTTTCGCATGGGCTGGTCCAGACCGGAGAGGTCCAGCAGGGTCTCGTTGACATCGAAGACGATCACGGCCATACCGCTGACCCTACCCCCGGCGCAGTGCGGGCCACCCGCCCACAGGAGTCGGGCACTGTGACGCACCAGATCCCACAACCGCTGCTCGTCCGCCCACACGCTCTGCCCATGGTTGATCGACACCTTCGCGGTACACCATCACGGTCAGGACACCGATCAGCGCACGACCGGCGATCACAAAGCCGGTGGCGGCCACCACCGCGACGCTCACCAGTCCCAGCCACACCCGACGCTGATTTGGGTGCGCCGTGAAGACTTGATCCCGGCCCCCGGTCGGGGTGGCGCTCACTCGAAGCGGAACGAGTCGATGATCTGCTCGTACGTCGCACGCTGCGAATCCCACTGATCTTGTGGCGCCGCCACCCGGAGAACTGCGGTGGTCAGGCTGGCCTCCAGATCGTCGATGCCGAGCGCTGCCGGCCCCACCGACAAGCCGACCAAAGGCGGGAAGCCGTCCTGCACCTCACTCCCGGTGGCCTCGATCAGCCGGTCGGGGGCCAGTTGATCTTCGGGTGCCTTGACAGTCCACGTGGCGGGGTAGTCAAAGGTCACTCCGCTGTCGGTGAAGCTCGTCATCGCGACCGATGTCCCGGTGGCCTCTGGCCCGGGTCCCTGCGTCGGGTCCGGCCCCACTCCGGAATCCTGGTTGCACGCGCTGAGCCCCAAGACCACCATCACCAGCAAGATAGCCGCAGCATCGGCCACGGCCCGGGGATCCCCGCTGCGGATCGCATCGGCCAGATCGGCGGCCGCCTGGCCCAGGACCGGATCGGTCAGATCGACTCTGGCAGTCGTGCGAACCTGGGCGGCCGCTGAGGGGTCCAGACCCAGCAACGCCATAGCGATCTCCTGGCTGATCGGCTCGTCACCGATCGCGGCCTGGGCGGAGGTTCCGGCAATGAAACCGCTCACCTCGCCGGTCAGGACATCACGCAACTCGATCGCGACCGGTCGGCCGTTTTGGTCCACTTCCAGCCGGATCTGGGTGGTGTTGCTCACCTCGACACCGACGGGTTTCGACCAGAGGTTGGAACTTGGCGCCGACCGAGCCCTCACCGTGGATGATGAACGTGGTGTCGCCGACAAAGACGTCGGCGCCCTGGGCCGAGACCCGAACCTGTGCCGTGCCATCGGAATTGCCGCGCGTCTTGATGCCGACGGTCAACTCCGGGCTGATCGAGGATGGTGATACCTCCCTAGATCTTTCGCCGATCAATCGAGGTGATGCAGACGTTGTCGGACACCCGACGTGATGCCAGACCATGACCAGTCAACCCGTTACGACTTCCTTGCCTCAGGCTGGAGCGGGCGATCGGACCGCGCGGGCCAACTCCACCACAGCGGCCACCGCCAGGCCGCCCGAGAAGACCCACCAGTCCACCAGGAACTCCACGTCGAAGGCCAGATAAAACAGCACCCCGCCAGCGATCATGGCCGCAGCCGACCCTCTGGCGACGGCCTGCTGTTCCTGCTTTGCGACCACGAAGGACGCCACCAGGATCCCGATACCGATTGCCACCATGTAGATCGGCGCACTGCGCTGCGGAAGTGGTCCCTCCAACACCAGCAGGACGCCGATCCCCCAGGCCGTGATGACGATGCCCGAGGTCCACGGCTTCGGCTCGGCAGCCACCGCGGCAGCGGCCAAGGCGACCAACCCTACGAACAACGGCGTGATGTTGAACGTCACCCCTGCCAGGCGAAGGCCGGCCAGGATGGCGGCGCCGAGAAATAGGACAAGCGGAAGTCGATACTGCGTCATTGTCCGGCTAACCCCGATCGGTCGAGAATGGGTCACGGAGGAGATCAGTTCTGTGCCAGTTGACGCAGGACGTAGTGCAGGATCCCGCCGTGACGGTAGTACTCCTGCTCGTTGGGGGTGTCCAGACGAACGTCGACGGTGAACTCCGTGGAATCAGACCCAGACTTCGCCGTCACCGTGACCTCATCAGGGACCAGCCCGTCGGACCCTCCGACGATGCCGGTGATGGTGAACTCCTCCTCACCGGTCAGTCCCAGTTCCTCATGCCCCTCCCCCCGTTTGAACTGTAGGGGCAGCACGCCCATGCCGATCAGGTTGGACCGGTGGATGCGTTCATAGGACTTGGCGATGACGGCCTTGACGCCCAGCAGGATGGTGCCCTTGGCGGCCCAGTCCCTAGATGAGCCGGTCCCGTATTCCTCACCGGTCAGCACGACCAGAGGAGTGCCCTGTTCCTGGTAGGACATGGCCGCCTCATAGATCGAGGTGACCTCACCGTCCCGCTCGCCACCCTGGATGGTCGTGTAGCCGCCCTCGGTGCCGGGGGCCATTTCGTTGCGCAGACGGATGTTGCCAAACGTCCCGCGCATCATCACCTCGTGGTTGCCGCGACGGGAGCCATAGGAGTTGAAGTCGGCGGCCTTGACACCCTTGTCCAGCAGATAGGCACCGGCGGGCGAGTCCTTCTTGATGGCCCCGGCAGGTGAGATGTGGTCGGTGGTGACCGAGTCGGCCACCTTGACCAGGACCCGGGCGTCGGTGATGTCGCTCAGCTCTCCCGGTTCGGGTTCCATCCCGTCGAAGAAGGTGGGCTTTTGGATGTAGGTGGAGTCATCGGACCACTCGAAACGGTTTCCGCCCGACACCGGCACGTTCTGCCAGCGCTCGTCACCGGTGAACACGTCGTCATAGCGCTCGATGAACTGCTCACGTTTGACGGCGTCCTCCACCACCTCAGCGATCTGGTCGTTGGTGGGCCAGATATCGGCCATGAACACCTCGTTGCCCTCGGCGTCGGTGCCCAATGGCTCGTTGTACAGATCGATGTCCATCGTCCCGGCGATGGCATAGGTGACCACCAGCGGCGGGGACATCAGGTAGTTCAGCTTGACGTCGGGACCGATGCGACCCTCGAAGTTGCGATTGCCGCTGAGCACGCTGACCGCTGCCAAACCCTGGTCATGGATGGCCTTGCTGATCTCGGCCGGCAGCGGGCCGGAGTTGCCGATGCAGGTGGTGCAGCCGTAGCCGACCAGATTGAAACCGAGCTTGTCCAGGTAGGGCGTCAGGCCCGCCCGGTCGTAGTAGTCGGTCACCACCTTCGAGCCGGGTGCCAGGGAGGTCTTCACCCACGGTTTACGCGTGAGGCCTCTGTCGACGGCGTTCTTGGCCAACAGCCCTGCAGCGATCATGACCGAGGGGTTGGAGGTGTTGGTGCACGACGTAATCGCCGCGATGACCACATCGCCGTGGTCCAGGTCGAACTCCTCTCCGCTGGCCATCGACACGTGGGTGGGTGCGCTCAACCGGTCGGGCATCTCCCCGGCGGCAGAGACGTGCGTGGGTTCCTGACCGTTGGTCTGCCCACCGGGCGTAGGGGGGTCCGATGCCGGGAAGCTCTCCATGCCGGCCTCGTTGGCCGTGGACTCGACGTCACCGGTCCACTTCGGCAGAACCTCTCGCAGGCCTCTCTTGGACTGGGTCAACTCGACGCGGTCCTGCGGCCGTGTGGGGCCGGCAAGTGAGGGCACGACGGTGGACAGGTCCAACGTCAGGGTGTCATGAAAGGTCGGGCGGTTGTCGGGGTCATGCCACAGACCCTGCTTCTTGGCGTATGCCTCGGTCAGGGCGATCTGCTGATCAGGGCGGCCGGTGAAGACCATGTAGTCCAGGGTCCGCTGGTCGATCGGGAAGATCGAGATGGTCGAGCCGAACTCAGGGCTCATGTTTCCCAGGGTGGCCCGATCCGGGATCGGGACGCTGGTGACGCCCTGACCGAAGAACTCCACGAACTTGCCGACCACACCCTTCTCACGCAGCATCTGGGTGACGGTCAGCACCATGTCGGTGGCCGTCGCCCCCTCGGCCAGCTGTCCGGTCAGTTCGAACCCGACCACCTGCGGGATCAGCATGCTGATGGGCTGACCCAACATGGCCGCCTCGGCCTCGATGCCGCCGACACCCCAGCCGACGATACCCAATCCGTTGATCATCGGAGTGTGGCTGTCGGTACCGACCAGACTGTCGGGGTAGGCCTGGCCCGTCTCGGCGTTGTGGAACACCACCTGGCCCAGGTACTCGAGGTTTACCTGGTGCACGATGCCGGTGTTGGGCGGGACCACCCGGAAGTTGTCGAAGGCGGTCTGGCCCCACCGCAGGAACTGATAGCGCTCGTAGTTGCGCTCGAACTCGATTTCGGCGTTGCGTTGGAACGCGTCGGGGACCGCAAAGATGTCCACCTGGATCGAGTGGTCGATGACCAGATCAACAGGGACGCGGGGGTTGATCACCGCCGGGTCACCGCCCAGGTCGGCGACGGCGTCACGCATCACGGCCAGGTCGACCACGGCCGGCACGCCGGTGAAGTCCTGCAGCAGCACCCGGGCGGGGGTGAACAGGATCTCCTCGGTGGGGTCAAGTGAGGGGTCGTAGGCCGCAACCGCGCGGATGTCATCGGCCGTGATGTTCTCACCGTCCTCGTTGCGCAGCAGGTTCTCCAGCAGGATGCGGATCGAGTAGGGCAGGTTCGCCAAGTCGGTGTCGATGGCGTCCAGACTGGCGATCTCGTAGTCGGTGTCACCCACGGTCAAGGTCTGCCGGGCGTCGAAGGAATTGGCGCCGAACGAGTTCGTACTCACTGGTTGCTCCTCACATGCTGATGTGCCGGGGGTGGATTCAACCCCATCCGACGGCGGGGTGCGGCATCGGGCCCCACTGTGCCTGCCTGAACCCTACCCACAAGTAGCACTTGACACAGAGCACTCTGTGTTACAGAGTGCTCTGTACCGCATCCAGCGGTGTCCCTCATTCTGTTTGGAGGTAGGCGATGGAAGGCACTGCTGCCAAGTCACTCATTGATGAGATGGCGACACTGAAGGGAAGAACACGGGCGGATCGGCGTGCCACGTCGCTGCCGTTGCTGACGTTCGGACTCTTGACCCTGGGATCTGCACTTCTGCGTCTGGTCGCAGACGCACCCGGACTTGAGAGCCTGTACTGGTTGGTCGCACTGCCCGCGGGATTCGCCTTCGTGGTGGTGTACAGCCGTCGCCGGGCGGCCGCATCGGGCGTTGGCAACCCGCCGTGGCCCGTGTGGCAATGGGGCTGTTCAGGGCCACCGATGGCTACTTCAGCCAGGCGCCAGCGGTGATCTTGGCCCTGTTCGGCGCCGCGGTAACCGGCGCTGGTCTGCTGGCGCGGCGCAGGGAACGGCAAGCGGCATGAGCGCGGAACCCGCCGGCGCCCCCTCTGCGCCTCAGGACACCCCTCATCCAAGCGCCTTGTTGGACGATCTGGTGCATCAGCGGGCCAGGCTTGGGATCCTGACCATCCTGGCCGAAAGCGGCAGGGCCGACTTCCCCTATCTGAAGTCCGCGTTGTCGCTGACCGACGGCAACCTCGGCCGGCATCTTGAGGTGCTGGAGGGTGAGGGGTTGATCACCCTCATCAAGGGTTATGAGGGCAAGCGCCCACGGACCTGGGCCGAGATCACCCGGCTAGGAATCGTTGCGTTGGCCGCCCAGATGGATGCGATGCGCGAGATGGTCCACCGGTTCGACCAGAGGACGTAGTACCAGCAGCGCTACTCGCCGCCCGCGTTCAGCGTGACCTCGATCGGTGAATAGCCCTCGCCGTTGACATCGATGCCGGCGGCCTCCAGGTTGGCGACTGCCGCCTCGGCGATGTCGGTGCGATAGCTGTCGTCGCTGGGGGGCTGGCTGACGATCTCCTCGCTGGTCGCCACCTCGACGGTCTGGGCCCACAGATCAGGGTCCATGATTCCCGCGCCCAGCGGTGATGGCCAGATCAGCTGGTTGACCTCGTTGATCTGCCACTCCTGATGTGAGGCACCCAGGGTCGGGGCGTTGTCCAGCACGATCTGGGTGCAGGCTTCGATGTCATCACGGCAGAACGCCCATCCGCGCAGGCTGGCTTCGACGAAGGCCACTGCGGTGTCGTAGTAGTCCTGGTCCTCCTCCAACCGGCTGGCGTCGGCCCAGATGGCGTCCTGCAGCATCGCTGTGCCGACGTCGTTCCAGTTGATGACCGTCAGGTCCTCGGGGGTATACAGCTCATCGGTTTCGGGGTTGATGGTCTCAAGGACCTGGGCGTACTCGTTGTAGATCATCGCCTGGGCGGCGTCGATCTCGCCGCTGAGCAACGCCAACATGTCGAAGTTCTGCTGGGCCAACGTCACGTCACTGGCCGGGTCCAACCCGGCCTGCCGCAATCCGGCCAGCAGTTCGAACTCGTTTCCGAAGCCCCAGTTTCCCACCACCTGTCCCTCCAGGGCCGCCGGGTCTGCCAGGTCAGCGTCGGCAAAGGAGACCTGCAGGGTGCCCGAGCGTTGATAGACCTGGGCGATGTCGACGATGTCCGCGCCCTCCTCGATCGACACCAGGGCCTTGGGCACCCAGGCGATGGCGAAGTCGGATCCGCCGGAGTCCAGCACTGTTTGGGGGACGATGTCCACGCCTCCCTCAAGAATCTCGACGTCCAGCCCCGCCTCCTCATAAAAGCCCTGGTCCAGGGCCGCGAAGTACCCGGCGAACTGGCCCTGGGTGAACCACTGCAGTTGCAGGGACACCGGGGTCAGGTCACCCGCGGCGGTGTCCTCACCACCTGCGGGTTCCTCGCTGGCCGGATCGGCAGCGGCGCCATCAGAGGCGGGCGCGGCGTCCGTCGGCGAATCGCTGCCGCCGTCGCTGCCGCAGGCGGCCGCCAGCATGGCCACCGCCAACAACAGGATCAGCAGTCGGGCCGGGCGTGTGAAGTGCAATGTGCTCATCTGTAAATCGTCCCTTCGAGTTCCCGCACGCTATACGCCACTGGTGCCCAACAAAAGTGCTGAACGCTATGTGCCCAGGACGGCAGGCCTCGACTAAGCTTCGCGGCGATGCCATCACCAGCCCCGGGCCCCCGCCCCCGGGCGACCCGGATCGCTGACACGCTGACCCGGCTGACCACCGACCATGACTGCTGGCTGGCCACGGCAGGCACGGAGGGAGCGTGGCTGGTCCCGCTGTCGTTCATCTGGCATGACCAGCGCATCGTGATGGCCACCGGGTCCCGCAGCCGGGTTGTCTCCGATGTGGCGCTGCGCTCCCGGGTGCGGTTGGCGGTGGGACCGACACGCGACGTCGTCATCCTTGACGGCACCGCCACCACCATGCCCGTCTCCGACATCGAGGACGAGGTGGTGCAGGAGTTCGCACGCAAGCTATCCACCGACCCTCGCGAGTGGGCAGGCACGCTGGTGGTGGTCACGCCCACGCGTATCCAGGCCTGGCGCGAAGAAAACGAACTTGAGGGACGCGAGATCATGTCCGCCGGTGTGTGGCTGGACTGATCCGGTCACACCTCCAGTGCCCAGGGGATGCTCAGACGCTCGACCGCGGCGACCAGCAGGTACAACCCGATCCCCAGGGCCGCGCCGGCGGTGACACCAGCCCAGGCGTCGGCATAGCGCGACAGGCCGGCCGACTGCACGATCAACGGCCCCAGCGCATCCTGACGGCCACCGAAGTACTCCGCCACGATCGCGGCGATGACCGCCAATGACGACGTGACCTTGCAGGCGGTGAACAGAAACGGCAGCGCGTGGGGCATCCGGACGTCGCGCAGCGTCCGCCATGGGGAAGCTGCCAGGGAGTCCATCAACTCCAGGTGGATCGGGTCGACGGCCGACAGTCCCCTGGCAGTCCCGATGAACACCGGGAAGAACACCACCACGATCACCACGGCCTGATTCGAACGGGGGGCCAGGGTGCCGAACCAGGCGTTGAAAATCGGTGCCACGGCAATGATCGGCATCGCATTCAACGCCGCCGCCAGCGGCGTGATGGTCTCCTCTGCCGTGCGCCAGCGGCTGACCAGCAGCGCGGCCAGGACCCCAAGGGCGATACCGATGACCAATCCGGTCACCACCACGAACCCGGTGCTCTGGGTGGCGGTCAGGATGCGACTGCGGTTCTCCACCAGGGCGCCGGCGATGCTGGACGGTCTAGGCAGCAGGAACCCATCGGGACGCAGCAGGGTCAACAGGCCCTGCCACAACGCCAGGATGACGACGCCTGCCACCAGCGGTGGGAGCAGCCCCCCGGCCCGGTCGCGGGCCCATCCCATGGGCACCGTCACGCTGCTCATCGGCCCGGCTCCGGGTCGGCCAGCGCCTCGACGGACCGCAGCGACTCACGGACCTTGGTGATTGCCGCGAAGAAGGCCGGATCCTGCCTGGTGTCATCGGTGCGTGCCCCCAGATCGATGTCGATCACCTCGGCGATCCGGCCCGGGCTGGGCGACATCACCACCACCGTGGTCGACAACAGGACGGCTTCGGGGATGGAGTGGGTCACGAACAGCACGGTCGTGGCGGTCCGGGTCCAGATGTCCAGCAGTTCGGTCTGCATGTGTTCGCGGGTCATCTCATCAAGAGCACCGAACGGCTCGTCCATCAACAACAGTTGGGGCGAGGCCGCCAACGCCCGTGCGATGGCCACGCGTTGCTGCATCCCGCCTGACAGCTGGGCTGGCCGGTGGTCGGCGAAGGCTCCCAGGCGCACCAGGTCCAACAGCTCAGCGGACCGGGCACGTCGCTTGCCCCGTGACCACCCTGCCAACTCCAATGGCAACTCGACGTTCCGGCTGACGGTGCGCCAGTCGAACAACCCGGCCTTCTGGAAGGCCATGCCGTACTCGCCACCCAGACGCGCCTGATTCGGGGTCTGACCCATCACCTGGATTGCTCCCGCGGTGGGTTGGGTCAACGCTGCGACCAGACGCAGCAGGGTCGACTTGCCACAGCCGGAGGGGCCGATCAACGAGACGAACCCGCCCTGTGGCACCGTCAGGTCGATGCCACTCAGCGCCTGGACCTCGCCCGGTTTGCCGGGGTTGAAGATCTTGTCGACCCCGGTGGCCAAGACGGCAGGCACCGCATCGCGTGACGGCTCGGGCGTGGCACTCATCGGTGTACCTCCACCGTCCGGCGGCGCATGGCCAGCCATTCGGCGGCGGCGATGGCTCCGATGGCGACCAGTCCCAGAACGGCAGCCCCGGCCACGGCGGCGTACAACCGCTCGGGCCCGGTGGTGTAGCGGCTGGCGAAGTCCAGGATCAGTCGGCCCAGCCCGCCTCGCACACCGGCGGAGATCTCACCGACGATCGCGCCGACCACACTGGCGGTGGCGGCCACCCGCATGCCGACGAACAGGTAGGGCAGGGCTGCGGGGAACCGCAGCAGCCGCAGGGTCTGGGTCCACGATGCGGCGCATGAACGCAGCAGCTCAACCGCCTCCGCCGGTGGCGACTGCAAACCCCGCAGCCCGTTGACGGCAACCGGGAAAAACGTCAGGTAGGTCGCGATGATCGACACGCTCATCCAGTCCTGCCACTCCCACGGCACCCACGACAGGTTGCCTCGTCCCCAGATGACCACCAGCGGCGCGATCGCAACCAGCGGGATGGTCTGACTGGCCACCACATAGGGCAGCAGACCGCGTTCGAGTGTGCGCGCCCGCAGCAGCAGCACCGCGACCGCCACCCCGATCACCATCCCCGCCACAAAACCCACGGCCGCCTCCCGCAGGGTGAAGGCTGCCGAGGCGATGATCAGGTCCAACAGGGTGTCGGCGGACCCACGCTGGGCGGGGGCGGTGAAGGCAACCAGCACCTGATCCAGTGGCGGCATGATCAGGTTGTCGGTGGCGGGAAGCCACCCGCCGACAACCGGCCAGGAACGCCACGGATCGCCCAGCGCGCGGCCCAGCAACTTGAACGCGGTGTATCCGCCTGCCAGCAGCACCACCGCCACAACCGGCGTAAGGACCCTCCGGATGGTGCCGCTCAGCAGTATTCGTCGTGTGTCGACCTGGTCTGCAGCGGTGGTCAATCGCGCGCCGATACGTTCATGACAGGACAGTCATTGCCGGGCGTTCATGACGGGGATGATCTGCTGGCCGTAGGCCTGCAGGGTCTGGTCCTTGGCATCGTGCTGCAGGTAGATGGCGAACTGGTCGACGCCCAGATCACGTAGTTCCTGCAGTCGCGCCAGGTGCTGCTCGGGTGTGCCCAGGATGCAGAACCGGTCGATGATGTCGTCGGTGACGAAGTCCACATGGGTCGAGGTGGCCTTGCCGTGCTCGGCGTAGTCATACCCCTGGCGGTTCTTGACGTAGTCCCGCAGTGCCTGGGGAATCAGGTCGGTGTCATCGCCGTAGCGCTGGACCAAATCCGCAACATGGTTACCGACCATGCCACCGAACCAGCGGACCTGATCCCGCTGTGCGGCGATGTCATCGCCCACATAGGCGGGGGCGGCCACGACGATCCGCAGCGCCTCGGGGTCCCGGCCGGCGTCGGCGGCAGCCTGTTTGACCGCGCCGATGGTCCACTCGGCGATCTGCGGATCGGCCAGTTGCAGGATGAACCCATCTGCTCGTTCACCGGTCAACTTCAGCGCCTTGGGCCCATAGGCCGCCATCAACACCTGGGTCACAGATCCGGTGCCGGTGGCGGGATCATGGGGGGTGACCCAGGGGAGGTGCACCGGGGTGCCGTGGTAGTCGACCTCCTCGCCTTTGGCCAGCGCTCGGATGGTGTCGATGGCCTGGCCCAGCTCGGCCAGCGTGCAGGGTTGGCGACCGATTACCCGCAGCGCCGAGTCGCCTCGACCGATTCCGCAGATCGTGCGGTTGCCATACATGTCGTTGAGGGTGGCGAACAGCGATCCGGTGACCGTCCAGTCCCGCGTGCCAGGGTTGGTCACCATCGGCCCCACGACCAGACGCCGGGTCGCGGCCAGGATGGCTGAGTAGATGACGAAGGGTTCCTGCCACAGCACATGGCTGTCAAAGGTCCAGGCGTGACTGAACCCGTAGATCTCGGCCTGGCGTGCCAACTCCACACTGCGCCAGGCCGGTGGGTCGGTCTGCAGCACGATGCCGAAATCCATGGGGGGCCTGGCAGTCATCGGGTACTCCTAGCGGGTCTGGGGGAAGCCCAGGTCGACGGTGGATGAGGGGACTTGTGCCAATCCCGGTGGCTCCTCTGGCCAACGGGACGTCACGACCTTGGTGCGGGTGTAGAAGCGGATGCCGTCAGGACCATAGATGTGCAGGTCACCGAACAGCGAGGCATCCCAACCACCGAAGGAGTAGGCCGCGACGGGCACCGGAATGGGCACGTTGACGCCGACCATGCCGGCGGACACGTCACGCTGGAACCGTCGGGCCATGCCGCCGTCACGGGTGAAGATCGCCGTGCCGTTACCCCAGGGGTTGTCGTTGGCCAGGGCCACCGCCTGATCGTAGGAGTCCGCCCGGACCACACACAGCACCGGACCGAAGATCTCGTCGCGATACACGCTCATCTGCGGCGTGACCCCATCCAGGAGTGCGGGGGACAGGAAGAACCCGTCGTCGGGATGGCCCGAGCGGCCGTCGCGAACGACCACGGCACCCTCGGCTGCTCCCGCGTCGATGTAGCCCGCGACCCGGTCGCGGTGCTCGGCGGTGATCAGCGGCCCCATGCCGCTGTCCGGGTCGGTCCCGTCGCCCACGACGATGTCGGCGATGCGCTGGTCGATCGCGTCGACCAGTGGGTCACCGATTGCCCCGACGGCCACCACGACGCTGATGGCCATGCAGCGTTCTCCGGCGGAGCCGTAGGCGGCGCTGATCGCCGCGTCGGCGGCGGTGGCGATGTCGGCGTCGGGCAGCACGATCATGTGGTTCTTGGCCCCGCCCAGCGCCTGAACCCGCTTGCCGCCCGCGCTGGCGGTCGCATAGATCGACGCGGCGATCGGGGTCGAACCGACGAAGCTGACCGCCTTCACATCGGGGTGGGCCAGCAGCCTGTCGACTGCCGTCTTGTCCCCCTGCACCACGTTGAACACCCCCTCCGGCAGGCCGGCCTCGGCGAACAATCTGGCCAGCAGCAGCGTGACCGACGGGTCCTTCTCGCTGGGCTTCAGCACGAACGCGTTGCCGCACGCGATCGCGGTGGGATACATCCACAGCGGCACCATGGCCGGGAAGTTGAAGGGCGTGATTCCGGCCACGACACCCAAGGGTTGACGCACCGAGTGGACGTCCACGCCGGTGGAGGCCTGCTCGGAATGCTCGCCCTTCAGCAGGTGGGACAGTCCACAGGCGAACTCGATGTTCTCCAGGCCCCGCGACACCTCCCCCATGGCATCGCTCAGCACCTTGCCGTGCTCGGCGGTGAGCGCGGCGGCGATCTTGCTGCGGTTGGCATCGACCAGTTCACGAAACCCGAACATGATTTCGGTCCGGCGGGCCAGGGAGGACTCGCGCCACTCGGCGGCCGCGACCTTGGCGGTGGCGACGGCCAGATCGACCTCCGCGTCATCGGCCAGCCCGACCACGCCGGTCTGTTGACCCGTGGCAGGGTTGAACACGGGCGAGGTGCGTCCCGATTCTGACGGGACCTCCTTGCCCCCGATCCAGTGGGGGATGGTGGTGGTCATCGTGGCTGTCCCTTCAGGTGCGGTCGGCGGGGTGGCTCACTGCAGGTACTGGCTCAGACCCCGTCGGAGGTAGCGGCCGTGGCCCTTTGTCCCGATGTAAGTCGGGGTTCCTGATGCCGAGTCGATGATCTTGGTGCCACGCGACCACACCGCGTCGACACCGCCGGTGATGTCAAAGCCCTCATAGGCGGAGTAGTCCATGTTCATGTGGTGGTTGTCCACGCTGATGATGTGGCGTCGGGTCGGGTCGTACAGCACGATGTCGGCGTCCGAGCCAGGCGCGATCACACCCTTGCGCGGGTACAGCCCGAACATCCGGGCGGGGGTGGTCGAGCAGGTCTCGACCCAGCGGGCCAAGGACAACTCACCGTCGACGACCCCTTGATGGATCAGGTCCATGCGGTGCTCGACCCCGCCGATGCCGTTGGGGATGGCCCGGAAGTCCTGCAACCCCAGTTCCTTTTGATCCTTGAAGCAGAAGGGGCAGTGGTCGGTGGCGACCATGGCCAGATCGTTGGTCCGCAGGCCCCGCCACAGGTCCTTGCCGTGGCTGGCGGTGTTGGTGCGAAGCGGTGGTGAGCAGACGTACTTTGCGCCCTCGAACCCGGGCTGGGCCATGTGGTCTTCAAGAGTCAGGTACAGATACTGCGGGCAGGTCTCGGCGAAGACGTTCAACCCCTCGTCCCGGGCACGGGTCACCTCCTCCAGCGCCTCTGAGCCTGACAGGTGCACGAAGTACACCGGCGAGCCGGCGACGGCTGCCAGTTGGATCGCCCGGTGGGTTGCCTCACCCTCAAGACGGCTGGGCCGGGTGATGCCGTGGTACTTGGGGTCGGTCTGCCCACGGGCAGCGGCCTGGGCGGCAATCACGTCGATGGCGATGCCGTTCTCGGCATGCATGGTGATCAGCGCCCCGTTCTCGGCGGCCTTCTGCATGACCTGCAAAATCTGGCCGTCGTCGGAGTAAAAGACCCCCGGATAGGCCATGAACAGCTTGAAGCTGGTGATCCCCTCGTCCACCAGCAGATCCATCTCCTTCAGCGCGGCATCGTCGACGCCACCAAGGATCATGTGGAAGCCGTAGTCGATGGCGCAGTTGCCCTCCGACTTGGCCATCCAACTGTCCAGTGCCTCACGCACGACCCCACCGGTGGTCTGCACCGCGAAATCAACGATCGTGGTGGTGCCTCCGTAGGCGGCGGCGATGGTGCCCGTTTCGAAGGTGTCACTGGCGAAGGTCCCCCCGAAGGGCAGTTCCATGTGGGTGTGCGCGTCGATCCCGCCCGGCAGCACGTACTTGCCTCGGGCGTCAACGGTCTCATCAGCCTGGACGGTCCCGACGCTGTAGGTGCCGTCCGCGCCTGGCGGCTGCAGGACCGCGGCGATCGTCTGACCGTCGACCAGGACGTCCACGGTCTGTGGGCCGGTGGCGGTGACGAGTGTCCCGCCGGTGAACAGGGTGCGCATGGTGTGCCTCCTCGGGTCCGGGGATCCCCCGGGGGGTGGTGTGCAGTTGGGGCCGCCTCGGCGGCCCGCATGACCGATCAGTTTTCTAGCGGTAGGTCTGGGCGACGGCTTCGGCGAACACCTGGCTGAAGGTGTCGACCTCCTCTGCGGTGACGCTCAGGGGTGGGGCCAGCCGTAGCACGTTGCCATACAGTCCGCCCTTGCCGATCAGGACCCCCCGCTCGCGACAGGCCTGGAGCATCCGGGCACAGGCGCCCGGGTCTGGGGTCAGGGAGGCATCGCCGGGAACCACGGTCTCGATGGCCTGCATCAACCCCTTGCCCCGTACCTCGGCGATACCGTCATGGTCGGCGGCGATCTTCTCCAACCGTTCCCGCAGCACCGCGCCCATCCGCAACGCATTGTTCTGCAGGTCGTGGTCCAACGCGTAGCGCACGTTGGCCAGTGCCCCGGCCGTCGACAGGGGGTTGCCCCCGAAGGTCGAGATGGAGTTGGCGGGCAGGCTGTCCATGAGTTCTGCACTGGCCACGACCCCGGCCAGCGCCAGACCGTTGCCGACTCCCTTGGCAAAGGTCATCAACTCGGGCGTGAAGTTGTGCGCCTGCCAGCCCCAATAGTGCTCGCCGGTCCTGCCCCAGCCGCTTTGCACCTCATCGGCAATGAAGGGGATGCCCCGCTGGGCCAATACCTCGTGGAACGCCCCGAACATGCCGTCCGGAGCGACGGTGAATCCGCCGACACCCTGGATGGGCTCGGCGATCATGCAGGCCACATCACCGCTGGTCATCATGTCCAGCACGTCGTGCAGGTCCTGGACGCAAGCAGCGATGTAGCCGGCGTCGTCACGATCCTTGAACGGCGAGCGCAGCCGGTAGCCACCGTGGACGTACTTGACGTCCAGACCGCTGAGGCTGGTCGGTGACCAGGCCCGGTTGCCCGTGACGGCGATGGTTGAAAAGGAACGTCCGTGATAGGAGTTGCGGATCGCCAGGATCTGATTTGAGCGGCGCTGTGAGGTGCACAGCAGCATCGCCGCGTCGTTGGCCTCGCTGCCAGAAGGCGTGAAGAAGACCTTGGCGTCGGGGATCTGTGACTGCTGGGCAATCAGTTCGGCCAGCTCCACGGCGGGTTCGCTGACATACAGCGTCGAGGTGTGCAGGATCTTGGCCGCCTGGGCCTGCACCGCCTGGGTCACCTCGGGCAGGGCGTGGGCGGTCATCGTGGTGAGGATGCCGCCGAAGAAGTCCAGGTAGCGGGTGCCCTCCACATCCCAGACGTGACGGCCTTCCCCACGGTCGATCGCGATCGGTTGGTCGTAGAACTGGGTGACCCAGGTCGGGGAGACCCGTCGGCTGCGGGCGGTCAGTTCGGCGTTTGTCACCATTGCCGGTTCCTACCCTTCCACCAGTGGGCCATAGGTGTCGGGGCGACGGTCCCGGTAAAACGCCCACTGGTTGCGGACTTCAGCGATTTGTGACATGTCCAGGTCGCGGACCACCAGTTCCTCATCGTGAGCCGACGCAGCACCGTCGATGATCTGCCCGCGCGGGTTGGCGAAATAGGAGGTGCCGTAGAAGTCGTTGTCGCCCAGCGGTTCGATGCCGACACGGTTGATGGCACCGACGAAGTACATGTTGGCCGCCGCCGAGGCGGTCTGTTCCAACTGCCACAGGTACTGGCTCAGTCCCCGACTGGTCGCCGAGGGGTTGAACACGATCTGCGCGCCAGCCAGACCCAATGCCCGCCAGCCTTCCGGGAAATGGCGGTCATAGCAGATGTAGACCCCGACGCGTCCCACTGCGGTGTCCCACACCGGGTAGCCTAGGTTGCCCGGACGGAAATAGAACTTCTCCCAGAACCCCTTCACCTGGGGGATGTGGGTTTTGCGGTACTTGCCCAGGTAGGTCCCGTCGGCGTCGATCACCGCGGCGGTGTTGTACAGCACACCGGGCTGCTCCTCCTCATAGACCGGCAGGACCAAGACCATCCCCAGTTCCTTCGCCAGCTCGGCGAAGCGCTGGGTGGTGGGGCCATCCGGTACCGCTTCGGCGTACTCATAGAACTCGGTGTCCTGGACCTGGCAGAAGTACGGCCCGTAGAACAGCTCCTGGAAGCACATGACTTGTGCACCCTGTGCGGCAGCGTCACGCGCGGAACGTTCGTGCTCGTCCAGCATCGAGGCCTTGTCGCCCGTCCATTTCAGCTGTGCGATGGCGGCTCGTACAACGTCGGTCATCTTGGTCGTCCTCTCTAGGGCAACTCTGTTGCCTACTCGTGACATTGTCACGAGTTCTTGGATGGGGTTTGAAATTGGGGTCCAAAGGGGGCGCAGCCCCTTTGCTAGTGTCCCCTACGGCGACGGGGTGTCCCTACAGCCTGCAACAGTCCGGCCAGGTTCGGAAGGGCCAGATGGCGCATGCCGCAGTCTTGGGACTCCAGAGGATGCCCAGGCGGGCCGATTTCGCGCCCGAGCGGCACCATGACACGCTAGATCCGATGTTTGGACTTCCGCGTCTGTCGCCCAGGGAGGTCACCGCCGGTTTGTCCGCCCTGATTCGGGCCGGGGTGGTCCGCCCCATCGTTCCGCGTCCGTCCCTGCTGGGGATGGCGCTTGAGCTGCCACTGATCAAGCCCAACCTTGGTCTGGTTGTGGCCCTTCAGGCCAACACCCAGTCCGATGGCGTGGCGGTGATGGATGACCAGGGGATGCTCACGTGGGCAGAGTTGGACCGACGGGTCAGTCGGCTGGCCAACGTCCTGTTGGAGCACGGCGAGTCGGGCGGGTGCGTAGCGTTCATCCTGCGAAACGGCCGGGAGGCCGTGGAGTGTTATGCGGCCGGAGGTCGTTCGGGGCTTGCGCCAGTCCCACTGAACACCTCGGCAACGGGCAGTGAGATCGCCCGGATCCTGCACATGCAGCGTCCAGCTGTGCTGATCTATGACGAGGAGTTCGCCGACGTCGTGGGCCATGCGGTTCGCGACCTTGAGGATCCTCCGACCATGCTGTCGGTGGGCCAGACCGGTGGGTATGAGACCGCTCTGGCCGCAGCCAGGTCCAGTGCGCCCTTCGCCCGTGGCACCGGCAAGATCGTGATGCACACCTCGGGGACCACAGGCGCCCCCAAGGGTGCGGAGCGGACCGTCGGGGTGTCACAGGCTGGCGCGCTGCTGGGCTTCGCGATGAAGGTGCCCCTGCGCCGTGGCGACCGCATGCTGATTGGCTCCCCGATCTTTCATGCCTTCGGCAGTGGGATGGTCGCGGCAGCGTGTGTCATCGGCGCGACGGTGGTGCTCCCCCGCAGATTCCAGGCCGACCAGTTCGAACGTCAGATCCGTGAGCACGACATCACCGCCGCAGCACTGGTGCCCATCATGATCCGGCGTGTGCTGGAACATCCCGAGCCGCACGGGCCCTCGCCCCTGCGGATCGTGCTGACCAGTGGCTCGGCGTTGCCCGTGGCCCTGCGTGATGAGGCGCAACGTCGCTGGGGCCAGGTCGTGTATGACCTGTACGGCTCCACCGAAGCCGGCTGGGTCGCCATCTCCACCCCCCGCGATTTCATCGAGCGGCGTGGGACCGTCGGCAGGCCCGGACCCGGCATGCAGGTGCAGGTCGTGGATGAGGCCGGCGAGGTGGTCCCCGCCGGTGAGATCGGTGCCCTGCGCGTCGCCACCGGCATGGAGTTCACGGGGTACACGGGGTCCGATGGCCACCGCGGTCCATGGGACATCGGCGACCTGGGCTATCAGGACGGCGAGGGGTACCTGTACGTCACGGGACGTCGTGACGAGATGATCATCTCCGGTGGCGAAAACGTCTACCCCTCGGAGGTCGAGGAGCACTTGGAATCCCATCCGTTGATCAGCGAATGCGCGGTGATCGGGATGGACGACGAGGCGTTCGGCCAGGTGTTGTGGGCCTACGTCGTCGGCGATGTCGAGCCGGAGCAGATCATGGTCTGGCTGCGCGAGCGTTTGGCCCGCTTCAAGGTGCCCAAGCGCATCGTGGTGCTGGAGTCGATGCCACGAAACGCGACCGGCAAGATCCTGAAACGACTGCTGCTGCAGTCCGAGCACCCCTCGCGTGGCTCAAGCCTGGGTGACCCCGCCGCCCCTGGTGAAATGTGACCGAGGAGTTCATGAAGGCCTGGTGCAGGTAGGCGACAGTGCCCGGGATGCCATCGGAGCTATGGCTTGACCAGAATTACAAGACGATTCGACCCAGGAAGTACCGCTTCTTGCCCACGCGGACCACCACGGTGCGGTCGCTGGCAAAGTCGGCGCGGGTGACGGCGCGCGAGGGATCCTCGACCCGGACGTTGTTCACCCTCACGCCCCCCTGGCTGATCAGACGTCTGGCCTCCCCACCGGACTTGGCGGCGCCGACCGCCATCAGCAACTGGCCGACGGTGTTCTGACCGTTCTGGTAGCCGGGGGCAAGATCGGTTGACGGCGCCCCGTCGAATGCATCGGCCAGCACGGTTTCACTCAGGCCGCTGAACGGCTCATCGCCGAACAGCACGTCGGTGGCCTTGATTGCCTCGGCAAGGCCGG
>JBPCKA010000052.1:0-10640 GCA_051004735.1 Euzebya sp. | reverse complement strand
GGGGATCCCCGACCGCACACCCGAAACTCGCCGGCGGCAGCGACGGCTTCTTGATGCTGTAGTGGAAACCTTGCTCCTCTGACCGCGTCAGGATTGGCCCAGGCAGCGCAGAGCACCCGCCGATCTGCTCTCCCGTGTCGGTGGACACGCCTGTCCGTGCCGCGTGACGCACCGCTCGGTGTCCTGACCTGCTCCGCTGCCACCGTCAGTCTCGCTAGAGCCGCTCCTCGGCATCGCTGGACCGTGCGATGCTGCCTGCTATGGATAACGTCTCATCGTTGCGGCTCATCGGTCTTGAGATCGAGGACGGGCATGGCTACGGCCTAGAAGGACAGGTGCGGCTGTCAGGATGCACGACGTTGATCGGCCTCAACGGCGTGGGGAAGACCCGACTGATTGAGGCCTTGAAGGAGATGACCGGGGCGCTTGCCCCCTACGGGAGAAGTCGGTGGCCAACGGCGGACCCTGGCACGCCTTACGGATCGGTGTTCCTCCAGTGGAAACGGTTGGATAGCCCCGACCCTGTCGCAAGCTGGCTGGTCGAGGCACTCAGCGACTACCCCGAGCCGCTGCTGGAGGAGGCAATCGCCAGAGGCTTCCCGGAGCAGCCCTTCGTCCTAGACACCATCGTGTTGGAGAAGCTCTTCCAGGCCATGTCCTGGAACGAGTGGAAGAGCGCAGCGAACAGCGGCCTCCGCGAACGCTTCTGGCTGTACCTCGCGGGAAACCTCCGAGCCGATCTCGAGCACGCCATCCCGTTTATCCGAGCCATCAAGGATCCCTTCGGCAGCTTGAGCGGGGACACGGTCGAAGAACGCCAGATCCGACGAGCGGTCCAACTTCGTGTGCGCGAGTTCGATACGGCGGAGCACCTCGACCTCACCATCGTTCGGTCCGATCCGCGCTGACCTCGATCGCGGGGCTCGGGTCCTCCTCAGCGGGTTGCGGACACGGGTCCCCAGGCTCTTCGGCCAGCGACCGGGAGGGGGCCGGGTGAACCACCTGTCGCCGCCGTCGGCTGGCGCCGGTCCGACGACAGGTTCGTCGTCGTGACCGGCGGGACGGTGGGGGTTCCTGCGGTCAGGTTGTCGCGGTTCCCTCGTCGGGGGGTGTTGCTGGGGCAGTCGGTGTTGCAGGTCGTCATCATCGGGATCGCGGTGGCCAGCCTGGTCGTTGGGCTGTATGCCGCTGGAAGGTGTGGGCTGGTCTGGTTGCTGGTGGGTGGTCGGCGGTTGGTGGACTGAACGCCGGTGGCGACGGTGTGGGCGTGGCGCCTCGTTGGTGGGCAGACGGTTCACCTTGAGGGGAACCGTGGACACCTGAGCACTAGGACGTCTGTTGTGGCGACAGGCGCCGAGTCCATTGGAGCATTCATGATGACCTACTGGTCCCAACTTATGGCCGAACGCCGCGGGATGGTCCGACTGGCACTACAAGAGCGCCCCCGCGGGACGCGGCAGTCGGACAGCCTGCGATGAAGGCGTCGGCAGGAGCACACCAGGACACCTCGCCCGTCACGGATGTCTTGATGTCCGTGCGCCAGGTCGCCGAGCGCCTGAACGTGAGCACCGCGACGGTCCACCGGCTCATCGAGGTCCGTGACCTCGGCCATGTCCGCATTGGCATGCGGACCATCCGCGTGCCCGAGTCCGCCTTGGCCAGCTACCTGGAGCGGTGCACCGTCAGGTGTCTGCGCTGAATGCGAAGCGCTGCACGTCGGTGTCATAGATCTGGTGGTAGACGTCCATGGTCATTCGTGAGTCGGAGTGACCGATGAACTGTTGCACCAGGTCCGGTGGCCAGCGTCGCCCGTCGATCCCGCCGGTCAGCAGAGCGCGGATGCAGGAGTTCCGAAGGTCTCGGAACTGCCGCTCGGGAAGGCCCAGCGCTTCCACGGCCGGGTCCCATAGGTTCTTGCGGTAGTAGCCACGGGTGACCGGATCGGTCCCGCGCGGCCGGTCATCGGGCGTGGCCAGGCTGTAGGTGCGGGCCATCGCTATCGACACGTCCAACTCCTCGGCGATCTCCCGCAGGACCGCGCCAGCGGCACGCATCTCCTTGGCCCGACGGACCTTCAACCACGGCAGGCTGCGCCCGCCAAGCGCCGGGAACAACAGGTCGGCCGGCTTCAGCCCGAGCTCGCTCACGTAATTGCGGAGCGTGCCTGGCATCGGGCCCAACATCGGCATGGTCCGTGCGTCCCCGTTCTTGGCGGGATTGGCCACGTGCAGCGTCTTTGACTTCAGGTTGAGGTCTCGCCGGCGGATGCCTGCGATCTCGGAGAACCGCATGCCCTGGTAGAAGGCGATCAGAACCATCAGCGCGTAGTCGACATGCACGTCGTAGCGCTGCTCGGCGATCCGGTCGTGGATCGCGTGGGCCTCCTCGGAAGACAGTGGCTGAGGTGACCGCGCACGCTTGTTGGAGGGCCGCCGGTTTCGGGGCACCTGGTCCTGCGGATTGGCACGGATGAGCCCCTCCGCCAGCGCGTAGTCACCGATCATCCCGACTAGGCCGAACACCTGCTTGCGCGTCGACCCCGACAGGCCTTGCTTCTGCATCTCTCCGAGGAGTCGCTGGATGTCCCCGCCGGTTACAGAGGTGATCCGGTAATCGCAAAACCCCCAGCGGCCGTGGGTGGGCATGATCCAGTTCTTCAGCTGGCTCTCATACTGGTTGATGGTGGTGACCTTGAGGTCCATGCCTCGCTGAATGGCCAGCCAATCCCGGGCGACCTCGACGAACGGCTTGCCTCGGGTGTTATCCGCTGAGGGGTCGGCGACCATCTTGGCGCCATAGGCGTGGGCCTCGGCCTGCTCCAAGCATCGACCTCTCCTTGTCTTGGTCTTCGCGCCGATGCCGCCCCCCTCAACGCTACCGACCGTGACTTGCCAGGACGGGACCGTTCGGCCTCAGACTGTCAATTGTGCCACACGATTGCCACATGATGTGTGTGGCACAAGGCTCAGAACGCGCCCAAAGCGCACATCTGTTCGCCATGGCACAGGAGAGGAAGGAGAGCCGTAAACCTCGTCCTGGTACGACAAAGGCCCTGCTCAGCGGCATACTCATGCCGCCTGTCAGGGACTTCGTGATGGTCGGGATGCAGGGATTTGAACCCTGGATCTCCGGTCCCCCAGACCGGCGCCCTAGACCAAACTAGGCCACATCCCGGAGAGGTGCGCGAGGCAACTCGGTTGAGCGATGAGAGTAGCACTCAGATCTTGTTACGGAGAACTCGCGGGACTCCTCCGTCAGCGAACTACGATGCGGGGTGACGGTCGACACGAGGAGAAGGGACAAGCGATGGGCACAGCACCATGGCCGCCTGGCACACCCGGCCCGTCCTGGCCGGCCGGTCCGCCGCAGTTGCCCCCGTTACCCGGCCGGCGGCCCGCGCCGTGGCCGGGACTGAAGATGCTCTTGGTGGTGTGGGGGAGCACCACGTTGATCGGGGCCGTGGTCGGCACGCTGGTGGCGGTGGTGCTGGGAATCGTCTTCGGAGTGACTGCCGGGACGCGGGTCGACGAGCCGGCCTTCGAGGCACTCATCGGCGCCGGCATCCTGTTCGCCGTGATCTTCGGTGGGATCGCGGGGTTGTTCACCGGGTTCTTGTCCGGTCTGGTTGCCGGCGGCACGGCCGCGTTGACCCATCGGCGGCTGCCGCCGTTTGCGACCGCGCTCACCTCTGCGCTCACCGGGACGGTGGCGACCCTGGCGTTGTACCTGACCTTCACCCTGGGCTCGGACCAAGACGTGGTCGAAGGTGTACTGACCGTTCTGACCATCCCTGGTGCGTTAGTGGTCCTGACCCTGTTCATCGTGGTCCTGAGCGCGGCGGGAAGATCACGACGTGCGGCCCGGGCCGCGCAGGGAGTACCCGGCTCACCCCTGGTCTGACTCCTCATCAAGGGCGTCCGCCTTGGCCCGGATGGCCTCGAACGCGTCGTCGCCTGTCTTGATGTCATCCAAGGTCATGGCAAGTCTCTCGTCAGGATCAGCCGCCTGGCGTCGCTCGGCGCGGTCAAGGGCGGCATCGGCGTCGCGGACCGAGTCGTCCAGCCACTCCTTGGCGTCTGTCGCCTCGCGGCTGAACAGCGCTTTCAACTGCTCCAGGAAACCCATGGTTGTTCTCCCTCATCAATCCGTGGCTGAGCCGAGGTGCCAGTATGGTCCAGATGGTGCGACTGTTCGACGCAGGGCTTCGCAGCGACCGTCCGGTCGTGGTCCACGACCGCGTCTGGACCGTGGCCAACATCATCACGTTCGTGCGGTTGCTGGGCCTGCCCCTCTTCGTGTGGTTGATGGTCGGCCCCGCCGCCTACGGGATGGCCTTTCTGACCCTGGTGGTCGTCGGGACGACGGACTGGATCGACGGGTACGTCGCCCGTCGCTTTGACCAGGTCACCCGCATCGGCAAGCTACTGGACCCCCTGATCGACCGGGCACTGCTGGCAACCGCCGGCATTACGCTGGCGGCGCTAGGCCTGCTGCCATGGTGGGTCCTGGCCTTGATCGTTGCTCGCGACGTCGTCCTCCTGGGCGGCGCCGCCATCCTGTTCAGCGGGAATCCGCAGATCCCTGTCACCAGGCTGGGGAAGTTCGCAACCGCCTGCCTGCTGATCGGCGTGCCAGGCTTCCTGCTGGGGGCCATGGACTGGGGCGGGGCCAGCCTGTGGGGAGGAATCGGCTGGACGTTCACCGCGACCGGGGTCATCACCTACTACGCTGCCGGAGTCCAGTACGCCCAGATCGCGCGCGGCCTGCTGGCCCGTCGCCGTGCACAAGCCGGCAGAGCGGCACCCGACCAGACAGCCTGACCCACACCGCACGACAGGAGTGACGTAGTGAACCCCGACAACCTCCGCTACACCGAGGAACACGAATGGATCCGGGTCGATGGTGACCGGATCACCGTCGGCATCACCGACTATGCCCAGGAGGCCCTTGGCGACGTGGTCTATGTCGACCTGCCCGCAACCGGCACCAAGGTCGACATCGGACAGCCGTTCGGCGAGGTCGAGTCCACCAAGAGCGTCAGTGACCTGTTCGCGCCGGTGGCCGGTGCGATCGTGGAGCGCAACGACGCCTTGGAAACCAACCCGGAACTGGTGAACTCCGACCCCTACGGAGAGGGGTGGATGGTGGTGTTGCAACTGGATGAGGGGGTGGAACTGGACCAGATGCTCAGCGCCGCCGAGTACGCCAAACTGGTCGAGGACGCCTGAGCAATCAGGTAGAAGGGTCGTGGTCCGCCGTGGTTGTGGCCGGGTGTCAGAGTCCGCTGCTACGCTGCGTTCCACTGAGACGTGTCCCTCGATGTCCGGGTGAGCACCCCTGATGTACTGCACAGAATGCGGAAACAATAACCCGTCCGGGGCAAAGTTCTGCGCCCAGTGCGGCACGGCGTTGACCCGCACCCAGGACGTGACGACCGGCACGCTGACGACAGCGGCAGATGATCTGCGGGACAGCACGGGCGATGAACGCATCGATGTCGACGGCATCCGTGCGGAACTGTCGCCGGGCACTGCCTTGCTGGTCAGCGTCCGGGGTCCCAATGTCGGTGCCCGGTTCCTGCTGGACAAGGACGTCGTGACCGTCGGCCGTCACCCCGAGTCCGACATCTTCCTGGACGACATCACCGTGTCGCGTCGCCACGCCGAGTTCCGGCGGACCGAGGACACCTTCCTGGTGGCCGACGCCGGGTCGCTGAACGGCACCTATGTCAACGGGACGCGATCCGAGAAGCAGACCCTGACCCATGGTGATGACGTGCAGGTCGGCAAGTTCCGCCTGCAGGCGCTGATCCCCGCCATCACAGCCGTGCCGGCCGCCGGCGACGATGAAGGCGGCTGATGACCATGGCCACGGTCAACCCCCAGGACAGTGGTGATGGCCCCCAGGGTTTCACCATCGGTGAGGTGTTGAACCAGCTCAAAGAGGATTTTGAGGACATCACCATCTCAAAGATCCGCTTCCTGGAGTCCGAGGGGTTGATCTATCCGGATCGCACGGACTCAGGATACCGGATCTTTTCTGAGGACGACGTCGACCGACTGCGTTTCATCCTGACCGCTCAGCGTGACCATTATCTGCCGCTGAAGGTCATCCGCGAGCAGTTGGACCGGCTGGATGCCGGCGAGGCTCCCGGGCCAGGCCCCGTCCCACCCCCGACCCTGGTCCCCTCAGTGGACGATGATGACGCGAAGGAACTCACACCGACGCAGGCGGCCATGCAGATGGCCAAGGCGGTCGAGGCGGCCGCCTCCGGCAGCGACGCAGCGGTGCTCGAGGCTCCCACCACCCCCGTCGAACTGACACTGCGGGAGTACTGCGAGGCGACAGGTCTTGACTCCGGTCAGGTGCGGGCATTGCGGGAGTACGCCATCGTCGGTGACCCTGATGATGAGACCGCTCCCTTTGACGCCGATGACCTGCTGACCGGGCGTGCCGCGCGTGAACTGCTGGCACTAGGGCTTGAGCCGCGCCATCTCAGGATGTACCGCCAGTTCGTTGACCGTGAAGTCGCGCTGTTTGAGCAGTTGGCCACCCCGCTGCTACGCCAACGCAATCCCGAGGCGCGCAGGCAGGCCGGCCGCCAGTTGGAGAAGTTGGCCGGATTGACGTCGCGGATGAAGCGGTCCCTGCTGTCACGCGAGTTACGACGCTACGTCCGCGGGGCGTGAGCAACACCTCCCCAGGAGTGATGGTCCCGCGGCACCTGCGAGTGGTACGGGCGGCCATGCCGGTGGCGATTCTGTTGGCGATGGTGCCGGGCATTGTGCTGGGCCCCACTGTCGATCAGGTGGCCCAGGCGACCGATGTCATCCCGGTGTCACCCACCGCGACCCCGGTGGATCCAAACGCACCTGCTGAACTTCCCCCCCTCCCGACACAGGCACCCCTGCAATCAGGCTTCACACCTGACGCGGTCGCGGCGGAGCAGGTCCCGGGTCCACACGAGGACGCGCCTGACCTCAGTGCGACCGGCGCGGTGCTGATTGATCCGGTGGATGGCGTGATATTGGCCGGTGTGCAACCACGCGTGGCCCTTCCGATGGCATCGACCACCAAGATCATGACGATCCTGCTGGCCCTGGAGGCCGTGGAGGGGGGCAGCGTTGCCCCTGAATTGACCGTGTCGGTCACCGCAGCAGCGACGGGACAGTTGCCGGGTGTGGCCACCTTGGGACTGCGCGAGGGCGACACGGTCAGCGTCCGCGACGTCCTGGCCGCCGATCTGCTGCGCAGCGGCAATGACGGGGCGGTGGCGATCGCTGAGCACGTGGCCGGCAGTGAAACTGCCTATGTGGCACTGATGAACCAGCGCAGTGTCACACTGGGACTTGAGGACACGCGCTTTGAGGACTCCTCGGGACTGTCCAACGATGCTGCTGCCCACCACGCCACCCCGCTTGACCTTGCGCTGTTGGGGCAGGAGGCCATGAGCCATCCCGACTTCGCCATGTGGGCAGGTGCGGTGCAACTGACGGTCCCGCCGTTTGGGCTGCTGGAGAACCGCAACGAGATGTTGACCCAGTACCCCGGGACCACCGGGATCAAGACCGGCTTCACCACGCTGGCGGGCATGTGCTTGGTTGCCAGCGCCGAGCGTGACGGTCGGACCCTGTACGCCGTGGTGCTGGGCAGTGAGGACCGGGTCGCCGACACCTCCGCCTTGTTCGACCACGGGTTCGGCGACTTCGCCCGCCCCACCCCACTGCGCACCGGCGACGTCGGTGCGGTCTATCGCACGGCCGCAGGAGACGTTGAGTTGTCCGTGGCCGAGGACCTGGCCCGTACCGTCGGCGCGCAGGCTCAGGTGAGTACGGTGACGCGGCTGGCCCCCGACGTCGCCCTGCCTGTGGCGTTGGGGACACCGATGGGTGAGGTGGCACTGCTGGTCCAAGGTGAAGAGGTAGCCAGCACGGCACTCCTGGCTGACGTGGCCATCGAGGGCACCCCTGACACGCCCGGGGCTGCGATGGCCGATGCGCTTCGCGCCTTCGCGCGGTTGCTCCCGCGTGACGCCCCCGTCTCGTTGTGAGCCCTGTGGCCCGACCATAGACTCAGGGTCCCGATGCGGATGCGGAGGTAGACGAATGATCGAGCTGGAGTTGGTGGGAGTTCGGGTGGAACTACCCCACAACCAGCCGATCGTGCTGCTGAAGGAATCCAGCGGAGAACGGTTCTTACCGATCTGGATCGGGGCGGTGGAAGCGACCTCGATCGCGTTCGCCCTCCAAGGCGTTGAGACCTCCCGTCCCATGACCCATGACCTGATGAAGGATCTCCTGGACGCCTTGACGGTGTCGGTCGAACGGATCGTGGTGACCGAGTTGCGCGACGGCACCTTCTATGCCGAAATCGTGCTGAATGGTCCCAGCGGACAGACCACCGTGTCCTCACGGCCGTCCGATGCCATTGCGTTGGCGGTCCGCGCGGGGATCCCCGTCTATGCCGATGAGGGTGTTTTGGACGAGGCGGGCATCCTGATCGATGACACCGATGAGTCAGAGACCGAAGTCGAGAAGTTCAAGGAGTTCTTGGACAGCGTCACACCCGAGGATTTCGCTCAATAGGAGGTTGCTCGGCGACACGGACCTCTTGACCGTGGCGCGGTCGACCGGTTACCTTCCATCATTCACCACAGTGATGTAGTTCGGCGGATAGGGTTCGTAGACGATGGCTGGCAACCGTTACACGCGGGACATCCCGCTTCCGGGTCTGAGCGATGGCCAGGCCGGATACCGTGGACCGGCGGTCGCCAAGATCGTGGGTGTGTCCTATCGCCAGTTGGACCACTGGACCTCGACAGGCCTGGTGACTCCCAGTGTTCGAGACGCCGAGGGCTCCGGGTCGCAACGCCTGTACGGCTTTGATGACATCGTCCAACTCAAGGTGATCAAACGCCTCCGCGATGCCGGCGTCAGCCTGCAGCGCATCCGTCGCGCGATTGAAGAGGTCGTCTCGCGGGGCCTGTCATTGCGAGAGTTGATGTTGGCGTCGGATTCTGCCGGCAACGTGTTTGCCGTGGATAACGAACGCCAGGCCATGGACCTGTTGATGAGCGGCCAGGGCGTGTTCTTCATCGCCATCGACCCGGTGGCTGCCGAGGTCACCGAGGAGGTTGCCTCGATCACGCCGGAGCGGGCCGAACCAGCGGTGGTCATGCCCCTATCGCGCCGTCACGTCGTGTGATCTTGGGCCGTCTCAGTCTGGCAGGGCTTGGCGGGGCCCCGTCTCCTCGATCATCAGCACCGATTCGGTGCGGGTGATTCCTGGCATCGTTCGCAGTTCGTCCACCAGCAAACGGCGCAGTTCCTCCACGCTTGCCACGCGGGCCATGATGAAGCCGTCGTAGGCGCCCATGGTCAAGCCCCAATGCTCGACGCTGGCCATCGAGTCCAGTCGGTCGCGCAACTCATCCAGGCGGGATTGGTCCACGCCGATCAGCACCAGTGCAGCCACCGGCAGACCCACCTCTGCGGTGTCGATGCGGGCGGTGTAGCCCCCGATGATTCCGCGATCGTGCAGTTTGGCGATACGGCCGTGCACATTGGTGCGTGACACGTGCACCTTGTCCGCCAGATCTGTCAACGTGATGCGGCCATCGTCCCGCAACGTTCGCAGAATGGCCATATCGACATCATCCATAGGCGCAGGTTACCAACGTGACAGCCTGGTGATGCTCACGGCCGTGGAACTGCGCAAACGTGTGCTCATCGCGGGGGACCACATTGTGGTCCCGAGGACAACGCGGTCAACGTTTCCCCTTGCGGAATGGGCGCCTGGGACGCAACCGGGTGAGGTTGGCCACGCCCGTCGATCTGAGCAGGAACCCAGGTGTGGTCGGTCACGCCGTCCTCATCAAGGGTGACGGTGAACACGCCGGTCTGACGAGTTGCCGGCGTACGGGCGTAGAAGACGAAGTTGCCCAGGCTGTAGGCAACCAACGTGTCATCGATCTGCTGTACACCCTGCAGCACGTGGGAGTGGTGCCCGGCGATGACGTCGGCGCCCGCGGCCGCCAGGGCTGAAGCCAGTGCCAGTTGGTCGCCGTCGGGGCAGGTGTAGCGTTCCCTGCCCCAATGGATGGTCACCACCACGTGGTCGGCCACAGCCGCGGCCTGCCGCACGGCAGTGACGGCCGCCTGTAGGTCATAGGCTGATGCCATCCCCGGACGGGATCCGGTGGCGGCCCAGTCGATGGTTGGCAGGACCCGGGTCAACCCCACGACAGCGACCGTGCGTCCCCCGACGTCGAAGAGTGCAGGTGAGTAGGCGCTGTCGGCGTCTGTCCCATAGCCCACGGCCTGCATGCCCGCGGCCGCCACCAGGCTGCGGGTCTGTTCCGCGGCGGCGTGCCCGTAGTCCAAGCCGTGGTTGTTGGCCATGTTGACCACGTCGACACCTGCCTGGGACAGGGCAGTCGCCAGGGCCGGGTCGGCACGGAAGGCGAAGGTCTTCTCGGCAGGTGTGCCAAGCGTGCTGATCGGGGTTTCCAGGTTGATCACGGCGATGTCGGCCGCACTCAGGATGGATGAGACCGCCGCCAGTGGGTTGTCCCCCTGCGTCAAGGCATCCTCGATCGGCGGTTCGCCGTGCACATCGCCGGCGAAGGCCACGGTGATCGG
>JBPCKA010000051.1:0-2770 GCA_051004735.1 Euzebya sp. | reverse complement strand
TCCGGTGGCCGGCAGCTGGTCTTCGCCCGCCCAGACGGTGGCGTGGGCAACCGCGCGGGCATCGAGGCCGGCGTCGACGTCCGTGGCGACGGCGGCTACATCGTCGTCCCACCCTCACTTCACGCCTGCGGCGACCGCTACCGGTGGACCAACCCGACCGCGCCCGCCCCACCACCAGACTGGCTCATCGACAAGATCCGACCACCAACACGCCAACCCGTTAATCGCGAACAGGTCGCGGCCGCATCCGCATCGGCATCGGTTGGTGACCGATACGGCCGCGCCGCCCTGGCCGGAGAACTCCTAAACCTGGCCCGGGCACCGGAAGGCACCCGCAACCACACCCTCAACCGGGCTGCGTTTCGCCTCGGCCAACTTGTCGGCGCCGGGCTGCTGCACGACGACGTCGTCCGCCGCCAGCTCACCAAGGTCGCCCAGCATGTCGGGCTGGGGGCCCGGGAGACCACCAGAACCGTCACCTCCGGGATGACCGCCGGCATCAACCAGCCACGCCCGGTCAAACCCCGCGCCGCGTCCCGTGCCTGATCGGTGATCCACATGTCCGACGACGAGCGTGATGTGTATGCGTTTCCGCTGGTTGGAGCTACAGCTGACGAGGCGCGTATTGGCCGAGATCGTCTCGACCATCGAGAACGTGAGGCGGCCAGTCCCGGCCGCTACGGTCGGCTGGTCGAAGCGCCCACGGGCGGTCATCCGCAGGCCAACACTTGGTCACGCCCGTGCCCCGTGACCCAACCTGTGGTGCTGGAAGTGAATTGGCAGCCCTTGACGGGTCGTTCCGCCGCTATCGCGATGGACCGGCTAACCGTCCTCCTCGTCGGCGACGCGGCGCCTAGCTTTGAGGTCACAAAGGAAGCGACCCCGCCGGACGAGGACGGGGCCGCGAAGTCGAATGGGCATCGACGTGGCTGAGGCTATGAGTGGCCCCCGACGGGCGGCGATCTACGCGCGCGTCTCGACGGCCCGCCAAGTTGACTCGGGCACTTCGCTCGATGACCAACGCGTCAGAACAACTGGACGCGCCGAGGCCGACGGCTACGATACGACCGCCGAGTTCGTTGACGCCGGCGAGTCCGGTGCGAAGGCGGACCGTCCCGGGCTCACCGAGTTGCTAACTGCGGCACGCCACGGCGCTATCGACGTTGTTTACGCAACGAAGATCGACCGCTTGGCCCGAAGCCTCCGTGACCTACTCCGGATCGTTGATGCGCTGACGGATGCCGGGGTCGGGCTGGTGTTGCTCGACGACCCGCTCGACACGTCGAGTGCGGCAGGTCGGATGGCCATGCAAATGATGGGATCGGTCGCAGAGTTCGAACACTCACTCATCCAACAAAGATTGCTGACCGCGCAAGAACGCACGGCGGAGGCAGGCGGCTGGCCCGGGGGCAAGGCCCCCTTCGGTTGGCGGCTCGAGCAAGCCCGTACATCAAGCCGACACACCACCTTGGCGATCGACCCGCCTCAGGCCGAGGCCGTCCGTCGCCTCCAGCGGATGATCTGCACGGAAGGCGCGACGACGGCGCAGGTCGCCGAGGATTTCAACGTCTGCGGACCACCCCCGCCGGAGGCTGAGCGTTGGACGCCGGGGATGATCCGCCAAATCATCGCCCAGTCCGGCCCGGGATGGTCGGGGCAATGGCCGTGGCGGCGACCCCGAACCGATGGCGACGACCCAGGCGACACCATCATCGTCGAGGTGCCGGCCATCCTGACGAGTCATCAGCACGACGCACTCAAGGCGGTCGTCGCGTCACGGACAACTCGGTATCGCAAGCCTCGCACATTCTCGCTCGCCGGGAGGTTGACCTCCGAGCATGGTGTGCGCATGCTCGGTTTGACCCCGCGAGGGGTACGTCGGTATCGCTGTGCGTGGCGCCGCAAGGGAACGCGACCGCCCGACCAGCCTCAGTGCGATTGCCTCAACGTGGATGCCCAGATCGTCGAGAACGCAGTGTGGGACGAGGTCGTGGCCATGTTGACCGATCCGGACGCGATCGAGGCCATCGCCAGCCACCAGCTCGGCCTGGCCACCGATTCCACCGACACGATCGCTGACCTGGACCGCCGCATCGCCGACCGTGAAGCGGAACTGTCAGAAGCCTATGCAGCCGCCGTCGAGGCCGGGATGAGCTCGATCAACGCCGCCATCGCCGTGAAGGGGATCTCCGGGGACCTCGACGACCTCCGGGCCGCACGCGAGAACGCCTTGGTTGTCCGCGCTGCCACCCACCGTTCCCGAGCAGCAGCGAGTGCCCTGGCGGACGCCGCTACCACTGCCCGTGAGCGTCTCGACTCCACCGATGAGCGATGGCGACAGCACATCTACGACGTCTTGGAGCTAGAAGTGGCGGTCGTAGACCATGTCACCTGTGAGTCCTGCGGAGGCTCCGGCCGCGACGGATCGACCCGGTGCACGACCTGCTGCGGGATGTCCACCATCCCGCAGCTGCGGGTGGACGGCGCTGTCCCAGATGCGCTTCGCTTGGCGGTGGCAGGGGCCGACGTCACGGCATTCCCCGGGGCTCCCGGTGACGAGCAGTTCGGCGAGGTTGCCTGAATCGGCGGACTCTGGACGGTTCCCGCCCCACCGATGGCTTGTGTGCATACGTGCTGAGTGGTGTGGCGGTCAGCCGCCCCACCAGTGTCGTGGTGTTCATCCCGGGCTCCTTGTCGCTCGATCGGGAGTCCGTCCGACGCTAGGAACGATCGACCGTCGGTCGGCCACCCGATCCACCCGGCTGTGGAC
>JBPCKA010000050.1:0-30702 GCA_051004735.1 Euzebya sp. | reverse complement strand
CCCCGACGGAGGGGTTCGGAGTCGCCGGACCCCTCCACTGGAGCCACTCGACATGCGCCGCCCCCTGTTTGGCACCCAAGACGGTGCCCAGTCGTTGGAGTTGGCTGTGGCACTGCCGCTGGTCATCGTGGTCGCGACCCTTGTTGCGGCCGTTGGCCAAGTCGTCCTGGCCGCGGCCGGGACTCATCAGTTGGCCGTCGGCGCCGCCCGGATGGCAGCCGTCGCCCATGATTCCGCGGTCACCGCGATGTTTGAACCCGGCACGATCACCGACATCGACATCAGCCCGGCATCGGGTAGCCGTGCGCCCGGTGACCTGGTCACCGTGACCTTGACCCGCACCGTTGCGGTGTTGTGGGTACCCGTTCCTGGTCTGCAGGTATCGGCCGCCGCCACCTTCCGGACCGAGGACGTTCCGTGACGTCGCGGCGCGACGACGGCGCGGCAGCGTTGTTGACCACCATGCTGGCACTGGCGATGCTGATCTCGACGAGTGGTCTGACCGTGCACGCGGCCCACATCATGCGGGGTGCCGACGCGGCTCGCGTCGCCGCGGACGCCGCGGCCCTGGCCGTGCTCAGCGGTTCATCCCTGGCAGGAGGGACAGGACAACCGGACCTGGATACCGGGCGCCAGGTGGCAACCGCAAACGGGGCGACATTGGTGAGGGTGGACACCTCGGGATGGCCGCTGACCACGGCGGTGACCGTTGCCGTCGACATCATAGGTCTTCCCCCAGTGCTGCGACCGCAGTTGCGCGCCACAGCAGCGGCACGGCTTCACCCCCCTTGGTGATTGACAGGGTCGGATTAGCCGGCACTACTATTGGTAAGGACTGAGACTGACCGCAGTGACCTGGCCGAAGACGAAAGACTTCCTCGACGTGCAGATGACGATAGATGACAATATCGAAGACGAACGTGCGGTGATCACCGTCAGCGGAGAGGTCGACGTCTACACCGCACCCACCCTCCGCGAACACATCCTGAATGCGCTGAATGATGGGGTGTCCACCATCGTGGTTGACTTGTCCTCGGTGTCGTTCATGGACTCCACGGGCCTGGGCGTGTTGGTCGGGGGGTTGAAACGGCTCCGGCAAACCGGTGGATCGTTGCATGTGGTTTGTGACTCCGAACCGGTTTTGAAGATCTTCAGAGTCACCGGACTGATGGACGTCTTCAACGTCGTGCCCACCCTGGACGAGGTGCCTGCGTCGTAATGACGGATTGGGTCACCCTCCGCCTGCCCTCCTCGGCTCATGTCGTCGGCATTGCAAGAGCCATGGCTGTTGCGGCAGCCGCGGCGTCGGGTGTCCCAGAGGATCGGGTGGATGACGTACGAACCTGCACCAGCGAGGCAGTGACCAACGCCGTCCAAGCGCATCGACGCAGCGAACTGACCCTCCCGATCATCGTTCGAACCGCCGTCGTCGGTCGGCGGTTCATCATCGAAGTCGGCGATTCCGGCCCGGGCATACACGCCGAACGGGTCCGACCGAACGGCAGTCTTGCCTTGCGGGAGGGCGGCTACGGCATCCCGGTGATGCGTGCGCTGAGCGACACCTTCGAGATGCAGTCGGGCGGTATTTTGGATCCGCATGTCGGAACCACGGTTCGGCTGTCATACGAACAGGCGCCACACACCGACTAGGCATGCCGCTCACAGGCGCGGTCTGACAGGCCGGCCTGGCGTTAGGATCATCCGCACGTGGACGCTTGACTGCAAATGACCGTGAACGCCTATGACCGCTGTGCGTCTGAATACATGGAGGCCTGGAAGGATCGGCGACCTCGCGACAGTGCCCGGACCTTCGCCAAGATGGCCGGGGACGGGGCGCTGGTCCTGGATGTCGCGGGTGGGCCCGGTCTGGATGTCAGGCTGTTGCGGGACGTGGGGTTGCGGGCCGCCTCGGGGGATCTGTCCAGTGAGTGCATGAGGGTGGCGCGGACCTTCTTCCCAAAGGGGTTGTTGGCGCGGTGGGACTATCGCAGCCTGCCGTTTGCCGACAATCAGTTCAACGGCATCTGGGCCCCGGCGGCACTGCAGCATCTGCCCCGGCGAGGGATCTTGTCGGCGATGCAAGAATTTGCCCGGGTCCAAGCAGGCGGGCCGATCTTCGTCACCTTCCCGGAGGGTGAGACCGACATGGCCCCGGTGGAGGACCCGCCGGCCGGCCCGGTCCAGGTCACCTCGGTCACACCGGAGGAACTGCGTGCCCTGCTGTTGCGCATGGGCTATGTCGATGTCGAGGTGGAGTCCCGCCCCGATCCCCGAGGCATCCCGCAACGGTGGGCCTATGGCATCGGCGTCGCCCCGAACGGCTGACCCATCGGCGGGGTCGTGTTCGACTGAACAGCCTTACCCGAACACCGCCTGTGCCAGCGCGACTATCGATCCACCGCCGGCCCACACCAGCAGTCCGGCCCGAACCACCCGGTCGGGCAGTCGTCGCAGCAGCGGTGATGCGATGATCAGGCCAGCCATCACGGCCACGGCAAGACCGGCCCCCACGGCCGCTTGATCACGGGTGAAACTTCCGGTCACCCCCAACGCCAACAGGCTGAGGGCCAGGCCGGTGCAAAACACCACCGCCAGGGTGGGGCGGATCTGCTGGGCCGGACGATCCCGATACAGCACGGCGAGGGGCGGCCCGCCCAAACCGACCGCGGTGCCGAAGAAGCCACTGACCGTCCCGGCGACCGATTCGGAGGTGGGCGTCACCGGCACCGACCAGCCCATGAGGACGGAGATCACCGCGGCCAGCATCACCACTGCCACCGTGACAGCCAACCCACGGGCATCCAACAGTCGCACGGCCACCGTGCCCACCAGAATGCCGGGGATGCGGGCAAGACTCAGTCGGATTGCCGCGGGCACGTCGCTACTGGACCGCTCCCGAACCGCCATCACGGTTGTCAAGGGCAGAAACGACACCAACGCCGCCCCAGGTAGCAGTTCGGGGGCCACGACAGCCAAGGCCGGCACCGTGGTGAACGCCGCACCAAACCCCAGCACTGATTGCGCGGCCCCGCCCATGACGGCCGCGATGACAACGAAGGCAATCTCCGGACCGCTCACTTCCCCGCATGATGGCCTGCGGGCCACTCGTATGTCCAAACCGTGGCGCCGGCCCCATGGGTGCGTGTGGGCCCAGCCCACGCTGAAAGTTTCCCTTGACATCCGCACAACAAGAGAGTTTGATCGTTCAAATTGCAGCGGAGGCATCCATGGGCAAACGAGTCACCATGAAGGACGTTGCCAAAGCCGCGGACGTGTCGTACCAGACCGTCAGCAACGTCCTGAACGCCCCGGACAAGGTCAAGTCCGACACCCTTCAACGGGTGCAGACCGCCATCGATGAACTGGACTATCGGCCGCACGCAGGCGCCCGTGAGTTGCGCGAGCGCAGTACTCGAACCATCGCCTACGTCGCCCCAAGCCCCATCTTCGGAGCGGTTGCCCCGGTGCTGGATGAGTTCTTGTATCACCTGTGTGGGGCCGCCGAGGGTCATGGGCACCGCATCCTGCTGGTCACCGACCTGCCCGGATCAAGCGCGGTGGCCCAACTGGGACAACTGACCGCCAGTGGCAGCGCCGCCGGGGCGGTGTTGTCGCAGACCAGCGCCGCCGACAGCCGGGTCACCGAGTTGTTGGTCAGCAGGATCCCCGTGGTCACCTTCGGACAGACCGAACTGTCCGGGCACGACTGGGTCGACGTCGACGGCGCGGCTGGCACTCGTGAAGCGGTCCACCACCTGTGGCACCAGGGCAGACGCCGGTTGGCGTTCATCGGCTTCGAGCAACCCTCCCAAACGGGGCGGCACCGGCGGGAGGGGTTCCTCCGCGCCTGCGAACGGCTGGAACTCGACACCCCTCGAACTGCTGAGATCCCCGACGCCGTCGACCGCGCGATTGCCGTGACACAAGCCTGGCTGACGGCATCCGATCCCCCCGACGCGATCGTGACCGCCAGTGACACCCTTGCCGCCGGTGTCATCCAGGCTGCCAGCAGCCGCGACATCACGGTTGGTCGAGACGGGGACCTTTCGGTCACCGGGTACGACGACAGCCCGGTGGCTCCGCTGTTGAGTCCGACGCTCACCACTCTCAGCCAACCGCTGGGGGTCGTGGCCACCCAACTTCTTGACCTCTTGGTCGATCGTTTGTCCGAACCCTCATCCCCCGACCGCGGCGTGCTGCTGAGCCCCTCCCTGGTGGTCCGTCAGAGCGCTTGAACCCCGAAGGAGAACCCGAAATGCGAGACACGAGCCGAACCGTAAAACTGCGAATACTGCCCTTGCTGTTGATCCTCGCGTTGCTGGCGGCCGCCTGCAACGACTCCGATTTCGAATCAGACGACGAAGGCGCCGCCGGTCCCGCCCCCAACGCCGAGGCAGGCGATGAGGAAGGCGGCGAGGACGGAGCTGACGACGCCGCCGCCCCCGAAGGCGGTCAGGAACTGTCGTTGGCCGGCTTTGCCTCGTCACAGGCCGAAGACGAACAACTCGGCGCCATCCTGGATTCCTATGCGACCGACAGCGGCAACACGGTCGAGTTCAACCCCTCCCCGGACTACGACACCACCCTGCAGGCCTCATTGGCCGCCGGCGATCCCCCCGACGTGTTCTACGTCAACGACAACCGGATCCCCGACCTTGCCGAAGCCGGCACCCTGGCCCCGATGGAAGACAACGTCGCCGACCCCGACGACTTCTATCCCGCCCTGCAGCAGGCGTTCACGTTCGAGGAAACGCTGTACTGCCCGCCGAAGGACTTCTCGACACTGGCACTGCAGTACAACACCGACCTGTTTGACGAGGCCGGCCTGGAACCCCCCACCAACTGGGATGAGCTGGAGTCAGCCGCCGAGCAGTTGACCTCCGGTGACACCGTCGGACTGGCCCTGGCTCCGGAGTTCTTCCGCTGGGGTGTCTTCGCCGTGCAGGCCGGGGGCGAGTTGGCCAACGAGGACCGGACGGCCATGACCGTCACCGATGGTCCGATGGAGGAGGGGTTCAGCTATGTCAAGAACCTGTATGACCAAGGTTGGGCAGCAACCCCCGCGGATCTTGACGCCGGCTGGGCAGGCGAGGCCTTCGGCCAGGGCAAGGCTGCGATGACCATCGAGGGCAACTGGATCGTCCCCGCCCTGCGCAACGACTTCCCGGACGTGAACTGGGCGGTGGCCGAACTGCCGGAGGGACCGGCCGGCAAGGGCACCTTCGCGTTCAGCGTGTGCTATGCCGTGGCCGTCAACGCTGACAACCCCGAGGCCAGTTGGGATCTGGTCGACTACCTGGTCAGCCCAGAACAGCAGTTGGAGTTCACCAGCCAGTTCCCGGTGATGCCGTCCCGCCAATCCCTGCGTGATGGCTGGTTGGAAGCAAACCCAGACCTGGAAGCCCATCTGAACGCCGCTGAATACGCGGGGGCACCGGTGTATGTGCCAGGGTTCCAGTCGGTATTGGACACCGTCAACGACGGCATCCAGGGCATCGCGGACGGCAGCAAGGAAGTCCAGGACGTGTTGGAGGACACCCAGTCCGCCGGCGAGTCAGTGCTGGGTTGACCCCATGACCGCCCTCGACACCGCACCCCCTGCCGCACCGCAGGGGGGCACGTCCCGCCGGTCTTCGCTACGGACGCGATTGGGCACCAGCGAGAAGGTCAACGGCCCGCTGTTCGTTGCCCCAGCCATCATCGGGATCACCATCTTCACCCTGATCCCCATCATCATGGCGTTGGCTGTCAGCTTTCGTGATTGGAACGGGGTCAGCCCCCCGTTTCAGGCTGATTACATCGGTTTCGCCAACTATCGCGAGCTGTTGTTCGAGCCAGGTGTGCCCCGGGGCGACTTCGGCATCTCGCTGCGCAACAACTTCTACTACGTGCTGGGGGTCGTCCCGGCCCAGACCAGCATCGCGTTCATCATCGCGGTGATCGTCAACCAGCGCTTCCTCAAGGGCAAAGGATTCTTCCGCTCCGCCTACTACTTCCCCTCCATCACCAGCTCCATCGCCGTGGCACTGATCTTTGCCTTCTTGTTCTCCAACAACGGTGCGGTCAATTCCCTGCTGGGCACCGACATCACCTGGCTGGAGGACGCCACCGGGGTCTTTCACGCCATCCTCGGTTGGGTGGGTGTCGACGAGGCACCGGCCTTCTTGGAGCGACGGGAGTTCTTGGAACTGTCGTGGTGGGAGTGGTTGGCCGGCCCCAGCGTCACGATGTTTGCCATCATGATCCTTGCCACCTGGACCACCATCGGCACCCAGATGCTGATCTTCCTGGCCGGGCTGCAAAACATCCCCGTCGAGGTGGAAGAGGCCTCCGCCGTCGACGGCGCCTCACCGATCCAACGCTTCTTTCTCATCACCCTGCCGATGATGAAGCCGACCCTGTTCTTCGTGCTGACCGTCGGGATCATCGGAACCTGGCAGGTGTTCGACCAGATCTTTGCGATCTCTGCCGGTGGGCCGCAAAAGACAACCTTCACCCCTGCCTATCTGGTGTATCGCGAAGGCTTCCGCAACTTCGCGATGGGACGTGCCACCGCGGTCAGCTTCTTGCTGTTCATCATCATCGGCGTATTCACCATCATCCAACGCCGACTGATCTCAGACGAGGTGTGATCACCATGGCCACAGCCACAACCGACACCAAAAGTCCTCAACCCGACGACGGAGGAACAGCCCCACCCGCTGACCCGCCCGTCTCCGCCGATGCACGCCAACCATGGTGGCAACAGATCAGCAAACGGGTGCTTGGCTACGCGGCGCTGATCTTCTTCGCGCTGATCTTCATCACCCCGTTCGTGCTGGCGGTCGTCAACTCGCTGAAGACCCGACCAGAAGCTGCCAACGACGGCTTGTCGTTGATTCCCGACCCGGTCACCGCGTCGGCCTACAGCCGGTTGGCAAGCCAAGGATTTTGGCGGGCGGTGTTCGTCAGCGTCGTGGTCACCGCGTTCGTGACCTTGGGTCGAGTGTTTTTGAACAGCTTGGCTGGGTATGCACTGGCCCGCCTTGACTTTCCCGGCCGCAAAATCATTTTCGCGTTGATCGTCGCCACGTTGGCCATCCCGGCCATCGTCTTGGCCATCCCCCGGTTCCTGGTCCTTGGCGAACTGGGGTTGCTGAACACCTGGGGTGGGCGGATCCTGCCGCTGGCCGTGGACGCGTTCGGTATCTTCTTGATGAAACAGTTCTTCGAATCGGTCCCGGTCGAGATCGAAGAGGCCGCCAGGATCGACGGTGCCTCGATCTTTCATACCTTCTGGAGGGTCATCCTTCCCCTGGCCACCCCCGCCCTGATCGCGCTGACGATCCTGTCGTTCCAAGGTGCCTGGAATGAGTTCTTGCATCCCCTGATCGCCGCCCCTAGTCGTTCGGACCTGAACACAGTCCCCGTGTTCTTGGCCCTGGCCACCGGGTCGGTCGGCGAAGCCCGCGACTACCCGTTCGAACTGGCCGGGTCGATGTTGTCGACCATTCCGGTCGCCATCGTGTTCTTCAGCTTCCAGCGCTACTTCGTCCAGGGTGTCGCCGCCACCGGCGTCAAGGGTTAGCCGTTGGACGACCTTCTGGCCGCCACCGTCAACTTGGTCAACGGGTCGACGGTGGCGGTGACCGACCGCGATGGTCGCATCGAACCCGGGTCACACCTGGGGCTGTACCACCGCGATGTCCGGGTCCTGTCAAAGATGACCGTGACCGTGGATGGGCGTGAACCGCCCCTATTGTCCTCCACCCGCCAGGACGCCGATACCGCCAGGCAGGTCTGGGCGGTCCAGACCGACGCGTTCGGGGTACCTACTGCGCTGTTGATCCGCACCCGGACGGTGGGCCCGACCATGACCGACGCCTACGAACTGTGTGCCTTCAGCACGCCGCTTGAGTGTCAGGTCACCGCCACTGTCGAAACCGACTTCGCCACCCTGCACAAGGGCGTCGGTGCGGCGCCGGGTCATCCCTACGACATGACAAAAGACAGCCTCAGCGTCCAGTCGGGCCGGATGGCCGTCACGATTCACAGCCCAGACCGCACCATGACCCCGGTCGAGGGCGGCATCACGGCCACCATGTCCGTGGCACCCGGCAGCCCCTCCACCGCCCTGTTGCAGGTCATACCCACCTGGAACGACCGACCCGCGGTGGTGCCCCCAGCCCAGGCCCCGCAGTTGCAGGTGCACAGTCCCGACCGGCGCTGGGCGGCGGCAGTGACCTCGGCGGTCGCCGACGTCAACGCCTTGACGATCATCGACGATGCGACGGCACGACCGGTGCCCGCTGCCGGGGCGCCGTGGTTTTTGGCCCTCTTCGGACGAGACAGTCTGCTGACGGCCTACAACCGCCTGATCGCCGACGTCGACGGGGCGGTGACCTTGCTGGAGGTGTTGGCGTTCTACCAAGGGCGACATGATGTGCCGCACCGTCTGGAGCAGCCCGGTCGGATCCTGCACGAGCTGCGCAGCGGTGGTTTGGAGGTGTTCACCACCGACTCCGGCGAGCCGTACTACGGCACCGTCGACGCTCCACCGCTGTTTGTCATCTTGTTGGCCGAGGCCTTTCGCTTCGGTGCTGACGCCGAACGGATCGCAGGGTTGTTGCCGGCAGCGCGCGCGGCCATGGAGTGGTGCGCAGGTGACGGTGACGCAGATGGCGACGGCTGGATCGAGTACGGGTCGCACACCGGCGGGCTTGAAAACCAGGGATGGAAGGACTCCGGCGACGCGATGGTCCACGCCGACGGCAGTCAGGCGGTCGGGCCCATCGCACTGTGTGAGGTGCAGGCGTATGCGATCCGTGCCAGGCGTGACCTTGCCGACCTGGAGGAGGCGTTTGGCGATCACACCCAGGTCACCGCGCTGCGAAAGCTGGCCGATGAATCGCAGGTGGCGTTCCGACGGGATTTCTGGTTGCCCGAGGACCGCATCATCGCCATGGCCCTGGATGGCCAGAAACGACCGTTGCGGGTCGCATCCTCCAACATGGGGCATTGTCTGTGGGCCGAAGCGGTGGACGCCGAGATGGCCGCGGCGGTGGGCCAACGGCTGACCGCAGCAGACATGCTGTGTGCCTGGGGGGTTCGGACATTGTCGGCCAGAGAAGTCGCCTACAACCCGATGGGGTATCACCTGGGTTCGGTGTGGCCCCATGACAACGCCATCATCGCCAGCGGCCTTCGCCGCTATGGGCTGCACCAACAGGCCTGGGCGGTCATTGACCGGTTGATGGATGTCGCGAGCCTGGACGGGGGGCGGCTTCCCGAGATCTTTGGGGGTCTGGACACAACCGGTGATGTCATCGCCTATCCGTCCAGTTGCAGCCCCCAGGCCTGGAGTGCGACGGCCCCCTTGTCTTTCCTACGGACCATTTTGGGCTTGGACGCAGATGTGCCCGGCAACCGCATCTCGGTTGATCCGATCAAGGCGGCCGTTGCCGATCTGTCCGTGGTGACCGCGCTTGGCGGCAAGACGTTGTCGATCACGTGTGACCACCAGGGAACGGCCACGGTCACGTTTGCCTGATCAGGGCGATTCGTCGAGGCCATAGGCGTTTCGTAGGGACTCCTCCCACTCCGTGTCCTTCGACGGACTGTCCCCTTTCGCAGTGTCTGGGGGCGTACCGTCTGCTGGGGACTCCGAAGAGGCCACCGGGGTGGGGCGGGTGGTCCGCGCAGGCACGACCACCCTGTCTGTCACCAGGGCGCCGTGTGCGTGGGCAAGGGGCGCGCGTGGGTCCATCGTCGCCGCCGCGACCGCGGTGGTGAACGGCACGGCCAAGACCAGCCCGATCGAGCCGACCATGGTCCGCACGATCTCCTGGGCGACCAGTTCACTGGTCAGGGTCTCAGCGATCGGACCACCGCCGACGGTGAACAGGATCAACAGGGGCAGGGTCGCGCCGGCGTAGGCCAGGAACAGGGTGTTGACGGTGGCGGCGATGTGGTCACGTCCGACCCGCAACGCCTCGCTGAAGATCCTTCGGTCCGAAGCAGAAGGATCGGCGCGTCGCAGGGCGGCCACCGTCGAAACCTGGCTGACGGTCACATCATCCAACACCCCCAGCGTCCCCACGATGATCCCCGCAAGCAACAGGCCGCGAACGTCCACGGCCTGGCCGGTGGCAAAGCGCAGGAACTGCACGTCCTCGCTGGACAACCCGGTCAGGTTGGTCGCCTCCACGCTCAGCAGCGCCAACCCGACGGTGGACAACAACGCCACCGCGGTGCCGGCGACCGCGGCCTTGGTCGTCAACGACCAACCGTGGCTGAGCGGCAACGTCACCAACATGACCGCCATGGCAACCACGATGGCGACCAACGTCGGGTCGCGACCGGCCAGCAGGGCGGGGATCGCAAACCCGACGATCAACAGGGCCGAGGCCACCAGCCCGATCAGTGCCCGAACGCCCTGCCAGCGGCCCAGCATGATCACAGCCAACCCGAACGCGACGGCCAGCAGCGCCAGCGGGAGTCCGCGCTGGAAGTCGACGATGGCGTACTGCTCTTCAAGGTCGACCGCGTTGATCTGCGCGATTCGGACCGCCTTGCCCGGTGCATAGCCCCCGGTCTCGTCCACCGTCTCAATCGTCAGCCGGCGGCCGTCGTCGGTGCGGACGTCAACCGACACCGCAATGGCGCCCGGAAGGCTGAAACCGTCGTCGGCGGGCCCCAACTCGCGGACCGCCAAGATTTCGGCGTCGATCGGCGCCTCACCCTGCTGGGCGAAGCCCTGCTGGTCGGCTTCGGGCGGGCCGCCGTAGGGATAGAGCACGGCCAGACCGATGACGGTCAGGACGGCCAGGCCCAGAACGAAGGCGGTCAGGGCCTGCTGGCGGCGGCGGATCCCGGTCATCCCGGGCCACGCTACCGCCAGCGGCGCTGTCTCAGAGGAACGCGGGGGCGAACACCAGGCTGACGATGGTCATGACCTTGATCAGGATGTTCATCGCGGGGCCAGAGGTGTCCTTGAACGGGTCACCCACGGTGTCGCCGGTGACGGCGGCCTTGTGGTTGTCCGACCCCTTGCCGCCCAGGTTTCCTGCCTCGATGTACTTCTTGGCGTTGTCCCATGCGCCCCCGGCGTTGGCCATGAAGATGGCCAGCATGAACCCGGTCGACAGCGCGCCGGCCAGCAGGCCGCCCAATGCCTCGGGGCTGACGAAGCCGACGACCAACGGGAGGATGACCGCAAGCGATCCGGGGATCACCATCTCGCGCAACGACGCAGAGGTGGAGATGTCGACACAACGGGCCGAGTCAGGTTTGACGCCCACGGCACCTTCCCGCAGGCCGGGGATCTCGGCGAACTGCCGGCGGACCTCCACGATCATGGCCTGTGCCGCGCGGCCAACCGACTTCAAGGTCAGCGCCGCGAAGGCGAAGGTCGACATCGACCCCAGGAACAGTCCGCTGATGACGGCCACGGAGGTCAGGTCGATGACCTCAAGACCCACCGCGGCGGTGTAGGAGCGGAACAGGGCCAGCGCCGTCAGGGCGGCCGAGCCGATGGCAAAGCCCTTGGCCACTGCAGCCGTGGTGTTGCCCAGGCTGTCCAGACCGTCGGTGACCTCGCGGACCTCCGGGGGAAGGTGGGCCATCTCGGCAATCCCGCCGGCGTTGTCAGAGATCGGGCCGTAGGCGTCGACCGCGACGACCGCACCGGTGGTGGCCAGCATGCCGATCGCGGCCAGGGCGGCGGCGTACAGACCGCCGTTGGCGATGTTGAACGCGGCCTCACCCAAACCGTATGAGGCGGCCAGGGCGCCCACGATCAAGATGACGCTGGCGACGGTCGACAGCATGCCGTCGGCGATCCCGGCAATGATGACGGTGGCCGGTCCCGTCTCGGACTGTCCGGCCAACTTCTTGACGGGGGAGTAGTGGTCAGAGGTGTAGTACTCGCTGACGAAGCCGATGGCGTAGCCGGCCAGCAGTCCGATGATGATGACAGCGCCCAGCAACCAGCCGTTGTCGAACTCCGGCACCCCGGCGAACACGATCGCACCCGCCACCAGCGACACCAGGCCCGTGATGATCATCGCCAGGTTGGTGCCGAAGTGCAGCTGTGAGGACAGCGACTTTCCCTCACGCCCCCGCACCAGCAGGGCACCGATGATCGAGGCGATCATGCCGATGCCAGCCACCAGCAGGGGGAACAGGTAGGTGGCCTCCAATAGCGATCCGCCGGGGATCTCGCTGATCTCCCCACTGATCGCGCCGTTGCCGAGGAACCCACCGAACAGCAGGGCGCTCAGGATGATCGGGGCGACGATCGAACCGGCGTAGGACTCAAACAGGTCCGCTCCCATACCGGCGACGTCGCCGACGTTGTCCCCGACGTTGTCTGCGATCGTGGCCGGGTTGCGGGGATCATCCTCGGGGATCCCCGCCTCGACCTTGCCGACCAGGTCGGCGCCCATGTCGGCGGCCTTGGTGTAGATGCCGCCACCGATGCGGGCGAACAGTGCGATCGAGCTGGCGCCGAGGCCGAAGGTGGTCAGCACCTGGAACGGCTGATCGACCTCGAGCACCTGCACGAACATGATGTAGCTCAGACCCAGGCCGAACAGTGACAGTCCCGCGACCGAGAAGCCCATCACGGCGCCGCCACGGAAGGCGAGCGGCAGCGCCAGCTGCGGTCCGGTGCGTGCGGCCTGGGTGGTGCGCGCGTTGGCCATGGTCGCGACCGTCATGCCGATGAACCCGGCAAGTCCCGACAGTCCCGCACCGAACAGGTACGCGATGGCGCCCCAGGGTCGGCCGTAGTCGAGAAACGCGAAGATCAGGACCGTCATGACACCGACGAAGACCGCGATCCAGCGGTACTCACGCTGGAGGAACGCGCGGGAGCCCTCCTGGATCGCCACCATCAGCTCGACCATACGCTCGTTGCCGGGGTCGGCGGCCTTGACGACGGTGTAGAAGTATCCGGCGAGTGCGAGACCGGCGATCGCGGTCAGCACACTGACCACAGGCGTGGCAGTCATTGGGCTTGGTTCTCCTCGCTTGGGACTCGGCACGGCAGCCAAGTGCTCATCTCGCGCGACGACGCCCGAACGAGGCAGTGAGCGGGGGCGCGAGTGTGTGCCCAGAAGTCGTTGTCCTGCCGAAACCTGTCCAACGCGCGTGGAACCAGGCTCCGCGAACCTGCGTCGAGTATAAGCAGCGCGTCGGGTGCCGCAATCCGCCCGCGTGATCATCGTCGGCAGGTGCGGATCGCGTAGCCGCGGCGCCGGTCCCGCCGCTACTCCATCGTCACCGCGCGCAGCACGTCGACCTGACTGGCGCGGCGCGCCGGCAGCACCGAGGCGAACACTCCGGCCACCAGCATCACCAGCACCGCGATCGCGATCTGCTCGGTCGGGATCGTGAACGCCGTGAGTCCCTCGTCACGCAGCACCCGCACGCCGAGCCAGCCGAACCCCAGGCCGAGCCCCACACCGGCCACGGTGCCCAGGATCGTGATGATCACCGATTCCCATCGGATCATCTGCCGCGCTTGGCGCTGGGTCATGCCCAGCGCCTGCAGCAGACCGAGCTCGCTCGTGCGCTCGACCACCGACAGGCCGAGCGCGTTGACCACACCGACGAACGAGATGATGACCGACAGCAGCACGAGACCGATCACCAGGCCCAGCAGGCGGTCGGTCTGGTCGCGCACCTGTGCGCGGAGCTCGGCGGTGTCGGCGACGCGGACGTCGGGCTGCTCGACGACCAGCGTCTCGAGCGCCTTGCGGACCCGCGCCCGGTCGGCATCGGCCGCGACCTTGACGAAGGCCACGAGGTCCTGCTGACCGGCGACCGCAGCGCCTGCCGTCGACACGTCGACCAGCGCCTGGCCGACGCGGGTGGTGCCGGGCAGGTGCAGATCGTCGGTCAGTGCGACCACCTGACGTGAGCTCGTCGCTCCTGACGACCCCACCCGCACCGCCACGGTCGTGCCCAGTGGGATGTTCAGCTTCTTGGAGACCGCCACCCCGCCGTCGTGCAACGTGTCGAGACTGCCCTCGAACACCTGGAAGTCGTAGACGGACGGCAACGTCGTCGCGTCGACGGCGACCAGCGTGCGTTCGACGCCGTTGACGTCGCCGCGCGCCACCTTGGCCGCGCTGACCAGGTCGATGCCGTCGATCTCGTCGGCGCTGTCGGTGACCGAGGTCGGGTAGCCGATCTGGTCGACAGCCTGCAGCTGGTAGTCGGCACGGAACTGCTCGACGATCACACGGTCGAGCGACGTGCGGAACGACGACACGAGGATCAGCACGAACGTCACCAGCGCGAGCCCGATCAACAGTGCGGTCGCGGTCGCGGCGGTGCGACCCGGGTTGCGGGTCGCGTTGGCGCGCGCCAGCAGGCCGGGCAACTGCCGGAACGCGCGGACCGGGACCCCGATCAACGCGGTGAGCGGACCGGCGCCCAGCGGCGCCAGCAGCATGATCGCCAGGATCAGCGTGCCCGCACCGATGGCGAGTGCGGTCATCCCACCGCGGTCGAGCCCAGCGCCGACCAGGACCGCCGCCGCGATCCCGGCCGACAGCGCCCCCGCGATCAGACGCGGCGTCGACACGACCGTGCGGTCGCCGGCCGACGCCGAGCGGAGCGCCTCGACCGGTGCGCGGTGACTGGCCCGCAGTGCCGGGCCGACCGCGGCGATCAGTGTGACCACGACCCCGACCCCGAAGCCGATCGCGACCGTGCGGGGCTCCACGACCAGACGGGTGGACGGCAGGGGCAGGTCGACCAGCCGCAACAGCGCCCGCAGCGCGACCGCGCCGCCGACGCCGACGGCCACACCGGCGCCCGAGCCGGCCGTGCCCACGATCAGCGCCTCCACCAGCACCGCACGCATGACCTGACGGTTGTCGGCGCCGACCGCCTGCATGAGCGCGAGTTCGCGCGTGCGTTGCGCCACGGTGATGCCGAAGGTGTTGAAGATGATGATCGCGCCGACCAGCAGCGCCGCGCCGGCGAACACCAGCAGACCGCGCGTCAGAAAGCCGAGGAACTCGCCGACCTGCGATACCGAGTCGGTCACCAGTTCGTCGACCGTCAACACCACATGATCGGCGCCCACCTTCTGCGAGATCCGATCGCGCAGTTCCGTCTGGTCGGTGTCGTCGGCGGCACGCACGGCGATGTAGGTCGCACCGCCGCGTCCGTACAGGCGCTCGGCGACGGCGTCGGTGAACACCACCGTCGTCGATCCCGCGAGGTCGGCGACCGCGCCCGGCGGCTCGATGATGCCCGAGATGCGGTAGGGCTTCGCCGGCCCGTTGAGCAGCAGCAGCGCGTCGTCGCCGACCGCGGCGTCGAGTTCGGTGGCACTCGCGGCGTCGATGGCAACGTCGCCATCGTCCGACGGCAGCGCACCGCTGCGCAGTTCGACCCCGCCCGGCATGCGGGGCGCATCGATGCCCTGCAACAGCGCGCCGAACCCACCCAGCGCGGTGCCGTCGTCGCGGGCGAGCTTGGCCAGCCCGCGGAAGCGGGCCTCGGCGTCGGCGACGCCCGGGACGTCGCGCACCGTGTCGACCACGTCGGTGCGCACACCACCGCGCGAGGCATCACCGTCGGCCTGGCCGGTGTCCGCTACCGACACGATGAGGTCGGCGCCCTCGACGGTCGAACCGAACAGGCGCTCGAACGCCGCGTGCACGGTGTCGGTGAACACGAAGGTCCCGGTGACGAACGCGACACCGAACACCACCGACAACGCGGTCGCGAACGTGCGGAGCAGATGCCCGCGGACGTTGGCCCAGGCGATCCGCCACATGCGTCAGCGCCGCTCGCGTCGATCCGTGTCGGCACCTGAATCACGCGGCGTCGACCGGGGGGGACGCGGTCGTCCGGAACGCCGACCGGATCCCAGCCGCTCGAGTTGCGCCTGCAGCGACTGGAGTGCGTCGAGCGGGTCGGGGGGCTGGTCGGGGCGGCGTGCGCTGCGCAGCGAGGCCAACGCCGCCGGGACGGCGGCGGTGTCGTCGTCGTGGGTGGGCGTGGGGCGGTGCCCGTTGGTGTGGGTGGCGGTGTCGGTGTCGAGCGGCGACGGCGCGTCGTCGGCGTCCGCCGGTGGCTCGACTGCGGTGTCGTCGGCGTCCGCCGGTGGCTCGACTGCGGTGTCGTCGGCGTCCGCGGGGGTGGGCTGGTGTCCCTTGCCGTAGGCGGGGACGTCGGTGGCGTCCGCGTCGTCCGCGGCGGTGATCGGCGGAGCGGGGATGTCCGTGTCGAAGGCCGGCAGGCCGGCATCGAACGCAGGCGTCCACACCTCGGCGACATCTGCACCGAGGTTGGCGTCCCACACCGCGCTCCACGGGTCGGTGTCGGCGGCGGGCTGCCGATCGTCGTGCTCGTCCGCGTGCTCGGGCTGTTGCCAGGCGGGCGGGTTGTGGGGGTCGGGCTGCCGATCGTCGTGCTCGTCCGCGTGCTCGGGCTGTTGCCAGGCGGGCGGGTTGTGGGGGTCGGTGTCGTCGGGGGAGTGGGGTGGCCGCCACGCCGGTGGTTCGCGGTGCTGATGCTCCGCGGCGTCACCGTCGGTCTCGGCGGCATCGTCGGCTGCGGCCGCCTCATCGCCTTGCGCCTGTCGGCGTGTCCACGGTGGCGAGGTCGTCCATACGTCGTCGCCGCCTCGCCCGCTGCGGGATCGCCGGGCGCCGCCTGCTCCGCTGTGGTACTCCTCGGCCCGGGTCCGGTCCGGTGGGGCCCACGGGTCGGATTCGACATCCCGTCCGTCGGTGGCGGTAGGCGGGGTCGGCTCCGGTTCCGGGTCATGATCGGCGTGTGGCCGCGACCAGGGCACCGGCTCGGCGGGCTGGGTGTCACGGTCGTCGACAGCGCTGTCGTGTCCGGTGGCGAGGTCGGACCACGACCGCTCCGGCGGCAGCCAGCCGGCGGCGTCGTGGGTGCGGTCGGGTGCTGCGGCCTCGACCTGCCGGTCGTCGCGGTCGTGCCGGTCGTCGCGGTCCTGCCGGTCGTCGAGGTCCTGCCGGTCGTCGCGGTCGGGACGACCGTTGGTGTGCTGCGCGTCGTGGGTGTGCTGTGCAGTGGGGGGCGCGCTGGCCAGAGTCTCACGCGCCGGTCCCCGGTCATCGGTGTCGGGCGTCGGGGGTTGCTCGGCGTCGAACTGCTGGCGGATGCGCTGCAGCCACCGTTCCTGACGTGCGACCTCGATCTCATCGTCAGAGCCGACCATCGGTCGCCCGGGGGTCTGCTCATCAGGTTGCCGACGCCTTCGGCTCCGCATGGTGTCCTGCCCATCTGATCGTTCCGGCATGTGCCCGTTGCCGCTGTCGCCGCCGGTGCCGTCCAGGTGGCGCGTGCGCGCGAGCACGCTATCCACATCTGGCTGGTCCGTCTCGTCGACCACCCGTCCGTCGGTGAAGAACAGAATGCGGTCGGCGTGCGCGGCGATCGTCGGATCGTGTGTGACCACGACGACCGTCTGGTCGAACTGGTCAACGGCGTCGCGCAGCAGTCGTAGCATCTCGGCGCTCGCCGTCGTGTCGAGGTTACCGGTTGGCTCGTCGGCGAAGATCACCTCCGGCCGTCCGGCCAGCGCGCGCGCCAACGCGACCCGTTGCTGCTGGCCACCCGACAGTTCGCTCGGTCGGTGGTGCAACCGGTCGCCGAGGCCGATCTGGGCCACCACGTAGTCCAGCCACTGCTGGTCGGGACGCCGGCCGGCGAGCAGTTGCGGCAGGGTGATGTTCTCGATCGCGTCGAGCGTCGGGACCAGGTTGAACGCCTGGAATACGAAGCCGATGCGGTCCCGTCGCACCTGTGCCTGCTGGCGCCTGCTGAGTGCCGTCAACTCGGTGGTTCCCAGGAACACGCGGCCCGACGTCGGCGTGTCCAGCGCCGCCAGGCAGTGCAGCAGAGTCGATTTGCCCGAGCCCGATGGTCCCATGATCGCGGTGAACTCGCCGCCGGGGATCTGCAGCGTGACGTCCCGCAGCGCCTGCACGGCTGTGTCGCGCCGTCCGTATATCTTGCTGAGACCGTCCGCGACGCAGGCGGTCGTCCCGTCGCTGTCGCCACGGGGTGTCGACTGTCGACGTGCGACCAAGACCTCGACCTGCCTCCTTAGAGCTCGCGCCGATAGGGCTGCTCGGCTCGCGTTTCCCAGCCGGCGCCTCGCGTCGTTGCCGTCGTCGCACGTACAACCCCGGTACGTTCTCCTCCGCCGCCTTGCGATGCATCCACCTGGTCACGCTCCCTTGTCGAGCCCCCTACCGGCACGAGCTCTCACATCCCGGCTGACGGCGCGCCGGTCGCCGGTGCCCCCCGATGTCTGCTGCAGTCCGCGTCGACCGGTCAGGTGGCCGGTTCGGCACGAGCGTGCGCCGTGGGCATAGGCTCGGACCATCATGCCTGCTCAGTACATGTACCGCGATCGGTCGATACGGCAGGTGCAGGAGGAACAACTGGCGCCGGCGGCGACGCGGTCGCGGCGGTCGCGTGGCCGCACCCGGCCCGAGGATCCAGATTCCGAACGCACCTGCTTCGAGGTCGACCGCGACCGCATCCTGCACTCCAAGGCGTTCCGCCGCCTCAAGCACAAGACCCAGGTGTTCATCCACCCCGATGGCGATCACTACGTCACACGCCTGACACACGCGTTGCAGGTGACACAGGTCGGCCGCGCGATCGGTGCGGCGCTCGGGCTCAACGAACCGCTTGTCGAGGCGATCGCGCTCGGCCACGACGTCGGCCACACGCCGTTCGGACACGCGGGCGAGGACGTGCTGGCCGAGTTCATTCCCGGCTGGCAGCACGGTGCCCAGGGCGTGCGCATCTTCGACATCCTCGAACCCGAGAACCTGACGTGGGAGGTGCGCGACGGCATCCGGGCCCACACCTGGAAGGTCTCCCCACCCCCGGCGACCCCCGAGGCGCAGTGCGTGCGCTGGGCCGACCGCATCGCCTATCTCACACACGACGCCCGTGACGCGGTGCGCGCGGGTCTGCTGGCACCGGGTGATCTTCCTCCGCAGGTCCTGGCGCGCCTGGGATCGCCGGGTGGCGGGTGGATCGGCCGGTTGCTCCGCGCCGTGGTCGACCACACCATTGCGACGGACACGCTCGACATGGAGCCGCAGATGGCGGGAATGATGCACGACCTGCGTGCGTTCATGTTCGAGCGGGTCTACCTCAGTCCGGCACTGGAGGTGCACAAGGATGCCGTGATGGCCGTCACCAGGCGGCTGGTGGAGTATCACCTGGACCACCCGCAGGACATTCCCGACAGCTACCGTGAACACGACGCCGACCCGCTGCGGCAGGTGGCCGACTATGTTGCGGGCATGACCGACCGGTTCGCGCTGACGGTCCATGCCGAACGCATCGGTGGTGCCACAGCGCTGGCTGTGCTCGACCGCTGAACGCTGCTCGATGCACCAGGCGCGGTACTGTCAGTAAAGAGGCAGAGCCCAGCGGCGCTGCCGGACCAACGTTCGGGGGACCACCGGGCCGGGCGGACGACGACAGCGGACGACGCGCGGTCCGCGAGCGTGCTCCAGCCAGTGGTGGCAGATGTGGGAGATGGTGTGGCGAAGAACCTTGTGATCGTCGAGTCGCCGGCGAAGGCGAAGACGATCGAGAAGTACCTCGGCAGCAACTACAAGGTGCTGGCGTCGGTCGGTCACGTGCGTGACCTGCCCCGCAGCGACTTTGCGATCGAGGCGTCCGGCGACGAGGTCGCGTTGCGCTACGAGGTGCCCAAGAGCTCCTCGAAGGTCGTGACGTCGATCCGCAAGGCGGCCAAGACCGCCGAGCAGGTGTTCCTCGCGACCGACCTCGACCGCGAGGGCGAGGCGATCGCGTGGCACGTCGCCAAGGTCGCCAACATCGACACGACCAGCAGCAACCGTGTGGTGTTCAGCGAGATCACCCGCGACGCGGTGCTCGCCGCGTTCGACCAGCCCCGCCGTATCGACCAGCACCTGGTCGACGCCCAGCAGGCACGGCGCGCGGTCGACCGCATCGTCGGCTACCGCGTGTCACCCACCCTCTGGCGCAACGTGGCCAGCGGCATCTCCGCCGGCCGCGTGCAGTCGGTGGCGCTGCGCATGATCGTCGACCGCGAGGACGAGATCCGCCGGTTCCTTGCGCAGGAGTACTGGAGCCTGCACGGCGACTTCGACCGCGACGACACCCCGTTCGCGTCGGAGCTGCACACCGTCGACGGGCAGCGCATCACCGACCCGAAGAAGTACGACGAGGCGGTCGAGCGCAACCGCGCCGGCAAGCTGCGCGTGATCCGCGACGCCGACCAGGCGCGCGAGCTCGAGAACGCGACCCGTGGTGTCGAGCAGTGGACGGTCACCGACGTCACCAGGCGCGAGACCAAGCGGAACCCGGCGCCGCCGTTCACCACCTCGACGCTGCAGCAGGAGGCGGAACGCAAGCTGGGGTACGCCCCGGGCCGCACCATGCGCATCGCGCAGCAGTTGTACGAGGGCATCGCGTTGGGAACCGAGGGCCCGACGGGGCTCATCTCCTACATGCGCACCGACTCGACGAACCTGTCGAACACGGCGCTGGGCGAGCTGGGCGAGCTCATCACGACCGACTACGGGCAGCGCTACGCGCTCGACAAGCCCCGTCGCTACTCCAAGACCAGCAAGAACGCGCAGGAGGCCCACGAGGCGATCCGCCCGACGACGCCGCTGCGCTTGCCGCAGCAGGTGCGCGGCGGGCTGGACAGCCAGGAGATGTCGCTGTGCCGCATGATCTGGCAGCGCACGCTGGCCTCGCAGATGGCCGACGCCACGGGCACGACGGTGACCGTGCGTCTTGGCGCAACAGCGACCGACGGCTCAGATGCCGCGTTCGGCGCGGCGGGGACGACGATCACGTTCCCCGGGTACCGCCAGGTGTACGTCGAATCGCGTGACGAGGGCGACACCGACGACGAGCGCGAGGCATTGCTGCCGCCGCTGGCCAATGGCGACGTCGTGCCCGTCGCCGCACTGGAACCGCAGGGTCACGCCACGAGCCCACCGGCGCGCTACACCGAGGCCGCACTGATCAAGCGGCTGGAAGAGCTGGAGATCGGACGGCCGTCGACCTGGGCCTCGATCATCCAGACCGTGCAGGACCGTGGCTACGTCTGGAAAAAGGGTCAGGCACTCGTGCCCACATGGACGGCGTTCGCCGTCGTCAACCTGCTGGAACAGCACTTCGACGAGCTCGTCGACTACGACTTCACGGCGAAGATCGACGACGACCTCGATCTGATCGCCGCTGGCCGCCAGCAGAAAGAGCAGTGGCTGCAGTCGTTCTACTTCGGCGACGGTCAGCTGCCCGGCCTCAAGCGGCTCGTCGAGGAGAACCTGGGCGAGATCGACGCGGCGACGATCAACACGTTCAGCCTGGGCACCGACGACGACGGCAACGAGGTCGTCGTCAAGCCGGGCAGGTACGGCCCGTACGTCAAGCGCGGCGAGGACACCGCCGGCGTGCCAGAAGAGTTGGCGCCGGACGAGCTGACGTTGGCCACGGCACTGGAGCTGTTGGCGGCGCCGCGCTCGGACGAGCCGATCGGCCAGCTCGACGGGTTCCCGGTGTTCGCCAAGAATGGCCGCTACGGGCCGTATGTGCAGTGGGGTTCCGCCGACGATCTGCCGCCGGGGCTGGAGAAGCCGAAGATGGCCAGCCTGTTCAAGACGATGGTCCTCGAGCGCATCACGCTCGAGGAGGCGGCGGCCTTGCTGAGGCTGCCGCGCCGGTTGGGTGAGGACCCGGCCGACGGGGTGGCGATCCTGGCCAACAACGGGCGCTACGGGCCGTATGTGCAAAAGGACAAGGACTACCGCAACATCGACAACGAGGAGCGCTTGCTGACGATCACGCTGGACGAGGCGGTCGAGATCTTCAGCCAGCCGAAGGTGTACCGGCGCGGCAATCAGAACCTGGCCGCCAAAGGGCCGCTGCGCGAGTTCGGCACCGATCCCGTGAGCGAGCGACCGGTCGTCGCCAAGGACGGCAAGTTCGGCGTGTACGTCACCGACGGCGAAACAAATGCGTCGATCGGCAAGGGCGACCGCATCGACACGATGGCCCCGGAGCGCGCCTACGAACTGCTGGCCGTGCGCCGCGAGCAGGTGGCGGCGAAGGGCGGCGTCAGCACCAAGCGCCCGGCCCGCAAGGCACCCGCCAAAAAGGCAGCGGCGAAGAGCAAGAAGGCAGCGGCCCCGAGGAAGGCCGCCGCGCGCAAGCGCTGAACTCACATCGGGGTTTTCGCGCACCCCGCGCGGGCGGCAAACCCTCCGGTGGACGAAAGCCTCGGATGGGGGGTCTCGGGGGCGGTTCGGGTGGGCCGTTAGCGTGATCGCGATGGCCGGGTTGTACGTGGCGTTCGAGGGCGCTGAGGGCTGCGGCAAATCGACCCACGCCGCCAGGCTGGCCGTCACGCTCGACGCCGTCCTGACGCGGGAGACGGGCGGGACGGACATCGGCCGGCGGCTGCGCGCCATCCTCCACGACAACTCCGTCGTCGATCTCGACGACCGGGCCGAAGCGCTGATCGCGGCAGCCGACCGGGCCCAGCACCTGGCCCGTGTCGTGCGCCCGGCCCTGGCCGCTGGCCGCGCCGTGGTCAGCGACCGCAGCGTCTACTCGACGCTCGCCTACCAGGGCTACGGCCGCGGGCTCGATCTCGACGAGCTGCAGCGAGTCAACGATTGGGCGGCCGACGGGTGCTGGCCGTCACTGGTCGTCTTCCTCGACGCGCCTCCGGCCGTGCTGGCGTCCCGGCTCGCCGGGCGTGACCTCGACCGCTTCGAGCGGGCGGGGGAGGCGTTCCACGATCGGGTCATCGAAGGCTTCCGCGCAATGGCTGCGGCCGACCCCGACCACTGGATCACCGTGACCCCCGACCGCCCGCACGACGTGGTGGCGGCCGAGATCGCCGCAACGGTGCATGCCCGCGCCGGCGACGGTGATGTGGCACGTGCGCCGGCGGCGCTGCCGGTACCCGCGCCATGACGGCAACCGACGACCTCCCCGAACGCGCGCCCGGTGCAACCATCTGGGATTCCGTCGTCGGCCAGCCATTGGCCGTCGCCCACCTGCGTGCGGCGGCACTGGCTCCCGTGCATGCGTACCTCTTCGTCGGTCCGCCCGGCTCGACGAAGGACGAGGCGGCCCGTGCGTTTGCCGCCGCGCTGATGAGCCCCGACGGGCAACAGGATCCGACCTGTCGCGACGCCAGGCTGGCGCTGGTCGGCGAGCACCCGGACGTGCGCGAGGTGCAACGCACCGGACCGGCGATCTCCGCCGAGCAGGCCCGCGAGATCGTCCGCCGTGCCGCGCTGGCCCCTGTCGAAGGTGATCGTAAGGTGATGATCCTGCACGAGTTCCACCTGCTCCGACCGGAGGGCGCGGCGCTCCTGCTGAAGACGGTCGAGGAACCGCCCCCGTCGACGACGTTCGTCGTGCTCGCCGACTTCATCCCCCCCGATCTGATCACGATCTCGTCGCGCTGCGTCCGCATCGAGTTTCGCCCGCTCCCCTCCGAGGTGCTGCAGGCGCAGCTGATGACCGAGGGCGTCGACACGGTGACGGCGACGACTGTCGTCGCCGTTGCCAATGGCGACCTGACGCGCGCGCGACTCCTGGCCGCCGACCCCGCGCTGGCCGAGCGCCGTCGTGCGTTCGCCGAACTTCCCCAGCGCCTCGACGGCAGCGGGTCGGCGATCATGCGCTCCGTCGACGATCTGCTCGCCCGCATCGATGGCGCTTCGGCTCCGCTGGCCACGGCCCACGCCATGGAGGTCGCCGATCTCGACGCCCGCATCGAGCAACTCGGCGAGCGCGGCAGCGGCCGCAAGCTGCTGGAGGAGCGCCACAAGCGAGAGCTGCGCCGGCACCGCACCGACGAGTTGCGCAGCGGACTCGCCGTGCTCGCCGGCGCATACCGCGACGCCCTGCGCGACGGCGACGCCCAGCGGCCGGACGAGGCGGTCGCCGCCGTGCATCGCATCCACGCCTCGATCGAGGCGATGGAGCGCAACCCCAACGAGCAGTTACTGTTGCAGTCACTGCTCTGGTCGCTGCCCGGGCTGCCGGCGCCGGCCTAGGTGGCGCCGACCGGCACCAACTGCTCGCCGCGTTCGCCGGCGTCGGCTTCGTCGCGCTCGTGTCCGATGGCGTCGAGGGCGGCCAGCGCGATCACGGCGACCGCCAACGCATAGATGGCCCCGCCGACGCCGTACAGCTCGAAGCCGAGCAGGCCGACGATGATCGGCACGGTCGGCCCGACACGGACGGTGATCGGATCCACGCGTGGCCGCACGACCGCCACCTCGATCGTCTGCAACGTGACGAGGACCACGCCGACGATGGTGCCCGCCCACCAGCCCTGCAGCGCGAATGCCAGCAGCAGTGCAGGGATCCCACCGACGAGCGCACCGATCAGCGGCAGGATCGTCAATGCACCGACGGCGACGCCGAGCATCACCGCCGCCGGCACTCCGAGCAGTGAGCACGTCGATCCGACGACGAGGCCGTTCAGCAGCGAGTGGCCGACGGCGACGAGCAGGTACTGGCGCCCGCGCCGGGCCGCAGTCCGCACGACCGCACCGACCCGCCGCCGACGTGACGGCGACAATTGGTTCAGCCCACCGTCCACGTACCGGCGGCCGTAGCCGAGCAGGAACAGCATCAAGATGCCGGTCACCACGTAGGTCGGAAACGTGCCCGCCGCTTCGGCGACGGCATCGCAGCGAATGCGTTCGTCGATGTCGTCGACGAACGATTCAACGCGTGCGGTCAGGCCGATCTCGGCGGCCCAGTCGTAACGGTCCTCCAACTCCGCCGCTGCCGCCGGCCCCTCCGTCCGCAACTCCTCGAGAGAATCGACGACCTCGCGCGCCACACCGAAGGCGACCGCGGCGAACACGGCGAGCACGGCAAGTAGCACGACGACGACGGCCATCACTCGGGGCAGCATTCGGTCGAGCGCATCCACGAGCGGATCGAGAAGCAGGGCCACGACGGAACAGGCGACCACCCAGCCGACGGTGCGGTGCGCATCGACGAACGCACCGCGCAGCAGCGACGCAGCCACGACTGCGCCGACGAGCAGCACGGCGGAGCCGGCCGTCAGCCCGACGTACGACCCGGTGCGTCGCGAGGGCGCCACCGCGCCAACCGTAGTGACGACCTGTCGCCCCGGCAGGTGATCGTGCGCCGGCGGCATCCCGGTGGCGCGACCGCGCAGCTGCGATGATCGCGTCCGTGTCCGGGATCCCTCCCGCCGGCAGCGAGCCGACGCCGGGCGCGGACTCGTCATCACTGCTCCTCGACCAGCACGACCTCGCCGGCGCCACTCGACGGCTCAGCCTTGACTGGAAAACGTTCGTCTACCTCGTGGCCGCCGCGCTGGCCGCGTACGCACTGCTCGCCGTCGCCCGGGGCACGTCGACCACGTTGACACGCGTCGGCATCGGCCTGCTGCTCGCCCTTGCGCTCGACCCCCTTGCCGATGCGATCCAGAACCGGACCCGGATGCGGCGCGGGTTCGCCGTCGCCGTCGTCGCCGGCGGCCTGCTCGGGCTCGGAGCGCTGCTGATCGGCGTGCTCGGGCCGAAAGCGGTGGCCGAGGCGAGCCAGTTCTCCGAGCAACTGCCGACGACGCTCGACGAGATGGAGCGGCTGCCGCTCGTCGGCGGTTACCTGCGCGACAACGACGCGTCGGCGCGCGTGCAGCAGTGGATCGAGGACCTGCCGAGCCAGATCACCGAGGATCGCGTCTCGTCGACCGCCAGCACACTCGTCAATGGGATCGCCAGCGTCGCTGTTGTCGTCGTGCTCGTCGTCGCCGTCCTGATCGACGGCAAAAACCTGACTGTCCGCGTTCGCCGGCTGCTGCCGAGCCGGCGGCGTGACCAGGCCGACGAGGTCGGCCGCGTCGTGTACCGCACGCTCGGCCGGTACTTCGGTGGCTCGATCACCGTGGCCGTGATGATGGGCCTGTTCGTGCTCACGGTCGGGCTCGTGCTTGGCATCCCGCTCGTGCCGCTCGCCGCGATCTGGGCGATGCTCACGGACCTCATCCCGCAGATCGGTGGCTTCCTCGGCGGCTCGCTGTTCGTGCTGCTGGCCGTGACCCAAGGCGTTCCGACGGCGCTGATCGCCGGGGCCGGTTTCGTGCTGTACATGAACATCGAGAACCACCTCATCCAGCCGGCGATCGTCGGCCGCTCCGTCGACCTGACGCCGCCGACGACGATGGTTGCTGCGTTCGTCGGTGGCGCCATCGCCGGTGTGCCCGGCGCGCTCATGGCGACGCCGCTCGTCGGCGCGGTCAAGGCGCTGTACTCGGAGGCCAGGGGCACGGCCGAGCCGGACGACGGCCGTGCCGGCGGTCTGCTCGGCCGACTCCGCAACATGCTCCCCGGCCGCCGCCGCGCCCCGGCCTGATCCCCAGGTCCCGGTCGGGGCGAGCGTCGCTACACTGCCGCACTCGGCCGCCACAACCCGCCCAGATCGCACTGTGCTTCATTCCCGTCGGCACGAGCATGGGTGACGACGGCGAGTTCATCGAAGGCGACGGCCCCCCGCACTTCGTCGAAGGCATGCGCCACGAGTTCACGGTCAACTAGCGGGGCGACGGCCGCGCTCAGGACAGGCGGCGGCACACGAGGGAGCGGCGCGGAGGGGGTCGGTGACGGGCCGATCCCCTTCGTCGCGTCCGCCGGGTGCCAACGCCGCCGTTGCCTCCCACTGATCGGGTCGATGCCGTCGTAGGCGACGACGTAGAAGCGGTCTCGGCGGTTCACGATGTAGGTCATCGACCACCATCGCCGTCCCCGCCGTCGGTAGACAATCCGGTAGAGGGAGGCCGCTCCCGCTGGTCAGGCTGGCGAATCGGACGGGGCCAACCCGACAAGCATGGATCGGTCGCCGCCTGGGCCGGTGTGCGCAGCGTGGCGTAGCCGGCGTCGCCGATGCAACAGATCAGCTCCGACAAATCCTCAACTTCCAGGTGATGATTAGCGCTTGGTGAGGTAGATCGTGGCCGACAACCGCTCGACCTCCGCGGTGAGCCGGGCGAGTTCGGTCGCCTCGGCCGGGGACTGCTTCGGACGCCCCGGACGCGACGCCTGCAACGCTGCGATGGCAACATCGCGTGCGGTCTTGAGCAACCCACGGGCTGCGACGCCAATCTCGCACACGGGTCGCAGCCGTCGCCGCCGAGACAGTCGACGCCCGGGTCGAAGGCTTGCCGCAGCCCCGGGTCGGCCCTTGCTACGGGCTCGGCGGCCTTTGGGACAGTGGTCGGAGGTCACAGGTGAATGGCTCTGTGGGTTGATAGCGGCAGAAGTTGCCGGTGGCGATCGAGCGGTCGAGATGGGCTCCCAACTCGGGGAGGACCGCTTCGATCCGCCGGATGGTGTCCCGCAGGCGGGCGGTCACCGCTTTGCGGGCGCGCTCGGTGGTGTCGGGGCCGAGGCCGCGATCCCGGCCGGACCGACCAGTGGCCCGGCGCAGCTCGGCGATCACCAGGTCTCGTTCGGCTTCGACGCGCTCGAGCCGACCGAGATCGTGGTGTGTCTCGGCTTCGGTCAGGTCGTCGTCGAGTTCTGTGATTCGGCGTCTGTACTCGGCGCGCGTGCGGCTGTCGAGCACTGGGTCCGCGCGGTGCTGTCCGCGGATGCTGCTGTCAGCGAGGTCGAGGACATGGACGTCTTCGCCGGGCCGGGCGACGAGAGCCGTCAGGTCATGGAGGCCTTTGGCGTCGCGAAGGTGGACCGACTGACCGCGGTAGGCGAGGAGCCACAGGTCGCCGTCGCTGCGGCACTCGGCATCGACCGGCCCGGCGAGTCGAGACTCTGCGCTGCTGGCGAGGCGAGCGGCGACACCGGCAAGGCCGAGTTCGGCGGCGAGAGGAGCGGCGCGGACGCGGTACAATGAGCCGTCCTCGCCGAGCAGCTCTGCCAACTCTATGCACGACTCCGCTTCCCAGGCTTGCGCTCCGATCCGCTCATGGACTGCCAGCGCGTGGAGCAAGAAATCACGGGCCTGGTCGAGTTGACCGACGGCTGCGGCCGCGATGCCGGCCGAGTGGGCGTGGCTGCCCATGAAACAGACGACCGCACCGTTGACTCCGCAGCCATCGGCGAGGGGCGTGAACTCTTCGAGGAGGGCTTGGCTGAGGTCGCGGTCGCCGAGACGGGCGGCGGCCACGGTGAGGCTGCCGGCGAACACCGACCACAGGTAGCTGCGGTCCTCGCGCCAGGTTCCGAGCTCGAGGACGGTGTCGAGGGTCCGGCGGGCAGCGTCGAGGTCGCCGGCCTGCGCGAACAGCCCGGCAGCGACGGCGTGGGCGTGGGAAGGAATGCCAACCCACCAGTCGATGGCCATCTGCGCGGTGACGCGTAGCTGGTCGGGTTCGCCGCGAGCCCGTGCCACCTCAAGCAGTTGGGACATGCGGACGTTGCCAACGTCCGGCTCGCCGATCCGTTCCCCTAACGCGGCCGCTTCGTGCAATAGCCGTTCGCCCTCGTGTAAGGGCTCCCTACGACTCGACGCAAGGCGCATCGGTCACGACGGGAGAAGGAGATCGAGGTCGAGCCAGCGAGCCAGGTCGGCGATCTGGCGATCGACGGCGGCGGTCATCGTCTTCGTGAACTCGATGTCCTGGTGGACGGCGTCGACGCGCAGCACGCCAGCCTGGCGGTCGGCGGTGGCGTCGAGCTTGCCGACGAGCCGATCGGCGTACAGGATCGGTAGCGCGAAGTAGCCCCAGCGACGCTTGGCCGCTGGCTTGTACATCTCCAGCTGGTAGTCGAACTCGAACAGCTCGGTGGTGCGCTTGCGGTCGAGGATCAGCCGGTCGAACGGCGACAGCAGCGCCGCCCGGCCCCTGAACGGCTGGCCAAGTAGCGACGGCTCGACACGCCACTCACCCTTCACACCATCGATGACGGCGGGTTCGCCGACCTCGCCGACGTCCAGCGGCTCCACCGGGCACTCCGGGCCGCGAGCCCTGGCGATGCCCAGCGCGCGCAGACGGCGCTCGTTGCGCCGTCGCCGGGCCTCCTCGGCGGGGAGCACGGCTCCGTCCGGATACACCCGCGACGCCAGGTCCCACAGCCGCTCGTTGCCCTGCCGTCCGGCGATCGCCACCTCGCCGCGCAGCACCATGCACTCCAGCATCTGGGTGACGTTGCGGTTGTTCGTCCACCCGGTCGAGCGCCACGGCCTGGCGCACGTGTCCGGAAGCTCACGGGACGGCAGCGGACCGGCGGCTTCGAGCCGCGCGAGGATGTCGCGCCGGCAGGCGTCGGTCGCCTGCACCCAGTTGCCGATGCCCTGCCTCCAGTCACGCTCGACGGCGCGCGCCTCCCACGCAGCCATGTCGGCGCGGTACAGGGTCAGGTCCTCTGCCGGACGGATCATCGCCCGCAGTTCGAGCAGCGTGCGGTGCTGCAGCGCCTGCGTCAGCTCGGCCCGCGAGTAGGACGACCCGAGCCGGCTCCACGCCACCAGGTCGGCGTTGGGGGCGATGGCCGCGGTCGGGTCGATCTGCAGCAGGGTCAGCCGGCGCACGACGTCGAGCAACCCGTCCGGCCGCTTGCGGTCGAGCAGCTGCGCGCGGACGGCGATCCGGCGGGCGTCGCGCCGGGACAGCTCGTGCACGATCACCGTTCGAGCGTAGGTCGCTGACCCGCGGCGACGGCCGTGGGTGCTGCCAGCGTTCAGCGTGGTCGATGCTCGGTGCCGAGGCCGGGTGTGATCGTGACGATCCAGCCCCCCTCGCCGCTGTCGGCCGTGTGCCACGTGCCCGGCGGGTTGATCAACGCCTCGCCGGGGCCGAGCTCTACGACGTGTTCACCGCCGTCCAGCTCTTGCACGAACCTATGTGTCCCGGTGCAGGCGATGACCACCTCCGCGCCCGCAGGGTGGCGTTCCCACGCCGTCCACGCGCCGACCATGTGGAACATCATCACCATGCGGCCATCTGCGCCGTCTGCTGCCGTGGCCCGCTCGTAGGCACCGAGCCGATCGGCCGACCAGTCGAAGTCCTCGATCGGTCGGGCCGTGCCGCCGATGCCGAGGTGGATCGGAACAGCCGTGATGTCGAGCGCCATGACACGGATTCTGCTCCCGCCCGCCGCTCATCGCTTGGACGAATGGGAGCCCACGCGGCCCGCTCCCGTCGGCGGCATGCTGTAGCGATGTCGATCGACGAGGACGTGCTGGCGGGGTGATCCTGCTCGATGCCGTCGGGCTGGCCGCCAGCCGGCCGGGGCGGCCGCTGTTCGCCGACGTCGTCGTCACACTCGCCTCCGGCGACCGCATGGCGGTGGTCGGGTTGAACGGCAGCGGCAAGTCGACGCTGCTGCGCCAGTTGGCCGGGCGCGTCGAGCCGCACGCCGGGGTCGTGCGCAGGGGGCGGGGCAGCCGCATCGTCATGCTCGACCAGGACGCACCGCTGCCGGCGGCAACCGTCGGCGACGTCACGTGCGCAACGTGGGATGCGGCGGCGATCCTCGACCAGCTCGGCCTCGGCGGGAAGCTGGAGACGCACACGGCCACGCTGTCTGGCGGCGAGGGCAAGCGCGTGGCGCTGGCCCGTGTGCTCGTGGAGGTCGGGCCGCCGGAGCAGGCAGGCGACCGCGTGTTGCTGATCCTCGACGAGCCGACCAACCATTTGGACATCGACGCCATCGCATGGCTCGAGCAGCGCCT
>JBPCKA010000049.1:0-3021 GCA_051004735.1 Euzebya sp. | reverse complement strand
GAGCTGATGGAGCGAGGTGATGCGTCCGGCGCGCGTCCGCATCTCGATGATCGCGAGAATGGCGCCCTCGCCGAGTCCCTTGATCGCGGTGAGGCCGAACCGTACGCCTTCGGGCACGAAAGTGAAGTGCAGCTGACTCTCGTTGATGTCCGGCGGCAGCACCGCGATGCCGCGATCGCGGCACTCGCCGATGTAGAGCGCGAGCTTGTCGGTGTTGGCCGCCTCGATGGTGAGCAGCGCCGCCGCGAAATGGCGCGGAAAGTTGGCCTTGAGATACGCCGTCTGATACGCGAGGTAGGCGTAGGCCGTCGAGTGCGACTTGTTGAAGCCGTACCCCGCGAAGTACTCCATCAGGTCGAACGTCTTCGCGGCCTTCTTCTCGTTCAGGCCCCGGCCCTTGCAGCCATCCATGAACTTCTCGCGCTGCTCGGCCATGACCGAGGCGCTCTTCTTGCCCATGGCTTTGCGAAGCACGTCGGACTGGCCCATCGTGAACCCGGCGAGGTCGCTTGCCAGCCGCATGACCTGCTCCTGATACGCGATGACGCCGTATGTCTCCTTGAGCACCGCTTCCATCTGCGGCAGCTCGTACTTCACCTCGGCCAGGCCATGCTTGCGCTTGATGTAGTCGTCGACGACGCCGCCCTTCAGCGGCCCGGGCCGATAGAGCGCGTTGAGGGCAATCAGGTCTTCGAGCACTTGCGGCTTGGCCTTGCGGAGCGTGTCGCGCATGCCCGAGCTCTCGAACTGGAACACGCCCGCCGTCTGCCCCTCCCGAAACAGCTGGTACGTCCTGTCATCGTCGAGCGGGAGGTTGTCGAGGTCGATCGTCACGCCCTCGGTGCGCTCGATCTCGGCCACCGCGTCGGTCAGCAGCGTGAGCGTGCTGAGGCCGAGGAAGTCCATCTTGAGCAGCCCGACGCGCTCGACTTCCTCCATCGCCCACGGCGTCGTGATTTCGTCCTTGGCGCTCTTGTAGAGCGGCGCGAACTCGACGATGGCCCTCGGCGCGATCACGACGCCGGCGGCGTGCACCGACGCGTGACGCGTCATGCCCTCGAGGCGCCGCGCGGTCTTCATCAGCTGCTTGACGTTCGGATCGCGCGCTTCCAGCTCCTTGAGCGCCGGATTCTCCTCGACCGCCTTGTCGAGCGTCATGTCGAGCTGCGCCGGAATCAGCTTCGCGACGCGGTCGGCGTCCGAGATCGGCATGCCCATGACGCGCGCGACGTCGCGGACGACCGCCTTGGCCTTCATCGTGCCGAACGTGATGATCTGCGCGACGTTCTCGCGGCCGTACTTGCGCGTGACGTACTCGATGACTTCTCCACGCCGGCGCTCGCAGAAGTCGATATCGATGTCGGGCAGCGACACGCGCTCCGGGTTGAGGAAGCGCTCGAAGATCAGGTCGAAGTGGAGTGGGTCGACGTCGGTGATCTTCAGGGCGTAGGCCACGAGGCTGCCGGCGGCCGATCCGCGGCCCGGGCCGACGGGGATGCCTTTCTCGCGGCCGTAGCGGATGAAATCCCAGACGATCAGGAAGTACCCGGGGTACTTCATCTGCTTGATCATCTCGATCTCGTAGTCGAGCCGCTCGGCGTACTCCTGCATCGAGTGACGTGCGAGGCCGCGCTTCTCGATGTCGTCGAGACGCGGGAGGCGCTCCCTGAAGCCCTCGCGGGTGATGTGCTCGAAGTAACTGTCGACCGTGAACCCCTCGGGCACGGCGAAGTTCGGGAGGTGGTATTCGTCCTTCGGCAGGACGACGTTGCACCGCTCCGCGATGCGCATCGTGTTGGCGATGGCCTCCGGAAACTCCGGGAAGACCGTGCGCATGTCGTCGCCGGTCTTCAGGAAGAACTGGTCGCCGTGATACTTGAGGCGCTTCTCGTCGGTGACGTTCTTGCCGGTGCCGATGCACAGCAGCACGTCGTGCGGCTGTTGGTCGGTCTGATGCAGGTAGTGGACGTCGTTGGTGACGACCAGCGGCAAACCGAGCTCGCGCGCGATTGGCCCGAGGCCGGTATTGACGACCTGCTGCTCGTCGATGCCCTGGTACTGCATCTCGAGGAAGAAGTTGTCGGGCCCGAGGATGTCGCGGTACGCCGCGGCCGCCTCCATCGCCTTGCGCGTCTGCTCGGTGCGAATGCCGGTGGCGACTTCCCCCTTGAGGCAGCTGCTGAGACCGATGATCCCCTTCGCGTGCTGTGCGAGCAGATCCTTGTCGATGCGCGGCTTGTAGTAGAAACCGTCGGTGTAGCCCGACGACACGAGTTCGATGAGGTTGTGGAACCCCTCGTTCGTCTCGGCGAGCAGCACCAGGTGATTGGCCGTCTCGCCGGGCGTGCCGGACTTCGTGCGGCGGTCGCCTGGCGCGACGTAGACCTCGCACCCGAGAATCGGGTTGATCCCGCGCTTGCGCGCCGCGTCGTGAAACGTCACGGCCGAAAACATGTTGCCGTGCTCGGTCACGGCCAGCGCCGGCATCTTCAACTCCGCCGCGCGGTCGAGCAGTTCGTCGATGCGGCAGGCGCCGTCGAGCAGCGAAAGCTCGGTGTGGCAGTGCAGGTGGACGAAGTCAGTCATTGGGCAGCGCTGTAATTAAGAGTTGGCGAATTAAGAGTTGAGAATTACTGTCCAACAGCTGCTTAGGGGCACTCAGACGGCAATTCTCAATTCTTAACTCACCAGTTCTTAATTTCACTTTCACTATTCCCATTCGATCGTCGATGGCGGCTTCGAGCTGATGTCGTACACCACGCGGTTGATGCCGCGCACTTCGTTGACGATGCGCGACGAGATGGCGGCGAGCACGTCGTGCGGCAGGCGCGCCCAGTCGGCCGTCATGCCGTCGCGGCTCTCGACCGCGCGCACCGCCACGGTGAACTCGTACGTGCGCTCGTCGCCCATGACGCCGACGCTCTGCACCGGCAGCAGCACCGCGAACGGCTGCCAGATCTTCCGGTAGAGCCCCGCCTTCTTGATCTCCGACGACACGACATCATCGGCGCGGCGCAACAG
>JBPCKA010000048.1:0-27577 GCA_051004735.1 Euzebya sp. | reverse complement strand
ACCGCAGTTCGCGCGGCTGCGTCCCGAGGCGTCGCTGGGCATCAGCCCGCAGGACTTCGCCCTGATCGCCGCCCGGGTCTTTGCCGACAAGCCTGCCGACCATCTTGACCTGTCCCACATCCAGCCGTTGCGCATGTCCGTGCGTGAAGCGGCGGGAATGATTTTGGATGAGCTGTCGCGTTCGGGTGGGCCGCTGACGTTCGACGAGCTGACTGCCGGCTGCCGCCACGTGGCCGAGGTCGTGGTCCACTTCCTTGCCTGTCTGGAGCTGTACAAGCTTGACCACGTGGATCTGGACCAGTCGGCCAACTTCGGTTCCCTGCAGGTCAGCTGGACCCCCGATGATGTCCAGTTGGCCGCCGGCGTGTTCGACATGGACGCGTATGAGGGCAGCCCCACCGATGATGAAGAGGTCACCAACCCGTGAGCGATGTCACCACCCCCGCCCAGGCCGGGCCCGTACAGGAACTGCGGCTTGAGCCCGAGTTGCGCAAGGCGCTTGAGGCGATCCTGCTGGTCGTTGACGAACCGGTCGACGTCACCACCCTGGCTCAGGTCCTCGAAGTCGGGGTTGACGAGGTCGAGGACGCGTTGCTGGCCCTGGCACAGGAGTACTCCGAGCAGGGACGGGGGTTCGTCCTGCGCCGGGTCGGGGGCGGCTGGCGGATGTATACCGATCCGGGCGCAGCGGCGTATGTCGAGCAGTTCGTGCTGCACGGCCGGTCTGGCAAGCTGAGCCAGGCCGCGCTTGAGACCCTGGCCATCATCGCCTACAAGCAGCCGGTGACCAGAAGCAGCATCTCAGAGATCCGGGGTGTCGATGCCGAGGCCGGGGTACGAAACCTGATGAACCGCGGATTGATCGAGGAGGTGGGCCGTCAGGAGGCGCCCGGCCAGCCTCTGCTGTACGGCACGACCAGCTCGTTCATGGAGAAGTTGGGGTTGGAGAGTCTTGATGACCTGCCCGCCCTGCCAGACCTGAGCCCGCGGGGACCGGTGCCCCCCGAGCCGGCGCCCGGTGGCTACAAGGCCGCCCGCAAGGAGTTGGATCTGTTGGCTGAGGACGACCAGGAGAACTTCGCCCTTGATGCCGAGATCGAACAGGCGCTGTCGCGGCCGACGCCCAAACCAGGTGCCCGGCTGAGCGCGTTGTTGGATGATCCCCACGCCGAGTTGGACGACGAAGACGATGACGAGCCCGATGATGCGTGAACGCCTGCAGAAGGTGCTGGCCGCCGCCGGCCAGGGAAGTCGCCGGGTCAGCGAGGGAATGATCGCCGACCGACGCGTGTCGGTCAACGGCGTGCTTGCCACGCTGGGCGACCGCGCGGACCCGTTGGTCGACGTCATTGCGGTGGACGGTGAGCGGATCCATGTCAACACCGACCTTCTGTACCTGCTGTTGAACAAGCCGTTGGGTGTGGTGACCACCGCCAATGACCCCGAAGGGCGGCCGACCGTGATGGATCTGGTCCCGCCCACCCCGCGGGTGTTCCCGATTGGCCGTCTGGACCAGGACACCTCGGGGCTGTTGTTGCTGACCAACGACGGAGAACTGGCCAATCGGGTGGCACATCCCCGCTATGAGATCCCCAAGACCTACATGGTTCAGGTGAAGGGTCCCGTCTCGCGCAAGACCCTGAGACGCCTGACCGATGGTGTGGTGCTGGACGACGGACCGGCGAAAGCACGTTCGGCACGGGTCAAGGTGGCCGACCAAAGCCGGTCGCTGTTGGAAGTGGTGCTGACCGAAGGTCGCAAGCGGGAGGTTCGCCGCATGATCGATGCGGTTGGTCTGGAGCTTGAGGCACTGGTCCGCACCCGGGTCGGTCCGATCTCACTGGGCGATATCAAGCCCGCCAAGGTGCGGCCACTCAACGGCAAGGAAGTACGGGAGTTGTACGCCGCGGTCGGGATGGACGGGCGCCCCGACGCCGAGTCCGCCGAGTCTGCCGGTTGAGGGAGGAGCCACCTCATGAATCAGGGTGGTGACTGGTGAAACTGCCCTCCCAACTCGAGGTGGTGCCGACCGGACCCGTTGCCGGGGCCGTGGCGGCGCCTGCCAGCAAGAGTGTCACCAACAGGCTGTTGCTGATGGCGGCGTTGGCCGACGGGACCTCCGTGCTGCGCACTCCTCTGGTCAGCGAGGACTCCGCAGCCATGCGTGATGTGGTCCAGGGCCTGGGAGCCGCGGTCTGGGATGTGGGTTCCCCCGGAGACGAAGGTCACGCCTGGCGGGTTGCCGGGACTGGCGGTCGGATGACACCCGCCGCCCGGACCCTGGACTGCCGGCTGTCGGGAACGACGATCCGTTTCGCCGCCGCTGTCGGCTGCCTGGCACAGGGCCAGGTCACCCTCACCGGTCAGGAGCCTCTGCGTCGCCGGTCTATCGGCCCCCTCGTGCAGGCGCTGCGCGACCTCGGCGCCCAGGTGCAGGATGCCGAGGGCTTCCCACCTGTGACGGTGGGCGGTGGCCTTGCCGGCGGAGAGGTGCTGGTCGACGTCACCGGGTCAAGCCAGTTCGCCTCGGCGGTGCTGCTGGCGGCACCCTATGCCCGGTCTGATGTGTCCCTGTCGGTCACCGGCGGTCATGCCGCGGCCTACGTCGACTTGACCATTGCGACCATGGAGGCCTGGGGAGCCGACATTCGCGTTCCCGGACCTGCGACCTGGACGGTCAGCGCCGGCACCGGTTACCGGGCCAGTGATCTGGCCGTGGAGTACGACGCCTCGGCGGCAGCCCACCTGTTGGCCCTGGCGGTGGCCACCGGCGGCCGTGTGACGGTGGTCAACGCCTCCTCAACCATCCAACCGGACGCCGACATCACCAGCGTGCTCACCGGGTTCGGCGCCACCGTGGCTGAGGAGGGGTCGCACCTGAGCGTGTCGGGACCAGACCGCCCGATTGCGCTGGGGACGGTTGACCTCAGCAGGATGCCGGATCAGGTCACGACCGTGGCCGCCTTGGCCGCCTTGGCCGTGGGGCAGACGACCATCGTGGGCGTCGAGGTGGCACGCGGCCACGAGACAGACCGGCTGGCCGCGTTGGCCACCGAACTGCGCAAGATCGGGGCACAGGTCGAGGAGCGTGTTGACGGACTGGTGGTTGACGGCAGCGACAGTCGTGGCCATGCGACCCTGGACACCTACCACGACCATCGGCTGGCCATGGCCTTCGCCTCGATCGGGGCCCGACTGCCCGGCGTGGTGATCAACGACCCTGGCTGCGTCGCCAAGACCTTCCCGGCGTTCTGGAAGACGCTGGTGCGTCTGGGCGGCGAAGTCCGTTCACCGTGAGCTTGCACCGCGAGGGGCCCACGGTCGTGGCGATCGACGGTCCAGCCGGGTCGGGCAAGTCCACCGTCGCAAGGCTCGTGGCCAGCCGTCTGGGCCTGCCTCACGTGGACACCGGCGCGTATTACCGGGCAGCCACACTGGCGGTGCTGCTGGCCGGCGTCGATCCGGCTGACGAGCAGGCGGTTCCCGCGATCGTGAGCGCAGCTGTGATCCAGCGTGTCGGTGGCCGCACCCTGCTTGACGGGGTGGATGTCGAGGAACAGATCCGTTCGACCAGGGTGGCCGCGCACGTCAGCGCGGTCGCCCGTCAACCCAAGGTCAGGGATCTGCTGCTGGATTCACAACAGCAAGCGGTGTCGCGGGAGGGCGGGGTCATCGAGGGACGCGATGCGGCCACCCGGGTGGCTCCCGACGCCGGGGTCAAGGTGTGGCTTGACGCAAGCGTCCAGGAGCGGGGGCGCCGACGGGCCATGCAATCAGGCCAGCCGGACCGAACCGAGTTCCACATCCGCGACCTGGCACGTCGAGACGCGGCCGACGCCGCCCAGATGAGCCGTGATCCGCAGGCCGTAGTCGTTGACACCACCGGTCTGTCGCTTGAGCAGGTGGTGGCTACCGTGGTGGCTCTTGTCCGTCCGGGGTAGCTAGCCAGGGGGCTCCGCCCGCGGCAACAGAGTTGCCCTAGCAACCGAAAGTGGAACCAGCACATGACCCGATGGCAGGCGCGTTCGACCGGCGGTGCCCGGGTGGCGGTCGTCGGGCGACCAAACGTGGGCAAATCAACGCTGGTGAACCGCATCGTCGGGCGCCGCGACGCCATCGTGCAGGAGATGCCCGGGGTGACCCGGGACCGATCGACCCATCCGGCGGAATGGGTGGGACGCCAGTTCACACTCATCGACACGGGTGGGTGGACACCGGGGTGGTCGCCTGAGCGCACCACGATGGATCAACTGGTCAGCCTGCAGGCTGAGGCCGGGACCCAGGAAGCGGACCTGGTCATCTTCGTCGTCGACGCGTCCGTCGGAATCACCTCCGAGGACGAGGCGGTCGCCAAGTGGCTGCGTTCCTCGGGAATCCCCGTCATGTTGCTGGCCAACAAGGCCGACACGTTGAGTGACAACGAGATGGCCGTCATCACCGCCGAATTGTACGGGTTGGGGTTGGGCGACCCGATGCGCATGTCGGCGCTGCACGGGTATGGCTCCGGTGATGTGCTGGACTCGGTCGTGTCACGTCTGAACCATGCCGGTGCATTCGACCGCCCAGTGGAGCAGGATTCAGGCATCCCCGGCGTGGCCCTTATCGGTCGTCCCAACGTCGGCAAATCCAGCCTGTTCAACCGTCTGGTGGGTGAGGAGCGGGTCATCGTCGACTCGGTCCCCGGCACCACTCGCGACCCGATCGACACCTTGCTTGAGGTCCAGCGGGACGACGGCACCAGCCAGATCTACCGGTTCATCGACACCGCGGGTCTACGCAAGAAGAAGTCGCGGCTGGACTCCACCGAGTTCTATTCCACTGTGCGGACACGCAAAAGCCTGGACCGGGCCTCGGTTGCCCTGCTGCTGATCGATTCGGCTGAGACCATCGGCGAGCAGGAACAGAAGTTGGCCCGCGAGATCGTTGACTCGGGACGCGCGGTGATCGTGGTGCAGAACAAGTGGGATCTGGTGGATGACTACCGGCGGCAGCGAATCGAGAAGGAGCGGGACCGGCTGCTGCAGTTCATGGAGTTTGCGCCCATGCGCCGCATCTCGGCGTTGACCGGACGCAGTGTGCAGAAGCTGTTCGTCGACATCGACCAGGTGCTGGCGGCCTGGAATCTGCGCATCTCCACCGGCAAGCTGAACCAGTGGCTGGCAGACGCACTGGCGTCCAGCCCCCCGCCGCTGGGGTCGAACCATCGTCCCGTCAAGATCCGCTATGTCACGCAGGTCTCGGTCCAGCCTCCCCGCTTCAAGCTGTTCACCAACCAGCGGCTTGAACCCGGCTACCTGCGCTACCTGGAACGCCGCCTACGGGAACGCTTTGATTTCGTGGGCACCCCGCTGCGCCTTGAGGTCAGTGTCCGCGCGAACTGGGAGGACCGGGCTCCCCACTGAGTCCCGCGGTGGCACCGGAGCTACTGGCTGGGCGTGGGTGAGGGACCGTCATCGACTGGGCATCCGGGGGTGCCGGTCCACAGCAGGGTGGGCACCTCCTCGGTCAGGGATTCGCTGGCCACCAGCGACAGCCCACCCTGAGATTCGACCTCGGCGGTCGGGGCGACCGTCAGCACCAGAGGCCGCCCGGGCGGAAAGTCCTGGATGAAGTAGTTCTGGAACCCACCGGTGATGTTGAACGTGACCGTTCCCGCCCCCTCGATCAGTGCGGTTGCCATCGGCTCGGTGGTGGCCCGTAGGTCGCCGTCCTGCTGCAGATTGTCGGTGACGCTGAGCGGATCATCGACCGTCGAGGCATAGATCCCCACCTCGACCGAGGACAGCACGTCGGTGGCCGTGAGGTTCAGGTTCATCACCGCCATACACCCCGGATCACCGGCGGGGATGTCGAAGGCGATCACCACCGAATCGGCCGGGTCGTCGGTCAATGTCAGCACCTCGGTGCTGGCCGTGGCGACAGTGTCATTCACGAAGTAGTCCGCGATCGGCGTCGCGGTTCCGTCGGCGACCGGGCCGGTGCCTGGCTCCAGGGTCTCTGGCGGCAGGTCGGCGATGGGAATGTCAAGCGCAGTCGATGATTCGCTGGCCGAGGCCTCGCCGGCATCAAAGATCGATCCCGACCCGTCGAACTCGATCATGCCACTGGCGGCCTCGCCCAGACGGGGCAGGGCGTATTGCACCACCGCGAACAGTCCCAGGATGGCGATTGGCCACCTGATGTAGGTCCAGGCCTTTGAGAAAGTCATGACCGGGGATGCTAACCGCAGGCCGGCGCGCTGACCGTCACCTGACGTCGGCACCATGGACAGGGCAGGTAGCCAACGGCAGGCGTCAGGCGGAAATCGACCCTGGCCCGCAAGACCCGTCGACACGCCGGGCACGGGGCGAACATCGGCACCTCACCCAGGGGTGGACGGTTGTCGGACATTCCTCGACCCTACGCGGAGGGTGCGACGGACCCGGGGTTTCCCGGCGCGATCGGGGCCTAAACCGGCTATAGCCGAGTTCGGGCGCGATCACAGCGTTCGTGCTCGCTGCTCACCCCGCTAGGATCCTGCGATTGATGGCGGCTGAGACGACAATGACGGTGGCACAGGGTTCATTCGACCTCAGGTTGGCCTCTGGAGCGGCCGGTCTGCGGGCCTGGGACGCTGCTGATGAGTACGCACTGCACCACGTCGCCGGTGTACAGGTGTCGGGGCGATGCCTGGTGGTCGGGGACCGGGCCGGGGCGGTGGCCATCGCCTTGGCGGCGGGCGGTGCCGAGCCCCACCACAACACTGAGGTTGTGTCACTGTCGGATTCGCTGGTGGCGCATAAGGCCCTATGCCGCAACCTGACGGCCAATGCGCTTACCGATCAGGCCGTCCAGACGGTGTCCAGTGCGACCCAGGACCTGGCAGGCCATTTCGACCTGGTTGTGGTCAAGGTGCCCCGGTCGCTGGCCTTGCTGGAGCATCACCTGCGACTGGTCCGCGATGTCGTGACGACCGACACCGTCGTTGTGGGCGCCGGAATGACCCGACACATCCACACCAGCACCATCGAGGTGTTCCAGGCGATCCTGGGTCCGACGACCACCACTCGGGCTCGCAAGAAGGCCCGCCTGCTGTTGACGCAAGTCGACCCGGCCGTGGACCCGGGGCCTTCGCCCTTCCCCACGACCTATGAACTCGATGGCCGGCTGCCCCCGCAACTGGCTGGGCGAGTGGTGACCAGCCATGCCGGGGTGTTCGCCCAGGGACGTCTGGACCGGGGGACCGCACTGCTGCTACAGCACCTGCCGCCACTGTCAGGCCACGCCGACGTGGTTGACCTCGGGTGCGGGGACGGTGTGGTCGGACTGGCTGTCGGTGTGGCCGATGCTGACGCGCAGGTGACCTTCGTCGAGGAGTCCTATCTGGCCCTGGAGTCAGCCCGGATGACCTGGCAGACCAACCTGGCAGAGCGTCCAGCGCGGTTCCTGCTGAGCGATGGGATGGCGGCGATTGCAGACGAATCGGCGGACCTGGTGGTAGTCAACCCGCCATTTCACGACGACAAGGCGATGGGGGACGCCGTCGCCTGGGACATGTTCACGGGTGCCCGCCGCAGCCTGCGTCCCGGGGGCAGCATCCTGGTCGTTGGCAACCGTCACCTGGCCTATCACGCCAAGTTGGCACGCCTGTTCGGTGGCTGTCAGACCGTGGCCAGCACACCCCAGTTCGTCGTGCTGAGCGCCGTTCGCAAGAGCCCGGTCAGATGACCCATCCGCCGCTCGTCCTGGACGCTGCCGGGGTACACGCCTACCTGGCCCGGGTGTGGCCCGAGGCTGCACCGGTCTACGCGGAGTCCCTGCTGCAGCTGCGCCCAGGGTTCGCCCGCTTCTGGACACAGACCGACCAGCGCAACCTCCGCCCCGGTGGGACCGTGTCAGGACCCACGTTGATGACCGCCGTGGATCGAGGGGCTTATGCCCTGGTCCTCGGACACCTGGGAGGCGCGGCACTGGCGGTGACCAGCCATTTGTCGATCGAGTTCCTACGCCGTCCCACGGCCGGTGAGCTGATTGTCGATGTCGAACTGCTGAAGCTGGGTAGAACACTGATATCCATGGCCGCCCGCCTGTACGTCGATGACCCCGAGGCGCCACCGGTGGCCACGGCCACGGTGGTGTACTCGCGGGCGCTGGTACCTGACCAGGCTGGCGGGGGAGGATGAGCGCAGCCGCTACCCCTGTGGGTCACATCGACGCACAATCTGAGGCCGAGCGTCGGCAGGACCTCAGCCGCATGAAACGTCGGGCGAGCACCCTGCTGGGAATCGTGGCCGTGGTGTGGCTGGCATTGTTGGCACTGACCGACGGCAGCGGTCCGTGGGGATTTGCCATCGCCGCGGCCGAGGCCGGAATGATTGGTGGCCTGGCGGACTGGTTCGCGGTCACCGCTGTCTTTCGTCACCCCTTGGGGATTCCGATCCCGCACACGGCCGTGGTCGCGGCCCGCAAGGACCAGTTCGGTGCGACCCTGGGACAATTCGTCCAGGAGAACTTCCTCAGCAGCGAGGTCATCGGTGAACGCCTGGCCCACGCCGATCTTGCCCGCCGGGCGGGCGATTGGCTGGCTCAGCCGGCCAACGCCGAACGGGTGGCGGGCCATGGCGCGGAGTTGCTGTCCCGAGTGGCCGAGGGCGCCCGTGACGAGGATGCCATCAGCCTGATCGAGACCGAGATCAGACGCCGCGTGGGTGATATCGATGCAGGACCCGCCGCGGGGCGGCTGCTGCGGCTGCTGACCGTCGACGGTCACCACGAACAACTGATGGATGAGTTGTTGGTCATCCTCGACGCGTTCATGGTCGACGCCGAGCCGGTGCTACGAGCCCGATTCACCGCTGACACGCCGTGGTGGCTGCCCGAACCCATTGACGAGGCCATCTTCCAGCGACTGTTCCAGGGTGTCCGCAACATCCTGGCTGGTGCAACCACACCGGGAGAGGCCGGTCATGGGCTTCGCGAGCAGATCCACAGCAGCGTCCTGGATTTCGTGACCCGGCTGGAATACGACCCGGTCCTGATCCAGCGCGCGGAGGAACTGAAGCAGGAACTGCTGTCCAGCGAGCGCGTCCGCCTGTGGACGACGTCGGTCTGGGCTGAGGTCAAACAGCGGATGCAGGTTCAGGCCGCGCAGCCGGAGTCGGTCCTACGCGCCCGCCTGACGCAGATGGTGGTGTCCAGCGGCCACCGACTGGTCACCGACGACGCCACCGCGAAGGGGGTCAATGATCTGATCCAGCGGGCTGCCCGGGCCGCCGTGGTGCAGTTCCGTGACGACATCGCCGGCCTGGTGTCGGGCACCGTCGCGCGGTGGGACAGCGAGGAGACCAGCGACCGACTGGAGTTGCTGCTCGGCCGTGACCTGCAGTTCATCCGTATCAACGGGACGGTCGTCGGTGCGGGCGCCGGCGTCCTTCTGCACCTCATCGGCCAACTGGCCGGGTGAGGTGTCAGGTCAGGGGTTCGCCGGGGGCTGGGGGCTGGCCCGGATCGGGCACCGGTGTCGGCTGACCGGGGTCAGGCACGCCGGGTGCCGGCTCGGGTTCACCTGGTTGGGGTATCGGTTCCCCCGGGTTTGGAACCAACGGTTCCGGATCGGGCAACGGGGCGGGTTCACCGGGGGAGGGGATGATGGGATCGCTCATGGTCTTGACCTTCCCCGTTTCCAGCCGCGTGCAACATGGCCGTTTGGGTAGGGTCTGCCAATGACCTCCGGAGAGCTGTTGGCCGATTGCATCGAGCGGATCCGCGCGTCCATGCACGCCGCAGTGGAGGGGTTGGATGCGCAGCAACTCGCCTTCCGCCCCGACGTCCTGGCCAATCCCATCGGTTGGTTGTTGTGGCACACCGCGCGGATCCAGGATGACCACATCGCCGGACTGCAGGGCGGCGAACAGTTGTACGTCAGCGAGGATTGGGCGTCGCGAATGGGGCTCCAACCCGATGACGCCGACATCGGGTATGGCCACGACGCCGCCCAGGTCGCGCGCAGCACACCGGCGGATGGTGAGGTTGCCCTGGCCTATCTGGACGCCGTGTCACGCCGCAGCATCGAGTATCTGCGGACGCTTGATGAGGGGTCGCTGGCTCGAGTTGTGGACGACAACTGGGACCCTCCCGTCACCGAGGCAGTGCGATTGGTCAGCATCATCAATGACAACATGCAGCACACCGGCCAGGCCGCCTACATCCGGGGCCTGATCGACCGCGGGTGAGTCGACGGTGACCGATCGGACCGCGTAGTCGATGTCCTGGTTCGCCGACGAGCCGGTGTCGGGGAACGAACATGCCACCGTGATGCCCTGGTACAGGCCGGGGTAGGCATGACCGCCCCGTGTTAGGGCGAGCGAGTGACGATCCGGATGCCTGGAACGGCCTCGGCCAGCCGACGGATGTCATCAGGGTCAGCTGTCACCACAAGTCCACCCCCGGCGGACACGCATGCCTGCACGACATGAGCATCGGCCAGGTCTTCTGACCCCGCGTCTGAAGCATGAAGAATGGCGCCAACCCCCTTCGCCACCGCGAGGTCGCCGACGACGATCGCCACGGCGGGACGATCGTCGTCACGACCGCCACGTCGTCCCAGGGCCACCTCGACCTGGCGCGTGCGCGCCGCGCCGCGGCAGATCTCGGCACACACGACTGCCGGGACTATGACATCGCGGTCCCGTCGATGCGCCTCGCGGAGCAGCGCCCGGACACCGTCCGGTGGCCGCGCGGAGGCGACCGAGGACAGGCCTTCGGCGTCCAGAACCAGTGGCAGTGTCACGGCGCCCCTACACGACTGACCGCGTCGAGTTCGTCGAAGGCGGCCATGGCCTCCCGTTCAGCGTGCTCTGAGATCGGCCCGTGCTCGGCATTCCAGTCATCGAGCATCCGCCCGAGTGCCTCGCGCCGCGCCCGACGCTCGTAGAACTGGACCAGTGACTCGTTCACCACTGACGACATTGCGACGTCGTCGGCCCGTAGCAACTTCACCAGCCGTTCGTCGACCGTCACTGTGATCTTACGTTTCGCCATACTTGTATACTACATAGCGTCGGACCTCGCACAAGCGCACACATCGGATGACGCCGCGGGAGGGGCGTTGGCGTATGGTGATGCGGCGGATTCGATCCGAGCGTTCTTGCTGGTCGGGTGTCGCCACGTGAGTGGGCAGAAGGGACCGAGCGATGCCAGTGTTCATTGTGGAACGGCAGTTCGCGGAACGCCTCGAGGCGACCCCCGAGACGGCCACGGAGATCAACCGGATCAACGACGAGTCCGGCGTGCGATGGCTGCGGTCGTTCCTGTCGGCGGACAAGCGCAAGACGTTCTGCCTGTACGAGGCGGACGACGTCGAAGCGATCCGTGCCGCCGCGGTCCGCGCGGGACTGCCCGCTGACGCGATCATGGAGCTGGCGGGCGAGCTGGCCCCGGACGGGTCGTTCGCCCCGCTGTAGTCCCCACGCCCTCGGGGTCCGGCTCGGCTCTCGGTGCCAGCAGACCGTGCTCGATGGCGTAGATCGCGGCCGTCGTGCGGTTGGCCGCACCGGTCTTGCTCAGGATGCTGCGGACGTGGTTGGCCGCGGTGTTGGCGGTGATGAACAGTCGTTCGCCGATCTCGCGGTTGGACAGGCCCTCAGCGACTCGTCGGAGCACATCCTGTTCCCGCTCGGTCAGCCCGTCGGGAAGTTCCTTACGCGGCGGAGTCGGTGGTGGCTCGGCGCCGAGGTCGAACAGGACGCGCCGGTGCCCGATCCGCCTGGCGAGTGCCCGCGCCTCGTCGGCCACTGCCGTAGCTGATGGCGTGCCCTCCACGCCGGTGCCGCGCTCGAGGTGACGGCTCCAGGCAGCCAGCGTCTCGACCTGGTGCGTGACGGCACCCATCCGTCGATCCATCGCCAGGGCTCGTTCGAAGTGCAGGTCGGCGGACGGGGCCCCCAACAGGGAATCCAGCTCGGCCAGGTACCGGTCCGCACTCCCGAACACCGCCACGAACTGGCCGGCGATCAGGTTCGTGCCGGCGTACTCGGCGACCAGCGGCCGCAGCCGGGCAGCCGTCTGCGCGTCACCGAGCTGAACCGCTGCCTCGACCATGAACGCGAGCACCCCTCCCCACTGGGCATTGACGGATCGGTGGTCGTCCAGCCGGTCGCACAGGTGGGACAGCACCCGCGACGCCGGCGCCCACATCTCCAGGGCCGTGTACAGGGCCAGCAGGCCAGGCAGCCAGTGATCATCGAGGGCCTCGGTGCCATCGACCATGCCGCGCACCTGGTCCAGGCCACCGGTGACCCGGCGCAGCATGAACTGCTGAACTCCGAAGGACCCTTCGGTGGCCCCGTCGAACTCCGTGCCGAACTCGTCCAGCCAGCCGGTGATGTGCTCGGCCCCCTCGAACTCACCGACGGAGAACCGGTGGGCGTAGCGGCAACAGCCCGCGACGTACCGGAAGAAGGGCTGCCCGACGGTGGTCGCAAGCGCGGTCATGTCACGTTGGGCACGAGCCCACTCCTGCGCGTCTCCCGTCATGTAGCCGAAGATCGCGCGGTAGAAGACCGCCTTACCGAGGTGGTCGTCGTCGCCGAGCCGCGATCCGATCTCGTGGAGCTCGATGGCGCGACCCAGGAGTTCCGGAGCAAGTCTGGGGGTCATCCCCTGCCACAGTGTCGCCCCGAGGGCGTGCGCGAGGAGCTGGTCGTCCCCGCCGGAGCGTGCGAGCGCCAGTGCGCGTTCGCCGAGCTCCCGTGCCCGCTGGGCGTCGCCGGTGAAGCTCGCCGCCCGGCCCATACCGGCCAGGGCACGGATGTACAGCGGGTCGTCGGGCTGAAGTGCCGCGCGCTCGACCGCCTCGGCCAGCAGTGCGAGCGACGCCCGGCCGTGGACGCCGGGACGCCAGGACGCCTCCTCATGACCGACGGCTGCCCGCAGCCGCACCTCGGGATCCTCGGACGTAGCGAGTTCCTCGTACAGCCGCCGGGCGGTGGCGAAGTCACCGGCGAGCACGTGGCACCGTCCGGCAGCCGACAACAGCCCCACCCGCGATGGTCCCTCGGCCGCGTGGAGGTGTGCGGCCCGCTCGTACAGCGCGGCCGCCTCACTGTGGGCGATGCTGCGCTCGGCCTGACGAGCGGCGAGGACGAGGTAGTGCACCGCTTTACCGGCATGCCCGAGCGCACGTCCCTGCAGGTAGTGGTGTGCCAGTTCGGCCACGATCGAGGGGTCCGCCTCACTGCCGGACAGTTCGAGGATCTGGGCGACCCGGACATGGGCGGCGGCCCGGCTCGAGGCTGACATCTGATCCAGCACCGCCTGGCGTGCGAGCGCGTGCGCGAACCGGTACCTGCCCTCACGGCTCGAGTCCGCGACGAGCAGCCCAGCACGCAGACCGAAGTCGATCCCCTCCAGAACTGCCTCGGCTCCCAGATCGCAGGCCCGAGCCACGATCGACGGATCGATGAGGTCCCCAGCGACCGCAGCGATCTCGATGACCGTCGCGTGGCAGCGCCCGACGGCTGCCAGGCGGCGATCAAGGGCGTCCTGGACCGATCTCGGGGCCTGGGCTGTGGGGGAACGGACCGCGTCCAGTCCGCCGCGAGCCTGGAGATCCTGCCAGTACTCGCGGAGGAAGAACGGGTTGCCCCCGGTCTGGTCGCGCACCACCGGTGCAGCCGCCCGTGCGGCCACGCGCGTGGCGCCGGAAGCAGACATCAAGAAGTCCGCAACGTCCTCGGTGTCCAGTCCGTCGAGATCGAGCCGCTGGACACCGGCGAGGTGGTGGAGATCTGCCAGGGCGAAGGTCACGGCATCGGTCCGATCCGGCGCCGTGGTCCGGCGTGTGACGAGGACCAGGATCCGCTCCCCAGCCGTCGACTGGACCATGTGCGTCAGCAACGCAAGCGTCGGCTCCCCCGCCCAGTGAAGGTCTTCCAGCACCAGCAGCGCGGGCCGATCCTCGGCCGCCGCCAGGATCACCCGGAGCACCGCGTCGAACAGGACCGGCCGCGACTCGCGACCACCTGCTGGCGGCTCCGCGGCTTCGGGCCAGTGGCGACGGACGGACGCAGTCAGGCGCAGCAGGGGGGCTGCCATCGATGGCGGCACACGCTCCAGGACCTCTGGGTCCGCAGCGTCCAGCACCTGTTCGAGGATGGTCACGAAGGGCCGGTAGGGGATGTCGAAGTCCGCATGGCACGCACCCCAGAACACGGCAGCCCCGTGGTCAGCGAGAGCTCGGGCCACCTCGGCCACCAACCGGCTCTTGCCGACGCCGGGCTCACCGCCGACGAACACGACCTGCCGACGGTCGTCCTCGACCGCGGCCCAGATCTTCTCCAGGCGGGCGAACTCTGCCCGGCGCCCCACGAACACCGTCGGCCCCCCGGCGGGATCCGCCGGAGCGTTCGCCGAGTCTGATGGGCCCATCTGTCGACCGTAGCGGGCCTCGGGATCGCACTCCATGGTCAGATCTGACCCCCTCAAGATTCCCGCCGATCCAGCCACATCTGGTCAGGTGGACCAGCAACCCCTCGTCGTAGCGTCGCCCCAAGCGGCACCTGACCGCGCCCTCGAAAGAGGATGACAAGAGGAGCATGAATATGAAGTATCAAATTGACGACATGCCACTGGAGATCGACCAGGGCGAGCTGGTCACCCGGTACACCGAGTGGGGGGACATGGCGGTCCGCCATGCGCGGGTGCCTGCCGGCACCGACATGGGCCCGTTGCTTGAGGGCCTGCCGGGCGACCGCTGTCCGAGTGACCACTGGGGGATCGTGCTGGAGGGCGCGATCACGCTCGTGCATGCCGACGGGACCAAGGAGGAGACCACCGCGGGCGAGGTCTACTTCTGGCCGGCGGGACACACAGCCGTCACCGACGGCGGGGCGGTCTTCATCGAGATCGGACCGGTCGCCGACATGCGCGCCTTCAGCGAGCATGCCAAGGCCAAGCTCGGCTGATCCTCGCCCACGCCAAGGGACGGCCGGGCCTCGCAGGGTTCTGGATCTGGCTCCATGGTCAGATCTGACCCCTTCGAGATCCGCGCCGATCCAGCCACATCTGGTCAGGTGGAGCAGCAACCCCTCGTCGTAGCGTCGCCTCTACCAACCAAGACGACCGAACGGAACACCCATGAGCGGCACACCGGCACTCACGATCCTGGAGGCAACCCGCGGCGACGTGGTCACTGCGGAGTCCCCCGACTACGACCAGGCCCGTGCCGTCTACAACGCCATGATCGACCGGCGCCCGCTGGCGATCGTGCAGGCTGTCGACGTCGCCGACGTGCGCACCGCCGTGACGGCGGCCCGTGAGAGCGGGCTCGACCTCGCCATCCGGGCCGGCGGCCACAGCGTCCCCGGCTTCGGCACCGTGGACGAAGGCATTGTCCTGGACCTCAGCGCCATGACAGGGATCCGGATCGACCCCGAGGCCCGCACCGCCCGGGTCCAGGGCGGCTGTACCTGGGGCGACTTCGACCACGCCGCGCACAGCTTCGGACTGGCCACCACCGGGGGGATTATCTCGACCACCGGCGTCGCCGGGCTGACGCTCGGCGGCGGCATCGGCTACCTCGCTCGCGCGCACGGCCTGTCGATCGACAACCTGCGGTCGGCCGACGTGGTGCTGGCCGACGGCAGCTTCGTCACCGCCAGCGAGACCGAGCACCCGGACCTGTTCTGGGCGCTGCGCGGGGGTGGGGGCAACTTCGGCGTGGTCACCGAGATGGAGTTCGACCTGCACCCGGTCGACACGATCTACGGCGGCCCGATGTTCTTCGAACTCGACGCCGCCGAGGAGCTGCTCAAGACCTACCGCCAGTGGATCGCGGCAGCACCCAGGGCGATGGGCGCCTTCCCAGCGTTCCAGATCGCTCCGCCCCTGCCGTTCATCCCCGAGGAGCGCGTCGGCGAGCCGTTCGCGCTGGTCGTCTCCTGCTTCAACGGCAGCGACGAGGACGGCGAGTCGCTGTTGGCCGACCTGCGCGCCGTCAGCACGCCGGTCGCCGAACACGTCGGCCGCATGCCGTACCCGGCGCTCAACAGCGCCTTCGACGGACTGCTGCCGGCGGGTCTGCAGCACTACTGGAAGGCGGCCTTCCTCCCGGAGCTGACCGACGGCGCCATCGAGGCACACCTCGAGCACGGCCCGAAGGTGCCTGCGATGGAGTCCACGATGCACCTGTACCCGATCGACGGAGCCGTACACGACGTGCCGGTCGAAGCCACCGCGTTCGCCTACCGCGACGCGAACTTCGCCCCGGTCATCGCCGGCATGTGGCCCGACGCCGCTGACAACGAGGCCAACACCCGGTGGGTGCGTGAGTACCACGCGGCACTGGAGCCGCACACCAGCGAGGGCGGGTACGTCAACTTCATGGCCGAGGACGACCAGGGTCGGATCCGCGCCAACTACGGCCCCAACTACGCCCGCCTTGCCGCCATCAAGCAGACGTTCGACCCGCACAACCTCTTCCACCTCAACCAGAACATCGCCCCGGCAGGCTGACGCGGTCGGTCGACTCCGGTGGCCCTTTCATGACGTTCGTCCGCACCACATCACCGAACACCTGATCCACAAACCGCTTGGGATCCATCGGGCAGTCTTAACGAAATCGGCTTTTCATGTCACTCGTCGACAACCGTGACGGGGAACCACATCCAGGTATCTGGATGTGGCAGGCTCCTCGTATGGGGCCCATCCGGTACGCCAAGAACGGCGATGTGCACCTCGCCTACCGCACTGTCGGCGAGGGTGAGTCCGACGTGCTGTGGATCCCGGGTTGGTTCGGAGACATTGAGGAGGTATGGCACGTCCCCGGCTTCGCTGAGTTCCTCGAGGAGCTCGCAGGTCTCGGGCGGCTCATCCTGTTCGACAAGCGGGGAACCGGACAGTCCGACCGCGTGCCTGAGCACCAGTACGCGTCGTCCTGGGAGGAGCGCGTCGGCGACGTCATGGCGGTCATGGACGCCGTCGGCTCCGCGCGTGCTGCGTTGATCGGGGCCTCCGAGGGCGGCACCCAGGCACTGCTGACCGCGGCCCGGGAACCGGACCGGGTCACCGCGGTGGTCTCGATCGCTGGCTGGGTGCGAATGCTGGCCACAGAACAAGACCCCGAGTTCGGTATCTCCCGGCAACAGCTCGAGGCCTTCCTCGCCAAGTCGGTGGAGCTCTGGGGCACCGGCAAGTCCGTCGGCGTCCATGCACCGAGCCGGGCCGATGACCCACTCTTCGTGGAGCGGTGGGCGACCTTCGAGCGGCGTGCAGCGTCGCCGAACGCGGTGGAGGCCTACGGGCGCATGATGGCCGAGCTCGACATCCGCGCCGTCCTCGACGAGGTGCGAGTGCCCACCCTTCTGGTCCACTCCACCGGGGACCGGATGGTCGCGGTCGACCAGAGCCGCTACCTCGCGCGCCACCTCCCCGACGCCCGGCTGGTCGAGGTGCCGGGCGCTGACCACCTCCCCTTCATCAGCCACCCCGAGATCGTCTTGGAGGAGATCCAGCGCCACCTGATCGGTTCGTCGCGGCCTCAGGCAGCACCGAGGCGGCAGTTCGCTGCCGTGCTGTTCACCGACATCGTCGGCTCGACCGATCGCGCCGCCGCGAGCGGGGACCGCGCGTGGCGGTCGCTGCTCGACGCCTACGAGGACCTCGCCCAACGCGTTGTCGGGGGGCTCGGGGGCGAGGTCGTCAAGTCGACCGGGGACGGCACCCTGGCGACCTTCGCCGATCCGCAGGCAGCGGTGCTTACGGCCCGCCGGCTGCACCGGGAGGTGGCCCCGCTGGGGGTAAAACTGCGAGCAGGACTCCACTGCGGCCAGGTCGAGGTCCGCGGCGATGACGTGGGCGGGATCGCGGTCCACATCGCCGCCCGGGTCACCGGCCTGGCGACAGCGCACACCACACTCGTGTCCTCCACCGTCCGCGACGTGCTGCTCGGATCCGGCCTCGAGTTCGCCCCCCACGGGACCCACGAGCTGAAGGGCATCCCCGGCGAGTGGACCCTCTTCGAGCTGGATCCGGCGTGACTGCTGCCGTTTGTTGATCGAGCCATCCGCTGCAGTGTGAACAGACTCACAGACAGGGCGCGAACGCCCCTACACGGCGGGGCCACACCGATTGACGAGGCTATCCTGATGAACCCGCTGCGACGCCACGAACCCGACACGGCCTCATCAACGAGTACAAGAACGCCGCCTGACCCCGCGACCGGGTCTGCATGAACTTGCGCAACCCCCATTCGGAGCTGCCTCGCGCCTTGTAGGTCGCGAGCGACTGACCGAACTCGATGACCCGGTGTCGGTTCGCGATCGCCACCTCACCTGGGCCGTCTGCTGTCAGCTAGTTCGATCGAAGCGAGCGGCGATGCGGGCAAGAGTTCGCGGCACGGCCGGAGCACGGGCGGCCAGTCGGAGAAGCGCCCGATCCTGCATTCGAAGCTGACGACGGTCACCAACGGTCATCGGGGCACTGTCCTCAGCCACGGCATGCAACCGCCAACGACCTGGAACACCCTTCAATGTCCGCTCTCCTCGATCAACGAAGGTGAGCCCGGAACCGATAACGAGATCGACGATGGTCGACGTGACGAGAATCTCGGCTGGCTCCGCGAGGGCATTCACCCGAGCGGCGATGTGCACCGCCATCCCCGCCACGTCGTCCTCAGTGAGTTCGCACTCGCCGGTGTGGACACCGACCCGGACTTCGAGGTCAAGTTCGCTCAAGCGGTCACGAACCGCTCGAGCGGCCGAGATCGCTGGCGCGGGTCCGTCGAAGACGGCGAGATGACCGTCGCCAAGACTCTTGATCCATCGACCGCGCTGGTTCCCAATCGCTTCAAGAACGATCTGGTCGTGACGCTCGAGCAGTCTCCGCCACTCGCTGTCGCCAAGCGAGGCCGCCAAAGCCGTTGACCCAACGATGTCGATGAACAGAACCGTGGCGAGGGCTCGTTCGGCGTATCCCGACGGCTGACGTCCCGTCACGAACTTCTCGATCTCACGCAGAATCGCGTCGGAGTCCCCGATGGTCGGCCAGTGGTCCGCGCCTTCCAATTCAACGAAGGTCGCCCCCGGAACCAGTTCGGCAGCTTTGCGAGCGGCCGAAATCGGAATGATCTCGTCACGGCGGTGCAACACGAGCGTCGGTACGCGAATCGTTGGCAGGATGGGCTCAACGTCAATGTGCTGCAAGGCCTCCAGCAGTCCCCTGGCCATGCCCGGGCTGGCCGCGCTTCGCTCGTAGCTTCCAATCTGCCGTCGAATGACCTCGTTGTTCGCCTGAGACGGTCCCAACAGGTCGATGATGTGCCCCGCTCCCCAGTGCTCGATCGCTCGAACCAGGATTTGGCCGATCTCCTCAGGAAGCTCACGGCCGTTCACGAAGGTGCCATACAGAATCAGACCCGCAATGCGGTCGGGGTGTGTCGCGGCACACAACGCAGCAACGGGCCCGCCCTCAGACATCCCCATCACGAATGCTCGTTGGGAACCGGCGGCATCGAGCACCGCGAGCATGTCGTGCATGCGCTCCTCGAGAGTTGGCACGGTCGACACCGGGTCAGACAAGCCGGTTCCCCGCTTGTCCATTCGGATCAGCCGGCAGAACGACCCAAGTCGCCGGTAGAAACGTGCGTCGTCAGGATCAGCCCAGTCCAACTCCAGGTGCGAGATCAAGCCCGGAATGATCAGGAGATCAACCTGTCCGGCCCCCGTCACCTGATAGGCGACCGCGGCGTGCCGGTGCTCGCGTACCGCGTCCTCGCCGTCATGGTTCAAGGCTATCCGGTACGTGCAGTCGCCTGACGCTCAGGGTGCTGCCGTCTTCCTGCGTGTGAGTCACGACAGGAGCATGAGTTCTCGAACCGCCATTCGGGATGTCATGCAGCAGGCGGTAGAGAGCGCGGTGGCTAGGGTGACCAGGTGCAGCCGGTCCAGTTCGTCGCGGATGTTGCGCCAGGTGCCGTCCACGGTGGTCTGGGCCACGCGCAGCAGCAGCAGGGCCAGCCACTGCAGTTGCACGTGTGCGCGGATGCGGTCGGTGAGCCGGGTGATGATCTGTTACCCGACACCGTGCAGGTGGCCGCGCCTTGCGACCCCAGACCCGTGCAGGTCCGGTCCTGAACCCGCGTTGCCAAGCCTGCACGGCCACTGACCGGTGTCGTCCGACTCGCGGAAGGCGCAGGCCAGACGACACGGGCTCCGGGGTGGGGGTGGGGGTGGACGGGCGCTCGCGGCGGGGCCTAGACTCAGCCGACCGCACGACCAGAGGAAGCAGGATGTTCCGCAAGCAGCCAGACGCGAAGGTCCAGAGGCTGGCCGAGGTCTGCCTCTTCCGCGCATTCAACGACGACGATCTGCGACGGGTTGCCCAGCGGGTCGATGAGACGTCGGTTGAGGCGGGCAAGGTCCTCGCCACTCAGGGGCAGCGGGGTCAGGGGATGTACATCATCACCGCCGGGTCGGCCAAGGTCGAGCGTGACGGCAAGGAACTCGCGACGCTGGGGGAGGGGGCCGTCATCGGCGAGATGTCCCTGATCGACCAGCAGCCCCGGACGGCCACGGTGACCGCGGTCGAGTCGTGCCAGCTCCTCGCCATGCACGTCGCCGACTTCAACGCCCTCCTCAGCGACGTGCCCGGGTTCACCCGCAAGGTGCTCGAGTCGGTGGTCGAGCGGTTACGGGAGGCCGACGAGCGGCTCGTCGGCTGAGCCACGGCAGGTCGTCGAGTCGATCAGGCCAACCGGTGGGCGACGTCGACGGTGCAGTACAACACCTCGGCCGCGCGTCGTCGAAGGGGACCAGGTCGGGCGACGCCTGTCCACCGGGCCCGGGCAGGCTGTCACGAACCGTGTTCCGGACCGTGCCGGCACGGCCGAGGCGCTGAAGGCCGCGACCCCAGCCCCAGTCCAAGGCCGACCTCTAGCGCAGGAACTTCGGGAAGCCAGACCACTCGGTGGTCGATGACGTCCTTCCCCTGCACGGACCTGTCGTTGGCGGGCTCTCGCAAGGGGTCACGTGCAGTTGCCTGTTTGATCGGCGATCTTCATCAGGCGTCAGCGTCTGCATGCGATGTGGCTTGGCTGAGTTCACCCTGCTCGTATCGTGAACCCATGTTCGAGCAGACGGAGGTGGTGCAGGCGTACCGCTACGCCCTGGACCCCACCCCTATGCAAACCCGCCACCTGGCATCCTTCGCTGGGGCGGCCAGGGTGGCACACACCCGGATGCTCGCCTACATCAAAGCCGACCTCGAACTGGCGAAGTGGGAGAGGCAACTGTTGGGCGGCCGTCTGGAACCTGCCCAAGGATGGTCGCTGGCGGCACTGCGGCGGACGTAAAACGTCAACAAGGACCGGTGGGCACCATGGTGGCGTGAGGTATCCAAGGAGGCGTTGGCCACCGGCACCATCCGGGTGGAAGACGTGGGTCGCACCGTCAGCACCTCAGTCCGGGCGATCCGCCGGGGCGTGGCTGTCCATGACCGTCAGGACGCTGTCGGTGCCCCGCTCCCCTTCCGGGGCGTAGGACCAGTCATCGCGCTTGCGGTAGTAGGCCCGGTCCAGGGTGACGGCGCCAGTGCCGATCTGCATGTGCTCGATCTTCGGCACGACCGCCGGCGCGGTCGACGTGCATGGCCGTCCGAGGTGGTCTGCGAACTCCTCGGCGAAGACCTCCACGGTCGCTGCGAGGACCTGTGCGCCCACAGGTAGCCCGCAACGGGCGAGATCGGTGACGCTGGTGGACCGGCGGCGGACCTGTTCGATGTCCGTGGATGTCCCCTGACCCCGGTCGATGCTGGTCAGGCGGGCCGCGATCTCCGTCGTGCCCAGCTTGCAAGCCAGGCACTGGCCGCAGGATTCGATCGCCAGGAACTGCGCCATGGTCGCGGCCACCTTCACCATGCAGTGAGAGGAGTCGTAGACGATGAAGCCCCCGCTGCCCAGACCCGTGCCCGCATCTCTGAACGACTCAAAGTCCATGGGCAGGTCCAGCACGTCGGGCAGGATGACCGCGTTGGACACCCCCGAGTAGATCGCCTTGATGTCGGTGGCGCCGGCGACGTCGATCACGAGGGTGCGCAGCGAGGTGCCCATCGCCAGCTCATACACCCCCGGCCGGGCCACGTCACCGATGACGGTGAAGAGCATCGTTCCCGGCGACTCCTCGGTGCCACGCGCGCGGAACCAATCAGCCCCCTTCGCCAGGATGTGAGGGACGTGGGACAGCGTCTCGACGTTGTTGGCGGCCGTGGGGTTGGGCCGCTCCATGGTGGCGAACAGACCGGTCATGAACGGCGGCAGGATCCGCGGCAACGGCAGCTTGCCCTCGATGACCTCGAGCATGGCCTTCTCCTCACCAAAGAGGTACTCGTCGGGGCCGACCACCACCTGGACGCGATCGATCCCCTCCCAGTCGGCAGCGCGCATCTCGGCCATGGCGTCCGCAAGCCGTTCGCGCTCGTCGGTGAACCGGGCCTTGATGCCGATGAACGCCGCCTCGCCGCCCATGGCGTGCAGCGCGATGAGGATGCCCTCCAGCAGTTGGTAGGGGTTGTGGGTGATCAGCGAGCGGTCCTTGTAGGTCCCGGGCTCGCCCTCGGCCCCGTTGCAGACGAGGTAGACCGGGCAGTCGGCGTCCACACCGGCCTGGACGATCGATCGCCACTTGACGCCCGTGGGGAACCCGGCACCGCCGCGTCCACGCAAGCGGGCCCGGGCGACCTCCTCCACCACGTCGGCGGGATCTCGGTCCAAGGCGGCCCACAACCCATCCCTGCCACCTGATGCCTCATAGAGGTCCAAGCTGGTCACCGGGGTGCTGGACAGCAGGTAACCGCCAGACCCTTCAGCCACCGGGCCGCCGTCGGGTCCCGGGTCGGGTTGGCTCATCCGTTCCTCCATGCTGGACATCTGTCGTGGTCGACGGCCCTCAGCCTGACCCTAGCCGGCACCGAAGCGGCACCGCTCACAATGTTGGCTCGCCTGTAGGGAGTGTGTGTCGCTGAGCAGGACGATCGCGGCGGAGCCGCAGGTCAGCTGTCCTGTGCGAAGGTTCGGTCCAGCCTCCGGATGGTCCTGCTGCAAGACGAACCAGGGCCCGATGAACGCTTGGGGTTCGGACTACGGCAATAACATACACTTGCGACTCCAAGCGTACGAAAGGTGAGGAATGGAGTCAGCCGGCGCTGAGGTGCCGATCGTGTGGCGTGGCCGCCGGACGCGCGCGTTCGTGCCGACGCGCCTCGCGGACCGAGACCTCGCGCTGGACGCTGCGACCGTGGCGCGGGCGGCACGGGCCCAGGCCGCCGTCGAGCACGGCGCCGAGTCGATGCCAGACGACTTCGCCGCGCTGGCCCGGCTCATGCTGCGCGCAGAGGGTGTGGCCTCGTCGTTCATCGAGGGCGTGACCGCGCCGGTGGTCGACATCGTCCTCGCGGAGACCGATGACGATGCGGACCCCACGGCCGCTTCATGGGTGGCCGCCAACCTTGCCGCCGTGACCGAAGCTCTCGAGGAGGCTCACGCTGGGCCCCTCACCGCCCAGAACCTGTGCCGCTGGCACCGGACGCTGATGACCGGGAGCCCGACACCGGCGCGCCACGTCGGCATTGTCAGGGACGAGCAGGGATGGATCGGCGGGACCTCGCCGTTTGACGCGCATCTCGTGACGCCGCCGCCCAAAGAGGTGCCCCCGCTGCTCGACGATCTCCTCGCCTACGTGAATCGCGACGACATCGACGCGGTGAGCCAGGCCGCGATCTCGCACGCGCAGTTCGAGATCATCCACCCGTTCGCCGATGGCAACGGTCGCGTCGGGCGTGTTCTCATCGCGTGGATACTCGTCCGCCGCTTGTCGCTGGTGACACCGCCGCCGGTGAGCGCGCGCATCGCCGCTGACGTGGGCGGCTACGGCTCGGGTCTGGTGCTGTTCCGCATGGGCGATCTCAACGCGTGGGTCCGGTGGTTCGCGGACGCCGTTTCCGGAGCGGGACGCGTGCAACAGGAGCTCGTCGCGTCGGTCGAGAAGCTCGAGCGCGAGTGGCGCGAGCGACTCGCGGCGCCACGGGAGGGCACCACGCGATTACGAAGCAACGCGGCGGCGTGGCGCGCTCTCGACCTCCTGCCGCGATACCTCGTCCTAACGGGCTCGACGGTGGCCTCGGAACTCGCGATCCCGTTGAAGTCAGCGAACGCCGCCTTGCGCGATCTGGTCGATGCCGGCGTCCTCGTCGAGCACGGTACCGTGCAGCCGACGGGCCGCGGCCGACCGAGCCGGCTCTACACGAGCGCGGAACTGCTCGGCCTCACCGGATCGAACCCGCTGCGGGCGTAACGGGTGACCGGCTGCCTGGCGTTCGGAGATCCCCCAGTTGATCGCCGAGCTGGGCACCTGGCGCGACCAGGAGATCGCGCTGTTCCGGCAGAACCGCGGCCCCACGTCGGGCATCCGGTCCGCGGTGAAGACCCCCGGCTTCCTCGCCCGGCTGGCCGGCTCGGTGGTGGGGGAGTGGCGCGAGGCCGTCGGCGATATGGTGTCGGAGCTGAAGGGCACGTCGCCGCCGGGCTGCGCAAGGACGAGGTGCACCCGGTCCACGTCGACCTGTACGCCCGGCACCGCGGCGCCCCGCCGGGCCGTTGGTCGGCGGTCGACCACGAGTGGAGCCGGCGGGCCGCCGAGGCCCCCGACCTGGCGGCGTTGCACGCCTACGACGTGTACCGCCTGACGCCGACCGGCACGACCTGGGAGCTTGGTGCCTGAGGCCCGGCTCGGCGGCCGGACCTACCCCAGGGCGGCGACCAGCGCGTCCTGCACGGCCTGGCTGATCGCGGCCACGCCACCGGCGAGGCGCAGCGCTCCCACCTGCACATCGGCCTCGAGCAGCAGCGCCGTTCCGGCCCACGCCGTCAAGGACTCTTGAAGATCCGGTGGTCCCCGACGCGTCGCCACCGGATCGCTGGATGTGCGGTGCCGTCGACCTCGACCGTCGTCCACTCCCACGTCGCCCGGCCGTCGGGACCGGAGAACGGCCAGGTCATCTCCCACACGCCTTTGCTGCCGGGCACCCGCTTGACCCGGAGGGCCACCGGCCAACCGCTGTCATGCTCGATGACGACCCGGTCGGCTGCGGCGCTGAATGTCTTCGCGGCGGCCTTGAACGCCTCGCGGTCGCTGTGGCTCAGCCGTCGGATGTCCGCACGTGCGGAGGCCGTGACCTCGTAGTGCACTAGAGGCTGTCGAGGAACTCGTCGACCGACTCGTGGGTCGTGACATCACCGGCTGCGATGTCGGCGTCCGCCTGCGCCTCCATCTTCTGCCACCGCTCGGTCCAGAACCACTTCTGGTCGGCCGGGACGGGCAGGTGGCCGCGCATCTCAACGACCCCGTCCTCACGTTCGATGAGCTCGACCTGGGCGCCGGGTGCATCCAGGTGCAGCCGTTCGCGCAGGGCCTTGGGCACCGCGATGGTTCCCCGGCTCTGCAGGGACACGAAACCATGGAAACGACCGTCCGTCATGCCTCCACGGTAGCGGTCAAGCGGCATTGCGGCAATGCAGCACAGCGGGTTGGCCGTATCGGTCTGGAACCGACATGTCGTGGGACTGCGCGGGAGACCGCACCCAGCGGAGCCGAGCCCGTCTACCGATACGTCCCAGGTCGGGCGACCCGTTCGCGTGCTTCGACGGGGCGGACACTGCCACGAGCGGGACTCCTCGTGGATGGTCGTCTGGGATCACTGGATGTTCGACGACCTGCTCTGGCTGCCGCCTGTCTGGCCGAGGCGTGAAGGCCCTGGTCCGGCAGCAGGATCGCAAGGAGAAGGGACTGCATCCCCCCGGCAATAATCGCCCTGGATGGACTTCGCGCCGTAGGCCCCGACGACGACCCTTTGCTGACGCGGGCCAGCAAGCTCGAGGCGCTCCGCAAGCTCAAGCGACAACTCGCCACCCTGCCCGTCGACGGAACCACCCCATGGAGGATGCGCATGATGACCACCGCGTTAGCTTCGATGCGATAGACCACGACGTACGGGGTGCCCAGGACGACGAGTTCCCGGGTGCCAGCGACACGACCCGGCCGGGCCATCGCGGGATGGTTCGCCAGACGGTCGATAGCGCTGAAGATGGCATCGCCCATGTCGATAGACGCCCACGGGTTGTGCTCAGCGACCCATTCGAGCTGCGCGGTGAGATTGCGTTCGGCCTCGGGCAGCCACTCGATCCTCACGCGGTCCGGTCGACTGGACGCTGCTCCAAGTCGGCTCGTTGCTGACGCCAGCTGGAGATGACCCGATCGTGGGGGACGCGCTGAACCGTGCCGTCGGCGGCTTCGGCCATGGCCTGTTCGACTTCGTCGCGGAACCACGCATCGTGTGCCTGATCGTTGTTCCAGCGTCGGACCGCATCGCGCATCAGCACGCGGAGGAGCTGGGCGGAGGTGCGCTCTTGGGCGTCGGCGACTGCGGCGAAGTCCGCCTTGAGATCTTCATCGACCCGGAACGTGAACGTGGAGTCCATCATGTCCCTCCCTACTCGTTCTGATGTACGCGTAACGCAGTACACAGTAACATCACCGTTGCTGGTGAGACCATGGCCATCCCCTGGTGTCGACGCGCGAGTCGGTCGCCCCTCGGCCCGATGAAGCCGACACTCAAACGGACGCCGCGCGCGTCGCGGTTGACTGGACCGGTTGATGACGCTGTATCGGGTGAATCCGTCCGCGGTTGGCATGTGCGGCCCTTAATTAATCGCAAGGGTCCCTGATCGTCCAGTTGAGCAAGGCGGTGCCAAGCCCTCGGACGAGCGGATAAGGGTGCGCAGACTATCCATTTGTGACATCCAAAATGACACCTGGGTCAGACGCCCGAAAACGCGCAGAAAGCGTACGTCTGTTCGCTGAGGAACCAGTGAGGCCTGTGCGGCCAGATAAGTGCCATAACGCGACAAAGGCCCTGCTCATCGGCGTTTGTGCCGCCTCGCAGGGCCTTCGTGATGGTCGGGATGCAGGGATTTGAACCCTGGATCTCCGGTCCCCCAGGTCTGGAGTGTTCTGTGTATAAGTGCAGTTCAGAAGGGGTTTGTGAGGGTGCTAAAGAGACTTGTGACACCCAAATGCCACATGAGCCGTTTGTGGAGGAGGAACCTAGAACGGGCCATTAGCCGGCGCTGGGACCGGCAGCATGTGACTCGGAGTGATGTCCTGAGGGCCGCACGCCGGGCCAGGGTGCGGCCTGGCGCCACCAAAAAGACGGGCCGAGCTGCCCTGGGTTGGTTCTGAACCGTACTGGGAGGGGTGGAGACTCCAGAGTGATGGTCGGGATGCGGGGATTCGAACCCAGGAGCTGACATCCGGGCAGCTGAGGCATCTGCCTCACAATCTCGCCAGACCGCGGGGCGGACGTGCGGCGGTCCGCTCGCCGGTGTGCGTTGCAGGGTGTACAGGGCTTGAACCCTAGTGGGCCGTTGATTAAGTTCCTTTGTGATTCGGGAGGGTTGTGCGAGAATGGGGCATGGCGAATCGGATCAGGGCGGTGACGGTGTCAGAGTCTCAACGCGGTGAGTTGGAACGGCGGGTTCGGTCCCAGACCGGCT